>REDL01000127.1 GCA_007693505.1 Desulfovibrionales bacterium | reverse complement strand
AGCACCGGATGCGCGCATCCTGTCCGTATTCCGCGAGATTTCCTGCTCCCATGCGGGGCTGGGCTACTGGCTGCAACAGGCCTATCGTGTCCGGATCGACGAGAAGGCCATGCTGGACAATCCGCCGCGACTGGATATCGCCGACCTGGATGCAATGAGCACTCCCTCGCTGCTGGTCTGCGGTCTGTATTCCGCGGCAGGCTGGACAAAGCTCGGCGTGTTGGCCAGGGCCTTGCACGAGAAAAAGATTTCCCTGTGGGCAGCCGGGCTGAGGGCCTGGGTGCCGGTCCATCTCCCCGCAGGTGTTCATCCCGCGCCGTTGGCGCTTGATGCCCCCGACGCTATCTGGCACAACGCCGGAACGCGGACCATGCTGTTCCTGGACGACGACCCGGCTTCGTTCCCGCAGTGGCGGGCCTGGGCTGAGGAGCGGCGGCTGGACATGTGGGTACTCTGAACTGGCTGGATGATGAATTCTTGTCTGAATCAGGATGGTCAGGATTTACAGGATGAACAGGATAAATAATAACCCCTCGCCCCCCTTCTTCATCCTGCCCATCCTGATTCAGACAAAAAACTGCAGGGCACCCTGATTTGGTTGCCCCATTTCTTCTTTTACCAACAAGACACTCGCCCCCAGATAGCCCCATGAGCCTCTTGCACCGCATTTTCCGCCCACGACGGAAACCGACACTCACCAGTGCCGATGAGATCAGTCACTCGGCAGCCTCAGATTCTATCCAGGATTCCGGATCTCTGTCGCATCACCCCGGGGCGTCCGAGGGTGTTTTTAAGAGCGGTTCCGAAACTGTTTCCGAGTGTGTTCACGAGATGGTTCATTTGGCGCATTGGACCGACGTGCTGCCGGGAGAGCCGCATCTTCTCGATGCCTCCGAGGCAACTCCAGTGGTGCAAGGGCAAGACGAACTGTTGGGGGAAATCGACGGTCTTGCCGGGCCCTACCTCACGGGGTGGGTCTGTCGAAAAAGCGCTCTGGATCAGCAATTATGGATCGAAGTGCGGGTGGACAATACACCGCTGACCGTGTGCCGCGCCGATCAGTTGCATGCCCAGGCCAAGGCGCTGGGGCTTGGCGACGGATGTTATGGCTTCTGGCTGCGGTTGCCGGACAGCGTGCTGAGTTCCGAGTCGGCCCTCAGCCTGCACGTCGCCAATACCGGGGAGCCCATTGGCCAACCGCTTCAGCTGGACCGGATCGAAGACCGCAAGAAAGCCATGGGCCAGGTCTTTTCCGACGGAGGACCGCAGGTGACCGGCTGGCTGCGTGATCCGGAAGACGACACGGCCGTCCTGGACGTCCGTTGCGTCCTGGACGGCAAGGAGGTCGGGCGAGCCAGGGCGGACCAGCGGCGGGCTTCCCCACCGGAAGGCGACGGGCACGGGTTTGCCGTGACGTTGCCCTTTGGGCTGCTGGACGGAAAGGCGCACCTTGTAGATGTCCTGGACGAGCAGGGGCGGCACCTGCCAGGCAGCCCGGTCCAGGTCCACTCCCTGGCCCAGGGCGCATCGGCCTGGCTGGAAAACCTTTCCCGCCCCAAACCTGAGCAGCTCAAATTGCTGAGGGCAATGCTCTCCCGCTACGAAAACTGGTTTCCAAAGTCAGCCGGGCTGGACATGGTCGACCTCTGGCTCAAGGCCTATCCGCCGGAGTGTCCGCGAATGAACGCGGAAAAAACCGTCTGCGCTGTGCTTTTGCCCGGAGAGGGCCAGGATCAATCCCTGCGCGGGCTGCTGAGCCAGAAATATGATCGGCTGCGGATCTGGAGCCCGGGGCATGGGGATCGCACGGATAAAAAATTGCTGCAGGTCGCTATCGATACTCCGGAAACCATCATTGGGCACCTCCTGGAATTTGACTATCTGCTCCTGGTGGAGGCGGGGACGGTCCTGGAAAAGTTCGCCCTGGCCAATCTGGTTTTCGGCGCTGCATCCGGCAAGGCCGGCGTGCTCTATTGCGACGGCGTCCTGCTCGAGCCGGGTGGTCGTCCGTTGCCCAGATGCAAGCCGGCCTGGGACAGATTTTTGTTTTATGGCCACGACTACCTCGACGGCCCGCTACTGCTCGATGCACGACTGCTCTCCCGGATGTCCCCGGAACTCGGCGTCTTCGCGGCGTCCGTGGCGGCAGATGCTCAAGAAGCCGGGACACGATACGAGCAGGCATATCAGCGCTTCCGGCTGCATCTGCTCCTGATCGTGGCCGAAGACAAGGATATCAAGCACCTCCCGGTTCCGCTCTATCACGGTCCGACGATTTCGGAGGAGCAGGAAGCGGACAGGGTTCGGGTCCGGCGCGACGAACTCCAGGAATGCTTCAATCGTTCCGAACTCGACCTTACGGCGGAAACGGATCCGACCTGTCTCAGGGTAATCAGGGTTCGCCGGCCATTGCGTTCCTCCCCGCTGGTCAGCCTGATCATCCCCACCCGGGACCGGGTGGACCTGCTGCGACCGTGCATCTCCAGCATCCTGGAACTGACCACGTACAAACCCTATGACATCATCATCGTGGACAACGACTCCCGGGAACCGGAAACCGCCGAGTATTTCAGGGAACTTCGGGCCTTGGGCGTCACGATCCTTCCCTACCCCCACCCCTTCAACTACGCGGCCATGAACAACCTGGCCGTGAGCCGGGCCGAAGGGGAAATCTGCTGCTTTCTGAACAACGATCTGGAATTGCTGACCCCGGAATGGTTGGAGGAAATGCTCGACCTGCTGCTTGCCGATTCCGTCGGGGTCGTCGGGGCCAAGCTGATCTGGCCCAATAGTCTGGTGCAACACGGGGGCGTCGTCACCGGAGTCCACCAGCTGGCGGCCCATGTGGGCAATGACTGGCTTTGCGACGAGCCGGGATATTTGTACCGGAACCAGATTGCCGGGCAGTGGAGCGCGGTGACCGCGGCATGCATGCTGACCTGGCGTGAAGACTACCTGCGCATCGGAGGCATGGATCAGATCAACTTCCCCGTCACGTTCAACGACGTGGATTACTGCTTGAAACTGTCCCAGGAGGGCAAGAAGGTCCTTTGGACCCCGCATGCCCGTTTTATTCACCACGAATCAGCCAGCCGCGGCAAGGATGACACCCCGGCCAAACAAGCCCAGGCCAAACGCGAAATGTATCGGCTCAGGGAGCAATGGGGAGCAAGACTGCTCAACGATCCGTTTTACAACCCCAACCTCAGCCTGAGCACCTATGTCGGCGTTTTTAACGGGTTGGCCCTGCCGCCTGGAAAAAGGAGCGTGCGCTAATGTCCGCCAAGAAGAACATTCTTTTCATTCACCAGAGCTTTCCGGGACAGTTCGGATATCTGGCCCCGGTGCTGGCCAAGGACGGCCATCAGGTCGTGGCCCTGACCCTGAACCAGGCCCCGCAAATCCCCGGGGTCAAGATTCTTCCCTACAAGCTGAGCCGCAAGCCCCTGCAGGGTTTGCCCTACCTGATGCAGGAACAGGATGCGAAGATGCTGCGCGCCGAGGGAGTGGCCAGGATTTGCGAGGATCTGCGGATCAAAGGATTCATCCCGGATGTGATCTACGCGCATCCGGGATGGGGGGAATGCCTGTTCATCAAGACCATCTGGCCCTCCGCCAGACTGGTTGTCTATGGTGAATGGTACTACAATCTGAACGGACAGGAAGTGGATTTTGATCCGGAATTCGAACCACTCGGCCTTGAAGACCGGCAACGACTCAAGCTTAAAAACAGTGCCTGGCTGCACGCCTTGAGCGATGCCGACGCCGTGATTTCTCCAACGAAGTGGCAAAAAAGCCGCTTCCCTCAGTGGGCCGCGGAGAAAATCCAGGTTGTCCACGATGGCCTGAATATGGCAGTGCTCAAGCCCAACCATCAACAAAAATTGAAGCTGGGCAAGGGGATCGAACTGGACGCCGGAAAAACCATACTCACCTTTGCCGCCAGATATATGGAGCCGGTTCGTGGATTCCACAAGTTTATGCGCGCTCTCCCGGCCATCCAAAAGTCCAGGCCGGACGTTCAGGTGCTGATCATGGGCCGCGACGCCGGCGATTCGTCCAGTGGGTATGGACGCCCTAATCCGCAAGGTCGGACATGGCGGCAGAGTCTCCTGGATGAACTCAAAGGCCAGCTGAATCTGAAGTCCATCCATTTTCTGGGGTTCCAGAACCATCAGACCTATCTCGCTGCTCTGCAAATCAGCACCTGCCACGTCTACCTGACATCTCCGTTTGTCCTTTCATGGTCCTTCCTGGAAGCGGCCGCCCTGGGCGTGCCCATGGTGGCTTCCCGGACGGATCCGGTCATGGAGTTCGAAGGGATTTCCAATCTGACTCTTTGCGATTTTCACCAAGTCGGCGAGATCAGCGAGGCTGTTCTGAACGTGCTGGCCAGCCGTCCCGCCCATACCCCCAATGCCTTGCCAGAAATTAACCTGCTGCGGACATTGCAACAGCAGAAGGAAATCCTTGTCGGGCGTGAAGATGCGGTATCGCAACCTGCGGGCATGGTCGTGGAAAAGAAGCCGGAACCAGCGACGGCCGACGGCATCAGACAGCCCGGCGGCAAAATAAAACGTATTCCCGCCGTCAGAAGAGCGAGACCACGTTCGCGAGCGTGACCCTGGTTCACCAACAAGGCCACGCCCCTGCCTCTTCATCCTGCTGGCCTTGATTATGGCGAACCCACTTGTGGCTGGAGGCACCGGCGAGAATCCGCACTTCGAGTCCGATGAGAAATCGGGAATCAACCTTTTAGCAAACTAAAGTTCCGAAAAGGGCCAAAAGCAAGGGACTCCCGGCGGATGGTGCATATACTCCGGGGCAACTCCCAGGTGTTTTATGAGGCGGGCACGTAGCCTTTGCCTTTGGCCATCAATGTGCTCGGCAGCCCCTTGCTTTCAAACCTTTTTGGATTTGATTTTTCACGATTGGTTTTCTATGCGACTAGACGTCGTCATCCCTGCCAGAATAAGCCAGAAATGGGTTCTTGCAGGTGTGGGGAAATGAGGGCATGATGAGGGAACACCTGAACGGTTTTGGAGAGTGGCAAGCTACCAGACAGCTACCAAATGACTACAAACAGCAGAATGGTTATTTTTATCTATTTATTTTCATTGAAAAAATATTTTTATCCTGAAAGAACTGAAAGAATCTTTGAATTTTGAGTAAATGGCTGATTTGATATAGGTTTGCTCTCTAGATTCCTGAAATGGTTGAATCCTTGGGAGCAGGGGGTCGGACGTTCAAATCGTCTCGCCCCGATCAGTGGAACAACAAAGGGTTGCGATGGATGATCATCGCGACCCTTTTCCTTTTTTTTTTGAGGGAGGCAGGGATGACAAAGCAGGTTGAGCGGTTCACCTACCGGGTTTGGTGGAATCTCTTGTTGATCACTGTTGGTTCGGTGATCATCTCCGTTGCGATGAAGGGCATCGTCGTGCACCATGCCTTTGTTCCCGGCGGGGTGTTCGGTGTTGGATTGTTGATATTTTACGCTTTTCCAGTACTTTCCGCCGGTATTCTCTACTTTTTGCTGAACATACCCTTGTTCATTGTCTGCTGGGTTCATGTCAGTCGCCGATTTTTTTTCTACAGCCTCTACGCCATGGTCATTGCCACGATGACCTACGAGCTGATCAGCCTGGACTTCGGCATTCAGGATCAGCTTTATGCGGCCATTGCCGCTGGAGGGATCATCGGTTTCGGTGCGGGTATGGTGCTACGCTCCCTGGGGTCCAACGGCGGGCTGGACGTGGTGGCCGTGCTTCTGAACCAGAAGTACAACATCGGCATCGGCAAAACCTATTTTTTCTTCAATTTCATCCTGTTCAGTGCCAGCTTGTTGGTCTTGGAGATTGATTTGATCATTGCCTCCCTGATCCTGGTGTTCATCACGTCCGTGGTGCTGGAATCCACCCTGGCCCTGTTCAACCAGCGTAAACTGGTGTTGATCATTTCCGATCGCAGCCAGGATATCGCCAACGAGATGCTCAGCCGGCTAAAGATGGGCGCGACGTTCATCCGTGGCCACGGGGCCTACTCCCGCAAGGACAAGGACATTATCATGGCGATTACCAATAATATCGTCTTGAAACGGCTTGAAGAGCTGGTTTTTTCCAAGGATGAGCATGCGATTTTTATCGTGGAGAATACCTTTAGCGTCCTGGGATCAAGTTTTTCCAAACGGAAAATTTATTGAACAGCGCCTTATCCGGAGACGACCGTGAAAAGCAAGGCCAAAGCCGGGACAATGGCTACGATCCACTCCCAGAGGTGAACGCTCCGCTCCGGCTGCCATGCTTGGGGATGATCCAGATTTCTTGCAGCTACAGCCAGTGTCTGGGTCCATGTGGCCTGGCTGAGCACGCGGAGCAGGCCTAAAGGGATCAGGCGCAGACGGATTTGCCAAGGGCAGTCCGACCAGCGCATGGCCAAACCTCGGTGCAATCCTCCAAGGGCAGCCAGTCCCAGGGGCAGGAAATGGATCATCAGGCTGAGAGCCATGGCGGTTTTCCAGGCCTGGGAACGGAGCAGCGGCTGGAGATACCAGGCCAGGCCCAGCCCAAGGCGACGCGGGGAGGTGGACAGGGTCAGGGTGAAGCCCAGTCCCACCAGCGTCACCAATCTGACCCCAAATTCACCTCCCGCTGCCAGTCCGACGCCCAAGTCGGCTCCACCCCAGATATCCAACCCAACCTTGAGCCCGGACCAGACCAAAATGAACATCCCGGCCATCCGCCACAACCCACGGTTGGTTCGGGTAAACGCACCCAGGGCCCGGCAGGACAAGAAACCAAAGACAGCCGGGAAAAGCAGGGCGACCAGCGGGAGCTGCCAGAGGATCAAGCCGGTGAGCAGGGCGAAGGCCAGCTTGGGGCGGGCGTCAAGAGCCAAAAGGGCACGGCCGAGTCCGTCGCGCGGGTTCGGAGCAAGCAGGGGAACAACGGCCATGTCTCAGCTGGGTGGGGTGGCGGCTGAAGGTGGCTTGTGGCGGTCGTCCCAGGGGAGGATGCCCAATCCGGCCCGCCAGGAACAGGGAGCGCGGACGTCCATGGATTCCAGAAGGGGAAAGACCTCCTGGGCCGGACCAAAGGCTGTTTGTTGGCCATTGCTCAGGACGAGCCACAGATCGGCCAGATCGGCCAACGGCTCCAGGTCGTGGCAGGCGACGATCTGGGTCAGGCCGTTGTCCTGGTTGGCCCGGAGCATGCCCCGGACTTCCCGGATACCAGGATAGTCAAGCCCGGCAAAGGGTTCGTCCAGGAGCAGGATTTCAGGGCGGCGCAATAGGGCCGTGGCCAGGCAGAGTTTGCGTTTCTGTCCGTGGGACAGGATATGCACCGGTGTTTCCGGGGCGGGCAGGCGCAAGCGGGTTGCCAGGTCCAAGGCTTCCGCGCGCCGTTTTGGCGACAGTCCCAGACAGATGTCCTCCCCAACGGTGGTGCCGATAATCGTCAGATCCGCCTCCTGGAGCACCAGGGCGGTTTTGCGGCGGACCGTTTTGTTGTCGTGCATCGCGTCCACCTGCGCGATCCGCAGCGTTCCAGTGGAGGGCGTCAGCAAGCCGGCCAACAAAGCGAGCAACGTGGATTTGCCCGCTCCATTGGGGCCGACGAGGCCCAGGATTTGGCCTTTGTCCAGCTGGAAACCTATGTCGCGAAGGATGGGCGGGGACGGCGCATAGGCAAAGTGAAGTGAACCGGCGCTGATCACCGCGGCAGCATTCCGCGTTCATGCATGATCCGCCATGTGCCCACGGCCATGGCCAGCTTGACCAGATCCTGAAGGATGAACGGCAGGAAGCCGATGGTCAAAGCCTTGTGCCAGCCAATGTCCAGGACGCGGATCAGGTTCAGCAGCCCACAAACGTAAATGAGTCCCAGGCCAACCAGTCCGGCCAGCAGGCCGAGAGCCCAGCCGGGCTTGCGACCATGGGTGAGCAGACCGATGGATCCGGCGGCCAGGATATAGCCGATCAGATAGCCCCCGGTGGGGCCGAAGAGCGCGGCCAAGCCGGATTTCCCTCCGACAAATACCGGCATGCCGATGGTCCCGGCGGTGACAAAGAGCAAGGCCGCGATCATCCCATGGGGCCAGCCCAGCAGGAAGCCGGCCAGCATGACGAAGAACGGCTGCATGGAAAAGGGCACCGGCCCCAGAGGAATGGACAAAAACGAACCAATGGCGATCAAAGATGCCATCAAGGCGGTCCAAACCATGGCGTGGAGGGACTGCAGGGATGAACTGGCGGGCATGGTGAGCGATTCTTCCTGGTTGAGGGGTGTCAAATGAGGCCGTGTAACCGGCACATGGTAAGAGACCTCTCAGGATCGCACAAGCCCCGATTGTTTCCCTAATCCGTCACGGCCTTTTTGATCAGCGCGAATAATCCATCCACATCCTCCAGTCCGCCTTCGTGGTACTGCACCACTTCGACCCTGGCATCCGGCAGGATTCGGACCAGATAGAGCAGTGGGATCTCTCCGGCTCCCACGGACTCGAACATCAATTGACGTTCGTCGGGTAGCAGGGGGTAAGGAACCTGATGCGAACGCTTGAAGCGCAGGACGCTGCGCTGATTGTCGCCCACGCCGATGCCGATCATTTTCAGGCGCTGCCCAAGCTCTGGGTCGTTGCGAAGCATGGAAAACAGACGACTGTACTGCTCCACCTCCTGGACGCACTGGTGGCAGTGTTCACCGTAGTACTTGAGCAGGACAAATTCCGCGGCAACATCGGCAAGAAAAAAATTGGCCGATTCCTGCTGGAGACCCAGGTAGGCGAAGTCGTTGGTTCTGTCCGCGGCAGTGAGTACGCAGGGCGGGAAGTACTGGCCCGGCTGCAGACGGTGGGAGCGGGTTTCGCAGACCTGCAGGTCCGGATAGTGCTCACGCCAGGCGATGTACCCGGCCGGGTAGCGAATGACGTTGGTGTATCCCAGGCGCACGGCCCAGGCAGCGGCGATCTCGCTGAGCAGTCAGCGGAAGTCGCGGCAGTAGACGACAATGGGCCGATCCTTGTCCGGTCCGAAGGTGTTCAGCATGGCTTCCCGTCGCTCGCGAGGCAGGTCGCCCCGGTCGCGCAGATCCACGGGGAGGCTCACGGATTCAGGAATGTGCGCGGAAGCGAATTCGTACGCAAAGCGGACGTCCACCAGGAGCACGTTGGGATTTTCCTGCACCAGCCGGCGCAGCTCCGGGGTCGTGATCAGACCGTAGCCGTCGCGATCCGCGCTCCGCTGGGCCTGGATGAACAAGGGCGATGTCTCCTCGGCGGCCTTGGCGGCGCTGCCGTGGGGCGCGGCCAGGACCGGCCAGGCGCTGACGAACAGGAACAGGATTACGGCCAATGCCTTGAGACGGTTGGCGGTCTGGCTTTGATTTATGAGCATGGAAAGCCTCCCGTGTCATAAGGGAATTGGCTGGTCTCAATGCACCGTTTTTACCCGCCGCCGCTTGCAAACCAAGAAAGTGAGCCGGCGGCATATCAAAATCGTGGGACAGGCGACTTGCCTGCACTACCTGATTCGCAAACGGTAATTCAGTGCCTGCCGACTCCCAGGTTGTCCAAAAAGGCCGTCCTCCCCCCGCCTGCGGAGGGTGGACGGCCTGCGTTTATCACATCGATTGAACCGCGATCAGAGCGTTAGTTGATCGTGAATTCGCCCGCGGGAGTGTAACTGACATTGGCGTCAACATAGTAGACGTCCTTCAATTCAGGGCGCATGAAGTGGAACAGGTAGTAGGCTTCGCCACTGCGCGCTCCCGTGGAGCAGATGAAGACAATGGGCTTTTCATCCGTGCTAAAGACAGCAATTTGGTCTTCGAGTTCGTTCACGGTCATGTTCAGGGCGCTGGGGATGTGTCCGGCGGCGTACTCGGCCGGGGACCGGACGTCGATAAGCTGAATGCTCTCGGGATTGTCCTGCATCAACTGAACGAAGAAGTCGTTGTCAATGGTTCCTTCAGCCGGGCCGCTCTTTAAGGCGCCTTCTTCGGCAGGGGCCTTGGGTTCGGCAGGGGCCGCGGCGGTCATGTGCGGGCCGTCCGCGGTCCAGACCACGTAGCCGCGTTCCACCCATTCCGGATCTCCGGCGGGATAGACGGCCACATTGGTGTAGCCCAGGGCCTCGGCCTTCCAGGCTGACTGGTGGCTCAATGGACAGTGCGTGCCGCCGCAGTAGAAGATCAGCTTGGTGTTCTTGTCCGCGGGCAGAACCTCGGCAGCCATGCGGTCGAACTGGCTGTCCGGCAGGCTGACCGCGGTGGGAATGTGGCCCACGTCGTAGCGGGGCTGCTTGGGTCGGGAGTCGATGATCATCACCTCGGTCACCGGAGTGGCCGAAAGTACGGCCCGGGCCACGATGGGCCGGACGGTGTCAATGGTGACCATGGTATGGAAAGGCTCGGGTACCTGGGCAGGATCCAGCTCGGGCAACGGTGTGCGCACGTCCCTGGCGGTCCATATCTGGTAGCCCAGTTTGACCCACTCCGGATCTCCGGCGGGATAAACGGCCACGTTGGTGTAGCCCAGGGCCTCGGCCTTCCAGGCAGACTGGTGACTCAGGGGGCAATGCAAGCCTCCGCAGTAAAATACCAGAAGGGCGTTTTTGTCCGCGGGCAGAATTTCCGCTGCTCGACTGTCGAACTGGCTGTCCGGCAGGCTGACCGCGGTGGGAATGTGCCCGACGTCGTAACGGGGCTGTTTGGGCCGGGAGTCGATGATCATGACATTTGTGGGCGGTTCAGTGCGTAGCATGGCCTCAAAGACCAGGGGCTTGACGAACTCAATGTCCACCAGGGTGTGGTAAGGTTCCGGGACCTGCGCCGGGTCCAGGTCGAATTTCGCGGTTCTGGGGCCGTGGTGTCCGGCGCAACCGGCCAGAAACAGGACCGCCAGGGCGGAGATGATCAGCCGCATTGTAATCCGGTATTTCAGCATATTTTCGCTCCTTGGGTTGATTGTGTTGCCGCGGGTGCGTGGTCCCTGGGCATGTTTTTTCAGAACGAATTTTCAGGGTTTCAGGTCGGGGCGGTTCGCGAACCGCCCCTGTGCAACATTCACCCTTCCGCCTTCTTTTCGCCCGCTGCCACCTCCTCATACCACAACTGATGATGGTGCTTGGCATAGTGCTCGGGAACGGTGCCGGTGAACATGGACTTGAAGGCCGGCTTTTCCTCCTTGGAGATGGCGGCCATATAGATGTGGACCAGCATCCCGGCGGTGACCAGGCCCACGACAAGGTAGTGAATGGTTCGGGACCAGGCCGCCGGATCAGGGTTGTCGAGCATGAGAGGGGAGAGGAACATGATGACTCCCGTAACCACGATCGCGATCCCGCCGAGCACCGTGGCCTGGGCGAACAGCTTCTGGCCGAAGTTGTAGAAGCCTTGGGGCGGCATGTCCGGGGTCATACCGAAACGCTTCAGGCCCTTCTTGCCCAGGGTCATTTTCAGGTTCATCTTCATGAACCAGGTCATGTCCCTGGATGGGGAGACGCGAAAGACCTCCTTGAGAAAAAGCCAAGTCTCTCTGGGCCTGAGTAATATGTACAGCACGAACACTCCGGCCCAGATCAGCCCCAGGTACTGATGCACGGCCATCAGGTTCTCACCCCCTCCGAACAGGGAACGCATCAGATTCGGCCACCATGCGCCCAGGGGGTTGAGCTGCTCGTTCTTGATCAGCCCCAGGCCGGTGAGCAGCAAGGCAATCCAGCAGAAGGCATTGAACCAGTGGATGAAAATGGACAGCTTGTCATGTCGGTGGATCATTTTTTCACTCATGGCATACCCCCTTAGTCCTGTTTGGAAGCTGTCGATTCAGGGTGCCTGGCTTCGGGCCCTTGGTCATCGTCCTCAGGATCGGGGGCGAAAGCCTGCTTGGCCCACATTCCGGCCACACCCAGGGCGGACAGGCCCACGGCGACCTTGACCAGTGGATTCACCAGTGAGGCCATGACCGAATAGGCTTGGGGAAACTCCACGTCTCCAGGCCAGTCCGCGGGTTCCGTGGCCGTGACATAGTACAGGTTGGGCTGGGTATCGATGTTTTGGCTGGTCACCCGCACCGTGGGTTTTTCCCGTAGTAGCCGGGAGACCTCGCTATCCGGGTCGTTCAGGTCGCCGAACACCCGGGCCTTGGTTGGGCAGGTGTCCACGCAGGCCGGGGGGATGCCCCGGGCCAGGCGGCCTGCGCTGAAGCAGAAATCACATTTGTCCGGGACACGTTTTTCCGGGTGGCGGAAGCGGGCTCCGTAGGGGCAGGCCCGGACGCAGTTGCCGCAGCCGATGCACAGCGGTTCATTCACGTGCACGATCCCGGTTTCCTGGTCCTTGAACGTGGCCCCGCTGGGACAGGCCTGGACGCAGGTGGGCACGTCGCACTGCATGCACCCGCCGGGCTGGAAATGGGTCCGGGTCAGCTTGCCCAGGGAAAAGTCCGGCGTGGTCTGCTTGATCCAATTGCGCCAGAAGCCTCGCGGCACGTTGTTTTGGACCTTGCAGGAAACCATGCAGCCCTTGCAGTCGATACAGACGGAGGAGTCCACGACCATGGCATATTTTTTCATCAGCCCACCTTCCTGCTCACGGTTACAAGCGTCTCATGCATGGCCATGTTTCCAGTAATGTAGTCCGCATGGTCCTCCAGAACTTCGGCAATGCTCGCGCCCCGGTTGTGGACCAGACGCTGGCCTGGGGAAAGGGCACCAAACCCGGTGGCCATGTAAACGGTTTCCTTTTCAATGCCTTCAAAGAACTTCAGAGCCAGCTCCACCTGGGCCGCATCACTGGTCACAAAAACCCGCTCCCCGTTGCGAAAGCCCATGCGCGTGGCTGGTTCGGGATGGATCCAGAGGGTGTTTTCCTCCTTGAACTCGATGAGCAAATCGTTGTTGGTGTTGCTGTGGGTGAAAAACGCCGTACGACCCACCACCATGCGAAATTTGCCTTGTGTCGGGCGCGGCGGTTTGTACACCGGCATGGGATCCAGTCCCATGTTGGCGTAGCGCTGGTTGAAAAGTTCGATCTTTTGGGCCTGGGTACGCAGGGGTGAGTCGGCGTAGATGCCGTAGACCTTGCTCGGGTTGTAGTAGACTCCGTCTTCCTTGATGGCCTGGGCCGCTTCCGGAATGCCGGCCAGCTGCCACTCCCGGTACTGGTGGATGTCAAAATCGAAGGTTTCGGGAAAGCCCAGGCGCTTGGACAGCTCGGTACAGATCCAGAGCATGTCCCGGGACTCGTACATGGCCGGAACCACGGCGTCGCGCCAGATGGCGCAGGCACAGGCCGAAGAGCCTTGCAAGGCCGAGACCGGATCGTTGCGTTCCAGGAAGCTGGGAGAGGGCAGAAGCAGGTCCGAGTACCAGGCCGTGTCGGTCATGGCGATGTCCGCGTTGACGATGAAATCGAGGTGGTCGAGCATCTCGATGGTCTTGTTCCGGTTGGCCGCGGTCTGCATGAAGTTGGTCTTGAAGGTGAACCAGCCCCGGATGGGGTAGGGCTCACCCTTGATGATCGCATCGCGCATTAGCTTGAAGGAACCTTCGTGGTGGATTAGTCCCGGGGCCATGCCGTAGTCGATGCGGTCGTCCGGGTTGTCGTCGTACCAGGGGATATCGAAGTAGGGCGCGCGCACCCCCACTTCTCTGGCCGCCAGGATGCCGCCGGGTCGGTCCCAGTTGGCCAGCAGGGCGTTGACAATGGCCATGGAGCGGCGGATCTGCGTGGAGTCTTCGTAGTCCGAGGTACGTCGGCCGGTGTAGACCATGGACGTTGGTGCCGCAGCGGCGATTTCCCGAGCGATGCGTCGGATGTCGTCCGCGGGAATCCCGGTCTCCCCGGCGGCCCATTCCGGCGTATACTTGCGCACATGGGCGCGCAGTTCATCCAGGCCGAAGAGCATCTCCTCGGCATACTGCGGGTCATACAGTCCTTCATGAATGATCACGTGGGCCAGGGCCAGAAAGAAGGCCATGTCCGTATGCGGGCGGATGGCGTACCACTCGTCGGCCAGGGCAGCGGTCTTGGTGTAGCGCGGGTCCAGGACGACCAGCTTGCAGCCGTTCTTGCGGGCTTCCATCAGGTCAATGGTGTCCGGGGTGATGATCGCTTCGTAGGGGTTGGCCCCGGAGACAATGATATACTTGCTGTACAGTACGTCCGGGTAGGGTGTCTCGCCGAATGTGTCCAGATAGGCCCTGTGGAGACTCAACAGGCAAAGGGTCTCGTGGGAGGTGATGTTGTAGGAACCGAAGACTTCGGCGAAGCGGATCAGGAACTGGGACTGCATGTCCGAACCAGGAGAGAACATGATCCCGCAGCGAGTGTATTTTTCAGCGATGCGTTCGAATTGTTCCGCTGCGTGGTCCAGAGCCTGGTCCCAGGTGATGCGTTGCCATTTGCCCTCGCCGCGGGCACCCTTGCGCAACAAGGGGTGCTTGAGCCGGTCCGGGTCGTAGATATGCGACGTGGCCGCATTGCCACGGGCGCAAAGCATGCCACGGGATTTCAAAAATTTGGGGTTGGGGTCCAGTTTGATCACCCGGCCGTTCTGGACCCTGGCGATCATACCGCACCGGTTGAAGCACATGTCGCAGGCGGTGAAGTGGTCGGTGATCGGCCCGGCCTGAGGAGCCGGTGCCGCGGCGTGACCGGTGGATACAAGCCCCTTAAGGGCCGGAACACCGGCCGCGGTGGTCATGGCCGCGGCGGACGCCTTCAAAAAATTGCGCCGGGAAAGTGTTTTCGTCGTCTGGTCCATGCCAAGCTCCTCATGGGATCGGTTGCCGGGTTCAGAAAGGTTTGTTGAACCCGGCAACACGTCTGGAGTCGGTTCACTGTTCACAAGCCAAAGAGGCGGCTTTGCCTAGGGTCGTCAATTCCGTTACCTGGTGGGCCGAGATATTAACCACAGCGTTCCGGAGTCGGGGAGTCCAAGGCTCCGTTGTACAGGTACTGGAAAATGTCCAGGCGATCTTGCTCTGAAAGCTTCTCACCCCAGTGCTCGACGCAGGGCAGTTCGGAATACGCATCAAAAACAGCCGTCCATTCGGCCTGGGTCTTGGCATCCGGTCCCAGGTAATGTGCCGGCACTGCGCCAACTGGATTTTCCATGTGACAGGTGCGACATTCCTGACGGAACAGGAACCGGCCCTTGCGGGCATTCCCCATTTCCGCGGCCACGGAAATGCCGATGTAGGATACCAGAATCACTACGACGCCAATGCCCATCAATGTTTGCTTTCTCATGTCCATCTCCTTTTGGTTATATGATTTTTGATTGAGGATGCTGACGTTCTTCAGTTCGTTTAGGTTAAGCAGAATGCGTGCCAATTATGGGTGTGTTGCCATAAGCTTTTGAATGATATATATTTTATTCTCAGGCCTCTTGGTGTTTCACTCTCGTTCGGCACCCTGGAGAGCTTGTTTTGCGTTGACATGTGTTTAATCATGTTCACCATGTGATGAAGAGCCGCAAGTCGCGGCATTGTTCTTTTCAGTCATATGGAAACGGTACCCGACTTTGGAGAAATAATGCAACCGGCAAAGTTACTTGAGAAGACCTCGCAGCCTGGAAGCCCGAGTCAGGGACAATCCGGCCCTTTTCCTCCGTTTGAAGCCCACTGGAGACAGATTCTTGAAGTCATGCAGGAGGGGCTGCTTTTGGTGGATGCCAACGGGAACATCAAGTTGGTCAACAAAGCCTTGGAGGAGATCACCGGCTATTCCCGCAATGAACTGGTTGGTTCCTCCTGCGCGATTTTTAACTGCGATGCCTGCAAGCGCGTTCGCTCCGATGCCCGTGACGCCTGGTGCAAGCTGTTTGAGAAGAGAGAGTTTGTCCGCAAAAAGTGTCACATTATGCGCAAGGATGGAACATACGTACATATCCTGAAAACAGCTTCCGTACTTTGCGATGATGACGGCCAACCCTTCGGGGCCGTGGAAACCTTGACCGACGTTTCCGAACTGGACCGCAAGGAGCACGAATTGCAGCAGCTCTCCAGGCTACTGGACGAGCGGACCATTTTCCACGGCATGGTCGGTCGTTCCGCGAAAATGCAAAGAATTTTTCGATTGATCGAGAAAGCCGCCCAAAGCGATGCGCCGGTGTTCATCTGTGGTGAGTCCGGTACCGGCAAGGAGCTGGTTGCCAGGGCGATCCACGAGCTGGGACCCCGGTCTGAAGAGCCTTTTGTGCAATTTAATTGTGCGGCCCTGAACGAGTCCTTGCTGGAAAGCGAGCTGTTCGGTCATGTCAAAGGGGCGTTCACCGGAGCGTTCCGGCATCGTCAAGGCCGGTTCGAGGCGGCTCACGGTGGGGACATTTTCTTGGATGAAATCGGAGATCTTCCCATGTCCGTTCAGGTGAAGCTCTTGCGTGTGCTGGAAACCAAGACATTCGAACGGGTGGGAGATAACCGACAACTTTCCGTGGACGTGCGGATCATCACCGCGACCAACAAGTATCTGCCAAAGCTGATTTCCGATGGGCAATTTCGTGAGGATCTGTTTTACCGGATCAACGTGATTCCGATCCGCTTGCCTTCCTTGCGCGAACGTCGGGACGACATACCTCTGTTGGCCGATTTTTTCATTCAACGGCTTCGTTCCAAGAGCGACAAGGACATCAAAGGATTGAGCCCCATGACCCTGGGGATGTTCATGACATACACTTGGCCCGGAAATGTCCGCGAACTGAAAAGTGCCCTGGAGTACGCCTTTGTCTTGGCCGACTCCGGTCAGATCGAACCGGAGCATCTGCCGGTCAATATCCAGGTGCCGGTGCCCACAAGAGGTCCGACGGAGTCCGTGCTTGTCCCATCGTGTCCCGCGGAGGACGACCAGAAAAACCAGTTGATCAATGCCTTGCGTCAGGCAGGGGGCAACAAGTCGCAGGTTGCCCGTATTCTTGGGATTAATCGGGTGACTGTTCTGAACAGGATGCGGAAATACGGGATTGACCTGAAAACCGTTATCCATGCCGAGCCATGAACATGGTCCAGCCCTCCACCAGCCTGTCTCCCATAGGGTTTGTTCGTTCTCCATTGAAACGTATTGAGGAGTGCCCCAAACAGGGACTGGAGAACGGCCCTATGGCGCGGATCGAGGTGGAACCGCCATTTCGTGCGGCTTTGTCTGGTTTGACTGCTGGAACCGAAATTCTGATTTTTACCTGGATGCATTTGGCTGAGCGCGATCGCCTGACTGCCAGGGCTCGAGGCAATCCGGACAATCCCCTCCAGGGAGTCTTTGCCCTGCGCTCACCACATCGACCCAACCCCATTGGTTTACATCAGGTGCGAATATTCAGCCTGGATGCTGCGCAGGGAACAGTGGACGTCTTTCCCCTGGAGATGGTGGATGGGACACCAGTCCTGGACATCAAGCCGGTTCTGGAGCGGGGCAACCATGAGGGAACAGCTTATGGCTTGCCCTGGGGGCCGGGAATCAGCGCCAAAGAGGCAGGCCTGATCCGAGAGACCGGCCACCGCGCCTGGCAGCGGGGACTGCTGGCTGGTCTGAACGGAAATGTCAGTTTGCGTCACGGGGAGGCCATGATCATCACGGTGTCTGGATGTGCCAAAGGGCGATTGCGGCCCGGCGATTTGGCCCTGGTCCATCTGGATTCAGGTCGAGTGATCGGACCCGGCTCTCCCTCCACTGAAGCGGCCCTGCACCGGGCTGTTTACGCCTCCCAGCCCAAAGCTCACGCCGTGCTCCATGTCCATCCACCCCACCTGTTGGCCATCAGTCTTGCCAAGCCTCAAGGAGCGCTGCTGGAGCTGGAGCTGTTCGAGGCCGATGTCTGGACACGAAAAATGATTCGCCTGGCAGCGTTGCAACCTGGATGCGAGGCCTTGGCCAAACAGGTGGGGCGGGGGGCCATGGCGTATCCGGCTCTGTTCATGGACCAGCATGGCCTGGTTTGTTGGGCGCGCGATCTGGACGAGGCCCTGGCACTGGCCGAGGAGCTGGAGAGTCTGGCCAGAATTACCGTGCTGCGTCAGGGCATGGCGGGTGGAGGGTGAATCCGGGTTTGGTCGCGGACCGAAATCGGCATCGAAATCGCAATCAATATCGGACAATGCGGTAACTTCACAGAATTTGAGCAGGAACACAATGAGGGGAGCGTGACGCGTTCCTGACACCATTCTGCGCTTGCTGAAGCAGGTCGCCCTTACCGGGCTCTTTCTGCTTTCCCATCTTGTCTTGTCCCGGGGCGTTGTCCTTGGCTGTCAATGTTTTTTGTATCTATGCAGCAAATCCGCCAAAAAGATCTGGATACCGGCGTTCGCCGGTATGAGTGATGTAGATGCAGCTTGCCTCGATAAGTCATTCCGGCGAACGCCGGAATCCAGTGCAGGTGAATGACCATCCGCCGGATGAACTGAATAGCTACTGATTTTTTTATCCAGCCCTGAAGGGGCGGCCTACAAGGGTGAGGCGCATCAAAAAATGCGTAATGCGCCCCTCTTGGTTCCCGGAACAATGAGTCTTTAATATCCTGTAATGGCCTCTTTTTTACCGAGAGTTCCCTCGGTTTCGATCACGATTTCGATTTCAATACAGACTCAGGTGGTGTGGGGGCTGAGGAGAATGATACTGGCCTGAGGTCGCTGGGGAAGTTGACTTCCGAGGATGGAATCGAGAACATAGTCTATCTTTTTTTCGAAACATTCAAGCCAAAAGGAGTTCACTATGCAGGTCCTCGTTGTCTACTATTCGATGTATGGACATATTCACGCCATGGCCGAGGCCGTCGCCCAGGGTGTTGGCCAGGTCCCCGGGGCAACGGTGAACTTGCGTCGTGTTCCGGAGACCCTTACCGAGGAGGTTCTCTCTAAAATGGGGGCCGTGGAAGCTCAGAAAAAGTTGAGCACGGTTCCGGTCTGCACCGTGGACGAGTTGGTCGAGGCCGATGCAATCATCTTCGGCACCCCAACGCGGTTTGGGAACATGTGCGGCCAGATGCGCCAATTTTTGGATGCCACGGGCGGCCTCTGGGCCAACGGCAAGTTGATCGGCAAGGTGGGCAGCGTATTCACCAGTTCCGCCACCCAACACGGCGGTCAGGAGTCCACCATTTTGACGTTTATCCCCTTCCTGTTGCACCAGGGCATGGTAGTGGTGGGGCTACCGTATTCCTTCCAGGGCCAGATGCGCCTGGATGAAATCACCGGCGGCTCCCCTTACGGCATTTCCACCATCGCCGGTGGCCAGGGCGAGCGCATGCCCAGCGAGAACGAACTGGAAGGCGCACGTTTTCAGGGTCGCCATGTCGCTGAAATCGCAGCGAAACTGACTAAGTCTTAATCCAGGTTTCATTTGTAAAAAATAAATTTAGCAACACACTTGACATCTTGGGCTATTTGAATAAATTTCACCTCTTCGCACGGGGCTGTAGCTCAGCTGGGAGAGCGCTTGAATGGCATTCAAGAGGTCAGCGGTTCGATCCCGCTCAGCTCCACCAAGAAAATCAAGGGTTTAGATGGCAACATCTAAACCCTTTTTTTGTGCTGGTCGTTTCCATTCCCATTCCTTTCCCACCTTTTGGCAACATGGGGAGATGTGGTTTGCCATTCCCCCCTCTTTCCCACCCATGAAACAAAATACGTTCAGGATACTATCGCACTCCTGCGATGGCATTGACCATATCAAGTTGCTGTACGGAGATCTTGATTGGGTATATTTTCCGCGCTCCGCCCAGTTCATTCCACCAGGCCATATTGCATGGAACATAATTGATGACGATACCCGTGATGGCATTCTTGAAGATTCATCGAATGATGTCGATGCCGAGTCTTTTTACGCTCAACCAGGCACCCGCCTGTCACGTATCGATGCAACCAAGGCTAAAGAGCTTCGTAAAAACAACTTTTTGGAAATTTTCTATCCAGATGAAAGCAAATACGGACATGTTCGTTATGTCATGCCAAGTCCAGTGGAATTCTGGCCAATTCTGAACTCCGGCATTTGGGATTATTCCAGGAAATTCACGGAAGGTTACATTGCGTTGTTCGAGGATATATCGAAAAGGGAAAACAGATTGCTGCAAATGGAATTCTGGTGGGAGCATCTTCGGAGGTCGGATGCTTATATTAAAGATTGTGAAAAAATTCGGGAAAACCATAATTCCAACCATAATTTTATCATAAACGCATTTTGTGGGAATCACGATAGACTTTATTTGTGTGCCCTGAATGAACAAGAGAAGGTAATCCTGCAGAAATGGTGCATTCCGATTGAGTATGCTTTTTCCTTTCTGCATCCTGAAACTACATCTTTTGAAAATCTCCTTGCTTCTCTTTTTATGCAAACATTTCTGTATACACAAATAGTTTATCTTTCATATGAAGAGAGCATGAAATATTTTGCGATGATCAATGAAAGGCTATTATTAGATATAGGAGAAAAAAGTCAGTATATAATCAATTCTCAATTAAAAATTGAAATTGTTGATCAGTATGATGAAAATAATAAATTGCTTAACCCAAAAATGAAGTTTACAATACAAATAAAGAATATAAATAAAAAGATGATAAAACGACTGATTGAGAAAGTTAATAAAAGTTCAATATGTTATGTAAAAGTTAGAGCCAAGATGGAGCAATATTGTTTAGGGAAAAACTCAACCGGTGTGATGAGCTTTTCAATAAGCCCTTTTCAAAAGCGGTATCTTGAAAATAGGTTGTACACAAAAAACAAAATGTTTTTTTGGTATATAAAAGCTTACGAAAAAATTCTCGCTTTATTAAGTAAAGAAGCTGGCGTTGTTGTTCCAAATTATCAATTATGGAGAGACAAGGGTAACATAAAAAAAGATTTCCGTGAGAGAACAAGAATATCTCGTGAAATGCTGCAACAATATATCGCTGGACTGGATGGTGTTGATCCAATAAGGGCTCGACAATACTGGAGAAGACGCAAGATCGGCAGGTCGCTGAATGTGGGGAAGGCGACAGCGAAACGAAAGGGCTTGAAGCTTATATCAAAAATTGAAGAAATTGCAAAAAGTCGTCATGATCTGCTGGTTGAAGGATGAACTCGCGGATTTTGGGCGGGAGCATTAGGATTTTGTCCTCTTTTCAGATTTTTAGCCACAGACGGGAAAGGCAGACAAAGAAGGACTTTTCTCCAGCCGACTTGGCTGGCGAAAGACGCTTTGCGCCAGGCAGTTGTTTCAGCCCATTAATTTTTGTCAATGGGCTGAAGCGTTCTTGCGTCTGCCTTGTTCGTCCTGCATGGTCTAGCGAAGCGGGTGGCTAAAAAATATGTATTCCATCTGGTTAGCTGTGGGTATAACCTTACGGGGGCAAACCCCTAATGCTCCATCTTGACCAGAGCATCGGTGATGCTGCGCCGGAGGTGCTCCATGCGGCGCAGGGTGTAATGGGAAATACTTTCGCGTTGCAGATCTTTGGACATGGTCATGTGGCCAAAGCGCTGCCGTCCATCCAGGCTCAGAAGAGGCAGGTCCAGGCGCATCAGGCAGGGTTCGCAGACAGATTGCAAGGAATAGAATTCGGACCTGTTCCGAAAATGAGGACGGAAAAAACTTCTTGTGCAGCTTTTGGGAAGTAAGGTTCTGGATCACGAAGTCATTCCTAATGTCCGCACGGCTATGCACGTTGTACCTGCCGAGGATGCTCTGCACGGCAGGCCTCGATTCCATGTCCGTCATGACCTGGCGTCTTTCCCGCTCCGACAGAAGGGTGCGTAAGCACCTAGCCGAGGGTTCCACCCGCTCCAGATACTGCTGAATGTACTCGGGCAGGGCCTGCATTGCGGGCATCACGGCCTTGCGTCCATCCACGACCATGTTGGGTCCGTCCAGGCCCTTGAAGTAGTCCACGCTCACGGCCCGCTGACGTAGGAAGGTGCGGGGATTGGTGTTCAGGTCTCTGAGCATGGCGTACATCTCGCCGGTTTTCTCCGCCATGAGCCCGTCCCTTGAAGAGGAGAGCACCTCTGAGCTGCCGGACAGCTCCATGATCACGGCTTTACCCGTATTCAGCCGGTGAACGAACATGGGCACACCCCTGACCCGCACCACGAATCGCCCGGCGAGTTTCTCCCTGGCATTGGCGTGCGCATGGTGCAGGCTGAACCAGTCCCCCTTGCGGATGCAGCGGCCCAAAGCGGCGTCCGTGTCCAGCGCCTGACCGTTCAGGGTGATCCGCCCGGCGAACGAGACGTGCCTGACATATTCCATGACGTGTGCCTCGGCCAGTTTGAACTCGTCCTGGAACGCGATTTCGCTGACAACGCCCGGCACACGCGGCAGGCCTGATTGCAGTTCAAAGGCCGATCCCTTGCCCCGCAGAAAAAAAGACCTGGTGCGAATCGAATACGATTTGTGCAGGAAGTAGAGAATCTCCTTGGCCTTGCCGAAACCGCCCACAGCATCCTGAAAGTTCTTGCCACTCCCTCCGAGACGCAACAGTTTATTCAACAGCACGTCATCGTCCATGCCGATGCCGTTGTCCGCGACCTTCATGCCCCCGGAAGTCAGCGTAATGTCTATGGCGGTGGATTTGGCGTCGATGGAATTCTGCAAAAATTCCCGCACCAATGCCCATCGCCAGTCCTGATAGTCCATAACTGACTTTCTGAAGAATTCATGGCCGATCACAACATGACCTTGTACTTTCATAGATTCTCTAATTGTTTCTAAATTTGAAATATTTAAATCATTATTCCTTCATAATACTGATAGTATATTAAAATACCGTGTCAAAATTTTAATGACAAAAAAAATTTGAATTAGATAAATCCACAGCCGCGTATATATGTATATCATAATAACCGCATTGTGTCAAGGCTTTTCGCGAAAAGTTTTCATTGCACTATTTTTTTGGCATGTTAAAGCTTTTTTTGAAGCGCAATAACATTATTATTTTAAATATTTTGTTTATCAAAATGAGTCAGTTGAATTTATGTTTTGTAAATCACTTTAATTTCACGACGATTTGTATTGACAAAAGTGTCTGAATATGATATACAGATAATGGGTGCATAACTTTTTTATAAATCGGAGGAGAGATGCGGGTATTGCTTGCAGGAGACACGCATGGTGCGTTCCAGCACGTGCTCTCGCGTGCACACGATGCCGATGCGGTCATTTTTATGGGAGACCAGACACCGAAAAAGGACTTCGGGGCCGAGTTGGCTGCGGTTGCGGACAAGACATGGTTCGTTTTGGGCAATCACGATTCCGATCATGAAGATTTTCTCCGAAATCATGAATCCATAATGCACAGATGCCTGCACTGTACGGTCGAGGAATTCGGGGGTCTCAGGGTGGCCGGATTGAGCGGCATTTTCGTGAGGCGCTTTCTGGGCTTGTCCAACGTCGATCCGCTGGAGGATTTGTATTCTCTCAAGCCCTTCTACCACACCCGCCAGGACTGGTTGCGGTGCAAGCGTTTGGGCCATGAATATCTGACCGCGATTTTCCCGGAGGACATCGAGCGCATGATTGATCTCCAGGCCGATGTCCTTGTTTGCCACGAAGCTCCTGAATGCCATCGCTACGGCTTTCGGATGCTGGGCGACTTGGCCCGGATCATGGGGGCAAGGCTTCTGGTCCACGGCCACCATCATGAGCGCTACGTGGACGTCATCGAAGAAGGCATCAGGGTCGTGGGACTCGGAACGCCGGGCAAGGTCGATCCTGTCACGGGTCAGGACGAGGGCTTGGACTGGCTGCATCAACTTTATCCCTGGCAGGGCTTATGATTCGCAGAGGTGAATACCGCATTTTGACAAACCATAGCCACTGGAGATGCAAATGCTCATGGATACGATACATGTCATGGCGGCATTCAGGAACCAAGACATCGAAATACTACGCCAGAGAATTGTCGGAAGCAGGCAAATCGAAAAACCAGAGCCAACGACCGTATTCACCTTTGATTCGAAAACTACACTCACCTTGGAAGAAGCGCGGCACAATGTGCTCATTCTCGGCGGCACGGGGAGAGGCAAGACCGTTTCCTTCGTGACGCCAATAACCGCAAGGCTCGTCAAAATGGGCCTGGGCGGTTTGATCATCGACGTGAAGAACACCCAGTGCGACAACATCCGCAAGATCGCGGCAAAATGCGGCAGGTTGGATGACATTGTGGAAGTCGGCTCCTTTGCCACTGCCCGGCCCGTGAATCTTCTAGCTGGCATGGACGAACAAGAGCGTATCGACATGCTCGAAAACCTGATGATCACCGGTATCAGGGGCAGCCACAATTTGGACTGGCACTACAAAGGGGTGTGCATTGTCCAGGATTGTCTCCGACTGCTTCAGTATCTAGACGAGGCGCATCCAGGCGGCCAGTTCAGGCCCACTCTTAGCCTGTTGGCAAAGATGGCCTCAGACTTCGAATTCTCCAGGAATCTATGGCAGCATTGGATCTGGATGGTGAATGAGACAACGCCGGAGCAGGCAACTTTTCGGGCCTCTGTGGAATCAAATTCGTTCCACGTGCTGTGCAAGGAAAACTCTACTGGCAGCGAGGCTTACGAATGGGAGCGGCAAGTCACGTGGCAACTGGCCAATGTCCGCAAAATCTTGAACGATCTGTCCAGTTCGCAATTGTCCTGCAAGCTGTCTGATTCAAGCGGACTTGCACTCAACCTGGATGAACTGATCTTGAAAAGAAAGAGCATCGTGATTTTGCGCTTCTCCCCACGGACAGGAAAACCGGGCAGAATCGTTGCCCGGTATCTCAAGGAACGATTCTATCAGTCGGTCTATTCGCGCTATGAGCATCCGTGCGCAGAGCAAGAGCCAGTATTCTGCATTTTGGATGAGTTTCAGGACGTGTTGAACCTGGACGAGGATTCAAGTCTGGATGATTTCAACTGGTTATCCAAGGCCCGCGAGTTCAACGTGATCAATGTCGCAGCCACACAGAGCATGTCCAGCCTGTATCGCACCGGCCTTGAACACAAGGTCCACGCCATGCTGGGCAACTTCGGAACAAAAATCCTGATGCAGAGTGACGATCCGGCCACTGACGCATGGGCGCGCACTTTTTTCGAGGCTCCGAAGCCGGTTCAGAAACTGTGCAAGGGTGAGGTGATTCTGGCCAAATACGCACTGCCTTCGCGTCAGTTGGAGGTAACAGGCGAAAGCGTCCAAGAGAGTCACGACAGAATGGTTTCAAGCCTTTGCGCCATGGCCATGCCTGAAATCACGCCTTTTCCAAACGGCATGGACCAGACGCAGTTTATCCGGGAAAAAATATGGAAGCCGGATTGGGTGCTCGACGATCCGGATCTCATCAAACTGTACGCTCGTTTTGATGAATATGTGCGTGACGTCAAGATCGATGTTCACGCGACTGATTTTAAGAAGAAGAGCATCATTGCCGTCATGGAGATTTTACTGGAGCAACTTCAAGATTCCGGTATCGTCTTGAAGCGCCTTGAATGGTCAAAACGTGACCGATATGTGATCACGACACAGACCCGGCAGAAAGAAGCAGAGGAGAAAGCCAAAGCATTGTTCAGCAGAGTCTGCGAGACATGTGGCAAACTTACCGATACTGAACTCATTCGCCATAGCCTTAAAACAAGGTGCGCTGAATGCGAAATTGACATGCTTCGAGGCCGCATGAAGGAGCATCTCATAGATTTTTTTGAGACGTATCAGCGTAATCTGCGAACGCCCTTCGTTGAATTCTCGTTCCCTAAAGGGTGGAGCAAGATCGTGGAAGGCGCGATGACCGAACTATTGAAAATTTCAGATACAATCATGGTTAATGGTATATACGAAAAAAATAATTTTCTCTTTATCATGGTTTGTAAAACGACAATTCCTTTCAATATGGAAAAAACCGTCATGAGAATCGCCAAACACTCTGGCAGCATTTGCAAACAGACATGCCGCGATTGTGGAGCTTCATTGACAGAACAGCAGGGTAAGAAATCTCTGTGTGAAGCATGTGATTCGAAGGTCAGTACATTTTTTAATGAAGTTTAAGAGTTGCTGTTCAATTGAGAATCTCTTCCTTCAGAGCAATTGATGTCAGACTGGAGATAATGGTAAAATTCAGATTCATGGTCGCTCCAGGCTGCTTCATTGTTCACGAATGCCGTTTTGAAAGGCCAACGAGTCCCAATATCCAAGACTAGAAAAGATTAAGGGAGGTAGTATGCCGATCATTATCTCGAATATGGGATCGCCGAACAGAATTGAGGGAGAAGATCCGGGTGGCCTGCGACGTTACGAGGTCAAAATCAATACTGAATTGATCGCCACGTTCGACCATTGTCGACGGGACGGTCTTGCCGTCTGCTTGCGGCTTGCGGCGGAGGCAGTTGATGCCGCGAACAAGCAACAAAAAGTAAAGCTGAAATTTCTGTAAATAAAAACGTTTTTTGATATTTATCCAACAAGCGTTTTTATTTGGAAATACGAAATAAGCATGGGGTTGCAATGCTCCTTTGCATCACTTTGGATATGTTGATCCGCAGAACTGGCGGAAATTTTGGCCCAAGATCTAATACTACTCAGACACTTTGAAATAACTTGGCACATTTGTGTTTTTTGACCAGAAATCGACAAGATATTCTTAAAAAAAATGCATGTTGCGAAAATGCGTGTACGAAGAAATCCAACATTTTGGCAAAGTGTCTGAGTAGTACAAAAAATGGTTCAAAAATTTATGAGCACAGATGGGTCAATTTGGTTACAAGTTGCAAGTTGATGAGCAATGCTATGTTTTCTTCAAAATACTGGCCCTCGCAAGCCCCCTATGCTGATCACAACGCTCTCGGTAACGCCTTCCAATCCGTTGTGTACCTCGGGCTCAAATGCGCTTGCCGCATCACCCACCGCTTGCCCGTCCCTTCCGCGGCCATGCGCATGGTCATTGCCCCCCACCTGGCGTTGATCCGGTCCATGACTCCCATCAGGGCCTTGCTCCGTGCCAGTTCTTCCGGTGAAGGCTCGAACAGCATCAGCCGGCGGCCTTGTTCCTTCTCGATTCCGAAAACCATAACTCCAGCTTTTCGATACTCGTAGCCAGGCTTGAATATTCGATCCAGGACCGTCCGGGCTGCCCTGATCAGGTTCGGCGTGTGGCTTGAGGGGATGGCCAGTGAAATCGTGGCCGCGTTGCCGTATTGCGGCTTATCCAGACGAAAACGGTCAGTGAGCACGAACACTTGAATTTGTCCGGCAATGCAATTCTGGCCGCGAAGGCGTTCCCCGACCCTGGCCGCGTACCCGGAAACGATCTGCTCCAGTTGATCTTTGTCCTGGACAGCTCTGGCAAAGGTTCGGGAGCAAACGATGCTCTTGGGCGTGGCCACGGTCTGATCCAGGGGGATGCAGGGTATGCCTTGAAGTTCCAGTAAAGTGTGCATCCCGTTCACAGTCATGCGCTTCTTCACCCAATCCTTGTCCAGCCTGCTGAATTGCAGGGCGTTGCGAATACCGAACTCGCGCAACTTCTTGCTGTACCGGCTGCCGATTCCCCAGACGTCCTCGATGTTGATCCCGGCCAAAATCTGGTCCTGATCCGGACAATCCACAAGACTGAACGTCCCGCCATGCTCCGGCTGTTTCTTGGCCACCCGGTTGGCGATCTTTGCCAGGGTTTTGGTCGGGCCGATGCCTATGGACACGGGTATCCCGGTCCATTGCAACACCGTAGCCCTGATCTTTCGAGCCAGGTCCAGAGGCTGGTCATGCATCCGGTCCAAGCGCAGGAAGGCTTCGTCGATGGAGTAGATTTCCATGTCCGGGGTGAAGAGAGAGGCCGTCTCCATCACGCGCCGGGACATATCGCCATAAAGGGCGAAGTTGGAGGAAAAAACGTGGACACCGTGTTTTTTGAACAGAGGCTGGAACTTGAACGCCGGTGCGCCCATGGGAATGCCCAGGGCCTTGGCCTCGTTGGAGCGGGCAATCACGCAGCCGTCGTTGTTGGACAGTACCACGATAGGCCTGCCTCGCAGCTTCGGGTTGAAAGCACGCTCGCAGGAAGCGTAGAAATTGTTGCAGTCCAGCAGGGCGAAGATCGTCGAGGGCGGCATGGTCAACCATCGTCCGGCAGCAGGACCGGGACAACGCAGTCAGGATCGTTGTTTCTCGGATTGTTGACCTTGGTGCTGACCGGCTGGATCTGGGTTGGCGTAGCAGCGTAGGGTTGAAGCAAGGCGTAAATCTGCTCCCGGTGACTCTCGGGAGCAAGCCATACCGCATAATCCTCCGGCTTGATGATCACCGGCATCCGGTCGT
>REDL01000089.1 GCA_007693505.1 Desulfovibrionales bacterium | reverse complement strand
GTCAGGAACAACAAGACCGGGAAGCGGTATTCCAATCTGGATGGGCGATTGCGGGCTTTGTGACAGGACGCAATGGATAATCTCTCATCGTCCATATTTATTACTAATCCTGATCTGAACCCAAGGATGAAAATATATCCATATTGTGCTAAAAAATATGGCTCAATATGCGTTTCGTGCAGCTGTCCCGTCAATGCATGATTCTTCATCGGTTCATGCCCCAACGGGGCATCGTCCTCCAGCCCAGGGTTGGCCAGTCAGAGGCTGGACTACCCTGGGATCATTGAAAGAAAGAAAAACAACCCCAACGGGGTTGCATCTGTTGAAGTTGTTGGTCGTTTCCACGTTTAAAGACGCAACCCCGTTGGGGTAGGTTACGGAAATATGGCGCATTTCCCAGGGTAGCGGCATAGCCGCAACCCTGGGCTGGGGGACTGAATCCCGTTGGGATTCCCAGAAGAAAATAACAGTCCGGAACGCATAATGAGCCAAAAATAATAGTGTTTTTGATCTATATAGTAATTTTAGAAATTGTTTTATGCTCTCCACAGTCCATGGTCGTCATTGCCGTCCTCCGGCGAGATGCGCCGCTTGTTGCTCCCGTCCATGCCCGCCACATAGAGGTGGCTCTGGCCGACATTGCCCTCCAGGTCGAAGTGCCTGACCGCGAACAGTACCTGGTTCCCGTCCGGGGAAATCCGGGGATCGGAAACCCGTCCGATTTCCCAGAGCGCTTCCGGAGTAAACAGGTTCGCGGCCACGCTGTGCTGATTTGAAGTCGCCGTTGCTTCGGGTAGGTGGAAAAAGCTGAAAAAGAGGATGAGTAGGGCGGCGACAGCGAGGCGTGTGTCGTGGCCTTTGATTCCCTTCTGGTCAGTCATCGTGTTGTTTCCTTCGTGGGGATTATTGTCCGCGAGTTGGCCGTTTGCCAGAGTAATATGGTGATTGTCTGGGGCTATGCCTGGATTTCGTCCAGCATATCTTCGATACGCCCACGAAGGCGATGGGAGAAGACGTTTCGCTTTGACCAACTCATGACACCTGTCAAAGCGCAACTCAAAGATATCATCAACATAAGGGGCAAAAACCGGGTTAAGTATACAAATTCCATACTCTGTCGGGCCGTTTCGGTCAGGAAAGAACTGGGTGCAGTTGCCGCATTGTTCATCAAGTTCGTGTGTCATATTCGGTTCTGCTGTGTTGCATTAATTCGACAAGATTTTGCACAATATCCACAAGGCTTGTGGTCTTGCCTATCGCCCGCCACCGTACCGCTCCATGAACCGCCGCGTAATCTCCCCCAACCTCTCATCCAGAATCCCATACACCTTGCCCTGAATATGCTCCGGCACCCCACCGTAAAACGCCTGGGCAATCCCTCCGGTGATGCAGGTCAGGGTGTCGCAGTCGCCGCCCAGGGAAACGGCGGTGCGGACGGCGTCCTCGAAGTCCGTTGAGTCGTAGAATGCCCGGATGGCCTGGGGCACCGTCCCTTGGGAGGAGACATCGAAGATGTAGGTGGGTCTGATTTCGTCAACGTGTCGGCTCAGGTCGTACAGGAACCTTTGCTCCACGAACTCCCTGATCTCGTCCTTGGACTTCCCCTGTCTGGCCAGGAAGATGGCCGCTGCCGTCGCCTGCCCGCCCTTGATGCCCTCGGGATGGTTGTGGGTGATCTCGGTGAACTCCCTGGCTTTTTCCAGGACCGTTTCCAGGTCGTCGTAGGCGTACCCCACCGGACTGATGCGCATGGCCGCGCCGTTACCCCAGCTGTTGTAGGGCCCGGCATCAGGGTCATTGGCCCACCTGCGAAAACTGCCACCGTATCCGGCCCTTGGGTACCAGTGATAGAAGCGCCTCATATTCTCGGCGTAAGGAGTGCCGGTCAGGATGCTGTCCGCAAGGGCAACGGTCAGTACGGTGTCGTCGGTGAAGTGGGCGTTATGGGCAAAGAGTGGAAAGTCTTTGGTCTTGATGTTGTTCCACTCGTAGACCGAACCGATGATGTCCCCGGCAATGGCCCCGATCATGGTATTCTCCCTTGGACTTTCAGGTGCTTATAGAGTTTTCGACAAACCATGTCGATTTCATCCTGCCAGGTTTGCTCATGGGGATGAATAAGCGGTCCGCCTTCAGCGTCGATATGTTCAGCAAGCAGTTCGCTGGTTGTCATGCGCAAACCGTCATCGGACATGGCTTCCTCCACCAGATAACCGCCAAGGGCATGCAATGCCCCTGAATATCTGTTTCTAGTGGCTTTTGCCTTGCTGTCGAGTCCCGCTACATCCCAGAATTCGCTGAAGCATTGCACCAGTTCCATGGAGACAGTCCGCTCCCTGTCAGGCTCTTCCCCGATCTCCCAGTCATCGATCCATGTTTTGTCTGGTCTGGGCATACCAATTCTTATTTTGGGTTCTCACGTCTTCCTTCTCTCAATCTCCACCATCGTCCCGATCATGGGCAAATGGACCAGCAGGGCCAGTGATATTTGCAGACCTCTATCGTGAAGCGACAGGATAGTGCAGCGACAAGATTGACAATGCTTATATTTAACTTATATCAATGTGGTCATGTATTTCATCGATTGGCGTAGCAAATCGCTTAAACAGTTAGCAAAAATTCCTGACCAGAACACTCGGAAAGCGCTGAAAGACGCAGTGGCCGGTCTTGCGGAGTTTCCCAATACGCCTCAGGTGAAAAAGCTGACCTGCCACAAGTATGCATACCGGCTCAGAGTCGGGCGTTTCCGGATATTTTTTGATATCGCCGAAACCATCCGGATAATAAACATTCAGGAGATCAAAAAACGCGATGATCGAACCTACTAACATCCAGACCATCTATCAGCAGGGCGTGCCTGCCTTTGTGGTTATCCCTTTCCAGGATTTTGTTCGCGAATACCCCCAGGCCGCCAAGTTTCTGGCTTGTCAAAAGCCCCGTATACCCGATGGCGACGCTATTCCCCACGAGGTCGTGGACCTGCAGGTTGAGAAGAACATACCTCTTGTCCGGGCTTGGCGTGAATATCTAGGGATGACCCAGAACGAGGTTGCAGCTCGGGCAGGCATAACACAGGCCGCCTTGTCCCAGATGGAGAGCGGAGAAAAAAAGCTGCGCAAAGCCTCCCGCGAAAAGCTGGCCAAGGCCATGGATTTAAATATTGAGCAGGTATTTTGAATAAGCATTCCAGGCTCTACCCCGATTTCCCAGTCATCGATCCATGTTTTGTCTGGTCTGGACATGCCAATTCTTATTTTGGGTTCTCACGTCTTCCTTCTCTCAATCTCAACCATCATCCCGATCATGGGCAAATGGACCAGCAGGGCCAGGGGTTTTTGCCCACGGGCTTTTTCCAGGCAATCCGCGTAGACATTGAGTTGCGGCACAAAAGACGTGCAATGCTTTTTGACCGTTTCCGACTGGCCCAGAAAGGACTTGTGGTCCACGATCACATAGCCGTCCCGTGTCTGCCAGACCAGGTCGATCCATCCGGATGCCACCTGACTGCCTACACGCATGTGCATGGGATGCTCCTTGAGGGCCGTGCCTTCGCCGTAAGTAGCGCGCAGGTATGCGATCAGCCTTTCGCTTGCCGCAACAAGATCTCCCGGCGCTATGCCAATCACGTCCCATCGCGTGCATATCGCCAGGGCCTGGGCCATGCGGATTTTTAGGCCTTGTTCCGGATTGTCCTGGACCAGAAAACCATGCACGGCCTCGCCCAGGGCATTGACGTCCGGCTTCCCGGCAACAGGGATGCGCGGACCGATACGATGAGGCTCATGCACCAGGAGATCATCACCGTCTTGAGGGGCGGCGGAACTGGGGCTGAAACGAGCCGGGGGGTGCTGGGGAAGGATTTCGGGAAAGGGTCCAGCCCCGAAACACGCTTCCTGGGGACTTTGGGCAGGTTCGGTCCGGGGGGAAAACTCCTTGAAGGTTGCCGGAAATTTCCTGTCCAAACATCGGATCGAGCCCTCCCCATCGGAAAAGTCCAGGACCGAATTGTCCTCAGGGTCCATGAGGATATCCAGCCATGCCGTACTTTTTTGTCCGTCGCCCCTGAAGGCAAAGGCCAGATAGTCCCTGGCCCTGGTCATGCCCACGTACATCAGCCGGGACTCCTCGGACCAGAACTCGCTTCGGGCCTGATGCAACTCGGCGCAGCCTTCCACACGCAGGTCCAGGCCCACATTGGTTGCCTGCTTGCCGTAGGGCCAGGGCCAGTACCTGATCCAGCGCCCGTCCAAGGGGTTGAGCGGGTCAAAGCCCTTTTCGTTGGGCGTCACGCTGACCCGAAACGGGGACACGTCCCGCGACCAGTTCAGCTCGGCCAGAACAACAAAAGGCCATTCCAGCCCCTTGGCCTTGTGATAGGTGATCACGTTCACCGCATGCTCGTCCACGCCCTGGCCCTGCAGGTCCAGGTCGGTCTTTTTCACCTCCAGGGCGAGGTAGGTGATGAGGCCCGCGGCAGTGGCCGGGTTGCGCCTGGCCATGCAGATGTCTTCATAGCCCTTGGCCAGACCGCGCAGGGCATCCAGGTTGGCCAATCGGACCTCCGGTCGCCCCCAGCGGCAGGCCATGCTTTCCGCCTGTGAGGCGGATATGGCCAGGTCCAGGGTCTCCCAGGGGGTCAGATCCGCGAGCATGCCCCGCAAGTTATCCAGGGCTGATATCGGGAGGCATCCTTTCCAGAACCCATCCTCGGTCAGCCATCTGTTCAACCAGTCCTGTTGCCCACTCATGTGCAACAGCTCGGCCACGGCCAAGGTGTCCCTGGGGTCAACCAGGTAGCGCAGGGCGGCCATGGCAAAAACAGCTTCCGGGGTGTCCAGAAGCCCCTTGCGCTTGGTGACCGCGCGCACACCCAACCGCTCCAAGGCGTTCGCAACCGCAAGGCAGACAGTGTTCTTGCGGCAGAGCACGGCAATGTCGCCGCCGCGCAAAGAACGCAGTTCCCTAGTTTTTGGGTCCTCCACCACGTAGCTGTCCGGGGCGGACAAAAGCGTGGCGACACCCGACGCGATACAGGCGTAGTCCTCATCCAGCTTTTTGCTGTCCAGGCTCCAGGCTTCCAGGGGCAGGGTCTGGCTGAAGTGCTCTTTGCGCACCGGGTTCAGGAAAACCTGATCCTTTGCAAACCCCCTGGCCTCGAACGTCGGGCAGAATACATGGTTGGTGAACTCCACAAGACCGGGCCGAGAGCGCCAGTTGTCCGTGAGAATTGTCGGGCCTTGGGCCTCCAGCAGCCGCTTCACCGCTGCGTCCATGAGCATCGGGTCAGTGCCCCTGAACCCGTAGACCGCCTGCTTCTGATCTCCGACCCACATGGACCTGTCCACGCATTGCGCCAGCTTCAAAAACACCGCCAGCTCGATGGGGCTGGTGTCCTGAAACTCATCCACAAAGACGATATCCAAAAATTCGGCCAGACGCCCGCGCACGTCGTGATTCTCCAGAAGCCAGCAGGTCAGGGATTCCTGGTCCACGTAGTCGATCAGGCCCTGGCTGCGCTTGTACTCGGCAAAGGCCTGCATGGCTTCGGCAGCGCAAGCGAAAACAGCCTTGATGTATTGTTCCAGGTCGCGGTGCAGACGGGGATGGCCTTCATGCCGGGAAGCGGCGTCCTTGACGGGCAGGACAACATCCTGGCTGCCCTTGGCCGGCTTAAGCTTGGCCAGTTTGGCCCAATCCCACCAGGGCAGGGCAGTCTTGGCCTTGATCTTGACTTCCACGCCGCGCAGATAGTCCAGGACTCCCGCTGTGGTTTGGGTCGTGTCCGCTCCCGAGGCAATATCCTTTGTCGCTTTTTGCACGCATTGGTGCAGGGTCTCGTCGAGAACCGCCTCCTGGCTGGAATCAAGCGGTTCGGGCAGGACGGCCTTGAGCCTCTGCCATGACTTGTCCGCGCAAAGCGCCAGGTCCGAAGCCTCAAGGGCATTGGCCCTGGCCTGGGTGATCACGTCGCGCACGACCCCGGTCCAGTCCTCCAGGCTCAAGCGTGCGGCAATCGGGTTCAGGATCGGAGCATGTTTTTCCAGAACAGGATCAGCGGCTGTCTTGAACACGGAAAGTTCATCAGCTTCCGGGATCAGTTCCTGGGCCGGACTGAGCCCGGCCTCGAAGGCGAAATCTTTGAGCAGCCTGCCGCAAACCGAGTTGACCGTGCCCACATAGCCGTCCAGGATCGACTGGGCAGCTTCCCATTTGCTTTCCAGGAGCAGCAGGCGCACGCGCTGGGTGAGTTCCGAGGCGGCCTTCTTGGTGAACGTGGTGGCCAGGACCGCTTCGGGGCGAACACCGTTTTCGATGGCTTTGTTCAGTTCATGGGTCAGGTGGTATGTTTTTCCGGAGCCTGCGCTGGCACTGACGATCTCGATTGTTTCGCTCATGCGTCCACCTCCCGGCGCGCCCCGCACAGGCTGGTGTAGTCGCAAAATCTGCACGAGTTGAGCGTGGGGTCTGCCTCAGGTTCTGCTCCAGGCGCATGGGCCTGTCCATTACTCAGCGCGGACATGACTTCGCGGCTCTGGTCGAGAAGTGAGGCCCAGACCTCGGAGAGGGGCGGACCTTGAACCACGTTTTGCCCTGGGAAGCAGGAAATGTCCGTGGTCAAAAGCTCTGCCTGGGCCAGCATGTAGTACCCTGCCGGCAGCGGCTTGCCCTTGCCGAGCAGCCAGGCGTAGGCGGCCAGCTGCAGGGCCAGACCGGCTTGCAGTTCCTCGCGCTTGTATTTGCTGTACTTGCTCCACTTCAGGTCCAGGATGGCCCTGTTGCCGTTTTTGTCCTTCAAGACAAGGTCCAAGGAGCCCTGGAATTCGGTGTTCAGTTCCTGGACGGGTTTGGTCAGGTAGAGCTCCGCGTCTTCCACAGTCAGGGAGCACTGTTCCAGCATCAAGGCCAGGGCTGTCACCGATTCACAGATCCGCTCGCGGTTTTGCTGGCGCTCCACTGCCTGTCCTTCCTGCAGCAAGCCGGCGGCCATTTCAGGCAACAGCTGTTCATAAACGGCAGCTGCCTGCTCCCTGGCTGTTTGTGGGTCGCACCTGCCGGTGGGCTTGAACAGTCGCTCCACCACGGCATGGGCCAGGATGCCGGTCAACTGGGCGTCCTTGGGCAGGGAAAGCAGTGCGCCCATCTTGATCTTTGCGTGGTAGTGCAGCACCCAGGCCAGGGGGCAGCCCAGGAGCTTTTCCAGGCTGGATGCGGATTCCCGGGGCCGAAAGCCGACCATGTTCGCGGGGATGTCCCAGCTTGGCCTGGCCTGCGGCAATGTCTGCGGCAAAAGCCTGCTTCTCTTCATTACCCTGGCGTCCGGTTGCGGCCCGAACGTCACCTGCTCGCGGGTGCGCAACTGCCCTGCTTCAACAGTGATCAGCCGCTCGTCCGCGTCCTTGGGGGCGACGGCCTGCTTGATCTCGTCCCACAGAGGGTGCAGGGCTGTCTTGTCCGCGGCCTCTGTCCTGTGCATCACCAGAAGCAGGCGCTGGCCTGCCAGGAGCACGGGGCGTCTCCAGAACCCGGCTTGTATGAGCCTTTGGGTCTGCATCTCTTCCAAGTGGACCCCGGCATCTGCCAGGGCCTTGCGCTCGGATCTGGTCCAGACATGCGCGGCATGGGACGGGGTCTGCTCCAAAAAACTCCACCAGACAATGGTCTGCGCCCCGGACCAGACCTGGCCCGGCGATTTCACGCTGTGCCACTGGGCCGCTTCGGGCTCAAGGCCCGGTGTGGAGCCCCCGAACCGGAGCACTTCATCCACCATGCGCTTCAGTTGGGGCCGAGTGATGGTTTCCAGACTGGAAACCTTGATGGCCTCTTCCAGGTCCTTGGCCTGACTCATGGCCGCAACCAGCAGCGCGTCCCCTGTATGACCGCCCCTGGCGGCTGCCAAACGGGCCACTTCTGCGCAAATTTTTCGCGCTTCCCTGGCAGGCATGCCGGTTTGCGGGTCATAGCGCTTCCCGCCAAGCCAAAAATCCAGGACTTCCTGAAACTCGCGCATCTTGCGGGACGCCTTGGCTGTTGGCAGTCCCTCCTGTTCCAGACACTGTTGCTTTTCCAGCACAGCCGCTTCCCTGGCCTTGACCCAGAGTTCGCCGCCAACACCGGGGTGCTTTTGCAGGGCGTCCACGAAATGCCGCCCAGCCCACCGCGGAATCGGCGAGCTGGGCGATGTGAGAATTTCCAGGAGAAGCTGCGGATTCACCGGCAACCAGGCATTCTTGAGGGCCAAGAGCAGCACCTGTAATGCGGCCCGCCACCGGGAACCCGAATCGCTGCCCAAGCGTGGGAGCCCTCGGGCATGCAAGGCCTCATCCAGGAGCCTGCTGCCCATGCCCTTGATGATCAGCACATCCTTGTTGGCCTCGCTGTCCGCGGCCAGCCACTCCGCAAGCGCCTCGGCAGCTTCCGCCTCGGTCTGTCCCGCGATGAGCAGCAGACTGCCGTCACCGGAAGGGGTTTTCCTTGGGCAGTTTTTGGTCTGGAAAGCGTTCTGCAAAAGGCCCAGGTCGCCAGGGGACTCTGCCATGTCCTGCTTCAGTGCCCTCCGGGAGACTCCTGCCAAGCTGAGGGTCTGAAACACGTTGCGCCATGGCAAAGGCCATTCCTGCTCCGGTTCAACCAGGTCCAGGCTGCTGATGCCAAGATGCCCTGCAGTGGCACCCTCAAGAGCCGAAACGACGCGTTGTAAGCGTTCACCGATTCCAGGGGAGAGGGCAGGTTGTTCCAGGCTTTCCACATCAACCAGATCCACAAGGCGAGCGGACATGCCCTGAATGGCCTTGCCGTCCCAGCCACCGAACACCAGCGCATCCCGCCAGCCCAACAGCTCATTGGCCGTAGCCCAGGCATCCGCCTCGAAGGATTTGGAGTAGAACCGGTGCCCATCGTCAGCAGTCTTGAGCCTTGCCAGGTACTGCCCGATCCGCACGGCTGGGTGCGTGGAGGGCTCTTTCAGCCCAAGCCTGGTCTCCAGGATCGAGAGCATCCCCATCGGGCCGACAACGACCTTGCCGGATACGGCATCCGCTTCCCCAAGAGCGTCAGGATAGGAACCACCATCGAGCATGTAACCAAGGATGATCTGCATGGTCTCTCTCTCGGAAAAAGTGTTCGACTTCCATGGGCCTCAAACAACTTGCTTCTCAAAGCACGTTTTTCAAGGATACGTCCATACCCCACATGGTAGCACGAATCAACGAAAACGGCATATAGCTAACAGTCTGTTGTTCTTGATCATAAAAATTTTGCTTCCATTCCTGATTCTGGAATACCCTCCGGGTAAGGTCTTCAAATTGCCACGGAGAAGGTTCATCCACGGAAATCATTGGCATTGATTCGATGGATGCATCTTGAATCGTCATCTCGGCGACACGCTCCAATCAGGCTGTTGAAACCAAATCAGGAGGAAACCATGCGCAAGGCCATCGTACTCGTCTCGATTCTTGTCGTGCTCACAACCGGCTGTGCCAGCTACCGCCCCATCGTGGACATGCAGGGGGTCAACTCCGTTCAGTATGAGCAGGATCTTCGTGATTGCCAGAACTACGCAAAACAGGTTTCTCCCGCGACCTCAACCGTTGTCGGCGGTGCCATTGGTGCCGGAGCCGGGGCTCTGCTTGGTCTCGTTGTCGGATCATATTTTGGCCGTGCCGGTGAATTCGCCGGAATGGGGGCTGCTGTCGGCGGGACGTCCGGTGGCATGAGCGGGGCAGCGGAAGGGGCGCGGAGTCAGATGGATATTATTCGGCGGTGCATGGCCGGGAGGGGATATCGGGTTTTGCAGTAGGCTGTTCAATCAACCGGCTTATTGGCTAACACAGGCTCTATTTTGAAACAAAACTATCAGCTTGCATGCAGGCATTGTATGCATTGATTTTATTGTTGTAGGACTGAACAACGAGTTTTAGGCTTTCCTGCATGCCGTTTGCTTCGGCTACAAGACTATTGTATGCATTAACTTGCCTATTGTAATCGTTTATCATTTTGTTTTTCGCTGTATTGCTATTCTCGCGATGGATTCTCGCTTGCAGTCGTTCAAGTTCACTTTTCTGGATATTGACTCTTCTCCAAATATCATCATTTTTTCTTTGCATTTCCTGAAGCAAAGCTTTGTCGGCTTCACTGGGGCGCGAACAATCAGGCATTGGACTGGCAAAGAGTTGGACGCCATAGTACGCGGAAGGACGGCCAAGTGGGGTGGTCGTGTCCTTGATGATGGCGACCCCGATTTCACTGATATTCGGGTTCACGATATTTGCTCTATGTCCAGGGCTGTTTATCCAGCCGTCAACAATATGCCGATTGGATTGCCAGTTTCCCATGGCAATATTTTCAGCATATGTTCTGTATTGGTAATTTGCATCCTTAATAGCATCTCCAGGACCTTCTCCGGTAATTGGATTAACGTGCGCGTAATACCTGTTGCTGATCATATCGTTTGCTCTGTATTCAGCGGCATGGGTCAACTGAAAATTTTCTTGAAGAGGGGTGAGGCCCAAGGATATTCTGTATTCATTCGTGAGCTTTATAATATCAGATGCATTCATCTTTTCAGACAAAAGTCCAGGAGGTTTATGGAATGTTCTCTGCTGACTCGGAATGTATTCTGGATATTTCCAGAAAAAGAGAGCGGCAAGCAGGGATAGTAGGAGGATTAGTCTGAATGACATTGATTTCTTTATATTTAATGTGGTTCAGGCAGTTGCCGCCGGCAAGGTTGGTGGTGAATAATAGGTTCCCATCCAAGAATGCTCTTGGTTCTGGAGGGTAAGGCTACGGCCACTTACCCGGTTAGCCAGCGCCACAAGCGCTTGAACTGCCACAAATCTGGGCCGAAAAATGTGGTAGTCATAGCGAACGGCTAGCAATCTTCCCGGCCAAGCGACAGACCTTCAAGGGTACGGAATATTCCGCAAGAAGACGCAAGCTATGGGGCATTATCCATAATTAGCAATGCAAAGCTCAGCACTTGGAGTTGGATTTCTCGACCAGCCATCTGATACAGTCCTCAAATTCCACAAACTTGGTTTCAACATCAACCAAAGAGATAAGCGGTTCTCGAAGCCCACGAGACATGACTTCAGGAAATAGTGCATCAAGCTTCATGACGAATTGCTCATACACCTCGGTAGGTACGATATTTTCCAGCATGTTGAGGTAAATGCGCAAGTTGGCATCACCTAGACGCTGATTAAAAAGCTGACTGGACTTGGGCTGACCTTTTGAGCAAGTCCCCTCAAGGTACATTCCAAAAACCGGCTTGCGGGTTTTGCCCGGTGATATGACCCGGCCGCCGCTTGAATATGTGCGGGCCAGATAAAAAAGTTTTTTTACAATTGGTGATCCTAGCGCTTCGATTTCAGTTTCCACATCCTCCGTCGTCCAGAAACGGGTTGCTCCATTATTATCTGGCGGTGATGTTGTCAGTACGCTTACTGAAGGTCGAGAAACGCTGCCTTCTTCATAGCGAACCGTAACGACGGTGCGGTTTATGATATTAGTGGTCAGACTTTTAACGGCAACGAAAAGCACGTTTCCCTTATCGCACCCTGAACGGACAAAAGGCTTAACCTCAACCAATGACAAATCAAAGGGTAGGGCGGATTGCTGCGCCACACCCTTGATGAGCCTTTTTAGACCCACCGGCGCGGTGTCACATGCAATAATCAGGTGCACTGCCCCACTTTGGAGACGGCTTTTGATCTGTTCAGCCAGATTTTCAATGTCTTGCACTTCCGGGAATAACTCCTGAACTACATGTTCCCACAGAGGAACTGCACTCCCGTATTTCGAAAAAAATCTGGCCAGCTCGTCCTCTTGCTTGTCCACAAAGGCGGAAGCATAGTCAAAGATTTGGGCAATAGCCATGCGACTGCGCAATTCAGGGTTATCCATAAGTTTCACTTCGACAATCACGACATCACCAGTAGGAAAAAGTAGAATGATGTCTGGAACAACAGTGTTTTCGAGGGTGTTTTTTAATTCTCTCTGTCTGAAGACTTTTGGCAAGATGCCGTTCTTAATCAGTTCAAGTTCGAGAAGTTCAGGATGCGACGCGATGACCTCTTCCAAGTACTCCTCGTTCTTGCCCAACGCACGGACTGATTTTTCGACAAAAGGGACGGTACTTCCGTCCGGGTTCGTTTCGATGATTATAGGATTTGTCATGTTTTTCGCTGTCCTTTTACATTTGTATGACATTGCGTAACATACCTTCAAGCGACTGCCTCATTTCTATTGTCACGGACATTTCTCGCATATCTTTTGTTATATCGATTGCATGAACTTCAATAATCTGACCACGATCATTATTGTGGAAAAGCCTTGCAATCATGCTTTTGTCTTGCTTCAATGCACTGTTATGTGGATACAAAAGTATTGTTTTCTTGGGATTATATTCTTTTCCATACGCATACATCTGGTATATGTCCTGTTGACTAACTCCGAAATGACTTTTGCCCGGATCAAGTCGCTTCCACTTCGTGTCTACAAGAAATTGAGTTTCCTTCCTCTTTTTAATTTGAATGTCTGGACACATACCAAAGCATTTCTTGTTACCTTCCAGCAAGAGGTAACGCTTTTCGGCATTCGAGTTGACGATATATTCACTTCCGGCCAGGGCTGTCTGGATTTCAGCGGCAACAAATTTTTCAAAGACCTCGTTCATGTCAAACAGCAATGAGTAAAACTGTTCACGTTGAGATCCACTTTCCGGAGACCTGGACATCAGGATCTTTTTCGCCAATTCGAACAGTGGAGCAAATCGATTGAACCTTCTATCGAAGGTCATGCTGTCAAGCTCTGCTGGGCAATATTCAGCATCAGCAACCGAATCAAAATCATGCAGAAGTTTGCGAGCCTTATTTGCCAAGTCCGGACTAAAGACCTGGGCGGCGCAAATCCGCAACGCACCTTTCAATACGCGCGAGAGGGGGGTGTCGGAACTAAATTCATCGCAGGCCGTAAAAAAACGTTCACGGTGCAACAAATTCGCCCGTAAGTGCTCCGGAAGAAGGAGTTTCCCGCGCAAGAAGGAGCGGTTGGCCTCCTCCACGAGATAGTCGCGCACAGAACCTTTCCGCCATTCACTGGCGAGTTTCCCGACATAGAGGTCCATGAACACTTTTATCAGCGGAGCATCCTGGCCCCCCAGGCGCACCAATTCGGCTGGGGCTGTCGGTATCAATCCAGCTCTCGCAACCATCCAAAGCAAGTTTTGCCGGGCACGAGCACGGCTTTTACCACCGCTGGGATCATCGATTTTGGGCAGAATATCAAGACAATCCCGCCCAATACCAAGACTTCCGACCCAGTTTGTCGCCTGTGCTCCTTTCCAGCCAAGCCGGATCAACTCTCGTCCGCTCCGCTCCTGTGAATACGACAATACATTGGCAGCATCATGGGAAATGCTGATTTGGTCTGCTGACCAGCATTTGCCAATGCGAAACCGCTCGTACTCGGAGACCACCAGTCTGACGGACATGGCGATTATCCCTGGATATCCGCATAAATTTTGATGATGGAATCAGGATCAATCTGTTCTGGAACCTCGTAAAGTCTGCGAGGGGGTATGCCTGTGGAAGTGCCGAGCAAAGTACTTTCCTTCGCAATTTCATAGGTTATTATTGCATTCGGTTTGGTTTTAGGTCTGCCGTCCGTATCGTTTTCATTGCCAAGATCAGCAAAAACCATCTGAATTTTTTCCCAATCATTGTAAAAATACTCTTGCAATAATGGAATAATTCGCGTGAGAAAAACATTTTCCAGATCATCAAATGACTTGATTCCCATGAAATATGAATGCCCGATTTTATGATCCCTGTCTAAAAGATACTCGATCCGGGAATTCATCGCCTGAAGCAGCTCAGATAGGTCTATCCCGCTCGTCATGTTTTTTCCCAGCTTTTCTGTTTCCGGGATAATTTCACGGAACTCGAATCTTCTTCGTAGAGCCGTATCGAGAAGTGCAATGCTTCGATCAGCAGAATTCATGGTACCAATAATATAAAGATTATCTGGAACTCCGAAATGTGGCGCATCATGTTTATGCGTGTGCGTATAGGGCAATTGAACCTGAATACCTCTTTCCCAATGTTTATTTTTAGCATTCCATGTCATTCTCTTGCTGTCTTCCACTAACGTGATCAATTCTCCAAAAACCTTCGATATGTTTGCTCTGTTGATTTCATCAATAAAAAGGGCAAATTTTTTATTTGGTTCAGCTAATGCACGATGAACCATTTGTTTGAAAATACCGTCAACCACCTGATACGTTATTGAACCATCATTTTTGACAACGGGTTTGATACCTTCGACAAACTCTTCATAGGAGTAGCTTTGGTGAAATGTTATGAACTCATATCGTTTTTCATTTTTATCGGTAAATATTTCAAAAAGTTCATTTTCCAATGTATATGTCTTCCCCGTCCCAGGAGGCCCGTAATAAATGAGGTTCAAAGGCAGATCGGATGTTGTTTGGTCATATTTGGTGACAACCCAGTAAAAACTCTGAATATCGATCATGTCCCGTGGTTGCCATTCACTCAATGCAGCCTTGATGTCATTCATGATTGCCAGGACTCGTTGATATTCCCCCGTGGTCAGGGGCTTCCCGTACCCGAGTGGTTTCTCGCCGATTTTTTTCAAAAACAGATCCAAGGCTTGTGGTTTGATGAAGAAATGATCCTTTGGATTCCAAATGAACAGGAAAAAAGTTGGAAAAATTTTCGTGTGACTGGCATTGCAAGCCTGTTTGTTCATCCAATCAAGCATCTTGCCTAGTGATTCAGTGACATCTGAGTCTTCGCCAGCCGCTTTCAATAATTTATGAAGCAACTTCATGAACTCATTTACCTGCGTTTCCTCCTTGAGCATTTGGTCCAGAAAAATAGCATTATCCCGCCACCCAGTCAGATTTTGAATAAGCTTTGATGCAGGCAACTGTTGACGGAGAATTCTTTTTATTTTTTTCTGAAATACTGATGGTGTAAGCGATGATGAATCACTGTTGACCCAATCTTCGAATTCGGCATGCGCAATATCAGACAATTCTTTTTTATAATTGTATTCATATTTTTGATAATCATTATTTTTGAAGTTATCAAAAAAGGACATTTTTCTTTTAAAGATTGTCTTTAGATTATTAAGGTTATTCATAAAAAGTTCCTCTAATGATGTTTTTTTCATTTTACATTGAAAAGAATACAAGCGTGTTGCAACCTTTTTCAGAATTTTTTCGTACCAAATATGGATATGCACACAGTCAAGATAATATTGGGCAGCAAAAGCAGAAGTACGTTGATCATCCTCAAAAACAAATCAGTAAGGGCATCTGCTCCATCACCTTCACCAGCCTTTGGACAGTGCCTCGTACATGCTGATTGAGTTCAGGACCGTGGCGCAGGCTTCCCAGTCAGCGTCTTCGACCTTGCTGTATTTCACATCAAAGGGATTTTGGGCGGCCGCGGCGCGATTGATAAGGCGTTGGGCGGCCTTTCTTCCTCTTTAAGGATCTTGCGTTGTTCATGGATCTGGTCAATCCGGCGATGGTACTCATCCTGCGATAAATCCATGACCCGGATGCCCCAGGCCCCCAGACCGGACCAATAGACGGAACTGGGCAAACGCTTCAGGCTTCCGCCAGCGGTTTTGCCGAAAACACCGGCCTGGTCGTCGGAGGCCAGCAGCGGTTGAATCAGCCCCCGTTCAATTTTGTCAGCCTGCTGCGCGAAGGATGACGAGGGTGTTTTCTTGTCTTCCAGGGACTTGTAGATCCAGGGCACGAAGAGCATGTACCGCAGCCGGGTCTGGATGGTGCTTGTGCCGGGAAAGAGTTGGTCGGCGAAACTGTCCCGAACGGAACCCAGCCCCAGCTCATCGCGGGTATCTCGTTCCTGGAACAGGGAGAGGATGCGTAAGGTGCGTTCCCGTGCGGCGGTGTTGTGGTCGATCCAGGCGAGGGTGGAGGGCATGAATATTCAAATATTGTAGAAAAATGTTGTAAACAAAGTATTGTGTCCCCCATTTTCGGATAAATGGGGATTTTTAATCTCCAAAGAATCGAGATGAAGCCGACGTGTTTCCCGGGCGGCGATATTCTTGCCGCGCCGTAGCAGCGGGCACAAGGTCTGACGACTTCCTGACGACAATCAAATCTCCTCCTCCAGAATCCCACCGTTCTCCAGCAGCCACTGTCTGGCCTTGTCCATGCGCGGGGACTGGGTGTGGACGATGTTCCAGAAGCGGGGGGTGTGGTTGGGTTCCAGGAGGTGGGTCAGTTCGTGGACGATGACGTAGTCCACGACGAACATCGGCGCCTTGATCAGCCGCCAGTTGAAATTGAGGTTGTTCTTCGTGGTGCAGGAGCCCCAGCGATAGCGGTTGTCCACGATTTTGGCTTCGTTGTAGGTCACGCCGAGTTGTTGGGCGTACATCCGGACACGGGGCAGGATCCGTTCCCTGGCCTGGGCAATGTACCACCCGCGCAGCACATGGCGTGTCTCACCGCGCAGCGAAGCCGGAATCAGGAATTTGTCGTCGAACCGGATATCCCCACCTTGTTCCGGCGTGAGAGCAATGGGATAGAGCCGTCCCAGAAAAAGGGCGGATACGCCGTTGACCAACTCCTTGCCCGGCGGGTGGGGCAGGCTGGCATATTTCTGGGCGTGCCCGATCTTCTCGTAAATCCATTTGCGTTTGGACTCCACCGCTGCCTGGATGGTTTCCTCGGTGGCCGTTGCCGGCGCGTGGACCACGACGCCGCGGTCCCGCTCCACGGTGATGGTCAGCTTTTTGCGCCGTGAAGAGCGCAAAACGGTGTAGGTCAGGTCCATGGCTATTCCGCGAAGAGAATGATGTCGTTCTTCTTGCGGGCCGTTTCCATCAAGCGGCTGACAATGTGCCTGCGGTTGCGGATCAGGGACGTCAATTTGGCGTAGGCCGGGCGGAGCAGGGTTTCCTGAATCTCGGCGCGAAGTCTGCTTTGGGCCGGAATGTTGTCCCAGAAGTTTGTCAGTTTCAACTCCCGCTCGATGGCAAGATAGACCTGCTGGGTCAGGTCCACCAGGATGGAGACCTGTTCATCCTCGCTCAGGCCGTACGGGGGCGCGGTTTCGCCGCCGACCACTGTCTGGACCGGGTTTTCGGCGATGGTATCGAAAATTTCCCGTTTCAGGGTGCGGAAAAAGGGCATTTGTTTTTTGCGATGCAGGCCGTAGGTCGGTTCCTGAGCCGTGTTCACGATTCGCTGGCGCAGCTTTTCCAGTTCCTCGTAAATTTTCTTCCAGTTGTCCTGAAAATTCTTGAATATCAACGCCAGGGCCTCGGCAAAGGAGGCCTGCAAATCCGGATCGTCATCCAGTTCCACCTCGATATGGTGGCGAATGGCGTGTTCCACTTCCGCGGCCTTGGTCTTGGTCCGCTTGCGTTTGGCGACCTCCTGCTCGAACTCCTTGTCGAAGATGGAAATCGGGGCCACGCGCTGGTCAATGCCCTTGGACGTCAGATACTGGTCGGCGATGGCCCGCAACTTGGGCGGGATGCCCTTCATGCTCAACCGCTCGTCCCGGAAGTGCTTCCCAGCCAGGACGTTGATCTCGGTCAGGGCCTGGTAGTCGCTCCAGTAGTCCAGGGCCTGGCGGGCCGGAAAGACGATGTTCATGCACTTTGTCAGCTTCCTGAAGGCCAGCATGTAGTCGAACCGCAGATCCTCGTCATAGAAGACATCGTAAAAGGCGTCGTGGTCCGTGAGGTCGGTCAGGCCGTGTTTGCGCAGCAGGTCCATGATCGCCGCGTGACTGGCCTGGAGATCGCGCAGCTCGTCCTCCGGGAAACTCAGCGCGTCCTCGACCTCCTTCTGCTCCCGTTCGTCATACCCGCTGATGGCCTCCCGCAGGTGATGCCCCACGCCCACATAGTCCACCACGTAGCCCTTGTCCTTGCCTTCCCGGCCCACCCGGTTCGGTCGGGCGATGGTTTGCAACAGGTTCTGGGCTACCATGGGCTGGTCCAGATAGAGCACCTGCTCCTCCGGAGCGTCAAAGCCGGTGAGCAGCATCCTGTTCACGATCAGCATGCCCATGTCCCCGGTAACGCCTTGGTCCGCCTTGCCGAACGGCATCTTGAAGCTCTTGATGCTGTGGGCCTGCCGGGAGCCGTCCATGAATTCCTTCAAGTGCGGCGGATCGTTCTGGCGCTGCGAGATGATCACGTCGGTTTGCAGCTTGCGCAGCAGTTCCAGGTCGATGCCGGTGGGGTTGGCCTGCTCCAGTTCGGCCAGGGACTCGGCCAGGGCCGCGTCCCTGGGACTTATACCGCACCGCGGCCTCCCGCGAGCTGGCCACGATCTGGGCCTTGAACCGGTTGGGAAAAACGTGGGTCAGGTAATGCCGGACCATGTCCCCGGCCTTGGCCGCGATGGTCGGTTCAGCCTCCAGGTAGGCCTTCCGCGAGCCGTAGCCCAGGATTTCCAGCCGTTCCCGCAAATTGTAATCGCTGAACACGTCGGCAAAGGCCGCGTCCATGCCGATCTGGTCCGCGACTTCGGCGTTGTGGGTGCGGCCCTCGTAAACGATTTCCAGGGTCACGCCGTCGGCAATGGATTGGCGCATGGTGTATTTGTCGATGTAGTCGCCGAAAACCCGCTCGGTCCGGTCGATGGGCGTACCGGTGTAGCCGATGTGCGTGGCGGTGGGGATGGCCCGGTCCAGGTTGGCCCGGAGCATCTTGTACTGGGAGCGGTGGGCCTCGTCGGTCATGACCAGGATGTTGGGCCGGTCGTTCAGTTGCGGAAAGGCTTCGGAGAGGTCTTCGTCACGGAATTTGTGGATCATGGCCATGACCAGGTCCGAGGTGTCGGCCTGGAGCAGTTCCTTGAGCCGCCTGATGCTGTCGGCCACCTTGACCGTGAACCCGATGCTCTTGCTGGTCTGGGTCAGTTGGCTCTCCAGTTGGGCCCGGTCCGTGACAAAAACCACCTTCCAGCAGGCCAGGCGGGAATGGCGATACATTTCGCGGACCATGAACATCATGGTCAGGGATTTGCCCGAGCCTTGCGTATGCCAGATGATTCCGCCGCGTTCCCGGGGACTGGTTCCCTCCAGCAGGCGGCGCACGGCCAGCTTGACCGCCCGGAATTGCTGATACCGGGCCACGATCTTGATGGTCTTACCCTGATCGTTGATTGAGAACAGGGTGAACGTTCGGATCAGGTCCAGCAGGTTGTCCCGGTCAAGCATCCCGGCCACCAGCCGCTGCTGGTCGTTGGGACTGCCCGCGCCGTGGGCCAGGTCGTTCAGCGCTCGCGGGTAGGGATCGGCCCAGCGGAAAAACCAGCGTTCCGTGTGCGTGGTGATGGTCCCGAATTTGGCCTGCTGCCTGCAGGTGGCCACTACGAACTGGTTGAAGAAAAACAGCGGTGCGCTGCCTTCCCTGGCCCCGCGCTGCTCGCTGTAGCGCAGCACCTGCTCGATGGCCTCCGGGATGGCGTCCTTGACCTTGGGCGACTTGCACTCCACCAGGACCACGGGCAGGCCGTTCAGAAACAGGACGATGTCCGGGATGATGTGATGCTCCGTGCCCAGGATGCGCACCTTGAACTGGCACACGGCCTGGAAGCGGTTGTTGGCCCGCTCGTCGAAGTCAATGATCCGCACGGTGGGGCTTTGCTCGCCGCTGGTCCGGTTCTCACCGACACTGGTTCCTTCCAGAAGAAGGCGCAGCACGTACTGGTTGTTCTCGATCAGGCCGACGCCTGGAAAGCCCGCCGTAAGCTGTCTGACCACGCCCTCCACCTGATCGTCCTCCAGCCAGTCGTTGATCTTCCTGACCTGTTCCCGCAGAACCGGCGCCATGACCACCTCGGCGAAACTCTCCCGGAACGTCTGCCCGGGCGTCTGCTGGACGTCCGTCAGGCCGATGACCTCCCAGCCCAGCGCGGCAAGCTGGTCCAGAAAAGGCTTTTCAACATGGTTGCGCTCGTCCAGCTTGTGTCTGGCGGCGTCCTTGGCTCTCATGGGGTCAGTACCTCCCAATGGCCGGTTTTTTGTGGGCCGACATATTTCAACCGGCCAGCTTGAACCAGTTTTGAACTTGCCCTTTCAACGGCACTCTGGGACTTTCCAATTGCCTTGGCTACGTCGGCCAGTGTCAAGTTTGGGTTTTCAGCCAATACTTGAAGGATCTGCTCTGGTGTTTTCACCTTTGTTTCAACCGGCGTTTTCACCGGCGTTTTGACCGGCGTTTCTGCCTGCGTTTCTTCCGGTTTTTCCAATAATTGATTGTCGAAAAAAGCCAAATACTTTTCGTCATAGGGAAATTCCAGCCACACCCATCATCCACCCTGAGCATTGGCAAACCCGCACACCCAGCGCAAATACTCGTCACGCCAGGAAGCCTTCCACTCCACGTTCTGGCTCTCCCGACTCACACCCCAGCCTCCCTGCCATCCAATAACGACGTCACCCGTACCTTGCCGGTAAGCAGGTCCTGCATCAGGGCGGTTTTGAGGGAGCGGAGTTTGTCAAATCTTATAGTAGTATTGAATATAGCATATTCTAGAGAGTCAAGTCTCTCACATATCGCCTTTTGTTCAACAATACTTGGAAATGAGAGTGCAACAGATTTAAGTTCATGGCTGTTAAATGTATTGTTGACTTGAATTTTTGCATTAAGAAAATAACCATTTTCTTTAATATAATTTATTATATACCACAAAAATTTTGAAAATGCACTATCTGGTTTTGCTCGAATACGAAGAAGAAAGCCAACATGTGTGTATTCATCATGGATATTAAAAAATGCCGTTTTTCCGAGATGATTTTTGCTCCCATTCCTCCAGTTAAAAAGCAAATCTTCATACATCAATAAATCAATATCTTTAACATTTTTTTTAGGTGTGTAAACAATTTTTGAAATTGACAAGTCCAGTTTGCCATCTGGTGATATGCATGGCAATGTAATTGTTGGAATACCATTTTTATTCATTGTATCTATTGCATCGGAAATGCCATATTTTATATCTGATACATTGTCTAATATTTTGACATCCCACTCCACCGGAATCCTCCCCAACGGCGAATCCTTGAACTCATGCGTTTCTTCAGATCGAATATTCCCATTCTCATCAATGCCCTTGGTCAGCAAATCCTGCATCAGCCCGTTTTTGATACGCTGCTGCTTGGCGATGAAATTCTCGGTCTGCTCAATGGCACGGTCAACTGTGGATAGGATGTCGGCGATTTTTGGCTGTTCTTTTTTTGGAGGAGTTGAAATGTTAATTTTATAAAGTAATTCTCTGGATAAGCTTGGTACGCCCGTTGCTTCGTTTAATTGGCGCAAATCGATTGTCTGTAAAAAGTAGTACAGCCATAATGGTGATGACGTTGTAAAGTGGCTCAAATAGTATGCGGTATCAATAGTCCAAAATTTTCCTGTAACAAATTGAACACGATCAATGGTTCCCTTTCTTCCCAGGATGATTGAGTCTCCCTCATGGAGATACCCTTTCCCCATACGTTCGACACCGCCTGTGCCAACAACAGGATATTCGCCTTCCTCAGTCAATATTCCTGCTGGTGATTTGCCGTAATTGATTTTTGCCAAATCTCGCAAGGCCTTGGTTTGCCATTGATGATTGTCACTCATCCCAAATACCCCAATCTCTTTAAATACCCATCCAAATCCTCCAGCGTCCTGGCCCGTTCCGCTTCCAGTTCCCGGCTGCTGACCGCGTACTTGTCCCACAAGTTTTCCACCCCCTGGATCAGGGTTCGTTTTTCCGCGACCAGGTAGCGGTCCAGTTCCGTTGTGATGATGTCCGAGAGTTTTTGGAGGATGAGCTGTTTGGCCTGGTCCGGGGTCAGTTGGCCGCCGATGGCCTGAAGCAGGGTTTGGGTGCGGTGGATGCGGGTTTCCAGGGCGGTCTTGTCCTGGAGCAGGCGGGCAATGGCTTTCTTGGCCTGTTTGTCGTCGGGGTTCAAGTCCGCGAGGCGGGTCGTGATCTGTTGGAGCAGGTCGCGGTTTTGGGCCGTGAACTCGGCATCGCCCAGGCGCTTGAGTTCCAGCTTGAGTTCCAGCTCGTCCCGCAGGGCCTTCACCTCGGCCTTGTTTCCCTTGATCCGTTTCTCCAGGTGCCTGATCCGGCGATCCTGGGCCTTGAGCTTGTCCAGCTCGCGGCGGGCCGAGGGGTTGGTGGAGGCTTTCAGGTCGTCAATGGTTTCCTTGAGGGCCGCCTTGATGGTCGCGGCGGTGGTTTTTTCGTCTTCTTCCGGCTCGTAGGAGATCATTTCCTGGGCCGTTTCCAGGGCCTCGGCCAGCTCGCCCTGGTGTTCGCCGATTCTGGCTTCCAGGTTCTCGACGGCGTCGGCTTCACGCTGGAAAAAGGCGGCGATGAGGGAGGAATCCGGGATCAGGGTGTGGTGCCAGCCGGTGGAGACGATGGTCTTCAGGTCGAAGCGAATCTGCTGCCACCAGTTCACGAACACCCCGGCGCTTTTGAATTCGTCCAGCACGTTCAGGGGGATCAGTTTGGCCTTCAGGGTGGTCAGCAGCTCGTGGCGGACATCGGGCATCTGGCGCCCGCCGTTGTCCCGGGAGGAGTTGGCCCGATCGAGGTGGGCGAAATCATCCCTGGCCGTCTCCCACCACAGGGCCAGGGCGGCGCGGTGGTCGGCCAGGGTCTGGAGCATCGGCGGGGCATTTTCGATAAGGGGCTTGATGGCGTTCTTGCGCTCCACGGCACTCACAAAGGCGAGGTAGCCGGGGCGCAGGGGCTGGAACACGGTTTTGGCTTCCAGGCCGAACCGGGCGAAGTCCGCGACCCGGGCCTGGACCTCGGACTCTGGAATCCCGCCCAGTAGATGGGCCTGGACGTCCTCGGGCTCGGGGTCCGGGGTGTTGTCCACATAGCGGCGGATGTTCAGGTTGTACTCGTGGTTGTCCGCGATTTCCGCGGCGGCCACCAGCCGGCTGTACTTGGGGATCTCCAGTTTGTGGGTGAACACCGAATCGATTTTTTCGATGTCCTCGGGCCGGAGTTTGTTCTGGTTCTTGCCCTCGGCGAACTCCCGATCCGCGTTGATGAACAGGATTTTACCGCGCAGATGGTCGGGCTTGTTCTTGTTGCAGACCAGAACACAGGCCGGAATGCCCGTGCCGTAAAACAGGCCCTGGGGCAGGCTGATCACGGCCTCGATCACGTCGTCCGCGATGAGCAGCTCCCGGATCAGCTTTTCCTTGCCTCCGCGAAACAGCACCCCGTGGGGCATGATGGTGGCCATCAGCCCGTCGCCCTTGAGGCTGGCCAGCATGTGCTGCACGAACATCAGGTCGGCCTTCTTGCCGGACTCCGGGCACCACTCCCGGAAGCGGGTCTGGAACTTCATCTGCGCCCGGCTGTAGTTCTGGGAAAAGGGCGGATTGGCCAGGACGCGGTCGAATTTGCGAATCCGTCCGTTGTCCAGAATCAGCGGGTCTTCCAGGGTGTCGCCGTTTTCGATGTTGAAGTTGGTGATGTTGTGCAGGATCAGGTTCATGATGCAGATGGACCAGACCGTGCCGTTGGAATCCTGCCCGTACAGGGCCAGATCCCTGGGGTCCTGGCCTTGTTCCTCCACGTACTGGTGGGTCTGGATCAGAAAGCCGCCGGAGCCCACGGTGGGATCGTACACGGTTTGCCCGGACCGGGGCTTGACCAACTGGACCAGAAGCCGGACCACCTCTCCGGGGGTGTAGAATTCACCGCCCTTCTTTCCGGCGCTGTCGGCAAAGTACTTGATCAGGTACTCGTAGGCCGCGCCCAGGAGGTCGGGAAACTCGAAATTGTCGTTGACCAGGACAAAGCGCGGCTGGTTGAAGTGGTCCAGCAGATCCTTCCATTTCTGGTCCGCAATTTTCGTCTTGCCCTTGATTTCGTTGAAATTGATGTTGTTCTTGAGCACCCCGGCCAGGATGTCGTTCTCGTCCTCAATGGCCGCGACGGCCTTGTTCAACATATTGCCGATATCGTGCTTCAAATCCTTGAGCGCGGGCACCACCCGATCCTGTTCGTCCACCCAGGATTCGTGCCAGCGGGCGCGTCGGGGTACGAAAAAGGCGTCCCCATAGGAAGTCTTGTCCTCAAGCAACTCGGCCAACAGTTCGGGCTGATCCCGGAGATGGGCGTAGGTCTGGGTGCGCAGTTGTTCGCGCTTGCGGTCAAACTCGTCGGAGAGCCGCTTCAGGAAGAGCATCCCGAAGATGAACTCCTTGAACTCCGAGGCGTCCATCTTGCCCCGCAAGATGTCCGCGGCCTTGAGCAAAAAGGACTCAAGCTGGGAAAGGGTGATTTTTTCCTGGATCATGGGATTGTAGTGGAAGTATCGATTTTTGCGAAATTTCGGTCAGAGTCCACCTATTGTCGTGCAGGGTGGCGACCACGGCCATGGTGTGCAACAGTCAACAACATCAACGACTTGTGGCCCCACCACTTGCCCAGGCGGGTCAGGGTCTGGCCAAGATTGGCCTTGCGCTCCTTGTACGATTCCGCGGACAGCCGGGCGATGGGGAATTGGGTCTCGATGAATGTGGGCATTAGGGGGGAAGGGGTGGGGATATGTGAAGGCTCTCAATTATGCTGATATTATGCGATTTACTGTCTTTTGATTGTCGTTTGTTTGACTTGAACTCTAACTGAACGTAGCTTGGAACGCGAGTCTGAATATGCGCAGCCAAGGAGTCGAAACATGCAGGCCATCAGAACAATCCAGTCCGTTGAAGGCGGCAAGTTGAACATTTCCCTGCCTCCTGATTACCAGCACACCAGGGTTGAAGTGATCATTTTGCCTTTCCCGGAAGCTGGTTTTGAGCCTCAGGGCAAACCGTCCCAGGATTGGAAACAAGACTTTCTTTCCATTTCCAGATGGGATCAGGATGACGCGGCCAGTGAAATATACTGACGCTAGTAACAATCCATACCGCCTGCCATCCTCTTTTTGAAGATCCGCTTGCATATACTACAAATCTGTCACCACTAAATATTTTTAAAAAGAGATGCACGTATGCTTCAAAAGCAGAATTCACCGATACAATCAGCTCATGACACATTTGCACGAAAAAAGATTTTGGATCAGGAATTGGCCCGTTGTCTCGATGTGCTGAAAACAAAATGGAATCCGAAAAAAGTGATCCTGTTTGGAACCATGGCCAAAGGCGAAGTCAGTGAATGGTCAGATATCGACCTGGTTGTCGTGGAAGAAACATCATTGCCATTTTATCAGAGATTATACCAAGTCAGAAAGTTGCTTCGCCCGCAAGTAGCCATGGATGTTATCGTTTACACTCCGGATGAGTTTGAGACAATGTGCGCTGAACGAGCGTTCATGAAAGATGAGGTCGTTGACCATGGAAAAGTGCTTTATGAACGAAGCGCGTAGGCGCTGGCTATATTTTGCTCATCAGGACTTACAGATGGCAGAGCTTGCGTTGAACGAGGGCATATACAATCAAGTCTGTTTCCACAGCCAGCAATGTGTTGAAAAATGTCTTAAAGGATTGCTTGCCGGGGTGGGGCAAAAGATTCCACGGACCCATTCCATCGTTGACCTGCTCCGCATTTTACAAAATATTCAGCAAGATGAATGCATAGGCGATCTTCGGGAAGCGCTGGAACTGATGGACATCTATTATATTCCGACCCGCTATCCCGAAGCCTTGCCTGGAAGCCCGGCTGAAGGCATGCCTGAACGGGAAGATGCCCTTACGGCCATTACAACGGCACGTGCCTGCTGGCATAAACTTCCTTCATAACGGCAACAACAACTGAGAATGGGCCAACAGCTCACGGCGAGCCTTGGGGACATGCCTTCGCCTTTGACAAAGGGGTTGTCAGCCAGGGCGGCACGCAAGGCCTTGCGCCAACCCACGCCCTTTTTCAGGGCCTGGCCCGTGGTGGCCACGGCCATGGTGAACAGCCACCAACGCTTTTCCGGGGCCAGGGCCTCCCAGTTGCGCAGGGCGTTGGGGATGTCGTCCGGCGGAGACTCCTCCACGGCCCAGCAGAGGATGCACAGCTCCTTGCCCAGGGAGGGATGAATGGGGACGGGCCTAGCCGGGTTCCTGACGAACTTGGACATGGGCAGGCCATTGGCCCGCAATCGGCGGTTGGCCTCGTCCCAGAACGCCGGAGCCAGGGCCAGCCAGCGGGTGCGGTCGATGATCACGCGCATGGCCGGATCCGTGAACGACACGACAAGGGCCTGGATTTGGTCGTCCTGAAACAGATCAGGTCCACGCATCTCCTGAATGCAAACCAGATCCCCGCCGCCGCTCCCCTTGGGCACATGCAACAGAAAACCATGCCTGGCCTCATCCGGGACAAACCCCAGGCCAAGAACTTTCGGTGACGCTTTCGTGGCTGTTCGAGCCATGGCCTACTGCTCCACCTTGTCGATATGGAACGGTTGCTTCGTGGCCTGCAGCCAGTCCAGCAAGGCCTGACCAGTGGGGAAGACCATGGCTCCGACAGTCATGCGCAGGCTGTCCCCTTGGGCCAATTCCTGGATCTTGTCGGCGATGTCCCGCATGGTTTGGCCATCGCACCCTGAATCCAGAGCCCCGGAAAATTCGATGCTTTGCAGACCGTTGGCGCTGGTCCCGGTGAAGGAAATTTCGTGGGCAATGACCCCTGGGATGGAATTCAGGCGTTGGATGTAATCCCAGGCTTGGCCGGTTTCATCCAGCTTGATGTGCTGCTTCCAGCGGGCCGGTCGGTGCGGATCAATGCCGCGATCTTCTTCGCCCCGCTGGGGAATCTGGATGGGCAGGACCTCGGAGTTGAGATTATAGTCGCCAGCCACGGCCATGGCCCGGATCACCCGGCAGCCTTCCGGCACGCGGATGGGGCCATCGTACATCCCGGCTTGCGCCCCGGAGGGCGCGGAGCCGTCCGTGGTGTAGCGGATGCTGATGCCGTTGGGATTGACCGGGGTGATGGGTACGGCGATACGCCGGGATTCGGAAGTAATGTTCCGCACAGCCCGGTTGAAGGCGGCCTCCAGATCGGCCTGCCCCCCGCTGTAGTGGCTGTTGGCCAAATCCGAGACCACGAGGCAGACATTATCCATGTCCGCCACGGCCACAAACAGGTTGGCCAATGCAGTAGTGGTCACGACCCCGAGGTGGGCGCTGCCCACGGGCACGGAAACGGCGTATTCAAGATACGGCGGCAGTTCATCCAGAAAAATGATCAGGGGATCGCCGATCAAAAGCTGCTTCCAGGCTTCCGGACCGGGAGCATTGAGCAGGGGGGAAACATATTTCGCAAACTGCTCCGCCTTGCCGAGCTGGTTGGCGATGGAACCCCAAATGCCGCCAGGCTCGTCGGTATTTCGACCGTTGAACCCCACAACCCGGCAACGCCCAAGACGTGGAGCGGGATCGGTGTGCAGCAACACCCGTTTGCGCAGCTCAGGCTCGCGGGCCAGAAGTCCAAGGGCCAGCATGGTGTGCGTTTTCCCGCCACCCATGGAATCGGACAGCACAAAGACGGACGAACCCGAGATACTCCCCGCCAGATGTCGAAATGTCCGCTCAATGAGCATGGACATGCCATTGGTGAAATAGTTTTCCTCGAAAAATTCCGAGCCGTTGACCTGACCTTTTAAAAAGCTGTCCAGATTCAGCGTCGTGGCTCTTCTGTCCAGCGAAAATACAGACTGGCGCGGCGTGCATAAGGGGCGAATGCTCATTGTGTCGTCCTTCGTTGTTCAGCGGTTTTCAGGATGCGGATCAAACTCCTGACACCTTCAACCTTTCTCTCACATCCCCATATTCCGGGTCCAGGGCATAAATCTTCTCCAACTCCGTCCGCGACCGCTTGAGCTGGTTCATCTCCGCGTAGACCAATGCCCGCTCATAGCGCAGAGCCAAGAGCAAATCCCGGCTTCGGTCTTTGGTCCGCCGGAGAGCCGCCGTCAGTGTATCCCTGGCAGCGGTACGCAGGCCCTGGGCACGTAGCGCCCTGGCCTTGTAAAGCATCAGCGCGGCGTGGGCAGTTGATTCATTGCTCACATCCCCGGCCATGCGCACGATTTCATGATGCGTCTTGAGGTCGTCAGGACGGGCATCCAGGAGCACTTCGGCAAGGGACGCCATGACCACGATATCATCCGGCATCAAGTCCCGCAGTTCCATCAGCGTCTCGGCGGCTCGAAGATGCTCATCCATGGCTTGATAGGCCTCGGCCATGCCCAGGAGCAAACCTCGCCGACGCGGGCCGATATGCGCTTCCAGTTCCCTGCTGATGGGCAGAACCAGTTCGACATGCACCCCGTATTTGCCAAACAATCTGCCCAGCGATCCATGGCGCTGATCTGCCTGCTGCAAGGCTTCCAGGGCCTCCTGGAACCGCAATTTCTTCAAGGCCAGGAACCCGGCCATGAACGCGGAATCCGCCAGATTTAGTGAAGCCCTGAACTGCTCCAAGGCGCAACTTTCACGTCCCTGGACAAAAGCTTTGAGTCCGTCCACGAATGCCCGCTCATCCCTGGGCGTGACCAGCCGCTTGA
>REDL01000040.1 GCA_007693505.1 Desulfovibrionales bacterium | reverse complement strand
TTTAAAACCATTCTTTTGACAATACCGCGGAGGACGGAGGACGGAAGGCAGAAGGCAGTAAAAAACAAAGGATCGTGAATCCGGCTGCTCACACCGTGCCAAAACTGGGCGCTGGAGTGCCAAAGGCTGCTTTCCCACACTGGAGTGTGGGAACGATCAATGGCCACGGCTCAACGGTTCAGAAAGCAGGGGCGAACCTGCGTGTTGTTCTGAAAAAAACAGGCGATACTATCGGAGGATGGTGATGATCAGGAACATGGCGGAACCGTCAATCCCAGGGACCAGAACATGAACCGGTCCATGCGACGGATCAGATCGTCGTTTCAAACTTCCGCTAGGACCGCCAGCTTTATCGATCTAGCCCCCCGCTCCAACTGTTCCTGAATATACCCGTCGTAGTCTCCTCCATTTGCGGAAGCAGGGTGGCGGGAACCGTGCCCGGCAAAATACTCAGCTTTGGCTGAAACAGTGGCAGGCATTAAACTTGCAAAATGCCCTGTAAAACCCAAAGCGAGATGACCATGCACCGGCAAAACCCTCCTAGTGAACATGTCCTGTCAGGACACCAGCATCCTTTGAACATTCCGGAATTTCGCCGGGAGCGGGGCGAACAGCGCACAGTGACCTGGTCTGTGCCCTGGTCTGACCTGATGATGGTCATGTTCATTCTTTTCCTCGTGCTGTTCGTCTTCTCTCTGCGCGAAAAAGATCAATTGGTGCTTGGCCATAGGACTCCGGCCAGCATCCAAACCGTTTCACCGTCCTCGATGCAGCTGAACATGATGCCGCTCTATGAAATTCTCCGGGACCGGCTCCTTGGCCATGAGCGCAATGTGAACATTGCTTTTGCGGATGACGCCTCCATTGTCATTTCTCTTTCCGGTGACCACCTTTTCTTGCCGTTGACGCATGAACTGGACATTCGCTCCCAACCACTGCTGTCAAAAATTGGACAGACGGTGGCTCTGGCCCAGGGCAATATCGTGATTACCGGTTTTGCCGATGATGTGCGGACGTCGCCAGGAACGGGCGGGACAGTGTCTGGGGGGCGGGCGCGTCGTTCCGGTGTCTGGGAAGTCGCGGCCCTGCGGGCCGCCACCGTGGCCGAGCATTTTGTCCAAGGGGGCGGCGTGAATCCGGACGTGCTGGTTATCCAGGCCATCGGGACAGAGCGTCCCTCTACGCCAAAACTGTCCGGGCGGGAACAGGTCCAGCGCCGAGTGGAGATCCGGATTGAGCCCTGATCAAGCCATCGTCGTGGGTCCGTGCCCGTGCCCGTGCCCGTCAACGTCCACGTCAACAGAAACGGCATCGACCTTCCTCCCCGGCACAGAGAAACATTTTCGTGGATGAAGACGGCTACGGGTAGGGACACGATCACGGAATGCAACCGCATACCGTGGACATTGATCAACGATTCTCGTTCACCCAGTACAAAACGTTCCGGCCAAGGAGAGCAACGTGAAAAGCAGAACACTCATCACCGCGGCAATCTGTTTCATCGGTTTCATTGCCGTGTTCTTTTTTTCCGGGCAAGCCCATATTTATTTCAACATTACCGCCTTGCTGGTGGTGGTCTCCGGCACGCTGGGCTCGGCGCTGCTGGGCAGCGGTCCGGACGGATTGCGTCGGGCATGGCGATGCGTTCGCGGGGCCTATGCCGAGGACAACGTGGCGGAGCGCACCCTGGTCAAGGAACTGTTGCGCACGGCCCATTTGTACAAACGTACCGGACGACTGACCGTGAGTGAGGACGCCCCGGACTACCCACCAATGCAACGCGGTCTGGAAATGCTTGCGGATGGGTATACCGAAGCGGAGATTCGGGAAGTGTTTCAGGCCGAAGCCCAGGGGTTCGTGCAGCACCGGGAAGAGATGGAGCGAATTTTTCGGAACATGGCCATATACGCCCCCTCTTTTGGCGTCGCCGGGAGTGTCATCGGTCTGGTGGGCATGCTGGTGGGGCTGGGGGACACGGCGTTGATCCTGAAGAGCATTCCTGTCACCCTGGTGTCTACACTTTACGGGATCGTCCTGGCCAATTTTCTGCTGCTGCCCCTGGCCGAAAAGCTCCGGGAAAGCACCCGTGAGGAACTTGCTCTGCGCCGGATAGTGCTTGGCGCGATGGTCGGCATGATCCGGGGCACGGACTTTTTGAAACTCCAAACCCTGCTCAACGCCATCACCACCAGGCACGACGCCCAGGTGGACGGTCTGCAGGTCATCCGCGAGATCAAGGCCAGCCTATCCCGCCCCGCCCAGCCGGAGGAAGCCGGTCGGCTGGAGTTGGCGCCGTTGGTGAAGCGGCCCTGATGTCCTATCCTGGTGAGCAGACAAAGCCGGAAAGAGCCAAGAAACTACGACTCTTGTCGGCCATGCCGGACCACCACCCGAAACGCATCGTGTGATGGATCGAACCCCGGCGGCGGCAGGGTGTTGTTTCGTCAAATGCTCACCACCCGCTCGATCTGCCGAGCCGCCTGATCAACCCCGGAAACACTCCCGTCATCCTCAGCGCCGATCAGCACCCGTCCGCCGCGCATGTTCGCAAAGGCGGCGACTTCCTTGGCCAGGCTGTCGTTGTGAAAGGAAGCCGACTTGAACTCCGTGCGGGAGTCCTCGCCGGAGGCGATTATGATTTTGAGTTCGTCGGGTCGCATGGAGTGTGGCGTGTCATCGCCTTGAGGCAGAAGTCCATCAATTCGGCATAGCCGACCAGCTTATCGTAAATCCCCTCCGCCAGTCCCTCATGATAGGTGTGGGACGTCAGGTTGCGGTCATCCACCATTTCCAGGCCGAGCGCCGTCTGCTCGTCATCCAGCAGCCCCACTGCGCGAAGTTTCCGCAAAACTTTTTTGGGCGAGGCCGCGTCAATGCCTTCCACCTCCAGCAGGTAGGATCGCCCGGCCTTCCAAACAGCCTCGAAGGTATATTCGAACCGTTGAATGGCCGCGTCCCGCTCAACCGTGTCCACGGGGTGCCGTCCGATCAGCTCCGTCAGCGTGGCCAGGGCCTTTTCAGCGGTTGCTATGCGCCGTGGGTGGTTATCCATAGCTTGCCGTCCTTCTTGACTTGTTCGTGGAAAGCCGCCGAAGCCGAGGACAAGTCCACCACGTCGATAGGGAAGGGGATGGTGCTTTCCTCCAGACGCTCCCGAAGCGAGGCCAACAGCCCCGGCGGAAAATCCCGCAACGGCTCAATCCCCACGTCGCAATCCGACCCGGCCCGGAACGTTCCCGTGGCCATGGAGCCGAAGAGATAGACCCTGGCCGGGTGATCCTGGAGATGGTTCTGAAGAATTGAATGGAGTTGGCTGAGGTACGGGTTCATCTCTGGTTTCCCAGGCCGGGTTGACCGGAAAAGAGCCGTGGTATCCGCGGCTCACCGCGAATCTTGGGATATATAAAGATGCGACGACTCACCGGAACCATTTCCTTTTACCGTGCTGAACCCCTAATTGAACTTCGCCGCGGCCCGCTTGAATCCTTCGGCGGAGCGGCGGATGACCGTCTCGTCCACGCAGAAGGCCAGGCGGAAGTAGCCGGGAGTGCCGAAGCCGCGGCCGGGGACGGCCAGGATCAGTTCTTCCTGGAGGGCCTGAACAAAGGCCACGTCGTCGCCGCCGGGGGCCTTGGGGAAGAAATAGAACGCGCCCTGGGGCTTGAAGAAGGAAATGTTCGCGCCTTCCAGGACTTCGGCCATGGCCGCGCGGCGCTGGGCGTAGAGGTGCACGTCCACCTGCGCGCCCAGGGCATGCTGCATCAGGCGCTGGCCGATGGCCGGAGCATTGACAAAACCCAGGATGCGATTGGTCAGGGTCAGGCCGGCCAGCAATTCCGCCTTGCCGGGCATGGTCGGGTTGACCAGGGCGTAACCGATGCGTTCGCCGGCAAGGGCCAGGCTTTTGGAAAAGGAGCTGACCACAACGGTGTGCGGATACAGGGGCAGAAGGGATGGCACGGGATGGTCGTCAAAGGTGAGGAAGCGGTAGGGCTCGTCCGAGAGCAGGTAGATGATCCGCCCCGTCTCTCGGCTCTTGGCTTGCAACAGCTCGGCCAGGGCCCGCAGTTCGGACCGGGCGTAGACCCGGCCGGAAGGGTTGTTCGGGGTGTTGATCAACACCACCCGGGTTTTGGGGCCGATGGCCGAGGCCACGGCGTCCAGATCCAGGCTGAAATCGTCCGGGTTCGTGGGCACGGGGCGCAGGACGCCGGCGTGGTTTTCAGCATAAAAACCGTACTCAACGAAGAACGGCGACGGACAGAGCACTTCGTCCTCCGGTTCCAGCACGGCCCGGAAGAAACTATTCAGGGCACCGGCCGCGCCGCAAGTCAGGATCACGTCCTGATCCGAGACAGGTACGCCCTGTTCCTGGGACAGAAAAGCGGCCAGGGCCGCCCGGGCTTCGGGATATCCACCGTTGGGCATGTAGCCGAAGCGCTGATCGCGGCGGGCCAAGCCCTCCAGGGCCGTGTACACGGCATCTGGTGGGGAAAGATCCGGATTGCCCAGGCTGAAGTCGCAGACCGCATCCACCCCATGCCGGGCTTTGAGCTCCGCACCGGTTTCAAACATCTTGCGGATCCATGAAGAGCGTTGCAGGTAGGTTTGGATCTGCGGAGCCAGGACGGAGGCTTCATTCATTGTTTCGGGCATAGTGTGCGTCTCCATGATTTCAGGGCACCTTGAGTCCCATTTTTCGATATTCATTGAGTTTGTTGCGCAGGGTCCGTACGGACACTCCCAGCAGCAAAGCCGCCTGGGTGCGGTTGCCGGATGTGTGATTCAGGCTTTTGAAAATCAGCTGCCGCTCCACTTCATGCAGAGGCAGAATTGGGCGTTCGGCGTCGGAGATGTTCAGTTTGTTGAAGTCCGAGGCCTTGTCGTCTTCAGCGGAAAGATCGGCGGAGGTTGCGGAGGGAGCCGCTGGGAGCTCCGATTCAGCTTCCTGGCCTGTTTTTGTTCCATTTGCCGTGGAGTTTCGGGAAACGGTTGGGACCTGATCCGCTCCGGACTCCGCTTTGACCTCCCCTTGCCAGTCGCCGCTTTCATCCAGCAAAAAGTGCCTTGGTTCGATGGGCGCTCCGCCGCAAAGCAGCGTGGCCCGTTCCATAAGATTCTGCAGCTCACGAACGTTGCCGGGCCAGTCATGCTCGGTGAGCCACTGGCGGGCCTCCGGACTGATGATGATGGTGCCCAGGGAGTACATCGTGGCAAATCGGGCAACGAAAAAGTCAGCCAGGAGTTGGATGTCCTCTCCACGTTCCCTTAGCGGTGGTAGACGCAGAGGTATGACGTTCAGGCGGTAGTAGAGGTCCTGGCGAAACTCCTTGGCTTCCACGGAAGCCGCCAGATTGCGGTTGGTGGTGGCCAGTACCCGCACGTCCACCGGGATGGTTTCCCCGCCGCCGACTCGGTCCAATTCGCCCTCTTGCAGAACACGAAGCAGCTTTGCTTGCAGCCCAAGGTCCATTTCCGAGATCTCATCCAGGAGAATTGTTCCGCCGTGGGCCAGTTCGAATTTGCCCAGCTTGCGGGAAATCGCTCCGGTGAACGCCCCTTTTTCATGCCCGAACAGTTCGCTTTCAAGGAGGTGTTCCGGGAGGGCTGCGCAGTTCACGGCAATGAACGGCTGGACTGAACGATCGCTGGAGTGGTGCAAGAATTTGGCGAACAGCTCCTTCCCCGTTCCGGATTCACCGGAAATCAGGATCGTCGCCTTGGAGCGGGCCACTTGTCGGGCCAGGGCCAAGGCTCGGCGCATGGTCGGGTGTCCGCCGATGATGGCGTTTTCCGGCTGGTCCCGGACCTCGCTGGCTGTGGGTCGCGGAATCTCTTTGGGCTTGGCCTCGGCCGGGGTCGTGACCAGGGCTCGGACTTTTTCCCAGAGCAGCGGCTCCAGCCAGTAGTCCTTGGCACCCAGCTCCAGGAAACGTTTGGCGTCCTCTGTCGAACCATTGTCCGTGAAGATGATCACCGGGGGCATGGTTTCCCCGGATTGCTGCATGGCCCGGAGCAGATCCTCGGCCTGAAAGCCGGTCAGCCGATCCCGGCAAAAGACCAGGATGGGTTGTTGGCGCTGGATGAACTTCAGCGCTCCGGGGATGGTTTCCGCCATGCCAACGTCCAGGCCGGAGCGTTTGATGGGTTGGAAAAGCGGGGTGACCACGGAGGTGGGCGCCAAAAAGAGAATGCTCGGGACAGGCATGGCTTCATCTAACTGGAAGACGATTGTTTTTCAATCGTTTCGTGTTGCTGCTCCCGTGCAAAGTGGGTAAATGACGCAACCAGGCAATGCAACAGATACCATTCGGCGCGCACGGCCCTCAATTTTGCCCGAGCTGTACCTCATCCAACAAAAATGCCATGATTTAGCAGTCTGCTGAAAAACTCCCAATTGCTGCGTCGCTGCTCCGGCGCTTACCTTTGTCAAGGACGCGTTCTCGTATTTCGTTACGAGACTCTTTAGTAAGTGCCGGATTACTGCTTGCATTTGGAGCTTTTGAACGGGCTGTGGATCAGGACCTTTCGACAGTCAGGAGGAGCAATGATTTCTCGAGATATGGTTCACGATTTCATCGATGTCGACATGGCTTATAATGATGCGGCCGTGCGCATCGCCGCAGCGCTGCGCGTTCCCGGTTCCCGCCGAATTACCCTGGCCCTGAGCGGCGGGCGCTCGCCCATCAAGCTCTTTGAGTTGCTCCGATCCGGTCCCCAGGGAACTTCCCGGGAGATTCCCTGGGAGCGAGTGGTCGTCTGCTGGGTGGACGAACGCTTTGTCCCGCAGGACCACCTGGAAAGTAACTTCGGTCTGGCTCGAAAATGGCTGTTGTCCAGCCTACCCATCCCAGCGGAACAGATCTTCCCCATGCCCACGGGCAGCGCATCACCGGAGCAGGCAGCCCGGGAGTATGAGCAGACCTTGCGCCGGCTGTTCACCGCGGAAAGCGAGCCAGCCGACTTTTTTCCCCGCTTTGATCTCGTTGTTCTGGGCATGGGTCCGGACGGCCATGTAGCCTCTCTTTTTCCGGATAAGCCGGCTTTGGGCGAACGCACGCGCTGGGTCACGCACGAACCCGAGCCGGGCATGGAGCCGCATATTCCGCGGATCACCTTGACATTGCCCGTGCTCAACCACGCCCGCTCCACCGTGGCCCTGGTGACTGGAAGCAAAAAACAGCCGGCTTTCGAACAGGCCCAGAATGAACCGAACAGTCGGCTGCCCGCCGCCCTGCTTTCGCCCCAAGGGGAAATGGCCTGGGTGACCTGCTTTTCAGACTGACAGTCCGTTGAAAAAATCCCAATTGCTGCGTCGCTGCAAAAATTTCAAACTCTCACGTATGAATAAATACGCTTCGACATTGAACTTTTTTTGCTCCTTGCACTTGGGTTTTTTGAACAGACTGTGGATATGGACTTTTTCAACACGTAGCTGAGGGCGAGGTGCAGTTTGCAATTTAGGTTTCTTGCTCCAGGATCCGGCGTACCGTGTCCAGGAGTTCCTGCATGCGGTATGGTTTGCCGATAAATCCCGCCGCTCCCTGGGCAAGCAGTTCCGAGGCGTTGCCCTGGACAGAGTATCCACTGGCAATCAGCACTTTGGCCAGTGGGTTGTGGGCCAGTAAGTCCAGCAGGCAGCGCAGACCGCCCATGCCGGGCATGTTCAAGTCCAGGACGACCAAGTCGATGGCCGCGGACTGCTTTCGAAAGATGTCCAGGGCTTCCTCTCCGCTACCGGCGTGGATCACCGAATACCCTCCAGACTCCAGCACTTCTCGGGTCAGATTCCGGATTTCCGGCACGTCATCCACCACCAGAACGGTTTCCGTGCCGCCGACAAGCTTGCCTTCCTCTTCACCGAAAGATCGCTTTTCGCTCTGTTCCGTCGCCGGAAGGAAGATCTGAAAGGTCGTTCCCCGGCCGGGCTCGCTCTTGCACTGGATGAAGCCGTCATGACTCGTTACGATGCCATAGGCCGAAGCCAGCCCAAGTCCTGTCCCCTTGCCCACTTCCTTGGTGGTGAAAAAGGGATCGTAGATTCTTTCCAAGGTTTTTTGATCCATGCCGTGCCCCGTGTCGCTCAGGCAAAGCAGCACAACGTTGCCGGAGTGATCCTGCCGGCGTACATCTGCGGGCAGGTCGTGGGCCGGAATATTTTTCGTGGAGATCCGGAGGACACCGCCCCCCGGCATCGCATCGGCCGCATTGTGCACCAGGTTGAGAAGAACCTGCTGGATCTGGATTGGGTCGGCAATAATGGGCCAGATGGATTCGTCAAGGTCGGTCTCCACCTGGATCATCCGGGGCAGGCTTTCCTGCCACATTTTTTTCGTTTCGCGGATTTCGTGGTTGAGATCCATGGGAATGCGTTGGGACTCCAGTTTGCGACTGAAGGTGAGGAGCTGGCTGACCAGGGTGACGGCGCGGCGGCCGGTGGTGCTGATCTGCTCCAGGGCCTTGCGATCAGGATCGTTTTGGCCTTTCTTGGCCAGGAGGAGCTGGGCATATCCATTCATGACCTGCAACAAATTGTTGAAGTCATGGGCAATGCCTCCGGCCATGGTGCCGATGGCTTCCATCTTATGAGCATGGAGAAGCTGGGACTGCAGATGTGCGTTGTCCTGCTCGGCCTGGACACGTTTTGTAATGTCCGTGTCCCCGCCATGAGCCCCGTAGATTCGTCCTGCTTCATCGCGAAGGGGCATCCCCCTGCTGTTCACCCATACTGTTGATCCGTCCTTGGCAATGATCTGCTTGAGCGGCAGGGAAAGCTGGCGGCCATGTTCCGTGGTTGCCGCGAAGGCCTCCAGGTATGCTGCCCGTTCCGTTACCGGGCAGATCTCCGTGAAATGTTTGCCGAGCAATTCTTCCGGTCGATGCCCCGTGACCGTCTGAACAACCGTGCTGATACGAATGTATCGCCCGTCCGCATCCACCTCCCAGACAAAGGATCTGCTCTGCTCGGCGAGCTGGTCGAACCGGGAGGTGCTTTCTCGCAGTTGGGAACTGATGCGTTGCTGCTCCTGCAGTAAATCGGCCAGTTCCTGATTGCGGAGCTGGATTTCCTCAAAGGATTCCGAGAGCCGCTGCCTGAGGGCTTCGAAGGAAGTGGCCAGTATCCGGGTTTCACCAAAACCCACCTTCTGCACGGGTATGTCCAGCCGTCCCTGGATCATTTCCTCCACCGCGCCGGTAAGCTGGCGCAAGGGGCGAATGTGGTGGTCGACAATCAGGGAAAAGATGCCGAACAAGGCGGACAGGCCGAGAATGCTCCATCCGATGTTGAAAAGCAGGATGCGTTCCTCAGAGGCAAGCAGTTGGTTCAGGGGAACCTGGTATTCAAAGACCAGCGCACCGATGGGGCTCTGATGAACGGAGTCCAGCAAGAGAAAAAAGTCCGTCAGGGTTCCTTCAGGCTTCCTGTGAAACGGTCTCGCCAATTCCAATGAAGGAAGGAAGGTATGATCTTCAAAAGCTTGAGACCACAATTCCGAAATGGGAGGGTGTGGTTGATCCAAGGGATCCTTGAGCAAGATACGGCCATTTCGAATGTCCAGTAACGTTTCGCCATCTTTGGCAACCAGTGTCAGGCGATAGGGCGGTGTCACGGAGGCCTGCTCCAGGTAGCGCATCAAGGAGCGCTCCAGTTCCTGGCGAAAAAACGCGGCTTCCTCAAGCAGCCCCAGTCGCAGGTCCATGACAAACATCGACATGGTTGGCAGGTTGGCCATGAACTGGAGGTCCATGCGCCGCTGCTGGATATACTCCTGTACCAACCGCTCAGTGCTTTGTCGGGCAAGAATGTAGTTGAAGCCTACCCCGATGCTTGCTGCAAGCAGAAAAAAGAGCATCAGCCAGCCAAACATGCGCCGGCTGAGCCCCCATTTGGACAAGGGCGGGAAACTAGGGGGCAATGGCGATCTCCCCCAGGTTGAGCAGATAGCCGCTGCCGGAAAAGGTGTTCCGGGCGATGCGCTGGTTCATGATGAAGATACTGGGCCAGATAAAGAGTGGCATGGAGTAGTGCTGCTTGTGGAGGTAGATTTCCATGTTCGCCAGGGCATCATGGACCTCTTTTGGGGTCCTGGCCCGCATGGCCCTCAGAAACAATTCGTCCGCCCGCTGGTCGATCTCGATCCATCGGTTGCCGCCTTCGCTGAAAAAGGCCTCGAAATGGGTAGTCACCGTGTTGGTGTACAGGCCGCTTTGCACAATGGATAGGTCCCACCGCTCCGCCTTGATGGGATTGTCCGGGCCATGCGTGTAGTTCTTGATCCGCTGATAATACTCCTGCCGGGTATCGTAGCGCACCAGTTCCACTTCCACACCGCCTGCCTGAAGCATGGCCGAGATGGCCCTGGCCAGCCTCTCCTCGCTCATGAAGTAGCCGATGATGAGGGACAGTGGATTGTCCGGTCCGAAACCGGCTGCGCGCAACAGTTCCTGGGCTGCTTGTGGATCAAAGGGATAGGGTTGAAGGCCTTTGGCCTGGTCCAATGGCAGGATAAAGGCGACCATTCGAGCGGTGTCCCGGGAGACGTAGCGCAGCAGGGTATGCCGATCCACGAGATAATTCAGGGCCTGCCGTACTCGGATGTCGCGTAGCGGTGTACCCGGTTTGCGGGTGTTGAACAGGGTAGTCAGGTGACTGGTTGGATGGGTGATGACCCGATTGAGGTGGGCGTGTCCCCTGAGCAGAGGAAGCATGGACGGGGTGCCTGCGTCGAACAGATCGGCTTTGCCATCAATCAGCCACTGGTAGGCGGATTGACTGTCCACTGCCCTGGGACTGTAGATGAAAAGATGTGAGGTCCGGGGAAACCCTGGCCGCCAATAGTCCGGATTGCGTTCCAGGGTGGTCACGGCCCCGTTGGAGGAAACATCCCGGACAACATATGGGCCGGTTCCCCAGGGACCGGCCTGGAGAATATTGGCTTGGTTGCCGGGGGGGTAGCGCCCGGCAGTGTGCTCAAAAAAACTCGGGGAGTAGATGTAAAACGCTCGCAGGTAGACCATCATCTGGCCCACGAAGCCGTTGGGCTTGAAATGCATGCGGACCAGGAAGTCGTTCACCGCCTCCACGTCCTGGACGGCCCTGCGCAAATCCAAGGTGAAGTAGGGTGTGACCTGGGCCGCGGTCTCCACATAACGCTCCCAGTTTCGGCGGACAGCATGGCTGTCGAAAGGTGTCCCGTCGTGAAACACCACGCCTTGGCGTAAATGCAGATCCATGTGCGTGTCCGTGATCTCCCAGCGTTCCGCCAAGCGGGGTACGAACTGGTTTTCATTGTCCACGCCCACCAGGGGCTCAACCACGGAGTTGCCGACAACCCAGGACGCGGCAATATGCGTGATGACCCGCAAGGTGTCATCCGGAGCCGCACCGACATGCTCGGTAGCCCCGGCCGGAAACGCGAAAAACACCAGCGCGACAAGCCAACGGGCAATGTATCTCCATATCCGAGAAGTCATCCGGGAAAATGTCCGGGAAGTCGTCCTGGCACACGGCCATGGAGAGGCTTGAAGGAAGGACATGCCTGGCCCGGTGCCAGAGATATTCCGCGAGCATGTGCGATGCGCAAAATCTCTACGCATGGGAGGACCTCCTTGATTTCCCAGGCGAACTCCGAAGCCCGGTTGGTCGAGAGGTTGGAAAAGTTTGCCGAGGACGTCCCAGAAAGACGTTTCATCCGTCTTTTGAGGGATATGTCCCTTAAAAGTCCTAAGTCAACCTTGCAAATGCAGGATGGAAGGTGATTTGCATATAAAATACATTAATTTTAGCATGATGCTGGCATGGGCCGTAATGGTTTCCATTGCGCTATCGATTCAAAAATCGAGGGTATATGGTCGCGCTGGAGATCTGGAAACAAATCCGTATTCTGCAATCTAGCCTGGGTTGATCATACACGAGGTGGTTGAAAGCGATGGGGGCAGGGCCGTCGTCACCTTTCCAACCGCCGTCCAGTCATGTACATCCGGACCTTTCGCTTTGCTGACATGAGCCACGATGAATCCATTTTTCAGGAGTAGGAAATATGACGGAACATGCAAAAACATCGCAAATCATCTACACCCTCGTGGACGAGGCCCCGGGTCTGGCCACTCGGTCTTTGCTGCCCGTGATCGCGGCCTTTGCCGGGGCGGCCGGGATCGACGTCGCGACCCGGGACATTTCCCTGGCCGGGCGGATACTGGCCAGGTTCCCGGAGAAACTAACACCCGAGCAGCGCATTTCCGACGATCTGGCCGAACTGGGGGAACTTGTGCGCGAGCCTGAGGCCAACGTGATCAAGCTGCCGAACATCAGTGCCTCGATCCCCCAACTCAAGGCCGCGATCAAGGAACTGCAAGCCAAGGGCTACGACCTGCCGGACTATCCGGAGGAACCGAAGACGAAGGAGGAAGCCGGGATCAAGACACGGTACGACGCGGTCAAGGGCAGCGCGGTGAATCCGGTACTGCGGGAAGGAAACTCTGATCGCCGGGCCCCGGATTCGGTCAAGAATTTTGCCAGGAAGCATCCCCATTCCATGGGTGCATGGTCCACGGACTCCCGGTCCCATGTGGCCTCCATGCTCGATGGAGATCTGCGATCCAGCGAGAAGTCAACGACCATCACTGAGGAAACGGCCGGAAAGGCCCGGATCGAATTCGTGTCTCCCAGTGGTGAGACGACCACATTGAAGGCTGCCGTGCCGCTGGCCGACGGAGACATCGTGGATGCCGCGGTGATGCGGCGCAACGCCTTGCGGGCGTTCATCGCAAAGCAGATCGCCGACGCCCGGGACCAGGATCTGCTGTTCTCGGTCCATCTCAAGGCCACGATGATGAAGGTCTCGGACCCGGTGATCTTCGGTCATGTGGTTTCCGTCTTTTTCCAAGATGTCTTTACAAAACATGCCGCAACCTTCGCAGACCTGCGCGTGGTTCCGGACAACGGGCTGGGCGATCTCATGGCCAAGGTGGCCACCCTTCCGGCAGACCAGCGGGGCGTGGTGGAGGCGGATATCCAGGAAGCCCTGAACAAGGGGCCGCGGCTGGCCATGGTGGATTCGGACAAGGGCATCACCAATCTGCATGTGCCCAGCGACGTGATCATCGACGCTTCCATGCCCGCGGCCATCCGTTCCTCGGGGCGGATGTGGGGTCCGGACGGAAAGTTGCACGACACCAAGTTCGTCATTCCGGACAGCAGCTACGCCGGGGTCTACCAGGCCGTGATCGATGACTGCAAAGCACATGGGGCCCTTGATCCCACGACCATGGGCACGGTGCCCAACGTGGGCCTGATGGCCCAAAAGGCCGAGGAGTACGGCAGCCACGACAAGACCTTCCCGGCACCGGGCAAGGGCGTGATCCGGATCGTGGCCGCCTCGGGCCGGGTACTTCTGGAGCAGCAGGTGGAAGAAGGGGACATCTGGCGGGCCTGCCAGACCAGGGACGTTCCGGTGCGGGACTGGGTCAAGCTGGCCGTGAATCGGGCCCGGGCCACGGGCTGGCCAGCGGTCTTCTGGCTGGACGACCAGCGGGCCCACGACCGCGAACTCATCGCCAAGGTCCGGGACTATCTCCCCGAGCACGACACCTCCGGCCTGGATATCCGGGTCATGGCCCCGACCCAGGCCGCCACGTTCAGCGTACAGCGGATGCGGGCCGGAAAGAATACCATTTCCGTGACCGGAAACGTGCTCCGGGACTACCTCACGGACCTTTTTCCGATTCTGGAGGTGGGTACCAGCGCGAAAATGCTCTCCATCGTGCCGCTGATCAACGGTGGCGGCCTGTTCGAGACCGGGGCCGGTGGGTCCGCACCCAAGCATGTCCAGCAGTTCCTGACGGAAGGCCATCTGCGCTGGGATTCATTGGGTGAGTTCCTAGCCCTGGCCGCCTCCCTGGAACACCTGAGCATCACGGCGAACAACCCCAGGGCCAAAATTTTGGCGGACACCCTGGACCGGGCCAACGGTCGTTTCCTGGAAAGCAACAAGTCGCCATCCCGCAAATGCGGCGAGATTGATACGCGGGGCAGCCATTTTTTTCTCGCATTGTACTGGGCCGAAGAACTGGCCTTGCAGGATGAGGACCCGAAGCTTGGAGGCATATTCGCCCCTCTGGCTGCGAAGCTGAAAGAAAGCGAAGCCGGGATCAACGAGGAACTGCTGGCGGCCCAGGGCCGGCCCGTGGATATCGGTGGTTATTACCGCCCTGAGGATAAGCTGGCGAACGCGGCCATGCGCCCGAGCCCGGCCTTTAACGCCCTGCTGGCCTCGTTCACGGGGTAAGTCTTTTTTTGAGCACGCTCCTTGCATGGGAGAGGGTGCAGGCTGAACACGACATGCCCACCCTCAACCATGCAGGAGGCGCTCATGCGACAGCCAACCGCCAACGCTCCCTTCCGGCAGGAACCCTCTTCCATCAAGACCGAGCTGACCCGACATGCGTGGCAGCGGATGACCGCCCGGTCCATTCCATGTGAAGCAGTGAATGCCGCGTTGCAGTACGGCCGGCTCGTTTACACACGGGGTGCGGCCATCTGCGTCATCGGTCGCAAGGAAGTCGAGCAGTGCCGCAAACACGGCGTCAACCTTATCGCCTACGAGGGCGTCCAGGTCGTCTGCGCCCCGGACGGGACAGTGCTGACCACCTACCGCAACCGGAATTTTCGGGGCCTGCGTGCGCCGGGCCGGAAGCGATCACGGCGCTGATTTCCGGACGCCAGGCATGCAGGCCCGCCCTGACTACCCAAACTGATAGTGCTTGCGCACATCCTTGATAATTCGCCAATGGCAGGACATGCCTTGAGGGAAGGTGACCAGGTCGCCAGCCTGAATGCGCACGGGATTGCCGCCATCCGGCGTGACGTCCACTTCTCCCTCCAGCAGAAAACACTGTTCCCGTTCATCGTAGCTCCAGGGGAACTCTGAAGCCTCCTTGCTCCAGATCGGCCAGGAACGGACGCCAAGCCTAGCCAGTTCCGCTTCATCGGGATTGGGTATAACCTGAATATCCTGGGACATCGGACCTCCTCGGTTTGTTGTTGTGAACAAGCAAGGGCATGGCACACACGCCTTCGGCTACACACAGGACCACTGAATCACAAGTGGAGTTGCGAAGCCGCGGCGATCAGATCGGCGGAGCGATGGTCACCAGCGTCCGCATGTCCGTGGTCGCCTTGATGCCATGGGGGACGCTGATGTCGCAGACCAGGACGTCCCCGGCCTTGGCCGGAAGAGTGCCGTCCTGGGCCAGAAACTCCCCTTCGCCCTCAACAACGAGAATGGAAAGCTGTCCTTCGATGTCATGCGAGTGGATGGGCAGCTGTTGCCCGGCCCGAAAGTTGAAATTCAGGATCTTGAAGTAGGGTGAGTCATGCACCAGGTACTTGCTCAGGCCCAGGTCGTTGAATCCATTGGCTTCGAACAGATTGATCTTTTTCATGATGATACTCCTTGGGTTGAGGGATGCGTTTCTTGTCCTTTCGGATAAGGCGAACCGCTTTCAGAGTGGTTGCATGCCTTTGAACTCCGCCCTGCCCTGCGGCGCGATTTGGCCTTGGCGGGTGATCACGATTTCCTGGTAAGGGATGTGCTTGCCGGATACGATCAGGGCCTGGCGGACGATCTCGGCCAGACCGGCACAGCAGGGCACTTCCATGGACAGCACGGTGATGCTGTTGATACCGGCCTCGTTAAAAATGTCCACAAACCGTTGAACATAGCTCTGGGCGTCGTCGAATTTGGGGCAGCCGAGCATGATCACCTTGCCGGGCAGTAGTTCCTGGTGCAGGGCCGGGTAGGCCGCCGGGGCGCAGTCCGCGGCCACCAGCAGATTCGCGCCCTTGAGAAAGGGTGCGTGCGGCGGGATCAGGCGAATCTGGACCGGCCAATGGGTCAGGGCCGAGACCGGTTGCTCCCCGGAACGCAAGCCTGAGGCGGCAGCGGAAACGCTGGGTGATGGCTTGGCCGGTGCAAAGGTGGTCATGGCCGAGCCGGGGCATCCGCAGCCCAGGGTTGAAGCAGCTTTCGGCTTGTGGTCGGCTTGAGCCGACTCCGCGGCCTTCAGTTCATACAGTCGCTCTTCCACGGCCTCCTCGTCAAAGGCATCAGCCTCGCGTTTGATGACCGTGATGGCGTCCTTGGGGCAGGTTCCCAGGCAGGCGCCCAAGCCGTCGCAGTACCTCTCGGCCACCAATCTGGCCTTGCCGTCAGTGATTTCAATGGCCCCCTCGGCGCAGCTGGGCACGCAGATGCCGCAACCATCGCACAGATCTTCGTCAATGCGAACGATATCTCTCATTTCTCTCAGTTGCCTGGTCATGGTCAGGTTCTCCTTGTTGTTGCGATTTGATGCCGCGCCGGGACTGGTTTGCCCTGCGCGTGAGTCCTGTATGCCAAATCGCTGAACCGGCCGCCTTGACCTGGATCAAGTTTGGATAATTCATGAGTTGCAATGAAATAAGGGCGTGCTTGAAAGCGACTCAGGCCTTCAAGCCCTCCCTTTGTCTTTGGTCGTCTTTGTGGCCAGCCGTCTCGGGATATTGGGCTTCCGGAGCAGGTCAAAGAGGCAGAACCGGACTCGTGTCAACTGCTTAATCCCTTTGGGCAGGCAGACGCCGGATGCGCTTCGCTTATCCGGCCTAATGGTTGCACAGTGGAGTAAGCCCGGACTTTTTGAGCAGATACGACTCATGACATGCAAAACCTCTTTCAAGCGCACCGGACGACTTCAGGAAGGATCAGAAAACAAATTATAAATGTGTCCGCTATTTTTCCGTGAACTGAACCGTCCTGGCCGTGTTCACGCCGGCAACAATACTGGAACAGATACGCTGTTCCATCAGGTTGCGCAGGAAACCTCCGGACAGGCCACTTTTGGCCAGAACCCGGCCAAATTCGCGGGCCTCGGCATAGGCCGCCCGAAAATCCTCGCCGGTGCGCAGGGCCTCTCCTTCAAACAAGGCGGTAAACGGCTGCTCCTCCCGGGACAGACGTCGATCCGGATGCACATCCACCCCGACCTTGTCCAGCAACCCGGCCTGCTCCAGGGCGGACCGCTTGCGCAAGACCACATGCCGTACGAGAGGGTTTTCCCGCTGGAAAAAGCTCGCCCCGGATAGATGCCGTTCCAGCTCCTCTTCCAGAATTTCCCTGGTTTCCAGGGTCAAGTCGGTCCAGGGGCGATTGGTCTGCCATTGCTTGTCATCCAGGCCGAGATCCTGACGAATGGCGCTGCACAGCCTGCGCGCACGGGGCTCCAGCGTGAAATCCGTCAGGGGCAGAGGGCAGTGCAGGAGGTTCCAGGCCTCCGAAGGTCCGAGTTCCTCCTGCGTTCCGGCAAGCAGGGGCAGCACTTCCCTGGGGCGATGCCACGGGGTGAAGTCGTGGCCGAGGACGAACCGGCCCTGAACCTGGTGCAGGATGGACAGCAGGTCCCAGATGTCCTCGGGACGGGTCTGGATGGGCGTGGCCGTGGCCAAGAGAACATGATCCGCCCGGGAAGGCCATGGTCAGCATGAATGCCAGCAGCTCGTCGGCCACCTCGAACAGCGAGCTGGTGAAATAGCCGGCAATGCGCTTGTAGGTGCGGGCGCCCCGGAGATGGGCGAGCAGGAAGCTCTGGTCCAGGCGATGGGTGCGGGAGGAAAACCGGCGGATGGTCATGGGGTGGTATGCGAGGCTCGGCGTACCGGAGAAGTTATGCCGTGAAACATCTACCCGAACCGCTCGGCAACGATTTTGGAGAAAAGCATCAAGTCGTCCAGATTTTCGTGCGCGGCGCGAAAGACAACCTCAAGGTCGATCTTGCCGTATTCATGGACGAGCAAATTGCGAAAACCGACTGCCCGAACCATCCGCTCCGTCATTTCCGGATCGATAACACCCCGTTCTTCCAGGAGATAGAACAGTTCGTTGGTGCTGCCCGCCAGCCCCATCCGTTGTTCACTGACAATATGCGCTGCCATGTCGATGCAGTTCTGAACGGCCATTTGCAGATTGAACAAAACGCTCTCCTGGCGGTCCAGATCCTTGAGGAATGTTTCCAAAAGCACATTCCTCTTTTCCTTGATCCGCGCCTGGTGAAACTCCAGTGCTGATATTTTTGCCCACAGGGTGTTCCTGAGCACGGTCACGCTCCCGCTAGTTTTCGTTGCAATCCCATGCGGGTCATTTCCAGGATGGGAGAGAATTCCGCGTACAGGGCCGTACTGATCATCCGAAACCAGGCCAGCTTTTCGGGGTCCGCGACATGGATCAGCCGGCCGTCGTGGACGACCTGGGCTCTGAGCAGGTAGGATGCGTCATTGAGAATGACCAGGTGGACGTCATGGCGAACAGCGCGACAAAGCACGGGCAAAAGCCGGTCAAACAGGCGTTTCCGATCCGGCCTGGGTTCGTGGCCATCCAGAATGATCGCGACATCAACGTCGCTGCCGACCCGCATGTGGCCCTTTGCGGCGGAGCCAAAAAGATACGCCGCGACAATCTCGTTTTCCCGCGCAAGCACGGGGCGAAGGAGCGCAACCAGATCGTCCGGTTTGGGTTGCGGAGGGCTGTGCTGCCGGCGTTGACAATCAGATCGATCTGTTACAGCGGAATCGGTTCCCTTGGGCATGGTTGCGCCAATGTCAGCAAAATTCATCATGCTTGTTCTTCCTGGGTATCATCGAATTCAACGATTTCAAGAATGACTCTTTCCAGCCTTTTGCTGGAAAGGCTGCGCCCCACGAAACGCTGCGGCAATCCTGCTTTTTCCAACGATTGATTGAAAAATTTTATAATCTTGGGTTTGTTCCAACGTTTCTCCACGCACAGCGGGCTGATGACAGTGGATTCCATGTATAAACACCAGCCTTCGCCGTTCGAGTCAATCACTTTGTACGATGTATCATTTTTGAAGGCACCCTTTGTGATCATTTTTTCAATTTTTCCCGGATTATATGCGCCAAAGACGCGAAAGTCCGACTCCACCAGGAGGGGATATTTCGGCTGACGAAATAAATATCGTATCATGGCTGACATGTTGGGTTGAGGTTTCCGCTTGTCATGCCGAATGCGCTGCGCGTCCGGTAAAAACTCTTGATCCAGCCCGGCCCGCCGGATGCGCTGCGCTTATCCGGCCTACGCAAATTCATTGCCTTTGCTCCTGATCGCGGTTTCAAGGTAGGCTGGATAAAGCGACAGCCGCATCCGGCATCAACCCACAGTAATAAGCACACCCTACTCATCAAACAACCCCAATGAAAGCTGCACCTGCCCTTTTCGCGTTAGCTTGCGCTTTCTGGGCTTGAGCTGCTCGCTCTGGGCCACGTCGCCCCGGGCGTAGCGCAGGGCCAGCCAGATACGCACGGCCACGGGGATTGTCTCTGCCTCCATGTGCGCCACGGCCCAGGCCAGCACACATAATTTCTTGACCAGTAACCTGTCCACCAGGTTCTCGCCCACGGTCCAGAACGACGCTTTCAGGTCATGGGACTTGAGCCGGGCGTTGAAGGCCCGCTACACCTCCCCGCAAATGGCGGTCCAGGGCGAACGGCTCAGGGCAACCCGCTCGCCGATAAGCTGCCTTGCCGGATACGGCTGACGTCTTATCCGGCCTACCAAGGAGTCCCGAAACCACGGCAGCAAGTGTTTTTATTTAGGACTGATAAGCGAGATGGTTCAGAACAGGTTGACACTTGGGCACAGATTGCCCCCTGGGAATGAGGGCGTCTCGCCCTCATTCCCAGAACCCCACACTGGGGGAAAATAAATTACCCTCAAAAAAAGTGTCAACCTGTTTCCCGGGAGAGAATGAAACGCCCTGGATAAGCGAAGCGCATCCGTCGTCTGCCTGCCTTTGGTGGTTGAGCAATTACCTCAGCATTAGTGAAATACCCGGGCTTTTTGAGAAGATACTCATTTTTCCGCACTCAGCCGCGAACGACATGAATTGATCCAGATCAAGGATCATCTGCGGCGTTGGTGTAGGGGTGGTGGAAACCATCAACAAGGGGAACCGCCCATGCTTTACGATCCAGCACCGACCTGGAGAAGTTCATTCCAGGACTCCGCGACCTCTCATCCCAAAGTTTTTCATGTGGAAACCACCACCCGGTGCAATATGCGTTGCGGAATGTGCGTCAAACAGTCCGCCGGAAACCGGATTGGTGAACAGGATTTATCGCTGGAAGTCTTCCAAAGATTGAGTCCGGACTTGGCCCATGTTCATTCCCTGGTGCTCAACGGCATCGGGGAGCCGCTACTCCATCCGGATCTGGAGGCGATGGTCGCCTTTGCCCGGCAGAGGATGCCGGATCATGGACGGATCGGTTTTCAGACCAACGGACTGGCACTGACCGCGGCTCGGGCATCGGGCCTGATGGAGGCCGGCCTGGACGTGGTCTGCGTTTCCGTGGACTCCGTATCCACGGTCGATCACGTACATGAATCAGGCTCGCGGGGTTTTCCGACAGTCAGTGGACATCCGGGTACGCCGTTGCGGGCCATGGAGCATCTGCGTCGGGCCAAGGAAACCGGGTCACGTCCATTTCACCTGGGGGTTGAGTGCGTGCTGCTGCGTGACAGCTTCGAACAGCTTCCAAGGGTGGTGACCTGGGCCGCGGAGCAGGGCGCGGATTTTGTCCTGGTCAGCCACATGCTGCCCTTTGCCAAAAGTGCGGCGGATCAGTGCCTGTTCAACCCGAACACCAGCGAGGCCACTGCGCATTTTGAGGCCTGGCAGGATCGCGCACGGCGCCAAGGGGTGGATCTCCGAGAATATTTCCGCGTTTTGTGGAAGTACGACAAGACCAGCCGGGAGCGCCGGGTTGTGGAGATGATTCGGGATATGCAATCCGAAGCAGCGGCCAATGGGGTGGGCATGAATATCCGCAAGCTGTTGACCTGGGATAATCGGCGTCCGCTTCGGGCCCGTCTGGACGAAGTGCTTCGGGCCGCTCGCGCTCAGGCCGACAAGCTGGGCATCGACCTGGAACTGCCCCCGACCAATGCCCTGCTGGAACGGCGTTGCCCCTTCATGGAACAGGACACCGCTTTCGTGGATCCGTCCGGTCGCGTGGCACCCTGCCACTTTCTCTGGCATCGCTATTCCTGCGCCCAGGACGGGCTGACCAAGCAGGTCTGGCCCCGTTGGTTCGGCATGTTGGGAGAGGCACCACTTGCGGAAATATGGGCGGACAAGCAATTCGCCGCGTTTCGGGCCGAGGCGCGAAACGGAAGCTACCCGGCCTGTGCCAGTTGCAACACGGGGCCATGTAGCGACACCCGGGCTCTGAGCGGTCCGTTCCAATCCGATTGCCTGGGGTCGACGGTTCCCTGCGGACATTGCCCCTGGGCCATGGGCATGCTCAAGTGCTTGGATGTGACAACAAATGAAAGGCAAGGAGTCCAAGGAGCCCAAAAAACTCAAGGAGTCGTTCATGGTCAACACCACATCCCCCAATAAATCCTGCAATATCCTGCCGGGCCCGAAAATGGGTCTGGTCACTCCGGAGTATCTGGAGACCGTGGCCGCCATGGTCCGCAAGCACGCCATTCCCATGCTGAAAATCACCTCGGCGCAGCGCCTGGCCATTGGCGGTCACAGCCCGGAGGCTGCTGCGGAAATATGGAAAGAGCTTGGGTTACCTGAAGGGCCGCAAAACCCCCTGGGCACGCATTCCATCCAGGCCTGCCCAGGGGTGCAGTGGTGCAAGCGCGGCCAGTTGGATTCCCTGCTGTTGGGAGGCAAACTGGAGAAGGCGGTCGCGCCCATCACCCTGCCGGTCAAGACCAAGTTAGGTGTTTCAGGGTGCGGCATGAACTGTTGCGAGAGCTTTGTCCGGGATGTCGGGCTGTTCGGAAAGAAAAAGGGCTGGACCCTGGTCTTCGGCGGCAATGCCGGCGGTCGACCTCGAATTGGCGAGGTGATCGCCGAGGGCCTGACAGATGACCAGGCCGTGGAACTGGCTCGAAGCTGCCTGACCGCCTACGCAGCCGGTGCCAGGCCCCGGGAGCGCAGTGCCCGGTTCATGGAACGGGTTGGGGTGGATGCATTCAGACGGGCGGTGCTGCGAGAATGAGCAGGCCAGTTCGGCAGGTTTGCTTGTAGCGCAAAAAAAATGGCTGGGTGGCCGCGATCTGATATGGACGCGGCCACCCAGCTTTCTGGCGAGGTCAATGGCGCGGTTGCGGTGCTGTTTGTTTCCGCTCAATGAGACATGCGCAATGGTTATCGGAGTTATGGTTTGGGCTGAATGCGCCTGTTTAAATCCCAAATCCGCTCGGCTTCAGGAAACAGGGGGATATAGCCCAGCCACTTGTGGGAATCCAGGTGTTCCTGGCTTTGCTGCAGCTTGCGGCTGTGTTCCGTAATCGGCGGGACGATCTCCTTGATATCGCCCTCCAGGTGCCGGGCGATGCCGTAATTGGTGGCCTGCATCGCATAATTCACGGCCTGCTGACTGGCCTGTTGCGAGCGGGCCAGGGTTTCCAGGGACTTGGCCGGATTATGGAATCCGGCGCTGTTTTCCGCGGAAACCCAGTCCCAGAACATTCCGCCTTTGCGCACCCGCTCTCGGGCCTGAATCATCAACTGGTCGTAGTCTGCGCGTTTGTATCCGGCGTATTCGTTGGCCAGGCGCACGGCCTCGTGGGCCTTGACCGACAGCTCCTGGGCGACCAGCAGCTGCTCCCAGGTGCGCTCCTGGCTGTAGATCACGCGCTCCTTGAGGTATTCCGGCGACTTGTCCGCATGGCACTGGCCGCAGGAGGACTGGATACTCTCCGGGGATTTCAACGGGGACGTCCAGAGATGGGAGGAAATCTTTCTATTCCCGTCCAGGCGACGGTACTGCATGTGGCAGTCCGCGCAGGCCACTCCAGCCGCGCCATGGGGACCGTCATACCACATCTCGTATTCGGGGTGCTGGATCTTGATCATCGGCGTGTCGGATACGGGATGCGTCCAGTCGATGAAATGCCCTTCAAAGCCCTCGCGCGTGGTAGATCCGTGGTCCTTGTAGTATTCGTACATGTCTTCCGGGTTCATGCCCAGATCCCAGGGAAAGATGGGCTTGGCCGGAGCGCCGAACTTGGCGTCCTGGAAATAGTATTCCACGTGGCACTGGGCGCAGACCAGGGAACGCATTTCGTTGCGCGACGCTTCGCGCCAATCCTTGCCTTGCCGCTCAAGGGCTTCGCTCAGCGGGACACTGGTGATGCGCAGATCCATGGTTTGCGGATCATGGCAGGTAGCGCAGCCGATGGTGTGGTCGTCCATGTCCACTTCTTCCCGGAACTGGTGGAATTCCATGGCCCAAAAGTCGTCGCCGTACTTGGGAATCCACTCCACCATCTTGGTGGTCTTGCAGTTGTAGCAGGTGGAGGGCAGGCCGGCTTTTTCACTGTAGTTGTTGATCCGATCGATATCCAACAGGTCGTGCAGGGCATACGTATGACCTCTGGCCCGGTTGTATTCAAAGCTAAAAGGGTAGCCCATCCAAAGATTTTTCAGGTAGGGCTGACAGTATTTCCAGCCCCTGGGCAAATCTTCACAGAGATGTTTTTCATGGGGAACCGAGCCACCATATTCCGTCATCTGGGTATCGTTGTTGTTTTCCAGAAAAGTCCGATAATGGACCGGGAAGAATTCCTGAAACGCGCTATTCCTGATTTCATCGGCATCCAGCGTAGTTTCGAAGGATGGCGTGACCGGCTCAGGAATATCAGTGCAGCTGACCAGAACCATGACTCCCAAAGCCAAGGCTGTACAACAGATTCCGATGAACAATCTACTCATTTGCCACCCTCCTTTGCGATATCGGCAATTTGGACATGTGCGGCACGGATCGATGACAGTCCGTGCAGTTCTCCAGGGATTCGGCGACGTTCAGGTTGGTCATGGTGTGGCAGTTGGTACAGCTTTGATTGACCACCTCTCGGGAATTTTCTTGGGCATGGATGACATCTGCAATGCCGCCAAAGGTGTTTTTGTACATATGCCAACTACCAGCCTGGGCTTTGAAAATAAGTTTCGGAACGGCAGCATCCGGGGCATGGCACTCATTGCAGGCCACCTGGGCATGCGCGGACAGCTGATGGGTGCGGACATATTCGTACATGACATGACAACTGCCGCAAAATTCGGCCTGGTCCGTGGCCTTCATGGAAAAGGCCATTCCGGCGTAGATACCGGCGCCGATCAGCAACATCACGAACACGGCGACCTTTCTTCGACCGGGGGGTTGTACCATGTTCCACCTCCTTGGATGACATGAGCGAAGACGCGACATGAAACGTGTTCAGGATTTTTATCACCTCCTTTATCCATGGAAGGGAAAAGGGGGTCAAGGGAAAATTTACTATCGAGGATTTGGCACAAACTCACAAAGCCGTTGCATCAGCAGTTTGTACCAGGATGATGGCGGATGATTGAAGCGGAACTCGAGCTCCTTGAGATACAGCGGGCAGCATTTCGGGGTGAAGCAGCGGTAGCGGGGCAGCCAATTCTCCGCGAAATCCCAAAACGAGACGTCATTGTCCAGAAAAGCCGTGCCGCCGCTCCATCGTTCGGCGAAGAGCCTGCGCAGATGGCTGCAACAGGCGAAAAACAGAGCGTCGTAGTCCTGGTATCGATCCGTGTATACCAGTGTTTTCCAGACACGTTTGTTCAGGGAGAGAGAGAGGATGGCATTGACAGGGGTTTTCGGCAGGTGGTGAAAAAACAGTTTGCCGTCGTATCGTTGCAGACCGAAGACCGGGGCGTGCTCTCCCAGACAATGGTCGTCGTGGCCTCCATGGCCCTTGCGGCAATGCGTCTTGAGATTCCCCTGCGTGTTCAGCAGGGGCCAAAATGTTGGGTCGGCGGCAAGAATGCTCAGCCGGAGAGTGTTCACGGCCTTGAGGGTTGTTTCATAGGATGCCCGCATCCTGGCGGCCATTTTATTGACCGGTATGCCGTCAACGAACAACCTGATCAGATCCAGCCACTGGGCAGGTTGCATTTTGCACCGATTGATCCAGCGGCCAGTGAAATCATGAAACGTGTACGCGCATCCAGCGCAGCGAAAGCGTCCGTCCTTGAGTGGATAGACGGACATTTCCGTGCAGCGGGGACAAATCACCATCCCATCCCGGCGGCAAAAGACGAGCAGATCCTCCGGGTTCCCGTCAGGGACGGAGCCGGGGCCATTGTCGATTGTCATCTCTTCGTTCCATTGGGATACCACCCATCTCGGCGCAAGATGAAAAAGGGGGGGGGTAACGTCCCCCCCCTTGCACGCAATCCACACGGTTTCAAGCTAACCGAGAATGGCTTTCAGGTCTTCGTCCGGCGTGGTGATGGGTTTGATGTTGAAGGTGTCTACCAGAACCTGGAGCACGTTGGGCGAGGTGAAAGCCGGCAGTGAGGGTCCGAGGCGGATGTCCTGGATGCCCAGGTGCAGCAGGGTCAACAGGATGGCCACGGCCTTCTGCTCGTACCAGGACAGGACCATGGACAGGGGCAGCTCATTCACCCCCACGCCAAAAGCCTTGGACAGAGCCACGGCCACCTGGATGGCCGAGTAGGCGTCGTTGCACTGACCCATGTCCAAGAGCCGAGGCAGGCCGTCGATGGCGCCCAGGTCCTTGTCGAAAAAGCGGAACTTGCCGCAGGCCAGGGTCAGGACCACGCAGTCAGAGGGGACCTTTTCCACGAACTCGGTGTAGTAGTTGCGGCCGGGCTTGGCCCCGTCGCAGCCGGCCACCAGGAAGAAGTGGCGGATCTTCTTGTTCTTGACCAGATCGATGACCTTGTCCGCCGCGGAGAGCACCGCATTGCGGGCAAAACCGGTCATCACGGTCTTGCCGGGAACGTCCTCGGTGAAACCGGGCATTTCCAGAGCCTTGGCGATCACCGGGCCGAACTCGCCGTTCTTGACGTGCTGGACACCGGGAAAGCCCACCAGGCCGGTGGTGAAGATGTTGCCCTTGTAGCTTTCCTGCGGGCGCTGGATGCAGTTGGTGGTCATCAGGATGGCCCCGGGGAAGGCGCTGAATTCCTTCTGCTGGTTCTGCCAGGCCGTTCCGTAATGACCGTAAAAGTGGGCATAGGCCTTCAGCTTGGGATAACCGTGGGCCGGGAGCATTTCCCCATGGGTGTAGATGTTGATGCCCTTGCCTTCGGTCTGCTTGAGCAGCTCTTCCAGATCCTTCAGATCGTGGCCGGAAACCAGGATGGCCTTGCCCTGTTTCGCGCCCAGGGGCACGGAGGTGGGGACCGGGTCGCCGTAGGCCCCGGTATTGGCCGCGTCCAGAATCTCCATGGTCTTCAGGTTGACCTCGCCGCAGCGCAGCACCAGTCCCAGCCAGTCCTGCAGCTCCAGATCCACGCGGGTCATGGCGGCCAGGGCCTCGTGGATGAAGGCGTAAACGGAATCGTCCGTCTGCCCGAGAATACGGGCATGATCCGCGTACGCCGAGACTCCCTTGATGCCGAACAGCAGGGTGTGCTTCAGGGAGCGCTTGTCCGGGTCGGTCACCTTGTCGTTGTGCAGCCCGTGCTCTTCGCCCTGATGGACCAGCCCGTCCATGCTCGGGGCGGGCTCGAAGCCGGCTTCAGGCGTATCGAATTCCGTGACCCCGCCAGCTGCCTTGACCTTGGCCCGCAATTCCTCGCGATAGGCCACGGCCTGCTTGATCAGGGGCACGAACCGTTCCGGATCGAAGTCCACGTTGGTCAACGTGGAAAACAGGGCCTCGCAGGCAAAAGCGTCAATCTCCGCGCTCTTCACACCCACCTTGCGGCCTTCATGAGCCACCAGCCCCAGCCCTTGCAGCGCATACACCAGTAGATCCTGCAACGCGGCAACGTCCGGCTGCTTGCCGCACACACCGACCTTTTCGCATCCCTGTCCCTTGGCCGTCTGTTCACACTGGTAACAAAACATGGTCATGATCCGTCTCCTCTGATTCTATAGGTTTGGTGAAAAGGGTTTACCGTCGAACACGGGTCCTGTTCTACCCAACTTCCAAAGTCGCGCCTTGATCTATGTCAAAAAGCCGCAAATCCGTTTTCCTGATGCTTCTGGGCAATGGACGCGGCCAGTTTTTCCAAGGCCTGGAAGGTTGATTCTCCAGGCTTGCCCTTGCAGAGAACCGGCTCCAGCACCTCCACCTTAGATTGGGAATCATTCTTCCCAGGAAATGCACTCCATCGGACAGTTGTCCATGGCGTCCTGGATCTCATCGACGGGGCCGCCCTCGGGCTTGATCACTTCCGCCTTCCCGGCTTCCTCGTCCAACCGGAACACCTCCGGGCAAACCTGCTCACAATTGCCGCAACCAATGCATTCATCCCGATCAATCACAACCTTGCCCGCCATGTCATACCTCCGGTTGTTTTATGTGTCCCCTTCGCATGGTGCACGCCCATGCGCTTCATGCAGCATCTCTTCGTGAGGTGTCGGCGAGGTCATGCCCGCCCTTGGGGAGCGTAAAAAACACGGTCGTTCCCTGGCCTTGTTCGCTTTCCACCCAGATTCGGCCACCGTGCTTTTCGATGAACTGTTTGCAGATGACCAGGCCGAGGCCGGTTCCCTTCTCGCCTTCCGTCCCAAGCTGACGCGTATCCTTGGAAATGGTGAAGAGGTTGGACAGCCTCTCCTTGTTTATGCCGATACCGCTGTCTTTCACGGCCATCTGAGTAACGTCGCCATGTTGTCGGGCCGTTACGAGAATCTTCCCGCCACGGGGCGTGAACTTGACGGCATTGAAGAGTAGATTGCGAATGACGGTGTTGATCATCGGCTTGTCGATCATGGCCGTCATATCTCGGGGGATATCGATGCTGATGGAGATACCCTTTTGGTCGGCGACGCCTTGGGCCGATTTCAGGCTGATGCCCGCCAATTCACGCAAATCGGACGGCTCCCGTGCAAACTCCAGGTTGCCTTGCCCCATGCGCGCCCATTGCATCAGGTCTTCCAAAAGCGCCATCATATTGCTTGTGCTCGAATGCAGTGCCGCGGCCAGATGGACGATGTCCCGTTCAGAGAAGCTCTTGATGTCTTCGGAAAGCAGCTGGGCTGAGGTCATCAGGCCGGACAACGGGGATTTCAGGTCATGGGCGATAATAGAAAAAAGCCTGTCCTTGTCCTCATTGGATCTCCGCAACTGCTGATTGACCTGTCTGACCATCTCCTCGGCCTGTTTGCGTTCAGCCATCTCTCTGCGTAAATTGGCGTTGGATGATTCAAGCTCCCTCGTCCGTTGACGAACACGATCTTCCAGTTCGTTTCGTTCAATCTGGAGAGCCTTGGACATGCTGTTGAAGGTGTTGGCGAGATCGACCAGCTCCGTCCCCTTGGGCGGGGTGATCCGCTCTCCCAGGTGCGCGGGGTCCGTGGTGATGGCCTTGGCCTTGTCGCGAAAAGATCCCAACGGCTTGAATATCCAGCGCTTGTTCAGGAATACGGTCACGCAGAAAAGGCCCACGAGCACGGTCCCGAATGCAATGGCCAATTGCAGGGTGAGGTGATTGACCGACGTGTATGCCGCCTCCAGGGGAATCCGAATGGATACGGCTGAGACGACCTCGTCCTCCATCCGGTTAAAGCTGCGCTCCGGGCCGTAGGCTTCCACGAGGCCCGCTGGGGCGTGCTCCGGTTCGGAGTGACAACGCAGACATGTCGCTTCCATGGTCTCGCCGCGCTGCAGAACGGTAAAATAAGGCTCACCCT
>REDL01000125.1 GCA_007693505.1 Desulfovibrionales bacterium | reverse complement strand
GCGGAGCATGTCCTCGGCGAATCCCTGTTCGCCGTTGCGCAACGCCCAGAAGTGCCTGACTTGTGGCAGAACGTTCTGCGGGCCTTGTCCTCGGTTGAGGCGGTCATGGTTACGGGCAATGGGTTCAAGGCCGGGCCGATTCCATCATTGCGACCGGAATGGGTGGCCGCGGCGGATGACGGTTCCGTGGAGTTTCGCCTGGCTTTGGCCTTTGCCCTGCAAGCCGACTTTGAGGCCAAGCCCGTGGATGGGGTACGACGCCATTGGCTGCCCATGAAAGGACGCGGCTTTGCCAAGTCCGGGGCAGGCCCACAGGCCCGGCTGGACAAAAAGACCGACGTGGTAATGTCCGGGCGCAACGGACTGGACGACTCCATCGCCCTTGTCCGGCGGCGGCTTATCGAAAGCGGACAAAAAGGGCAAAGGCGCTTGCCCCTGACTCCGGCACCCGAGGCCTCGGCTTCTTCCGCTGATTTGGCTTTGCTGCTGGCTGGCCGGGTGGATTTGGACCGTACGCTGGAACTGGCTCGAACATTGATGGCCATTGACCGCAACCAGTGGTGGCGAAAACCCTGCCCGCCCGCCAGACACGCCCAGCACGACTATCCCGACGATGCCTGGCTGGCCATCCGCCTGTCCCTGTCGCCTTGGCCGCAGGCGGATGGTCGTTCTATTGGTGTTGATCCGGCCATTTTTCGCCGCCTGGAAACCGGCGATGCGTCCACGGCCTACACCCTTGCCCAACGCCGCCTTCAGACCGCGGGTATTCGCACGACAGTCGCCAGCACGGCTGTTGCCCCGGAGACGGCCCGGCTCTGGGCCGCGGCCCTGGCCTTTCCCATAAGCAAAAAGACTGCCGAGCGCTTCGCCCGTCGGCTCGATCCCAACGCCATTTAACTGCAAGGAGGATTACTCATGTCCGTGAAGCTGTCCGCCCTCGACACCGTCAACCGCCTGCTTTTTGCCGTTCCCTTGGAACCGCTCCAAGGCCAACGCTTCCAGCCCACCGGTTTCCCTTCCCTGGGAGCGGCTACCTACCAGTCCAAGAACGGACTGTCCCTACTTGTGGAAAGCCCGCAGAGCATGGCCAACCGTTTAGAACTGACAATTTGGAACGAGGCCGCCAACGATGTGCAACCGGCCTTTACCGGATTATCCCATGTCCGGGTGCTGCGTCAGGGCAAGTTCCTCACTGATTCGATTCTGGAATCACACAGGATCAACAGCCCATATATTCTGAAGGGTACTGACACGTCGTTTAAAGACAAAATCAAGACCGAATTGGATGTCTTGGCCACCGGTCCCATCAACCGCCGCAAGCTGGCCGATGTCCTGCTCAAATATGACATCGGCTCATTGCTTCACGGTGTCTTTTTGGCCCAAAAAGATCTTGCTGGCGGACGGCTTCGGCTTGCCAGGGCCGTTGAGGCGTTTATCGAGGCGGACGGTGCACGGGTCGTCGCATCAGGAGGGGTAAAAAACGATCACATCAACCCATCGGGAGACACCAAAAGCGGATTTGGCAATGTTCCCTTTGCCCGCGATGAATTCACCGCGGACCGGATCACCCTCTACGCCAAGATCGACCTGAGCCAGATTCGCGGCTACGGACTCGGGCCGGATGTCGATAACCTGCTGATCGCCCTGGCGCTCTACAAACTTCGCGCCCTGCTGGACGGGGATTTGCGGCTGCGGACGGCCTGCGATTTCCGGGTGGCCGTACAGGCCATCCAGGCAACCTCTCCGGAAGGCTTTGGGTTGCCCACGAAAGACGCACTGCTTGAGGCAATGGGGCCATGCCTGGCGGCATGCAGGGATTCGATGACGGTTGAAGAAGTTTCCTTTAACGACGACTTGAAAAAGGGCAAGGACGAACCGGCCGGGGACGACGAAGCTGAAAAAAGCGAGGAATAGTCATGCCGTCCATCATCATGCGCTTCCCAGGGCGGCGTTATCACGCCACCCCCTGGGGGCATCACGTCAATGAAGGCCTGGTTGAGTGGCCGCCTTCGCCCTGGAGGCTGGTCCGGGCGTTGCTCAGCGTGGGCTACACCAAGGGAATATGGAACGGCGACAACCCTTCGGAAACGGCCCGCAACCTGATCGCCAAACTGTCAGGCACCCTGCCGGAGTACAGCTTGCCTGGCGCGGTGGGAGCGCACAGCCGCCACTATATGCCCACGTCGCGCCTGAAGTCCGGCAACGAGGACAAGACGCTGGTTTTCGACACCTGGGCACGGGTGGAGGATGGAGAGCTTGTCGTGTTCTGGGATGTGGCGCTGGAGCAGGATGAGCAGTCGCTGCTGGGGGAACTGGTTGCCCGCCTCGGCTACCTGGGCCGGGCCGAAAGCTGGGTGGAAGCCCGGTTGGCCCGAACGGACGAGCAGGTTCCGGAGATCAACTGCCGACCAGACGACACGCCGCCGTTGCCGGGTTGGGAGCAGGTCGCGTTGCTCGCACCCCAGGCTGGAGCGGACTACGGCGTATGGCGGCAAGCCGCCGAGGAATCCATTGATGCCAAACTCCCACCTTTGGATGATACAGAAAAAGTCACCAAGGCCCAGCTTCAAAAGCTGATGCAACAGCGTTCCAAGGCCCTGGAACCCTACCCGAACGACCTGCTGGACGCCTTGCAAAAGGACACCGCCTGGTGGCGTGGCCATGGTTGGAGCCAACCGCCAGGCAGCCGCCGGGTCTTCTATCAGCGTCCCAAGGATGCCCTGGTGGTCGGACCGCCAAGCGTCCGCGTCATTCCTGCCGCGCCTCCGGTCCGGGCCATGTTGTTGGCTCTGGCGACGTCCACCGGCAACAAGCAGGCCTTGCCGCCCGTGACCATGACCCTGTACCAGGGCGAACGGCTGCACAAGCGGCTTGTCGGCCTTGCCGAAGGCTACAATCGCGCCCTGTCCGGCTGCGACGAAAACGGTGCACCGCTGGGCGGCAGGCACGAACATGCCCATTTCCTTGCCCTCGACCTGGATGCTGACGGCCACCTGGATCATTTTCTGATCTGGTCGCCCATGGGGCTGAACGGCGCGGCCCAGCGGGCCGTCCGCGCCCTGCGCAAGACCTATGCCAAAGGCGTCAAGGAACTGCGCCTGGCTCTCGCCGCCTCCACGCCGGATCTCAACGGGTTACGTAACCAGCAAGGGGAGCATGGCGAAAAACTGCAGGCTCTTCTCGGTCTGGAGGGGACCACGGAATGGATCAGTCAAACGCCTTTCGTCCCTCCACGTCACATGAAGCCACGAGGGAGAAACACCCTGACGGGCCAAGTCCGGGCCGAACTGGCTTCACGAGGGCTGCTGGATGATGTCCAGGTGACCGTCGTGGATCCACGAGACGACCAGGAAGCATCGCGGCACCGCCATTTTCGCCGCAACCGGCAAAACGGCCCGCTACCTCCCGTGGACTGCGGCTTCACCCTGCGGCTCACTTTCGATCAGCCTGTTTCCGGGCCGCTTTGCCTGGGGTATGGGAGCCATTACGGATTGGGGATGTTCAAGGTTTGCTCATAGCATAGCGCATCAATAACTGAGCTGTTTTTTTCGATAAGCCAAGAAATGCGGGGATATTATGGAAACAAAACTTGTGGTTTTCCAAGGAAAACAAATCCGCAAGACCTTGCATCAAGAGGAATGGTGGTTTTCAGTAATCGACGTGATTGGAATTCTCGTTGAGAGTTCGGTTCCTCGTCGCTACTGGAGCGATCTCAAGCGCAAACTCATCAAAGAGGGGTACCACGAGTTGTACGAAAAAATCGTACAACTGAAACTGACTTCGGATGATGGCAAGTCATACGCCACGGACTGCGCCAACACCGAAACCATGTTCCGCATCATCCAGTCCATCCCCTCGCCCAAGGCAGAACCGTTCAAGCGTTGGCTGGCCATGGTCGGATACGAGCGGGTCCAGGAGATCGAGGACCCGGAACTGGCTTCCAAACGGACCAAGGCCATCTATCGGGCAAAGGGGTACTCGGAGGCCTGGATTGAGAAGCGGATGCGCGGCATTGCGGTGCGGGCGGAGCTGACGGATGAATGGAAGCGTCGCGGCATTGAGGAGGAGCCGGAATATGCGATTCTGACCGCTGAAATCTCCAAGGCCGCCTTCGGGCTGACTCCCGGCGAGTACAAGGAACTGAAGGGGTTGAAGCGCGAGAATCTCCGCGACCACATGACCGATCTGGAGCTGATTTTCTCCATGCTCGGCGAGGCGGCCACGACCGAGATCGCCCGCAAGCAGGACGCCCAGGGCTTTGTCGAAAACAAGGGCGCGGCCCGAAAGGGCGGTCGCATCGCCGGGGACGCCAGGGAGAAACTTGAAATTGAAACGGGAACCGGGGTGGTCACCGAAGACAACTATCTGACCGAACCAGAGAGCAGGAAACGTCTCACCGGGAAGAAGACCGCATGATCGTCCTGCCCCTGATCCCCGTGCGCATGCTCAACGAGCACGTCTATTGCCCCCGATTGGCCTACCTGATGTGGGTCCAGGGTGAGTTTCGGCACAACGAATTCACCGTGGACGGTGTGATCAAGCATCGGCGGGTGGACAAGGGGGGCGGAAAACTGCCCGAGATCCCCGTGGAGGACGCCCGCATCCACGCCCGTTCCGTAACCCTGTCCTCCGAGGTGCTGGGGCTGATCGCCAAGATGGATCTGGTGGAAGGCGAGGGCGTGGTGGTCGCGCCGGTGGATTACAAACGGGGCAAGCGGCCGCACAAGGCCGCCTCCGGGGTGTATGAGCCGGAGCAGGTCCAGGTTTGCGCCCAGGGGTTGCTGCTGGAGGAACACGGCTATTCCTGCCCGGAAGGCATCGTCTATTTCGTGGCTTCGCGGGAACGGGTGCGGGTGGCCCTGGACGAGGCCTTGCGGAAGCGGACCCGGGATGCAATGACGGAGCTGCGAAGCAACGCCGCTTCCGGCAGCATTCCGGCTCCTTTGGAGGACAGTCCGAAGTGCCCGCGTTGCTCACTGGCCGGAATCTGCCTGCCGGACGAAGTCCGCTTTCTGAGTCGATCCCCCGTGCCACCGCGCCCGATTTTCGCGGCCCAGGATTTTGCCAAGCCGCTCTATGTGCAATCCCAGCGGGCCTATGTGCGCAAGGATGGCGAGGTGCTGGTGGTGGAACAGGAGAAGGAGCAGGTGGCCAAGGCCCGGCTTGCCGAAATATCCCAGGTGGCGGTGTTCGGATCGGCGGTCCTGACCACTCCGGCCTTGCACGAATGCCTGCGCAGGGAGATTCCCGTCACCTGGCTCTCCTACGGGGGATGGTTTATCGGGCATACCATGGGGGTAGGGCAGCGCAACGTGGAAACCCGGATGCAGCAGTACCGTGCAAGTTTCGACGACGGGCGTTGCCTGGACTTGGCCAGGCGACTGGTGGCCGGGAAGATCGTCAACAGCCGGACCCTGCTGCGCCGCAACTGGCGCGAAAAGGAGGAGCAGGCCCAGGTGCCCAGGGATCTGCTGGTCTTGCTGCGGGAAGACATGCGACACGCCGGACGGGCCGCGTCCCTGGCTGTCCTGCTGGGCGTGGAAGGGGCCGCGGCAAGCCGATATTTTCAGCATTTTCGGAACATGCTACGCACTACGTCCGAGGATCTGGGTTTTGATTTTACGGTCCGGAATCGCCGGCCTCCCAAGGATCCCGTCAACGCCATGCTCTCCTTCGGCTACGCCATGCTCACCAGGGAATGGACCATGGCCCTGTCCTCCGTAGGGCTGGATCCATACCGCGGATTTTACCACCAGCCCCGGTTCGGTCGCCCGGCCCTGGCCCTGGACATGATGGAGCCCTTCCGCCCCCTGGTGGCGGATTCCGTGGTTTTGACCGTGATCAACAACGGCGAGGTCCGCCCGGAAGATTTCATTTTCGCGGCTGGCGGCTGCAACCTGAAGGACGCAGGCCGCAAGAAGTTCATCCAGGCCTTTGAGCGCCGACTGCAGCAGGAGATCACCCACCCCATTTTCAAGTACCGGATCACTTACCGCCAACTTTTCGAGGTCCAGTCCAGGCTGCTGGTCCGCTGGCTGGCCGATGAAATTCCGACGTATCCGGTCTTCGTGACCAGGTAGGAGTTGGAACATGGAACGACTCTACATCGTCTGCTACGATATTCGGGATCCCCGCCGCTGGCGCAAGCTGTACAAGGCCTTGCACGGGTTCGGGGAATGGATGCAGCTCTCCGTGTTCCAGTGCCGCTTGAACACGATGCGCAAGTTGCGTCTTGAGGATGCGGTCAGCCAAATCGTCAAGCAGGATGAAGATCACGTGCTGATCATGGACCTGGGGCCGGCGGAAAACGTCAAGGTCAAGGTCACAAGCATCGGCGGCAGCTTTGTGCCCGTCAGCAATGACGCCGTGGTCGTCTGACAAACCGCCCCTCCGCCACGAGCGCTCCGGTGACGTGAAAAAGTCCGTCAGCGCTCGCAAACGGAAATTCTTTGAAAACCAAATAGGATACTCAAAGATGACCACCAAGGTGTACCATCCGCAGACCCCGCAAGACCCCAACCGCACCACCCCTCGCAAACCACCTCGACGAGCCGCCCAAAATCTGGCACAAGACAGGAACCGCTTTCCGGGGCATTTCCGCCCCGGCCTCATTGAAGCCAATAAAAAAAAGGCAGGCTCCCGCTGTGTTGCGGTGCTTTCCGGGGCATTTCCGCCCCGGCCTCATTGAAGCCGTCAGCGCATCACAAAACACCGTCCACTCCCGGAGGCTTTCCGGGGCATTTCCGCCCCGGCCTCATTGAAGCCGCTGTTTGATGTGTCCGTGGTGACGTATCCGGCTTCTTTCCGGGGCATTTCCGCCCCGGCCTCATTGAAGCATGCTTTGATCGGTCAATGCCTCGTAAGACGCCCCGCTCCTTTCCGGGGCATTTCCGCCCCGGCCTCATTGAAGCGTATCAACCCTGACAGATAGTGTTGCTAAATCCATTCTTTCCGGGGCATTTCCGCCCCGGCCTCATTGAAGCCCCATCGACGCTGGATGACATGGACCACTACAACATCCTTTCCGGGGCATTTCCGCCCCGGCCTCATTGAAGCAAATTTTATTGTATGTAACTGAGACTGGTTTCAAGCCCTTTCCGGGGCATTTCCGCCCCGGCCTCATTGAAGCAAC
>REDL01000123.1 GCA_007693505.1 Desulfovibrionales bacterium | reverse complement strand
CATGAACAAACTGCTGATCATCGACGACAACGAGGACATTCGCCAGCAACTGAAGTGGGGGCTGGGCAAAAACTATTCCCTGGTTTTGGCCGGGGATGTGGACCAGGCCTTGACGCTGTTTCGCCGGCACAAGCCGACGGTGGTCACCCTGGACCTAGGGTTGCCGCCGCATGAGGACAATTCGGAGGAGGGGTTTCGTTGCCTGCGGGAGATTCTGGCCATGGAACCGACCACCAAGGTCATTGTCATCACGGGCAACGACGACCAAGAAAACGCGCTCAAGGCCATCCAACTCGGGGCCTACGACTTCTACCGCAAGCCCGTGGACCTGGACGAACTGCGGATCATCATCAAGCGGGCCTTTCACCTGGCCAACCTGGAGGAGGAAAACCGGCAACTGCTCCACTCCCCGCTGCCAGGCATGGACAACGGCCTGGGTATTGTCGGTCAGTGTGCAAAAATGCAGGACGTCTTTGCCACCATCCGCAAGGTCGCCGAATCGGACATCGCCGTCCTGATCACCGGCGAGTCCGGAACGGGCAAGGAGCTGGTGGCGCGGGCCATTCATGCCAAGAGCGCCCGGCGGGAAGGACCCTTTGTGGCCATCAATTGCGGGGCCATTCCGGAAAATTTGTTGGAAGCCGAACTGTTCGGTCATGAAAAAGGGGCCTTCACCGGAGCCCATGCCCGCAGCCTGGGCAAGTTTGAATACGCTGACCAGGGAACCCTCTTCCTGGACGAAATCGGTGAACTTCCCCTCAGCCTGCAGGTGAAACTGCTCCGTTTTTTGCAGGAGAAAACCATCCAGCGGGTCGGGGGCCGCGGGGATATCAAGGTCGACACCCGGATCGTATCGGCCACGAATATCGACATCCAGCAGGCCCTGGAAGCCGGCACGTTTCGCGAAGACCTCTTCTACCGCATCGGGGTGGTTTCCATTCCCCTGCCGCCCCTTCGGGAGCGTGGAGAAGACATCCTGATCCTGGCCAACCTGTTTCTGCGTCGCAACAATCAGGGCCAAGGCCGCACCGTGGAAGGCTTCTCCCCGGATGCCCACAGGCAGCTGCGCTCCTATGAATGGCCCGGCAACGTGCGCGAATTGGAAAACAGGGTGCAGCGCGCCGCGATCATGACGGCAACCCCGTTGATCACTCCGGAAGACCTCGGCTTTATTGAGCCCGAGGTGGAGCTGGAAAACCTCAGCCAGTTCCTGATCGGGGCGACCCTGCGCGAAGGGCGAGAATATCTTGAGCGCAGCATGATCCGCAAGGCGCTCAAAGACCATGCCGGGAACATCGTCAAAACAGCGGAATCCCTGGGCGTGGCCCGCCCGACCCTGTATGATATGATCAAGAAGTACAATTTACAGACATGATCTCCTGTTGTTTTGTGGAAATGTTCAACTCTCCGATGATTCATTCGTGAGTGTTTGCAGGTTTCATCGACACGACTATCTGGATGGGTATTGCAACAAGCGGCTCAGGCCGTGCACGCATGCACGGACAGGGGCACTGCCATGGGGAGGAAAATTGCCATGCCGATATTCCAGAAGCGCCGCTGGCCACGTTTCTTGCTGGATGTGCTCCGGGACAAGGTGATTTGCCGCTTGCAGATCAACCGTGAGGTCACCATTGAGGCCGGATTGCGTGACCTCAGTCGTCGGGGTGCCGGGTTGCGCAGCCTGAGCAACTACGATCAATTGACCAAGGGGGACATGGTCGTGTTCAGCAGCCTTTCCGAACACAGCGATTTCTCGATACTGCGCTGGCAGGTAGGCACCGTGAAGTGGGTCAAACCGGAAACCGGGGAGTTTGGCCTGGAATTCACTGAGCCCCTGCCCTACGCCAAGATGACCCGCCGGATTTACGACTCCCTGGCCGAGGAACGCCCCGGGAAATTGATCCTGACGTGATTGTCCCTACGTGCAATCAGCCTGCATGCGACTTGCCATGGTGTGATCGAAATGGGCATCGAAATCCAAACGCAACGCCTCAGCCCACCTGCAAAAGTGGCCTGGATTCCCACCTGCGCGGGAATGACATGTTTTTTCAAGTCGCTTCCGCACCAGTCACACCCACAGTCACACCCACAGTCATGCCCACGCTGACCCCGTGGAGCCGGGGAGCGGGCACCCAGCATTATGGAAAAATGAACATCCGGTTCGAACGGTTGCCTCTTGGTTTTTTCCGGGAGGATTCGCCCCAACGCCCACCATGGCGTTTCGTCTTGAAGCGGGTTGCCTTGGCTGTTCTGCTTCTCGCCGTGCCGGTTTTTTTCCCGTCCTTGACCTGGTCGCAATCCACGGTCCAGGAAGAGATGCGTCGCGGATTGGCGCTCTTTCAGACCGGCGACATGCAGCAGGCTGTGGCTGCGTTCACTGCCGTCCTGGAGGCCAACCCAAATCATAGCCGGGCACTGAACAATCGGGGCCTGGCATTTTTCCGGTTGGGCCAGATGCAGGACGCGCTGGCGGATTTCCAGCGGGCCGTGGCCCTGGATGCGGAGTATTTCCAGGCCTGGACCAATATGGGACTGGCTTACTTCCGGCTCGGGAAGCAGGAGCAGGCTCTGGACGCCTCCAGCCGGGCCATTGCCCTGCGTCCGCGTTTCGGCATGCCATACAATACCCGTGGACTTGTTTACCTGGAAAGGGGAGCCTATGCCGACGCGGTGCGGGAATTCAATCGTGTCCTGGAACTGGACCCGGAATACGCCCGTGCCTACAACGCCCGGGGCTACGCCCTGAACCAACTGGAGCGCTACGATGCGGCGCTCATGGATCTGGAGCGGGCCGTGGCCCTGGACCCCGAGAATCCTCTGCCCCGAAACAACAAAGGCTGGGCCCTGATCCAATCCGGACGGTATACCGAGGCGATCCAGGAACTGGAGGCGGCCCTGGCCCTGGACCCTTCGCTGACCAGGGCGCATGCCAACCTGGGCCTGGCCAACCGGCTGCTCCGTCGCCACGAGGCGGCCCTGGCTGCCTACGACCAGGCCCTGAGGCTGGAGCCGGACAACCCGGAATTACTGGCCCGACGCGGCATTGCCCGGGCTCATGCCGGACGCTACGCCGAGGCGGTCCAGGACTATACCGTTGCGTTGCGCCGCACCCCCCAGGACGTGGCCGTGCTGAACAACCGGGGTATCGCCCTGACCAATCTGCGTCGTTTTGACGCGGCTCTTGCGGATTTCGCCCAGGCCGCGGCAATCGCCCCGGACAATCCGGAGACGTATGTGAATCGGGGCAATGTCTTCATTCACCAGGGTGCATACGACCGAGCCGTCACGGAATACGATCACGCCCTGCTGTTGGACCCGTCCCGTGCCAATGCCCACAACAACCGTGGCTACGCCCTGCGTGAACTGGGGCACCTGGATCAGGCCCTGGAGGCCTTCCAGCAGGCCCTGCGCATCAACCCGGACCACGCCCTGGCCCGCAACAACCTGGGCGTAACCCTGGTGCTCTCCGGCAACAAGGTCCAAGGATGCGAGGCCCTCCGGACCGCCTGTGCCTTGAATTACTGCATCGACCTGGACTGGGCCATTGGCCGGGGTTTCTGCCAGGAAGCGCCGGAAACGTCCCTGCGTCACCCCGGACAGTGAATAAAGTGGCTGCCGAAGGACTGCTTGACAGTGGCAAATCCGTCCATGCTGGTAGGCATCGCCTTGGAGAACCATGTCACCAGCTTGGGACAAGAATTTTCGTGACAGCAGGCCTGAACACTTCGAGATGAATCAGAAATGAAGCGCGCATGATGCTTGAAAGTGATTCTTCATGCCTCCAAGTTATTAAAAATGGGAACAATAATTGCAATGAAATGCAAAAGTGGATCAAAAATGAGAAAACATTTTCGCCCGCTCATATCACTTCATTCTTCATTGAACAGAAAACCGCCACACTCAACCTACCAAAAACACACGGAGATACGTAATGCACAATGGCAATGCCGATCGACGCAAAGACAAGCGCAGGGAAGTCCTTGCGCCGGCGGTTCTCGGGCTCACCGTGGATGGCAAGCACTACGAAACGCAGGCCATTGTCAAAAACATCTCCATGGGTGGACTTCAGGTCGCCCTGTACGAATATGACGAGGACCTCAAGCACCTGAGCCTGATGCATACCCAGGGGGAAATTTCATTTCGTTTCTCCAATGATCCCAATGAGTACAAAGCAACGTGCAAGACGTTGCGGGTCGAGCGACAGACCTATACGATCCAATTGGGGGCCATGTTCACGGCAATGAACGAGGACCATCGTCAACACCTGCAAATCTATTGCGCAGCCGCCTGACAATCCGTTGCCCCATGGCTACGTCGCCGCAATGGGGGGGATCGTGGCTATCGGCAAGAATGACGGTGGTGTCGCTTTTCCGACATCCCCCCCAAAAAACAGTGTCTCCGGAACCAATGAGACACTGGGGGCGGGACAAAGCAAAAAAACATCTATCTACTTGAAATCTCTAAAAGAGATTCACCTTGAACACGTTCCTGCTCCTGAAATTGCCCTGGAGTCTGCAAAACATCTCCAGGGTGCTTGTTCCTGAAGATTCCTGGCCCACTGGCTGCCCCAAAAGGGAAGCCTGAAACCATCGCAATACTATCTTCTTGTATATCAAAATGTTAGTGACGAGGATATTGCCAAGGCAAGCTGTGCTCCTGCCTTAATTTTGGCTGAGGCTTCGCAACTGTCGGCAAATTTTACACGGCTTGTCGATCTTTCTTACACTTTCTGGCTTCCCGCTTTCCATTCCATTCCAGTTGGAGCTTGCACCTTCTGGATCATATGATTTTGCACGGCATTGCCGGGTTGTTGCCTGGCCATGCATGCGCACCGCGAAAACCATCTGAAGGCGGAATGCCGAACCATCATCCCTGACTCTTTGCGAGACATGGCTTGATCGTGGTTGCCGCATGGACACCGCCGGTCACGCCCCCGAATGTCCTCACCCCCGTGACTGCAGAACAACTCCCCAGAAAAATTCCCGCCCCTCCGACTGGTTTTGGGGTGTCGCAAAGTGCCGCAGGATATGGAATGTCTTGTGGGCATCCAGAAAGCGGTCAATCATGGCCTGATTCTCGGCGGGATGAATGGTGCAGGTCATATAGATGATTTGGCCCTGGGGCGCCAAGGATGCCGCGGCCTGGCGCAGGATAGCCTCCTGGAGGGCCAGCAGGGGGGGGATGTCCGAGGGGGTGCGTTTCCATTTCGTGTCCGGCCGAGGGGCCAAAACCCCCAGCCCGGAGCAGGGTACGTCCAGGAGAATCGTGCGAGGCTGCTCCTGCCAGGGCGGCAGCGCATCGGCTCGGGCCCGGACCACGGAAATCCTGGGCAGGCCCAGGCGATCCAGCTCCAGGAGCAGGCCACGCAGTCGGCCGGAATGGAGATCCGCGGCCCGGACCAGCTTCTGGCCCCGTTCCAACAGATAGGCGGTTTTCCCGCCCCTGCCGGCGCACAGATCCCAGACCGGCTCAGGCCAGGAGCCCGCGCCGAAATCCTTCATCATCCGCTGCGCCTCCAGGCTCTGCCGAGACATGGCTCCCATGCGCAGGTCCACGGCCAGATCCGGAAAGACCCGTCGGGCTGTCTCCCGGGAGCATCCCAGACTGAATGCATCCACCATTTGCAGCTCGGATGCAAATGACTCGGCCCGCCGGACCAGAGCCGCGGAGCGCTGGTGCATGGGATTGATGCGCAGTCCCAGAAGGGGCGGAGAGGACTGGGCTTCAGCCAGCCGGGTCGCCGCTTCCAGACCGTAGCTCTCGACCCACAGGTCAACAATCCAGGCGGGCAGGGAGTAATAGCGGGAGAGGAAAAGCCGCGGATTGCCATCCTGACGATACATCTCCGGCCCATGCAGATCCGCCCGGTGGGCACAAACCCAGGTCATCCAGGCCGTGGCCACCTTGGCCAGCCCCCTTCCCCACTTTTTCCGCGCCAAACTGGTCACCCAGGACCGGGTGGCGAACTCCGGTACCCGGTCCAGAAACAGGGTCTCGTAGGCGGCCACTTCCAGGGCCGTGCGGCACGACGGCGGCAATGTGCCGGGCTTGCGCAGAAAACGCTCCAGGCCAAAGGTCACTCGGCCCTTGTGGCGCAGATAGCCGTAGCACAGTTCCGAGGCCAAAGCGGCATCCCGAGCCCCCAGACCATGGCGGAGAATCTCGTTGTCCAGCGCGGACTGCACGTCTTCGCTTTGGAGGGTTCGCCGGATGGCGGCCAGGGCGGCAATGCGTTCCGGAGGAATGCCGCCGGCTGGCGGCTTCTTGGATGCGGTCATGAAGAGAATGGCCAGTGGAGAGTGTCAGGGCGAGAGTGTCAGGGCGAGAGTGTCAGGGCGAGAGTCATGTAGCTGCCCGCGAGTTTCAGGGGCTGCTCGGTACGGCCAAAAACCGGCGCAGGGCACTCTCGATGTTCGCCAGATCCACCAGGGTATCCAGACAGGGGCCAAAGGGTCGCTGGTTCAGAACTCCGTAGACCGGGATGGGATAGGTGTCCTGAATGCCGCTGGACAGATCCCGGTCGCAGGCCACGGCAATGATCAGCTTGGGCTTGTTCTGGACCACGATCCGCCGGGCAATGGTCCCGCCGGTGGCAATGGCAATCCGGATACCGTATGTTTCAGCCAGGCCAATCAGGCCGTCCAAGGGGCACTCGCCGCAGCGCTTGCAGTGGCGGATGTCGTAGGTCAGCCGCCGGGGACAATGGGAGTTCTGCAGGCAGTGCGGCAAAAGCAGCAGAATTTCATGCGGCTGGAACCGGCCTCGCTCCGAGGCCACCAGCTCGTTGTTCACCTTGATGAAAGAAAGCCGGATGTCGTCCTTGGGAATATTGAAAATCCGGCCCAGCAGGGTCATCAGGGGCAAGAACAGCTTGATGGTGATGCCCCGAAAGCGGGAGCTGAGCGGAAAACTGCGGCCAAGGAGAATGTTCAACACCAGGCCGATGGAGGACCAGAGAACCACGCTCACCAGGGCCGCGAGAACAACAGCCAGAATCCAGGGGGCTGCTGCATGGATATTTCGCAGGCCAATGTAGGGGATGACCCACAGAACGACCAGAACCAGGCTGAGCAGCACCGACGTCCCGAGAATCAAGCCGATGAACAGCCGCTTGCCCGGATTGGCCGCCCGTTCTCCACCGTTTGGTGCATTTCCTCCCGGGGAGAAGTTCCGCGGGCTGGATTGCCCTGGGCTGGAT
>REDL01000121.1 GCA_007693505.1 Desulfovibrionales bacterium | reverse complement strand
TATGCAGGAACAATTTCTATGCCGCGCCATGCCGGCGGGATTCCCCATACCCTTGTTCTTGCTTCCGAAAGATACCGCCCCAAAACCCGTGCTCAGGAGTTTTCATCCGGAAACAAGAACGTTTCCGGATGAAAACTCAGTATTTATCTGGGTGTTGAAAAAATCATGATCCACAGTCCGTTCAAAAATCCCAATTGCACGGAGCAATCCGGCACTTACAGGAAAGTCTAACCCCGAAATACGAGAAAGCGGCTTTGACCAAAGTAAGTGCCGGAGCAGCGACGCATCAATTGGAAGTTCTTCAACGGACTGCGATACCTTGGCAACGCTGTTCATCAACTTGCGAGCCCCATTGCGATGCGGGATCCTCGCCTTTGCCGATATGGCCGATTCAAGTGCGACATGAAACAGGACGTCATTCCGAAGAATGCGGGCTTCCTGATCACGCATATTCGGATGCGCCGAGTGATTTCTTTATGCCCAAAGGCTGCAATGTGGAGTACGAAGGCTTCATGCAGGCATCTTTGCCGGCATCACGACTCGCGGCCCTCAGGCTTGCGGCGTGGCGTGCACCGTTACGCCCCCAGCGTCCTGATCGCGATGCCTCTGGCAATAGGCCAAGAATCGCCGTGCCTCCTCGAACTCCGGCTTAATCCGTAGCGCCGCCTCCAAGTGGTCTTGGCACCGGGGGACCTCGTTCATTTCCCAAAGCACCCGAGCAATATTGAAATGGAGATGCTCGTCAGCGGCATTGATGGCAACCGCCCTGGAATAGTACTCCAACGCTTCCGCCAGCAATCTGCTTTTACGCAGATTCATACCGAATTCATTGAACCGGTGACGTTCTCCCTCGGCAAAGGCCCTGTCGCTGTTCAAGATACGCTTGAGGACTTTTTTCAATTGCTTGTAATCTTTTTTTTGACAATAGATGTCCCCAAGTCGCAAATTGGCCTGGGGATGCTGCTCATCAAGGAAGAGAACCTTGGCGAACTCCGCTTCCGCGGCATCCAACTGATCGGCCTGAAACAACTCCTCGCCCCGGTCCAGCTTGCGTTGCAGGGACTGCAGCACAGGCTGGGTCTTGCGCTCGTAATAGTCAACTTCCGGCACGTATTCGGTCATCAAGACCCGCTTGGTAATGGTCGAGGTCACCCCGGAAGGAAGGTTGTTGCTGTTCAGGGGTTGTACTTCGTAGGTCTCGTCGTCCAGACGCCGAACAAACCAGAATGTTTTTTGCTCCGCAGCCTGTCGGGTGCCGCCAAATCCGCTCAACTGGAGATTTTTCTTTGCATAGACTCCCAATATCATGCCACTGCCCTCCCCCCACGAACTTGAATAAAAAGTTAGGGGTATCTTCGCATTGCCTTTGGTTTGAACCATCGTGTCTATTCAGCAAATCGGCCAAAAAGATCTGGATACCGGCGTTCGCCGGTATGACTGATGTAGATGCAGCTTGCCTCGATAAGCCATTCCGGCGAACGCCGGAATCCAGCGCAGGTGAATGACCATCCGCCGGATGAACTGAATAGTTGCCAACCATCAAGTAATTCGGGAAAAATTTCGTACTGAACGTTTTGCAAACACGCAAGCACGGATCAGACCCCCCAGATGCCAGGGGGCACCGCAAATACCAGCCATTCGGTCAGGGATCGAAAAGAGAGGATTTCCGGCTCCTTTTCCTCTTGAGTGTTCGCCCACCCGCTGGTATTGCGGAGCGGGACCAAAGAATGCGAATGGGTGCTTTTGGCGGATGGAACCGTTTTTTCACTTGGCTCCGAGATAAACCCTCCAAGGAAAGACACAGTGTGCGCAAAAACCAAGCAACCGGGCTTTGATGCCAACTTGAGTGAACTGCAACGGATTGTGAAACGCCTGGAAGACGAGGATCTTCCTTTGGAAGCGGGGGTTGGCCTCTTCAAGGAAGGGGTTGCGCTGGCTCAAAACTGTCGCAAACTTTTGGACTCAGCCAAAAACGATGTGATGGTCCTGTCGCAAGGGCTTCAGCATCCCATGGATCCCATGGGCTCTGGGAGCCAGGAAACCTCTCCACTGTATTCACCGGCCGACGTACCGGAGAGCGACGATGAAAGCATACCTCGCTGAACTAGGAAGCAAGGTGGACAATTACCTGGCGGACTGCCTGCACCGCCCCGGCATACCTGAACAACTTCTCCAGGCCATGGAGTACAGCCTTTTGGCCGGCGGCAAACGTCTCCGCCCGGTTCTATGCCTGATCTGGGCGGAAATGGCCGGCGAAAACCAGGACCACGTTCTGCCCGCCGCCGCCGCACTTGAATGTATCCATACCTATTCACTGATCCATGATGACCTGCCGCCCATGGATGATGACGACCTTCGCCGGGGAAAACCGGCAAACCACAAACGCTTTGGCGAGGCCATGGCTATCCTTGCCGGCGACGCTCTGCTCACCGAGGCCTTCGGCCTCTTCATGCGCTGCAACGTACCTCCTGAGCGGGTGCTCACCGCCGGGTTGGAGTTGGTCCAGGCTGCGGGAGCTTCGGGAATGGTCGGTGGTCAGGTCTTGGACATGCAATGGACCGGCGGCACGGTGGACGTGAAGGATCTGTCCCGGATGCAGGAATTGAAAACCGGAGCCATGATCCGTGCCTCCTGCGTTTGCGGGGCGATCCTTGGTGGCGCCAATACAGAGGACATCGGTCGAGCCGCGGCCTACGGGATGCATATTGGCCGTGCGTTTCAGATTACTGATGACATTTTGGATGTAACCGGCGACCAGGAGATCCTGGGAAAGCCCGTTGGCAGCGACCAGGGACTGGGCAAGGTCACGTTTCCCGCCCTGATCGGGCTGGAGGGCAGCCGCAATCTGGCCCGATCCCATACGGACCAGGCGCTCGCCTCATTGGATGCATTTGGCGGACCGGATAGCCAAACCCGTTTCCTGCGAGAACTGGCCGAATATATCCTGGTTCGCGCGACCTGATGCATCTTCAGTCAGCTCCTGGATTTGTACATCTATCTTTACCCCGATCCCAACACCCAACACCCTACACTGACCATGCCCAGCCAAAGCAACGCTTCGTTTTTGCCCAGAGAGGCAACGCCATTGCAACACCTCGCAGACGAGCATACCGCTGAACCGCGCACGACGACCCCCTCCGAATCCATGGAAGCTCGCGAGCAGTCCACCAGCCTAGACGGGCATGCCCTGTTTTCCGCCATCAACCACCCCGGAGACCTTGCAGCTCTGGGCACTTCCCAACTGGAGGCCGTGGCCCGGGAAGTTCGACGACTGATCATCTCCACGGTGTCAGCCAACGGCGGACACCTGGCCCCCTCCCTGGGCGTCACCGACCTGACCCTGGCCCTGCTCAAGGTGTTCAACCCGGAACACGATCGCCTGATCTGGGATGTGGGACACCAGGCCTACGCCTACAAAATTTTGACCGGCCGTCGGGAAAGCTTTCGCTCCCTGCGGACCATGGGCGGAATCAGCGGCTTCCCCCGCATGGCCGAGAGTCCCTTTGACCATTTCGGCGTCGGCCACTCCAGTACGTCCATTTCCGCGGCCTTGGGCATGGCCATAGCCCGGGACCTGGCCGGCCAGAACCATACTGTGGCCGCCATCATCGGAGACGGCTCCATGACCGCCGGCCTGGCCTACGAAGGATTGAATCAGGCCGGTGATCTGGGGGTGAACATGACCGTCGTGCTGAACGACAACGAAATGTCCATCTCCCGAAATGTCGGAGCCTTGTCCTCCTTTCTCAGCCGCAAACTCTCCAAGCGCTGGGTCCAGCGCTTCAAACAACAGATGGAAACCTGGATGCGCCAGGTGCCTCGTTTCGGCGACGACTTGGCCAATTACGCCCGGCTCAGTGAATCCTCCTTCAAGGGCTTTTTCACCCCGGGAATGATCTTCGAGGCATTCAAATTCAACTATATCGGCCCGATCAACGGGCACAGCATGCGGGATATGGTGGACATTTTTCAGCAGGTCCGGGAGCTGAACGGCCCGGTTCTGGTCCATGTGTTGACCACCAAAGGCAAGGGCTATGTTCCAGCCGAAACCAACCCCACCTATTTTCACGGGGTAGGCTGTTTTGTTCCGGAAACCGGAGAAGCCAAGAAACATGCCAGCTGTCTGCCCTCCTACACGGATATATTTGGACGGACCCTGGTGGACCTGGCCGCGAAAAACGATAAGATCGTGGCCATTACTGCGGCCATGCCCGAAGGTACCGGCTTGCACCACTTTGCAGACGCCTATCCGGACCGCTTCTTCGACGTGGGCATCTGTGAACAGCACGCCGTGACCATGGCCGCGGGACTCGCTTCCCAGGGTTTTCGACCCGTTGTCGCCGTCTATTCAACCTTCATGCAACGTTCCTACGACCAAATCGTCCACGACGTCTGTCTGCAGAACCTGCCGGTCACGCTCTGCCTGGACCGGGCCGGTTTGGTGGGTGAGGACGGAGCCACCCACCATGGAACGTTCGACATCTCCTACCTGCGCCACATTCCCAACCTGCTGTTCATGGCTCCCAAGGACGAGCCGGAACTGCAAAGCATGCTGGCCACGGCCTTGAGTCACCCCGGCCCGACAGCCATCCGGTATCCCCGCGGTGTCGGCGTGGGGGCTCCGGCCGTGGACACCCCCGAGCCTTTGCCCGTGGGACGCGGGGAGGCCTTACGGCAGGGCGCTGATGCCGTGATTGTCGCCCTGGGCAGCCGGGTGCATCCGAGCCTGGAGGCCGCGGAAGAACTGGCAGCGGAAACAGGCCGGGACGTGGCCGTATTCAATGCGCGGTTCATCAAGCCGTTGCCCGGTGAGCAATTGCTGGAACTGGCCCGGAACCATTCCAGAATCCTTGTTGTGGAGGAAAATGTGGTCGCCGGTGGATTCGGCTCGGCAGTGCTGGAGTTCCTTGCCGCCAAGAACGTCCTGCACGGGCAACGCATCCGTCTGCTGGGTATTCCGGACCATTTCGTGGAGCATGGCCCGCAACGGATCCTGCGCCATCACGTTGGCCTGGACAAGGCCGGAATCAAGAAGGCGCTGAATGAACTGCTGGCCGCCCCCCCGGACTCCAAGCAATGACCGCTTGGAACGGAGCCCATGTCCAAATTCCTGACCCTCATCATTGTTTTCCTGATAGTGACCGGACTGTTCCGACCGATACTCCGCAAACTCCGACTGGGCAGACTTCCCGGTGACATTCTGATCCAGCGCCAGGACTTTCGGCTGTATCTGCCCCTCACCAGCAGCCTCCTTGTCGGTGTCGCCCTGCTCTTCCTGGTCTGGCTGTTTCGCCACTGACGTCTCGCTTGCCCGCACTGCTTCACCTTCAACATGGAGCCCCTGATGACCACCCAAGATCTCCGAGACATCTTTGTCCAAACATCCGTTCAGCCGGATTCCCGAAAAACCGTCTCTTTGAACGACCCGGCGTCCCGAGCTCTCCCTCCCTGCATTATCGTCGTCTTTGGTGCTTCCGGCGACCTGGCCATGCGCAAACTCTTTCCGGCGCTGTTTCACCTGTTTTCCGGAGACCATCTCCCGAAACACTTTGCCATTGTCGGGTGCAGCCGAACCGAATTCGATGATCCGGCGTTTCGCGAACACGTTCGTAAAAGCCTGCCGCGACCGGGCGCGGATGCCCCGGATCACCGCGATGCCTTTGTTCGCAATGTCTGCTATCACCAGCTGAGCTATGACGATCCCGAGGATTATGATTCCTTGAGTCGGCGCCTGGAATCCGTTTCCGCTTTTTTCGAGACCCAGGGCAATACACTGTTTTACCTGGCCGTCCCGCCGCAACTCTATGGAAATATTTCCACCCGGCTCGGGCAGAGTGGCTTGGCTGAAGAACGAGACCAGACGCATGGGTGGTCGCGAATCGTCCTGGAAAAACCCATTGGACATGACCTGGAATCCGCCATCGCCCTCAACGACACCCTGCACCAGCACTTTGACGAGCATCAGATTTTTCGCATCGACCATTACCTGGCCAAGGAAACCGTCCAAAATGTGCTCATGTTCCGCTTTGCCAACACCATTTTCGAACCGGTCTGGAACCGCAATTACATTGATTATGTGAGCATCACAGCGGCCGAAACCTTGGGCGTGGAAAAGCGGGCCGGGTATTACGAGCATGCCGGCGTCCTGCGGGATATGTTTCAAAACCACATGATGCAGCTCCTTTCCCTTGTGGCCATGGAGCCGCCATCCCGATTCCAGGACGAGCCGGTGCGTGACGACAAGATTAAGGTCTTTCGGTCATTACGCCCCTTTGAACTCCAAGGCCGCTTCCATGACCTGGTTCTGGGTCAATACGCCGCGGGGCAGATCTCCGGGCAAGATGTCCCGGGATACCGGGACGAAGACAAGGTCGCTCCGGATTCCCTCACGCCCACATATGCCTTGTTGCGGGCCTATATTGACAACTGGCGCTGGCAAGGGGTTCCCTTTTTCATCTGCTCCGGCAAACGCCTTGCCAAAAAACTGAGTCGGATCATCATCCAGTTCAAGGACGTTCCCCACTCCATGTTCCGACATATTCTCGGTGAACAGATCTCCTCGAACCGGCTGATTCTCGGGATTCAGCCGGATGAAGTGATCAATTTGACTTTTCAGACCAAGGACCCAGGGATGAGCAGCAACCTGCGGACCGTAACCATGCGCTTCGACTACAATCAAGAGGGCAAGGCGACCATCAAGGACGCCTATGAAAAAGTGCTGATGGACTGCCTCGTGGGAGACCAGATGCTCTTTTGGCGCCAGGACGCCGTGAAACGTTGCTGGGCCTATCTCACGCCAATCCTGGAACTCTGCGAATCCTGCGGCGACAGGGCCAGTCACCTGCACTTCTACCCCGCCGGGGGCTGGGGCCCGGAAGCCGCTGCCACGTTGTATCCCGATTATCTCAAGGATCACGCCTGACTGGAGCCTCCACCTTCCACCCGCCCACATTGCGCTTCTGCGTGCCAAAGTTGATCCCCAGCAAGATGATCTGTTTGCCCAGGCCTCGATAGGCCTGGGCGTAGCCCTTGTCCTTGATCTGGGCCAAAGCCGCGTCCGCGCTCTGTATTGTTGATGCACGGTAGCCATGCTTCAATGAGGCCGGGGCGGAAATGCCCCGGAAAGGGACAACCCGGATATTGCGTTCAGATTGTGGACATAGGCTTCAATGAGGCCGGGGCGGAAATGCCCCGGAAAGGGACCGGGCCACGGTTCGCTAAGACATTCAGCCCCCAAGCTTCAATGAGGCCGGGGCGGAAATGCCCCGGAAAGGCAGGGAGGCATGGGCATG
>REDL01000113.1 GCA_007693505.1 Desulfovibrionales bacterium | reverse complement strand
CCGTCTATCTGATCGGCGTGGAGTTCGAGCGCGGGGAGCGCAATATCGTGGGGTTCGATTGGGAACTGGCCTGAGCTGGCAGAAACCCTTGATTTGCCCCGTTCCATCCACCGCTTCCAGCCTGAATTCGGACAGCGTCGTCTCCTGGATCCGGACAATGACCTGCCCCGGATCGACCGGGTTCATGGCGTCGCCGATGAGGATAAAACCTGCCCCTCGGATTTGCGGGTCCTGGAGAACCAGGTCGGCGCAATATTTGGGATTCACGGCTAGGCCATGGGGCTGGAGTATGTTGACAGCACAGCGACCCATTCCCGGATGCACGAAAACATTGTCCGCAGCTTCGCCCTTGATGCCATGGAGCGCAGAGGTCAGGAAGGGATGTTCACGGGCGAGCAGGCGGCCACGTTCTTAACCATGGTCACGGAAATCGATGTAATCAGGGACATAACTCAGCGTCTCGAACAGATTGACATCCCTTACATGCTCACGGGGTCCATTGCCATGAATTATTACGCTGAGCCGCGCATGACGCGTGACATTGATATTGTTGTGGAACTGGGTGTTTCAATCCTGGATGATTTTTTTGCAATCCTGGAAAAGGACTACTATGTCCCCGAGGACTCCGTCAAACAGGCCATACGGGACACGACTCTTTTCAATATCATTCACAAGGAAAGCGTCATCAAGGTTGATTTTATTGTCCGCAAGAATTCTGAATACAGAATCCTCGAATTCAAGCGTCGCAAGCAAATACATATCGGCGAGACGCCAATTCATATCGTCAGCAAGGAAGACTTGATTTTGTCCAAAATGTATTGGACACGGGAATCCCGCTCTGAAATGCAAAAGAAAGACATTCTGAATTTGATGAAATCTGGATATAACGAAAAATACGTGGAGAAATGGGCTCTACACCTGAATGTGATGGACATCTACATGGAGTGTACGCATGGATGACACGTCCAAGAAGTTCCGGGAAAAATACCGACGGATGATCATGCGCAAGAGCGGGGAGGAACGGTTGATGATGGGCGACAGCATGTTCGTCACCGCCAGAACCTTGGTTCTGGCGTCCCTGGACCCCTCCCTGACGGAAGACGAAAAGCGGCGCGAACTGTTCCTGCGTTTCTATGGCAATGATTTTCCCCCGGTCAGCAAAGAGCGCATCCTGCAGTGGATGTCCGCAAAGGAAAACCATGGGAATTGAACCAACGATTTCCGCAGAGATTTAACCGTCATTTCGCCATAAGCTTTCCGTGACTCTTCGACGTTGGATGTGGAATTGGTGTACCAGTCTGGTATATCCGTCAATCCCAACTCGGAGCCCCCGCCGGGGGCATCTTCGTCCGTCGCCCACGATTGAAGTGGGCACGAGAAAGCTATGCCCGTCAAGGCATGGCCACAGACATCCCCGAAGGTGTCTGTCTTGATGGGCTTGGTGCTCATGCCTTCATCGAGGGGGCGAAAAGAGCCTCCGGACACTCATGGTTTTTGGTCCAAATCCACAGTCAGCGTCGAAGATCCAAGCTGGCTTACGGAACTGACTCTGGTGTCTCGCGAAAACCAGAAACAGCACCAACACCACGGCGAGGTTGAACAGCGTCATCTTGACCGTACTATTCCGATTCACGCGCATGAGCGAGGCGGGAAAGATCATGTCCGTCGCCGATAAAAACAAAAACATACTTGGCTGGACTGCCCGTGTGCAAAATGTCATTGGCCGAGACCAGTTGCGCGGCCATGACCAACGACGCGGCCATGAATGCGGCCAGCACCACATGACGCGCTTTCCCTCGCAGAAACCGCAAAACTCCAAACATGATTCTCCCTGAAAATGAAATGTTGAAAAAAGAGACCTCAGCAGAAGTCGAATGGCATGCCATGACGTAACGGCGAAACAGGCCAGTGAGGCTGCCCAAGCCATTGCCACCCAGGGGAAGGCTATAACAGCCGTGCGACGGGAGCTCGGCGATAAAACGTCATTCCAGTGACAGGATGACGAAAAGATACGCTTCTCGTCTGCATTCCAGACGTTAGCCATGGACCAGATTGTTCTCCAAATCATGCCAGATTCCAACTACTTTATCATCGTGAGCCAGGAAAAGTCCCCGGTGTAACCTTAGGGCCACGCGGTCGCCTACCTGAAAGGGGCGCTCCTTTTCCGTTTGAACGCGAAAGGATGTCTTGTGACAATGAACCCGGAATTCCAGTGCATTTCCCAGAAAACTGCGTAGCGCGACAGTTCCAGGTAGACAGCAAGGCGTCCCCTCGGGCTCGAGGCGCAGATCTTCGGGGCGCACCGCCATCAGCAGCTCCCGCCCAGATTCCAGGGCAGATCCTGTCTGGACGGTAAGGGGTGTTCCGTCCTCGGCGCGCAGGCAGAGCCGTTCGCCGGAACGCTCCAGAACCACGCTGGGGAGGTAATTTACCGCCCCGATGAAATCCAGCACAAACCGGTTGCTGGGGCGCTCATAGATGGCCTCCGGCTCGGCGATCTGGAGCACCCTGCCCCCGGACATGACCGCGATGCGATCAGACAAGGCCATGGCCTCCACCTGGTCATGGGTCACATAGAGGATGGGCAGTCCGGTGGTGCGCTGGACAAGCTGCAGCTCGGCGCGCATGGATTCCCGGAGCTTGGCGTCCAGGTTGGAGAGCGGTTCGTCCAGCAACAGCACTGCCGGGTTCATGGCCAGGGCCCTGCCCAGGGCCACTCGCTGCTGCTGGCCACCGGAGAGCTGGCTGGGCATCCGCGAGGCCATCCCCGGCATGTCCAAAATTTGCAGAACCTGGGCCACCCGATCATTGATCCGCGAGCGCGGGCGTCCCCGAACGCGCAAGGGATACGCGATATTCTCAAATACGGTCATGTGCGGCCACACCGCATAGCTCTGAAAAACCATGCCAATGGGCCGATGATTCGTTGGCACATGAACCCCGTCCCGTCCGGAAAAGACCACCTGTTCGCGAATACGAATCTCGCCGGCATCGGCCTGTTCCAGTCCGGCCACACAGCGCAGGGTGGTGGTCTTGCCGCAACCGCTGGGCCCAAGCAAGGTGAAAAACTCGTTTTCAGCGAGACTGAAGCTGACGTTGTCCACGGCCGCGGTGCCCGCGAACTGTTTCACGAGATTGTGGACGGCAAGCGCGGGCGGGCTCATGGCGTACTCCGGGATTTTTGGCTCATTTTATGTTCCTCCAGCCGGCCCAGCCACTGCATCAATACATAGAGAATCAGCATTACCGGCAGACAAAGTACGGCCAAGGCACTGGCCCGACCGATGAACCCCGAATCCTGCATCAGAAAGATCCAAACCCCGATGGTCTCCGATCCTGAGGTCCAGATCAGCACCGAGACAGTCAACTCGTTGAAGGAGGAAATAAAGATCAGCACCCAGCCGGCCACCAGCCCGGGCCGCAGCAGGGGCAGGGTGATATCCTTGAGGGTGCGCAATCCTCCCGCGCCGGAAGTCCAGGCTGCTTCTTCCAGGGAATTGTGGATCTGCTGCAACGTAGCCCGGGTGCTTTGCAGGCCAAAGGCCATGTAGCGCATCAGATAGGCAACCAGGAGGATCCAGATGGTCCCGTACAAAGTCGGCCCAAACAATGGATTGCTCCAGGCCAGAATCATGGCCACCCCGATAACCGAACCCGGCAGGGCAAAGGGGATGATCCCCAATCCATCCAAAACTCCTGCGCCCCGATAGCGGACCTTGATGTGCAGATAGGAGATCATGGCCGTGACCATCATCAAAATGGTTGCCGCGGCCGGCGCCAGGATCATGCTGTTCACGATGCCCCGACGCGCACCGGCGGACTGGAGTACGGCCTCGTAGTGGCGCAGGGTCAAGTTGTCCCAGATCAGGTCCGCTCCCCAGAATCGCAAGAAGGACGTCAAGACCAGGGCGAACAGCGGCAGGATCACGATGATGCCGATCAGGGCCAACAACCCCAGCGTGACCGGCCCCCTGCCCCGCCCCAGGCAAATGATGTTCGGCGTCACGGACTTGCCTCCGACCACGGCATACTGTCCCGAGTGGCCCTCGGCCCGTCGAAAGGCGAGCATAGACAGCAGCGCGATCAGGATCAGCAAAACGCTCATGGCCGTGGCCAGGGGCATGTTCGGGATGGTCAAGGCCTCATAGATCCGGGTCGTCAGCACGTAAAACTGGGCGCGCATCCCCAGGACCGCCGGAATCCCGAAATTGTCGATGGAGGATACGAATGCCAGGAGCGCTCCCCCGTAGATCGCCGGGCGAACCAGGGGCAAGGTGATGTTGCGCATGATCCGCCAAGTCCCCGCCCCGGACGTCCGGGCGGATTCCTCAAGGCTGGAGTCCATGCGCTGCAAGGCACCGGAAACAGTAATAAAAACAAATGGATAGTTGTTCACCGCCAGAACAAAGATGATCCCCGTGGCGCTGTAGATATTCCAGGGGGCGGTCGGAACACCGAACAGACCGGTGTAGGCCTGAGTGAGCAGACCCACGGGGCCGACCAACTGGACCCAGCCCATGGCGCTGAACAACGGCGGGATGGCCAAAGGGAGCACCAGGAGGACTCGAAAGGTATTTTTCCAGGGTATGTCCGTACGCTGCACCGTGAACGCGGTGAGCATCCCGATGATCGTGGCCAGAAGAGTGGCCAGAACAGAGATCCACAAGGAGTTCCACAGGGCCAGGTAGTTGCGGGGCTGCAGAAATACCTGCCGATAGTTCTGCAGGGAGAAACCGCCTTCCACCAGAAAGCTGCGAACCCCCACCTGCAGGAGCGGGTAAACCACCACGATCAGGATGAAGACGGCCAGGAACAGAAAGAATGCCCGGCGGTGGTCAAGCCACGGCCGGGCATTCCGGGACGGGTAAGACATTTAGTAAAGATCGGCGAAGCGTTCGCGCAACTGGGAGCCGTGCTCGGCCATCCAGTCAAAGTCCACGTCCAGGGCCTTGATTTCAGAAGGAGAAGGCAGCCCCGGAGGCGGTGCCACATCCGTGCGCACGGGCAGGAAATGACGATCCACCAGTACCTGCTGTCCCTCTCTGGAAATGATGAAATCCAAAAAGGCCTTGGCCCCTTCCGGGTTCCGGGCATTGCGACCGATGGCAATGGGGCTGGGCAGCGAAAGGACCCCGTCCTGGGGAAAGGCAAAGGCCACCGGGGCGCCCTCGCTGGCCTGCCCGGCCATGATGTAATCAATGCCCTTGATTACCGCAAACTCTCCACTGACCAGACCACGGGTCACGTCACCCGTACCCCGGACCACCTGGACCCCTTTTTCCCGGGCCGTTTCGAACCACTCCCAACCAATGTCCTCGTTGCGCACAAAGGCCCCGAGCATGTTGAAGTTCGTCCCGCTGTGCAGCGGACTGGCCAGCGCCGCCCTTGGGCCCCACTCCAGAAATTCAGCCCAGGTCTGGGGCACCTGGTCTGGAGCGACCAATCGGGTGTTGTAGCCAATGCCCATGTTGTGCACCCGTCCGGCAATAAACATATGGTCCGGGTCCTTGAGCACATCTGGAATCGCCGCGCCTTCCGGCGATTCGTAAGGCATCAGCCAACCCGCGTTTTTCAGGTTCAGAAACAGCGCCGGATTCGCGGCCCAGATCACGTCGGCCCGCAGGTTCCCGGCCTCGATCTCCGCGAAAATCCGTTGCTCCAGTTCCACACTGCCGGAATAGAGCAGATCGATCTTGATCCCGGGATGCCGGGCCTCGAACTCCTGAATGATCGGTTCCACCACGTCCAAAACCATGGAGGAGTAGAAGGTCACCGTCCCGGAAGCCTGTCGCTCCGAAGATTGGGCGATGGACGTGCCGCCCATCAAAACCAAGCAGGCCAATGCCAATGCAGATGCAGATAATTGAAGAAACGTGCGAACTGTCACAAGAACTCCCTCCCCGATAAGGTTGCATCAAATAGTACGTACCAATCCCTTATCTATATGAAAGCTCCGTGACATTTCAGGATCGGAAAGATGACATTTTCATGACAAACACTGTATTCAGCATTAACCCGATGAAAAGCCCAGACTGGAGTATAACAAAATCATTGAAAATTTGATAATATGCATTAATCCATTGTCCGATTCCGTTGAATTATGGATTGATCATATAAATAATGAGTAACCACGGTCATTCAGGCTAATGCCTCAGCTGCAATTTCATTCAAAACAATCTTAACACTACAGCGAAACTTTGTTTTTCCTGCAGAAAATGTCCAGGATCTGCTCACGGAATGCACGGAAAAACACTGAATTTTTGGGGTGCGTGTGGGTCAAAACCACTTTATCCGAGAAATGTTCGCAACAATGTCGCCAATATTCGAGATTTCTTTCCCCGTGATCCCCGTGTGCACCGTGGTATAAATGTCCTGCCATGACAATGAAAATGGAGGCTTCGCTATAGAGTTAATGATGGTTTTTTTCAAGTTGCTCTTTTTTTTCACAGTATCTTCTTTGTTGCAGCCGTGTTTCATCCGTCACGCAATTGTCACTTGACGATCAATGATGTTCCAGTGCTACCCTTCCCCTGTATTTTTTCAGGTGATCTATAGCTTGACGTGCAACACTAAAGGAGTCCGTATGCGTAAACTGATGCTGATCCTGGCAGCCATGTTCCTGTTGACTGCCCAGGATCAAACAGCGGCCGAGGCCCAGGACGTTATTGTTTATTCGCCCTTCAACGATGAATTCATGCAGGCCTTGAGCCGGCCTTTTACCCAGGAGAGCGGCATCCGCATCCGGAATATCGTCATCTCCACCGGCGAGTCCCTCAGTCGTTTGCGAGCCGAAGCCCAGCGGCCCCAGGCGGACTTCTGGCTCTCCGTCCGCCCGGCCATCCTGGCCCAGGCCCATTCCGACGGGCTGATCGAGGCCTACGAGCCCCAAGGCAGCGAGACAATTCTCCAGGCCTACCAATATCCCGAACCGTACATCACCGCGGTGGGCACCTACCCCCTGGTGTTCTTCTACAACACCCGGGCTGTAAGCAGGGCGGGCCTGCCCACACCATCCCCGGACTGGGACGACATGCTCAACCCGGCTCTCGCGGGTCAGATCGTCATGCCCCACCCGGCCACCTCGGGCACGGCCTATGCGGCGATCACCACCATGCTCCAAAGAGTGATGCAAAATGGCGGAACCGAGGAGCAGGGCTGGGAATTCATTCGTGATTTCAGCCGGAATGTCGCCCAGTTCACCCGCAGTGGACGCGCGCCCCAGTCCCTTGTGGCCGCGGGGGAGTATCCCATCGGCGTCGGTTTCTATGATGCTGTCTGGCAGGCTCAACAGGAAGGCTTTCCCATTGAAGTGGTGGTTCCCAACCCGGTCTTCGCCGAACCATACGGTGCCGCCGTGGTCAACGACGGACCCAACGTGGCCGGTGCCAGGGCCTTTTTTGACTATCTGTTGACCCCCCAAGCCCAAAGCATTCTGACCCGATTCGGCAACTATCCGGTCATCGCCGGCATTAATCCCCCCGAAGGCGGGGTGGTGGTGCCATCGGAGCAGGTGGTCAGCATTGATTTTCGCTGGTCCGCGGACAACAGACGGCGCATCCTGGACACCTTCCAGGAAGTCACCCGGGCAGAACCGCACTAGTTTGGCCGATCATGCCGTATTGGGGCGGGCAATGTCCGCCCCACATCCCCCCACCATGACCGCTCCGCGCCCTCCACGCCTCACACGACCACGGATCTTCCGTGAGCCGACGTCCACGCTGACGTTTGCGGCCCTGATCGTGATCATCCTGGGCCTTGTTCTCTATCCGGCGACCAGCCTGCTTATCGAGAGCATCCGGGCCGAAGATGGCGGCTGGACCCTGGCCCGGTACCAACTGTTTTTCTCCAGCACCTACTTCCGGCACACCCTGTACAACACTCTGCTCATCGCCGGGATCGCCGCCTTTTTGGCCCAGATCCTGGGTTTTTTCTTCGCCTATGGCGTGGTTCGCTGCGCCATTCCAGGCAAGACGATCTTCAGCGCCATTGTTCTTCTGCCCATGCTGCTGCCGGCGTTCCTGATCGCCTTTGCCTTGATCCTACTTTTGGGCCGTAACGGACTGATCAATCGGGGGCTTTTTCAGGTGGGGGAATGGTTGCAGCTGGCTGATCCCAGCGCCCTGCAATGGGTCATTTTCGGCTCCCACGGAGTGATTCTCGCCCAGACCCTGACCTTTTTCCCCCTGGCATTCCTGGTTTACAGCGCGGCCCTGACAGCCATGGATCCCCGGCTGGAGGAGGCCGCCAGGGACATGGGGGCGAGCTACTGGTACACGCTGACCCGGGTCACCCTGCCCCTGCTGGCTCCGGCCGCCTTCAGTTCCACCCTGCTGGTGTTCATGTTCAATGTCAGTTCCTTCGGAGCGCCGGCGCTGCTCAGCGGCGGTCGTCTTTTTTTCCCGGATGCGACCATGCTCGCGCCGGAGGCCATCATCCAAATCCTGGGCATGTTCGATTGGGGCATGGGCACGACGATTGCGGTCATATTGATCGTCCCCTCGCTGCTGGTCTACTTTCTCGGTGAACACTACCTCAAACGACGCAGCTACATCACCGTGACCGGAAACCCGTCCGGATCCTCGCCCATGCCGGTTCCCAAAGGCGTGCAACGGCTGGTTTTCGGGGTCTGCCTGGCGATAACCCTCTTTATCATCTGTATCCTGGTGGTCATTCTGCTGGGGGCGTTCACCCGGACCTGGGGAGTGAATTATGATTTGACCCTGCGCCATTTTCATACGGCGTTGCGGGCCTCCAGTGAATCCATCACCAACAGTCTTGTCCTGGCCGTGGGAGGTGCCCTGGCCGCGGCCACCTTTGGAACGATCGCGGCCTATCTGTACAACCGTCGCCCCTTTCCCGGGGTCAACATCCTGGATTTCTTCAGCATGCTGCCCTACGCCCTGCCCGGAGTGGTCATGGGCCTGGGATTCGCCGTGGCCTTCGGAGGCAGAATCGGCTTTCTGGTCCTCACCGGGACATGGGCAATCATCTTTCTGAACCACATCATCCGCCGCATGCCCTTTGCGCTGCGCAACGCCGCCGGAGCACTGAAACAGATCGACCCGGCCCTGGAGGAAGCGGCCGCGGATCTGGGCGCAAGACCGGCGTACAACTTCGTGCGGGTAACGCTGCCCCTGCTGCGGGCCAGCTTTCTGGGGGCCTTTGTCTTCGGGTTCATCAACATGATGACGGACATCACCGCGGTCATCTTCCTGGTTTCACCCCGCTGGCGGCTTTTATCCATCGATCTGTTCAACGCCATTGACGCCGGTCGGCTCGGTGTTGCCGCGGCCCTGTCCACGATCATGATCGCCTCGACGTTCCTCGTCCTGGCCTTGGCCTGGAAGCTCAGCGGAAGAGGCCTGGATTTCTTCAAAAAATAAGGAGCACTCCAAATGACCGTGACGGGTAAGCCCGTGGCCTTGGCCCACGTCAGCAAGCTGTTCGGTGACGCTCGGGCTGTGGACGACGTGACCTTCACCGCCCAGGCCGGCAAGATCACCACTCTGCTGGGACCCAGCGGGTGCGGCAAAACCACGACACTGCGGTTGATCGGCGGCTTTCACGAGGCGGATGTCGGAGAAATCCGTATCGGCGACACACGGGTCAACGAGTTGCCGGCTCATGCCCGCTCCTCACGGACGGTTTTCCAATCCTATGCCCTGTTCCCGCATATGACCGTGTTTGAAAACGTGGCCTTTGGCCTGCGGGCCACCAGCGTTCCCCGTGGTGACATTTCCCGACGGGTAGAGCGGGCCTTGGACAAGGTCGGACTGGAGGACCTGGGGCAGCGCCAGCCCGGTCGACTTTCCGGCGGCCAGCAACAGCGCGTGGCCTTTGCCCGAGCATTGGTCACCGAACCGGAAGTCCTCCTCCTGGATGAGCCCCTCTCCAACCTGGACGCCAAGCTGCGCATCCAGATGCGCCGGGAAATACGCTACCTCCAGCAGGAACTGGGCATCACCACCATCTACGTGACCCACGACCAGGAAGAGGCCATGAGCCTCTCCGATCATGTGATCGTCATGCACAACGGTCGGATAGAGCAGCAGGGAGCGCCCCACGATATCTACGAGAAACCGGCAACCCGCTTCGTGGCCGACTTCATCGGAATTTCCAACTTTGTTCCCGCCGTGATTCTCCACGTTGATGAGGACAAACTCCGGGTTGCGGCCCTGGGACTGGAATTGAACCTGTCCCGCCCCCCGGCCCGGGATTTCTCTCCCGGAGACGAGGCCACCCTGGTGGTCCGTCCCGAACACCTTTGCGTTCAGGCCGGCCCTGAGGCCAAACCCGCGACCAGCCAGGCCTGCACCGGCACCCTGGAGGGTCTGGTCGAGGACGTTCACTATCTGGGAGCCATGGCCGCCTATTTTATTGTCCTGTCCGGGAACATCCCGGTGATCGTCCACCATCCGGCTCCCATGGGCGCAACCTTGCGCCAGCCTGGTGAGACGATTCGCCTGGGACTGGATTTGGACCGCATCTATATTGTCGCCGAGTAGGCAGATCGCCAAAATCGAAGCACGGGAGGCTAGAAACGCATGCAACGCACCCGCAAAGCCATGGAGCAGTTCGACGACCTGCGACTGGACGTCGGTTCCCCAAGGAAACCCTATGCCGGGCTGGTCCGGGCCGTTGTCCTGGATTGGTCCGGGACAGCGGTGGACTATGGTTGCCTCGGGCCCACGGTCGCATTCCAGGAAGCCTTTGCCACTTTTGGTGTGGCTGTGGACACTCAGGAAGTTCGGGAGTTCATGGGCTTGAAAAAGATCGACCACTTGCGGGCCCTGACCCGCCATGAGCCCGTTACGGCCAGATGGCGGCAAGTCCATGGTCGCAACCCTGACGAATCCGATGTTCAGGCCGTCTATGCCCAGACGGAATCCCTGATGCTGGACCGGATCGCCGATTTCGCGGAGCCCATCCCCGGCCTGCTGGACCTGGTGGGCGCCTTGCGGGCTCGTGGGGTGCGCATCGGCTCATCCACCGGGTACACCAAGCCGATGTTGGAAAAATTGATGCCCGCAGCCGCGGGATACGGCTATCGTCCCGACGTGGCCATCTGCTCCACTGACGTCCCCGCCGGACGGCCCTACCCCTTTATGTGTTATGCCACGGCCATTGCCCTGGAAACCTACCCGCTCTCGGCAATGGTCAAAATTGGCGATACGCTGATTGATATCGAGGAAGGACTCAACGCCGGAATGTGGACCATCGGCCTGACCATGACTGGTAACGAACTGGGATTGTCCCGGAGCCAGGCCGAGTCCCTCAACGCTCAGGAGTTGTCGACCCGTCTGGAAGTGATCGCGGATCGCTTCCGCAAGGCGGGTGCGCACTATACGGCCCGGGGAATCTGGGAGGTTTTGCCACTGATCGAAGCCATTGATGCCCGACTGGACCGGGGTGAACGACCCCGATGAGTCGTCCACCAATGGAGGAAGCCTTGTTCCCGGACTCCAAGGCAAGCGCACTGACACGAAGACTTCGCGCACTGCGTGGCGTGCTCTTTGACAAGGACGGCACCCTGTTTGATTTCCACGCCAGCTGGCGTCCGGTGATGGAACGCGCTGCGCGGATTGCCGCCGGGGGACAACCGGATTTGGCCGCTGCCTTGCTGCGGGCCGGAGGCTATGATTCCAGTAGCAAAACCTTCCAGGCCGACTCCATCATCGCCGCCGGACATACCGGACAACTGGCCGAGATCTGGCACTCGTTGGGTGCGGTGATGGACAGAGACACACTCCAGCGCCGACTGGACACGCTGTTTAGCGAGGAAGGTCCCCGCGATGCTGTACCGGTTACCGACCTGCCCTGTTTGTTCACCCGTCTGGCGGAACGCGGCCTGGCTCTGGGCATTGCCACCAATGACGGCCAGGAAGCGGCCCAGGCCACGGTGCGCCGCTTCGGCCTGGAAGAAATGCTCTGTTTCGTGGCCGGTTACGACAGCGGCCACGGTTCCAAGCCAGAACCGGGCATGGCCCTGGCCTTTTGCCAGGCCACAGGCCTGTCGCCCCATCAAGTGGCCATGATCGGCGACAACGATCACGACATGACCTCGGCCCGGGTCGCGAACCTGGGTCTTTGCATCGGCGTGCTTAGTGGAACAGGCGACAGATCCACCTTGCAGGACAAGGCGGACGTGGTCCTGGAGGACATCGCCGGGTTGCTGAACCTACTGGAAACGGCCCACGTCTGACCCTTTCTGAGAGCGACCAAGGCCTGGGGCAACGTCAATGGCGGAAAAATGCCGCCACTGCTGCTCAACGGATCAGTGAGATGTGCCGGTGCCCAAAAAAGTTCAGAACCAGCCGGGCCACGATCAGCACGGCGACGACCACGGCCATGATGCACACGGAAAAGGCGGCTGCCTGGTTGACGGCCCCCCGATCCTCCAGAAACAGAACGGACACCGCGGCCACCTGGGTGGACGGGGTGATCAGAAAGATCACAGCGGACAGGGTGACCATGCTGCGCATGAAGAAGAACACCGCCACCCCCACCAGCGTCGGCCACATCAAGGGCAGGGTCACCTTGCGCATGGTGCGCAGGAACGTCGCCCCCAGTGTGGAGGAGGCCTCGTCAAAGGTATGGCTGATCTGCTTCATGCTCGTGGAGGCGATCAGGAATCCCTGGGCGTGGTAGTAGTAGACATTGCAGATGGCGATCAGAAAAAGCGTCCCGTAGAGCGGATAGATGGGATTGCCCGGAGCATTGAAGGCCAGGATATAGCCCAGTCCCAGGACCATGCCCGGAACGGCCGCCGGAACGATGCACAGAAAATACAGCGGGGAGTCCAGAACGGTCCGAAATTTTTCCGTGACATACGCCGCCAGCCCGGCGGCCACGACCCCGACTCCCGCGGCCATCAGGCCGATGGTAATGCTGTTCCACAATGGCTGAATCCCGCCCTGGACGTCGAAACGGTAATGCCGCAGGGAAAATTCCATCCTGTACGGCCAGAGATGGGTAAAACTGGCGAAAATCACGATGCCCACCACGCTGAGAATGGCCAGGCAGATCAACGCGGAGTATGCGGTGAAAACCCTGTCGCGCAGCGGATTCGGCCGGACGCTCAGCGGCTGGGAGCCCTCGGAGATCTGGGCATGACTTCGCCGGTTGATCCATTTCTCAAAGGCCACGGCCACGGCCACAGGCGCCAGCAAGACCATCCCAATGACCGTGCCCAGTTCAAAATTGGCCTGGCCGATGACCTGGTTGTACACCTCAGTGGCCAGGACACTGTAATCCCCACCAACAACCATGGGATTCCCGAAATCCGTGATCACCAGGGTGAAGACCACGAAGGTGGAGGCAATCAGGGCGAAGCGGGTGGAAGGCAGGGTCACGGTCCAGAAGGTGCGCAGCGGACCGGCACCCAGGATGCGCGATGATTCATAGAGTCGGTTGTCGGCCAGGGCCAACGAGGCGGAAAAAATCAGGAAGGCATACGGGAAAACATACAGGACACTGGAAATCACGATGCCCCAGTAGCCATAGATCGAGAAGTCCGTTCCCAGGGTCCGGTTGACCAGACCGTTGCGCCCGAGCATCAACACCAACCCCTGGGCTTGGACCAGGGAAGGAGCGAACAGGGGGATCAGGGCGATCAACCGGAAGAGATTCTTCAAGGGCATGCAGGTCCGCTGCACGGCATAGGCAAAGCCGTAGGCCAGGACCACGGTGATCACCGTGGTCACCACGGTGACCTCGAAGCTGTTGTAGACGAGCCGCATGAACCGCTGCGTGCCCATGACCGCGGCATAGTTGGCCAGACCAAGGCCGTCCGGGGTCTGGAAGCTGCGCCCCAGGATGTGCACCAGCGGATAGAGCACGAAGACCAGCAGCGGCACGGCAATGGCCGCTGCCACCAGTACCTTGAACAGCGGCTCCAGGTCGCGGGGCCGGCGGCCGCGGGGTAAGGGAGCCGAACCGTTCACCGCCACTCCAGAACCCGTACCGATTCTCCGGCCACGCTGATGCAACGGTTCATTCCCACTTCCAGGCCCTCACCCATGCCCTGGATCTCGGCCATGATGCGCACCTCCCGCGAGGATGCGCCATTTTCGGATATCCGCAGGCGAACCCGCGTCAGGTTCCCCAGGCGCGTGACCTGATCAACCGTGGCCTGCAGCAGGCACAGGGCGTCCTGTTCGGCCAAAAGCTGGATGTCCTCAGGGCGGATGCCCAGAACCAGGGGATGGCTGCCGGCCGGTCGGCCATTCTCCGGGAAGGGAAGCCCCATATCCGCCGGAACGATGTTCATCCAGCCGATGAACTCGGCCACGAAACGATTGCTCGGTCGTCGATAGAGTTCCATGGGCGTACCCGACTGCATCACCCGGCCATCACGCATGACCACGACATTATCGGCCATGGTCAGGGCCTCTTCCTGGTCGTGGGTGACCATGATCGTGGTGATCCCCAGGCGCTGCTGGAGCATGCGGATTTCCACGCGCAACTCCTCGCGAACCTTGGCGTCCAGGGCAGAAAGGGGCTCGTCCAGCAACAGCACCGCCGGCTTGGGAGCCAAGGCCCTGGCCAGGGCAATACGCTGCTGCTGCCCGCCGGAAAGCTGATGCGGATACTTGCGGGCCTGATCGTTGAGATGCACCAGGCTGAGCATCTCCTCCACCCGCAAGGCGATTTCCTTGCGGGGCCAGTTGCGACATTCCAGACCGTAGGCCACGTTGGCCGCGATGGTCATGTTCGGAAACAGGGAATAGGACTGAAATACGACGCCGAAATTTCGGTTGCGGGCCGGAACCAGGGACAGATCCTGGCCATCAAGGACCAGTTTGCCCTGGTCATGCAGTTCCAACCCCGCGACAACGCGCAGCAGGGTCGTCTTTCCGCAGCCGGAAGGGCCGAGAAAGCAGACCAAAGAGCCGTTGGCAATGGAGATGGACACGTCATCCAGGGCCTTCAGCTCACCGAACCGTTTGGTCACATTCTGTATATCCAACGTCATCGATCAACCTCGACCGCTTATTGTTCATGAAAACGCGGCTTTCAGGCCAAAGGCCTGGAAGCCGCGAGGCAGATTGCGCGTCTTGGCCATCAGGCCAAATCCGGTTTAGCGTTCCAACTCGTCCTGCCATTGCCGGAGGATTCGATCCCGGTTGGCCGCGGACCAGTCAAAATCCATGTCCACCATCACCGAACCGATATCCTCGGGCAGACCGGCCTTGATGAAGGATTCCGGCATGGTTCCGCCACTGACCGTGACGATCTCCTTCCACTTGTAGTACTCCTCCACGGCCGCTTCGGAGAGCGTCCAGTCGATGAACCGCTTGGCCGCCTCCTTGTTCCGGGAGGAACGCATCAGGCCGGTGGCTTCCAGTTCGTTGCCGGCTCCTTCCGCGGGGATGACCATGGTGATGGGGTAACCTTCGTCGATGTTCTTGATGGCACGCAGGGCAAAGGAGGCTCCCACGGCGAATTCGCCGGCGCTGGCCACGTTGCAGGGCCGCGATCCGCTCTTGATATACTGGGCGATGTTCCTGTCCAGTTCACGCAGAAAGTCCCATCCGGCATCCTCTCCCTTCATCTGCAAAATCGAGGCGATCTGCAGATACCCTGTTCCGGAACTGGCCGGATTGGGCATGACCACCTCGCCTTGGAACTCCGGCTTGAGCAGATCCGCCCAGGAGGTGGGCATGGGCAGGTTCCGGCGTTGCAGCACCTCGTTGTTCACGCAGAACGCGGCCATGTATCCGGTCTTGGCGAACCAGCGCCCTTCAGGGTCGCGGAAACGGGCCGGAACACGCTCAATCCCCTGGGGCTCGTAGGGCTCCAGCATTGCCAGAACCCGAGGGTCGACCATGTTGGTCACAGCCCAGCCCCAGATCACGTCATGCCGGGGGTTGGCCGCCTCGGCCAACATTCGGGCATGCAGATCCCCGGTGGACAGACGCAGCATGTTCACCCGCAGGTCCGGAAGATCACGCTGCATCGCCGCCAAAAACGCTGCGGCCTCGTCTTCCTCGTAAGAGGTGTACACGGTAATCTCATTGGCATGAGCCTGCGATGGTGAAAAGCCAAGCGCGGTACAGCAGACCACGGCGCAGGCCAACATGCATCGTAAAGCGAAAGAGCCCAGCATCGTCATCAGATCGCTCCTTAAGTTAAAAAGATGATTAGAATTCACGAAGCAACCACCTGAGTCGCTTTGCCGGATACTCTTATCCTGCATGATCAGACAGAAACAACCACATCACGTTACAGCTTGACGACAGTTGGGTGACAATTGCCGATTCAAACGCTGTAAAAGCCTATCACACGCAAATCAAAGCGTTTTTTGCAACTGTTCACCAACCTGGCTCTGATGATGCGGAGGCTCAATCGCTGTCCCAGTTTTGCGATTTATAGGTTGCGGATTTTGGATTTGACATGCCGAGACGGACAATCCATGATCAAATCATCAAAGACAAAACTACCGGACAGATGTTCCCGACCTGGAAGATCCGACAAAATGCCGTGACGGAGTTGTTTTGCTTGGACTCGACAAAGACATTTTCAGAAAGTGCAAAAAGGGACCGGCGGAAAAAGGAATAACCGTTTCCGAGACCGCTTTCCCCCCCCCCAGATCTTCCTGCCCTACCTGTCTCCCTGGTAAAACAAAGAGGAAAAGGGATGGTTCATTTTCTCCGGGGAAACAGGTTGACACTTTTTTGGGAGGGTAATTTATTTTTCCCAGGTGTGGGATCCTGGAAATGAGGGCAACCTGTGCTCAAGTGTCAATCTGTTCTGAACCATCCCCAGGGCCATTTTGTTCTCACGTAACTATCTGATTTTTTTGAGGCTGGCTTGCCCTGTTTAGGACGGATCGACCGGCTTCGCCTGTTTGACTGAACCAGGAATCGTTCATCAAGCCGTTGCCCGGCGCCAAGAGCACAACGTCCTGTTTTTATGATGCCACGGCTTGATGTTACGAGGCCGGTGAAGGAGTTTCGAACTGTTCCAAACAGGGCAAACCAGCCGTCTTTGCAAGAAAAAATTGGTGAGAACAAAATGGCCCTGGAACCATCCCGAGGAAAACCTTTGCTTTTGGATGTTCGATACAATTTGAACATGATTGCATTGCATGCAGAGAATGGAGGTCAGAGTGGACAAGGTTATTTGGGAAAAAGTGCACCGCATTCTGCCATCCCTGTCGCTTCGAGACCAGGGTCAGGTGTATGTGGACACCTCCGAGTTCATGAACATCTCCTACGGGGATGTCATCGCCTTAAACGGACGACACTTTGTAGTCATCCGGGACGAAGCAGAGCGGCGTTTCGGCATGGAAGATCCGAAATTCTGGGTCAAACGCTGCCGGGATCTGGAAACGGAAGAGCTTTACATTTTGAAGCTGGTTTTTCATGAACACTTTGACCAGCATATCGGTTCCATGACCATTCGCTGCTTTCGCAGCCCGGAGAAGGAATCCCGGATCCTCGAACTCGTCAAGAACGATGTCCGCTTCATGCAGGGCGTGACGCTGAATGACACCGCGAACAACCCTGTGCGCATCCTGGAGATGATTCGGGGGCGCAGTTTGGACAGTGTTATCGAAGATATCGATGTTGATCACGCCAGCTATTTCCAAGAGCATTTTTCCGGCATCCTGAAAAAATACATCGGGGCATGCGAGGCCGTGCTTTTTTTGCATGATCACGGCGAACGCCACGGGGACATTCGCCGGGACCACATCTGGATCGAACACGCCACCGGAAGATATCGATGGATCGATTTCGACTACGCCTATGAATCCACGGAAAACCCCTTCGGACTCGACCTGTTCGGCCTTGGGAACATCCTGCTGTTCATCACCGGCCAAGGCGTGCATACCACCCATGACCTGGCGGCCCTGAATCAAGGCCTTGACGACAATCTGACTCCCGAGGACTTTTCCCTGCTTTTCCCAAACCGCCTGGTCAATCTGCGAAAACGGTTTCCCTATATTCCGATATCCCTGAACAGGGTCCTGTTGCGCTTTTCCGCGGGCACGGACGTTTTTTATGAAAGTGTGGAAGAACTGCTTGACGACCTCAAGCCGTGCTTGAAGGAGTTGGGAGCAGCATGATGACTATCAACTCGAGGAGGTTGGCCATGAATTTCAAAAAACTTCTGGTGGCCGTGGACGCTTCGGAAAACTCCACCAGGGCTGTTGCGTACGTCGGAGAGATGCTCGGGAATACTCCGGGCTTTCATGTTACCCTGTTGTATGTTGAACGCTTTCCGGAACGGGACACTTTTCCTGACGAGGACTCATGGCGAGCGGCGTGTCAAAAAGAGGAGAAAACCGTCCGGGATTTCCTGGAAGATTCAAGACGACAACTCGTGAACAGCGGGATTGCTCCGGAGCATGTCGCTGTCGAATATGCCTCGGCCTCCTCTCTGGGATCACGGCGCAGCGAGGGCTACTCCGTGGCTCGTCATGTCCTGCAGTTCCACCAGGAGGGTGGATTTGGAACCGTGGTCGTCGGACGCAGGGGCGTGTCCAAAGCCGAGGAATTCCTCTTCGGCAGCGTGACCACGAAAATCGTCCACAGTGCCAAGGATTGTTCGATCTGGGTCGTCCAATAGCATGCTATATAGCACGGAAGTGTCTCGTGTTCCGGGCACGTGTCCGTTTGAATCTAGATCTCTTTACGACGAACCAGACTTGAGCTGAATCCCTGGATGACACGGAGCCATTGATGCCCTCACCCGCGCACCCATCCCCCAATTTGCCCCAAAAACCAGCGGCCATGGATCGCAAAATCAAACTTGCGCCGGTTCCTTACCTGGACCTGCAAACCAAATTTCTGATCGGCACGGCCATGATTCTTCTGGTTTGCTGCCTGACCGGAGCCAGTGTCATCTATTTTCACGAAAAACGTCAGCTCGAGAATGAGGCCTACGCCAAATCGGAGCTGGTCATGGCCGCGGTGGACGCCAGCCGAGCATACGTCAGGGAGGAATTGCGGCCGATCATGTTCGCGTTGCTCGGGGACGACCATTTCGTGCGCGAGGCCATGTCCACTTCGTATGTCGGACGGGCTGTGATGGACCGGTTTTCCCCGTCCCTGCCCGACCTGGAATACCGAAGGACTTCGATCAACGCCCGCAACCCCAAGTACGAGGCAAATCCTACTGAATTGGACATGATCGAATACTTTCGCGAAAATCCCCAAGCCAGTGAATGGCTCGGAATCGTGGACGCGGAAAGCCAGCCTGAATTTCGACGCTTCAAGCCGGTGATCTTCGAGGCGGAATGTCTGCAATGCCACGGTGATCCAGCCTACGCACCACGAGAACTGCGCAACATGTACGGTGACCAGGGTGGATTTGGCCGCACTGCCGGAGAACTGGCCGGGGTGATCTCGGTGGGCATGCCCGTGGATGCTGCCCTGAGACAGGTCAGGGGCAGAGCCGTGACCATCTTTGTGGTGGCGTTCGCTGCGTCCCTCTGCATTTTCCTGGCACTCGGCCTGCTGTTCAACCGGATGGTGGTCTCCAGCCTGCGCGGCCTGCTGCATTCCTTTCAGGACGTGACCGGACAGCATCAACCAGGACCGGGCCGCGACGAATTGGGGCTGTTGGGCGTCAGCTTCAACACCATGCTGCGTGAGCTGCACTCTTCCAGACAGCAAATGCAGCAGTGGAATTTGGCCCTGGAAACAGAGGTCAACCGGGTTCGACTGGAGCTGGAAAAGACACAGGAAAAACTCATCTACAACGAAAAGATGGCTGCCCTGGGCCGGATGACCGCCAACATCACCCATGCCATCCGCAACCCCCTGACGGCAGCCGGCGGCTTTGCCCGCAGGTTAACCGATGTTGCCCATGGGGACCGGGAGCGCCAGTATGCGTCGATCATTCTTGCGGAACTGCACCGTCTGGAAAAAATACTGAAAGAGGTGCTCATCCTCTCCCAGGACAAACCGCTTTCCCGAACGGATCAGGCCCTGGATGCTGTGGTCCAAACCGCCCTGGAGCGGCACCAACCCCGATTCAATGATCAAGGCGTGCGGATGCAAGCGGATTTTTCAAAAGACCTGCCCGACATTTTCCTGGATACGGAACAGCTGGACATCGTCCTGGATAATCTCCTGGAAAACGCCCTGGACGCCATGCCCCAGGGGGGCCGCTTGACCATAGCGACGGAGGTCCAGGAGCGGGAAGGAAGGAAATGGGCGGCGCTGTGCATCACGGACAACGGACCAGGCATGCCCGATGCCGTCATGGAGGTGCTTTTCGAGCCGTTCACCACCAGCAAGGATCTTGGCACGGGCCTTGGACTGCCCATCTGTAAAAAAATCATTGAGGACCACGGAGGAAAGCTTCTGGTATCAAGTCCGCCGGATCAAGGCACCACCATCCACATTTTCCTCCCCCTGAACCAGGAAAGCGGGGTTTGAGATCCAGTGGCATCCCCTGGCACTGAGCCGATCACGATCCAGCCCAGTCCCAGAATAAGTGAAGAAAAATATCGCCAAGCAGGCGATGGCTGCTATCGTTCGAGCCTATTGGAGTGGCTGATGGCTCTCGAACGAGACGCCCTGTACTCCTCCATAGCCGTGGCCATTTCTCCGGTGTTCCGGAAAGGATGCTCGGCGCGGAGCGTTACGGAAAACAGCTTAACTGACGCTGGGTGGGCAGTGATGCGTGTTCGCGGAGGATTGATACGAGTTTGTCCGGTGGGAGCGGGCGGCAGAAGTGATAACCCTGGATGAAATCACAGCCGTGTTCACTGAGAAATTCCCGTTGCTCAGCGGTTTCCACACCCTCGGCCACAACGCTGAGCTTGAGACTGCGGGCCAGGGCAATGACCGCGGTGGCAATGGTTGCCCCGTCCTCCTGATAGCCGATGCTCTGGATGAAACATTTGTCGATCTTCAGGGTGTCGATGGGCAGGTTGAGCAGGTAGCTCAAGGAGGAATATCCCGTGCCGAAATCGTCGATGGCCACCAGCACGCCCATCTCTCCCAGAACGTGTAGTGCGGACTGCGCCTGTTTGATGTTCTGCATCAGCACATTTTCCGTCAACTCCAGCTCCAGACAGCGTGGATTCAAACCGCTTTCCGCAAGGATGCGCCGCACAACATCCGGAAAGTCCGGCTGCTCCAATTGCCATCCGGCCAGATTCACAGCCATGCAGACGTACACGCCCAACTCATCCTGCCACTGCTTGCTCTGACGGCAAGCTTCCCGAAGTACGAACTCCCCGATGGAGGACATCAAGCCCAATTCCTCGGCCAGGGGGATGAAGGTCAACGGCGAAACAAACCCCATCTCCGGGTGCTGCCAACGCAACAGTGCCTCCACGCCGACGACCCTGCCGGTACTCAGTTCCACCTGTGGCTGATAATGGAGTCGTAACTCCTCGTTTTCCAGAGCCTTGCGCAGGTAGCTTTCCAGGCTCAAACGGGCATTGACCTGGACGTTCATTTCCGGCTTGAAAAACTGGAAATTGTTTTTGCCGTTTTCCTTGGCATGGTACATGGCCGCATCGGAATTTTTCTGCAGTTCTTCCGGATCCGCCGCGTCCTGTGGATACAAGGCCACGCCGATGCTCGTGGTCACTACGACCTCCCGCCCCTCCAGCAGAAAAGGCCGGGACATGTTCTCCAGAATCTTCCTGGCCACAACCGAGGCATCCTGGGGTAACCGCACATCGTCCAAAATGATGGTGAACTCGTCGCCACCCAGTCGGGAGACGGTGTCCTTCTTGCGCACGGATTCGAGCAGACGGGCAGCCACGCTCTTCAGCAGTCGATCGCCCACGGAGTGGCCCAGAGTGTCGTTGATCAGTTTGAAACGATCCAGATCCAGAAACATCAAGGCCACGGAATGATCGTTACGTTCCGCGCGGCGGCATGCCTGGCTCAGTCGATCCTTGAACAGCAACCGGTTCGGGAGGTCGGTCAGGGCGTCGTAGTGGGCCAGAAAAAAGAGATGGGCCTGTTTGCGCTCGGTGATTGCTCCAAGCAGATCGTGGCCGTTGCCAATGCCAACGTACTTGCCGCTCTTTGTCAGGATAAAGCCGTCGTACATATGCTGCATCCCGGCATCAATAATGATCCGGGCCAGATCATCAATGGATACGTTCTCGTCCACGATTACCGGGTTTGCGCCCATGTACAGACTGATCGGTTTGCGTCCGTGAAGTTCTCGGGTAAAGGGCTGGCTGAACAATTCATGCAGTTTGTTTCGGTTGATCAACCCGATTGGCTTGCCGTGCTGGACCACTGGCAGGACCATTACCTCGGGATGATTTCGGAATGTTTCATAGACATTCAGCAGGGGTAACGTCGGCTCGACGTACGGAGCCGAGCGCATCAAGGAACAGGCCCTGGGTGTGGACCTGTCCGGTCGAGCCTGATCATGGCACAAAACGTCCAGAGGCATGTCGTTCAAAACCGACACGGCAAATTCAGGCGTTTCGGCGACAGGCATCTTGGTTTCGTTGCGAGGCATGGACATTTATTGAGGGCTTTGACCTGGCCGATGGTCATGACGACGCTTTCGCCAGCGATTTTACTGTGATCGGAACCCACTTTTTCCCAAAAAAATGACGTATACCGCCATTGTCCGAATCAACCAAAGCGTCCGGTGATATAGTCTTCCGTCGCTTTCTGCTTGGGCTGGGTGAACAAGGAGATGGTGTCCATGTATTCCACCAGTTTGCCCAGATACATATACGCCGTATAGTCCGAAACACGTGCTGCCTGCTGCATGTTGTGCGTGACGATGATGATTGTATACTGTTCCTTGAGCTTGAAAATCAGTTCCTCCACCTTGGCTGTGGAAATCGGGTCCAGGGCTGAGCAGGGCTCGTCCAGGAGAATGACTTCCGGCTCAATGGCCACGGCCCGGGCAATAACCAGTCGCTGTTGCTGCCCGCCGGACAGGCCAAAGGCGTTTTCCTGGAGCCGGTCCTTGACCTCGTCCCACAGGGCAGCCCCCCGCAGCGCGTACTCCACCACATCGTTCAGCTTCTTCTTGTCGTTCACGCCTTGCAACCGCAGGCCATAGGCCACATTTTCATAGATGGACTTGGGAAACGGGTTGGGCTTCTGGAAGACCATTCCCACCCGGCGACGCAATTCAGCCACGTCCACGGTCCGCTCGTAAATGTTCTGACCGTCCAGCTTGATGCTGCCCTCAATGCGACAAATGTCGATCAGGTCGTTCATCCGGTTGAAACAGCGCAACAAGGTAGACTTGCCGCAGCCGCTGGGACCGATGAACGCGGTAACCCGCCGGTTGGGGATCTTCATGGAAATGTCCTTCAGGGCCTGATCATTGCCGTAGTATAGCTGAAGGGCCTCCACTTCCAGGGAAAAGGTTTCCTTGCTGAAATCCATTTTCTCTCGTGGGTTGTCGGCGAAGAAATTCGCCATCACTCCGTGAGTCGTTCCGGTCGTGTTCGTCGTGGTACTCATATCGCCTTTCCGTGAGCTGGTGGTTACGCGTTGGCTTCAGTGGTGGAGCGTTTTGGTGACAGGGACGCAGTTTGACAACTAATCGCTTTCGCTGCGGTATTTCTCCCGCAAGTAATTTCGGATGGTGATCGCGGTCAAATTCAGGGTGATGATGATCAGCACCAGGACCAGGGCCGTAGCATAAACGAGTGGTCTGGAGGCCTCAACATTCGGGCTCTGAAAGCCCACGTCATAGATGTGGAAGCCCAGATGCATGAACTTGCGCTCCAGGTGCAGATACGGGAAATGACCGTCCACCGGCAGGTTCGGGGCCAACTTGACAACACCCACCAGCATCAATGGAGCCACCTCCCCGGCGGCCCGGGCCACGGCCAGGATCAACCCGGTCATCATCGCCGGCGTGGACAGGGGAATGACCGTCCGCCAGAGCGTCTCGGCCTTGGTTGCGCCCAGAGCCAATGAACCATGGCGGATGGTGCTGGGAATCCGGGCCAACCCCTCCTCAGTGGACACGATAACTACGGGCAGGGTCAGCAGGGCCAGGGTCAACGAGGCCCAGAGCAGTCCAGGGGTGCCAAAGGTCGGTGCGGGCAGAGCGTCTTGATAGAATATCCGGTCCAGGTTGCCGCCCACGAAGTAGATAAAAAAGGCCAAGCCGAACACGCCAAAGACAATGGAGGGCACCCCGGCCAGGTTGTTCACGCAAATGCGCACCAGCCTGACCATCGGCCCCTGTTTGGCGTACTCCCGCAGATAGATGGCTGCCATCACCCCCATGGGCGTGACCACGATGGACATCAGGATGACCATCAGCACCGTGCCGAAAATGGCCGGGAAGATTCCCCCTTCGGTATTTGCCTCCCGAGGAAAGCCGCTCAGGAAATTCCAGATCATGGTCACATAGTGGCCTATTTTTTCAACCAAATTCATGTCATTGGGCCAGTGTACATGAACCACGTTGGCCAAGGGAATTTCCAATCGCCGTCCATCCATGGACTCGGCCACCAGGGAGTCCCGACGCATTTGCTGCATCAATTCCAATCGTTCGGCATTGAGCACCTCAAACTGGCGTTCCAGTTCATCCCGTTCCGCCTGAAACTCCGCCATACGTAGACGCCGTTCCTCCGGGTCGAGATCCACGGCCCTGGACAGGCTGCGTTCGGCCAGGCGGATCCGTTCGATCTGCAAATTCAGTCCACCGATTTGGAATCGTTCAATCCGGTTAATGGCCCCAGCCAGTTCATTGGCCCTGTCCACCAGAGGCAAAAGATCTTCCCTGCCGGCTAGCCCCTCGGCAATAACCTCGCCATCTTTCTTGACCTCGCGTAAAAAACCGATGAAATCCCCCCACTCGCGGCGTTCAATGACCATGGCCTCCTGTGGTGTGATCCATTCGGTTATCAATGGCTCGGGATACCATGCGAAGTCACGGCCGGTCAGATCTCGATTGCCTTGCTTGATCAAGAACCGCTGGGTCAGTTCAATTTCCTCGGGGATCTGGTGACCGGATTCGCGCAGGACGTAACCGGAAACATTTTGAGATCGCATCGGGATTCCCAAAATGCGAGCCGGTTCTGTCTCGGTTGTTGCCTGGAATTCGAATTCCACCACGGGTGATGGCCAGAAATGTCCCAACCCGCGTACCGCGATTAAGGCCAGAAGGCCAAATACCATGATCATGCTCAGGCTGATCATTCCCCCGGTCAGCCAGATCCAGGGAGAGCCGCTCTTGATCCATTGGCGTGTTTTCATGCCGTTTTCCTACTGCTTGGTCTAAACATGTCGAATGCGATAAGCGATTCCCGCCGGCTTTACAGGGAGCTGTACTTCTTGCGCAGCCGCTGTCGGACAATTTCCGCCGCTGTATTCACGAAGAAGGTCAGCACGAAGAGTACCAGGGCTGCAAGAAAAAGAATTCGGTAGTGGGTACTGCCCACGGCGGTTTCCGGCAGTTCCACGGCAATATTGGCGGACAAGGTCCGCATGCCTTCGAAAATATTGAAATTCATCACAGGACTGTTGCCCGTGGCCATGAGCACGATCATGGTTTCGCCCACAGCCCGGCCGAAACCGATCATGATGGCCGAAAAGATCCCTGGACTGGCAGTGAGCAGGACCACACGGGTAACGGTTTGCCAGGGGGTCGCCCCCAAGGCCAGCGACCCCTGGGTCAAATGCTTGGGCACGTTGAAGATGGCGTCCTCGGCTATGGAAAAGATCGTCGGGATAACGGCAAAACCCATGGCCAAGCCGACCACCAGGGCGTTGCGCTGATCGTAGGTGATGCCCACCTCGGTCAGCCACTGCCGGGTGCTCCCGTCAAAAAACCAGACCTCAATGTACGGGCTGAGGGTGATGCAGAACCAGCCGAAAAACAAAATAACCGGCACGAGCATGGCTGCCTCCCAGCCATCAGGAACCAGCAGGCGAACGCGTTGGGGCAATATGCTCCAGATGAAGGCTGTTGCAAGCATCAGCACGGGCATGAACACAACAATGGAAAAAACTGCTGGGAGATTGTTCTCCACAAAAGGGGCCAACCATAATCCGGCCAGAAATCCGAGAATAACCGTGGGCAAGGCCTCCATGAGCTCGATGGACGGCTTGACCACGGACCGCATCTTGGGACTCATGAAATAGGCCGCGTAGATCGCCCCGAGCACGGCCAAGGGCATGGCGATGAGCATGGCGTAGAACGAGGCCTTCAATGTGCCCAGCGTCAGGGGCATCTGACTGAACTTCGGTTCAAATTCATCCGTTGCCCCAGAGGACTGCCAGACAAAGTCCGGGCCGGAGCGCCCCTCGTACCAAACCCTCTGCCACAAAGCACTGATCGAGACCTCTGGGTGCGGATTGTCCACATCCAGCAGGCGCAGATTTTTGGTTTCGTCCAACGCCAGCAGGGCCGCGTTCGTGGGCGAGAAAGCCAGCACATCAATGGAATTCTCAGCCACCGGTTGCAGCAAAAGGGTTCTTTCCGAAGTAGGAAAGTGCAAACCAACAGCGCCGGAAGCATCCGCCGCGGCAAACCCCTTGCGGGTATATTCCGTGGCCAGGGTGGTGATTGGTGCCGTATGTGACTCAAAATCTCGAATATGGGTGATGAAGCGCCGATTTTCCTCGTCTCGGACAGGAAAGTATTGGGCCAGGGAACCGTCGGAACGACCGACAACCACTGAAACCGTACCCAACAGAAAATCAACGGCAGTGATGGAGACGGATGCGTCCGGCACGACTGCCAGGCTGTGATTCGGTCCGTCCCCGGATCGGCGCAGGATGTCGTAGAAATGCAGCTTGCCACTCGCATCGGCCAGATAAAGGTCCGTCATGTTCGAAGCGATCAATACCTGCGAAACGTCACCTGGCGCCGGACCAAGGTCATGCTTCCTGGTGGTGACCTCAGTCTCACCGGTCATAAAATTCGTCCGGGTGGCCAACTGGACCAACAGCACCCGGCTGTCTTTGGTGACGGCGGCCACAGCTGTTCCAGCGCTTCCGCGCTGGACGGCGATATGTTGCAACGGTTGCCCCAGAGGATCGATGGGAACCGGATCACTGCCATAAGGGAAGATTAAATCTGGGACCACGGTCCGGATATTGTCCGTCCAGTCCAGTTCAAACTGGTGGCGGGCCAGCACGACCGTACCGTCTGAAAGGCCAAAAGCTACCATGTTGGATCGTGGCTGCCCCTCACCGAAAGAGTGAATTTCCAGGGCTTCAGGGACAGGAATCGCCTTCAGTACGTTGGGTGCGCCGGTGGCAAGATCGAAAAAGAGCACTTCTCCATTGGCTCGATACCGAACACCGACCTCCTGGAAGCGGTCCATATCCAGGAGCAATGTTCGCGCATCCGGCCCGCCAGGAACATCGTACGCCGTATTTTGTTGGATTTTCGCCGGAGCAAAAACAGGGACCAGCTCAATGAACAAAAAGAAGAAAATCAAGGCCAACGCAATGACCACGGCCAAGCCGCCGGAACTGACGAAATACTTGGCGGAGACGTCCTTGGCTGCCCGGAACTTCCGCAACGATGCTCGGGACGTGGCATCAGGCATGGCTCCAGACAGTTTATCCAGGGCATGCGAGGATTCCGAGGAAGAAGATGAGCCGTTTTTCATGATACGTCGCTTCCTGTACGAGAGAGGGAGAGGTGAGGGATCGGGAACCAACCCCTGAAACGAGGCGTTACGCTTTACTGAAGGTGAAAAAGCCGCCCCATGCCGAGGTGAGGCATGGGGCGGCGTCAAACTGTTTATTCCAGCGGACCTACATGCCGAGTTGGGCGCGGACCTGGGCAGCAACGGTTTCGGGCAACGGGATGTACCCGTCACGCACCACCACTTCCTGGCCCTGCCTGGAGAGCACCAGGCGCAGGAATTCCCGCTCAACCGGGGCCAACGGCTCGTTGGGGTGCTTGTTCACATAGAGGAAAAGTCCACGGGCCAGGGGATAATTACCGGCAGCCGCATTTTCCGCATTGGGCTCAAAGCAGGTACCGTCGATGTTCAAAGACGCGGCCTTCACCCCGGAAGTGATGTAACCGATACCGGAGTAGCCAATGCCGTTGAGGGACTCGGTCACGCCCTGGACCACGGAAGCGGAACCGGGCTGTTCGTTGATGGTCGGCTTGAAGTCGCCGCCACAAAGAGTCACTTCCTTGAAAAAACCGTACGTGCCGGACACGGCGTTCCGGCTGTACAGGGTGAAGTCCCTGTTCTCCCAGGCACCGGACATACCCAGCTGACCCCAGCGGGTGATGTCTTCGCCATGCCCGCAACGGCGGGTGGCGGAGAAGATGGCGTCAACCTCAGGAATAGAAAGACAATCCAGCGGGTTGTCCTTGTTCAGGTACACGGCGATGGTATCAACGGCCGTGGTCACCTTTGTCGGTGCATATCCAAAACGCTGTTCAAATTGCTCGATCTCCGTAGCCCGCATTTCCCGGCTCATGGGACCAAAACTGGCCGTGGCCTCGATCAGGGCTGGTGGTGCGGTGGACGACCCCGCTCCCTGGATCTGGATGTTCACGTTGGGATAAAATCCCTGAAATGCTTCGGCCCACAGAGTCATCAGGTTGTTCAGGGTGTCCGAACCCATGCTGGACAGGTTGCCGGAGATGCCGCTGACCGGAGTGTACTCCGGCAGGGCCGGGTCAACTTCGACCTGAGCCTTTGCATTCCCCGCCACGAGGGTTCCCAAAAGCATGACGGTGGTCATGAACTTACGCATACCAATTCCTCCTGTTCAATTAAAAGTAACGCCGTCCGGCTCGTCCACATGGCGAGCCGTCCAAGGCCATCTTCCACGCTTCTGAACATAGGGAAAAATTGTTACAGTAATATGACAAAGGGATGACTTTTTTGTAGCGTTCTTCGTAGCTTGCCGGGGAGGGAGAATATCTTGCGAAATAATCCACTCTTTCCCCGGCAATATCCAAGACCAGCCGGAAATAGCCTGGGGCAGCCGCATTCAACACGAACGATCGCCTCTTTATCCCGTTGCCTTTGATTTCTGCCGCGCGGCTTTCAACGTAAAAGAGAACGTCGCACCCTCGCCAGGCGTGCTGTTGACCCAGATTCTGCCACCGTGATGCCGGATGATGTGTTTGCAAATCGCCAGACCGAGACCTGTTCCACCATTGCCTTCTCCTCGGGAGGAATCCTGGCGGTAGAACCGCTCGAAAAGTCGCTCCTGATGTTCACGGGGGATGCCGGCGCCCTGGTCCTGAACACTGAAAACAACCTCATCGCCCTCAATGAAACACGAGATCGTGATCACTCCACCACGGGGACTATGCCGGATCGCATTTTCCAGAATGTTTTGAAAAACCTGGCCTAACCGGGGTCCATCGCCCAAAACCTGAACATCTGCGCAGGATTCCAAGTGGTTGACGTAGCGGATTGCCTTCTCTGCCGTCAAAGGGCTGCATGTTTCCAGGGCCATCTCCAGGGACTGGGCGGCGTCCATGACCTCCAATTGTGACGATGGAGCCTCGGCTTCAAGCTTGGCCAACTTGAGCAGATCCGTGACCATCGCCGCCATATGCTCCGCATTGCGGTGAATGATCCCCAGAAATTTGCGTGCTGTTTCCGGATTCGGCGGGGGATCGCCCAGGAGGGTCTCGGTATAGCCCTTGATGGACGTCAACGGGGTGCGCATTTCATGGGATACGTTGGCCACAAAATCACGGCGAATCTTTTCCATGCGCCGGGGCAGGCTGACATCCTGAATGACGATCAC
>REDL01000103.1 GCA_007693505.1 Desulfovibrionales bacterium | reverse complement strand
GGCAGGATCGGCGGTAGCTTGGGGTGCTGGTATTTCTTGTCTTCATGGATGCTGGCCCAGAGCATGGCCATGTACCGGTTCACCTGGATGCCGACAAACTCATCCGGCCAGTTTTTGTGCTCGAAAAGCACGTAAAACCGTATTTCCGGGCAGTCCGGGCTGACGGATTTTACCGAGTAGACCAGGTCGGCGTAGTGCTTCTTCAATTGTTCGTCGATGAAGGACCCCGGTACGCGCTGAAGCGTGTTCATGTCCAAATGGGCCAGTACTTCAGGCGGCAGGTGGGCTTCAAGCAAGTCTCTGGCGTTGGTCTTGTTCCCAAGCACCTTCTTGAACAGTTCGTCGTGCCTTGCCCGCACCTGACCGGCGTCTTGTTCCTTTCCATTCATGACAATCACTATAGGGCAGCAGAGACAGGGATGCAATCTGCCATGCGGGATAGCCGGGGGTTTCGGCTGGAACATGCCCCTGGAAGGATTTCTCGTCGCTTCCGCGATATTTTTTTCGTTTCCAAGCGCCAGAGCCTGAAATATAAACCTGGCACCATTCCCTGGTCGGGCAACGCCAAGGACGGCTATGGATTGGTTACGAAAACCGAATCATGTCATCGTCAAACTCGATCGACGCCTTTATTCGCCCGGCTCCGGCCTGGGCGGCAAGGTTCTTTTTGATCTGGGCCAGCTTGGGGAACAGGCCTATGTTGGGCATGGAGAACAGTTGGGCGTAGGCCAAGGGCAGGGCCTGGGTTTTGCGCAGGTGCAGGAAGGTCTGGTCTTCCAATGCGTGCAGCTTGCCGTCATCCACCCGGTAGAGGTTCGGTATGTTCATCACAGTGTCGTCAATTTTTATCTTTACAGGCCAGGGAATAATCAGCTCGGCGTCAGACAGGGCGGAAACGGCCAGTTCGGTTGCTGCGCGGTTGTTTTCCACCTTGGTCAGAAACTCCTTCACATCGGCAACAGCCTTGGAAAGCTGGCCTTGGCCATCAAAAAACTGTTCCCCGTCGGTTTCTGAGATCAGGCCCGAAGCTTCATCTACGCAAAGCTGGAACGTGTCCGTGTCTGAAATTCTGACCAGACTGAAGGGATGGCCGCGAAAGAAAGACGGCACATATCCGCCCAGCCACCTCCCAGCAATGTCTATGAAGAGGTTCTGCCCGGCAATGGGCGAAAGCAGGCAGACCAGAGTATAGGCGTTGCCTTGCTTTGTAAAAGCCAATGACAGGCTTTTAATGGCATTAGTCAGCTCTGCGGCAACAACGGGCACCAAGTGCGTTGATGCCGTGAAGCTATAGGAAGTGAAGCGGGTCCAGAGTTTGGAAGCATGATTCTCTTGGCTGACGGGTACGTAATTGGACATGATGGCTCCTTGATCAAATGGTGAGTATACCTTTCCAAGTACTGGAGGGCAAACCAGTTATCGGCTTCAAATAAGATGGTTCATGGGGCCGAATGTGTGCTGTAACCAGGAGAAAGGATGAAAAAGCCATGTGTCAGCTGTTTGATTTTTTTCATGATATCGTCGACGTCCTGCGAATTATCCGTCCCGTGAGGTGGTGACGCAGGTCCGTCCCTAAGGGATGATGGACACGTGATGTCAATAAGATCATTCAACATTCTGAACGATATTCGATTTCAGACCTCATATACGCCAATCACGCAATTGCCTCCATGCTCCAAGGTATCACGTGGGAAATCCAGGAAGATGTTTTTGAAGTTATGGTCGTGGGATTCTTGGGGCATGGCGGGTAAAAAACCTCTGTACCGGATTGGAAGGTTGAAGGTGAGGTGGCTCGGTAGGACAGTGTATCTAAATCCTGATCATCCTGGCTATCATGATTCAGAAAATGTTTGGGCACACCTGATGATGGTGATCTTGCTCGTGGGTGCGGGTTGCCGGCAATCCTGGGGTAGCGAGTAAGCCTGACAGAAGGGAGCTGGAAATACGGTATGTCTTCACCGCTGAGGATGTTCGAAACAGGCCTTTCTGGGCTGAGGTGTGTCGTTGGTAAATGGAATGCGGAAGATGAAAGTGGAGAGCAGTGTCGTATTGCGAGTGATAGGGGGGAAGCCAAGGCATCCCCCCTATTGCGATTTATTATGCAATTTGCGGCGTTCAGTTATCTGCGTGTTGAAAAAGTCCTTACCCAGAGTCCGTTCAAAAATCCCAAGTGCAAGGAGCAAAAAAAGTTCAAGATCGAAGCGTATTTATTCATACGTGTGAGTTTGAACTTTTTGCAGTGACGCAGCCATTGGGTGTTTTTCAAGGGACTGTTATTCCTGAACACCTCGTCTGGGTACTTGGCGTTAAGAAAGGCTTCAGCCCAGTGCTCGATCTGTTCAAGCTGAGTTTTCACACCATACTTGAGGTTAATTCAGAGCTGGCAATGGTTTCCGATTATGCCGGAAGGACAAGATCATACGCAAAAGAAGCGCTGTCAGCCAGTGGGATACCTGCGATAGGGATCGACATGGCAAAAGCATTGGGAAAAAACTCCTTGGTCAGGTCCTGAAGGAATGTCTCTTCATACAATCCAAGGCTCAAACTATAGTCAAATTCAATGAGTTCTAGGACCTCAGCTACCACGGCACCCTCAGCTGTTAAAACCGAAACCGTTAGCAACGGATTCAGGCTGACGCCGAGATGCATGCCAAAGTCACCTTCCATGTTGAATCCCACAATCAATGAGGGGTCGTCCTCATAACCTTCGGGTACCATAAAGTTGAATGAATCGCCCACCAGACCACTGACCGTGCGGGCTCCCCACGAGGGAGTCAAATCAATGCCCAGGCCAGTGGGGGTGAAGGTCAACTTTGTTGCCGGGCTGAGCCCCAGGATGAAGTCCAGGCTCAGAAGACTGTAGTCGGCTAAAGCTCCAATTTTTCCAATATTACCTATGGAAAACTCCGGTTTAATATTCCCATCAAGACCTTTAAAAACCAAACCTGCTTTTGCTAATGGAGTCTTAATCAGGATTTCTCCCAGGAGATCATCAATGTCGATGACAAATGCCAATGCAGGGTCATCCGGTACATGCAGCGCTTGCGTCGTGAGAAACAAGCTGTTTTCACCGGGGGCTGCCAGACTGCTTTCAAAACCATCTCCAAAAAGTTTTAAATTATTGAGATCGGCCTCCAAACCAAAAGGTCCAAGAGAGTATACCAGTTTTCCGTCTTTTTTAAATGGTGTGTAATTTGCGATAAGCTCAAAGAGTTCGCCTCGGAGATCACCCACTTCATCATCCAAGGAAAATTTAAACAATTCAACATACCTGTCACCGGCAATATTGTAGTACGGGGAGCCAGGTTCCAACTCGGCACCAGCAATTTCCAGAAAATCCAGCTTGCCGCCTCCCCCATCAGTACCAATCAAATCATAACTGTACTCCAAATCCAGCAACGCATCGATATCCCATTCAAAGAGCAGGCCGGCACTTAGGTCAAAACGGATATTATCGTCGATTCTGAGTTGTGGCTCGTCTCCGGCAGTGTTCACGGTTCCGTTTAGGCCTTTTTTTATGCCTGTTGCCACGGTAAATTCCTGACCAGGCCCCAGATACGTCCAATCCGCGAAAACATCAGCAATGCCATAACTCAGTGATATGTCACCACTGGACACATCGTAGTTGATGGGCAAAGAGAATTTAAAGCCCGGTTCGAAAAGGTAACTCATGGCAAGCTCAAAAGCGTACAATTCTGCACCCAAGAATTTTTTTTCTTTGGCTACAAGCTCTTGCCGGATGGGTGTCCCGTCACTCTCCCGAAAAGTTGGAAGAATCTTTGAAAGATCCAGATCAAAAACATTATAGGTACCTTCCAGGGTTATGCCGTGGGACTTGAAAAAGTGCAGGTCTGCGATCCAGGAGTGGTTTCCCAATTGTTGCAGATCCATATTTTGATCTTGGAAGTGTAGCTGATTGATATGATAGAGTTCATCGGTTCCATCTCGATGAGGTTTGCTGTCTGTGACAGTGATCTTGTTTCCAAGCTGAACGATCTCGTATTCATCCATTTTTCCTCGAAAGACCGCAATATCAAAGCCGCTTGCTGTGCCGACAAGAACATCGTCGCCGCCTAAACCCATGAGGATATTGTTGCCGCCCGTTGCTTCAATCCGATTATTCAGGGAATTGCCGGTCAGAATATCATCAAAGGGAGTTCCGACGAGGTTTTCAATATAATCAAGCCTAGCCTGTTCGATCACCACCTTGGAAAGGTTGGCGGAATCGACCTCGAGCAACGGCTCAAGATCAGTGCCTGTAGTGCCGTCAAAAGAAATAGGCTGCAACGGCCCGGTATTATGCAACCCTCCAAAGCCCAAGGAGTTGGAAATGATCTGGTTTTCAGTCAAGAAAGATTCCCAACTCGCTTGCAAGGCCGAACCGACAGGTGAGTTCGGTATGCCATCAGAAAGAAAAAAGGAGTGATTTCCGCCACCTGGAAGGTAAACATCTCCTTGTCCCGTGTTGAAACTGGACATGGTCGCGCTCAGGGCGGCGTGAAAGTTCGTCCCTCCCCCAGCACTCAAACCATTGACGATACTTTTTGCTTCATCTGGTGTCATCCATTCGCCCCGTACAGATGCGCCACTGGAAAAAGTAATCACCCGAACAGCGGTTTCACCAACATTGGCGAATGCATCAAGCAGATCGTTTGCCGCCTTTTTCGTATCCACAAGGCGCTGACCCCACATGCTTCCCGAGACATCGATAATCAGTACGACATTGTTTTTGGGCGCCTCCTGAAACACACCGCTGACACCACCACCTGTTCCGTATTTGATGGTGGTCTGAATGTTGTCAGCCTCTCCGAATATTTCCCCCCCGGCTGACAGATCAATTTCGGCCCTTCCTGTCGCCGCGGACAGATTGACGGTTTCGACCCCACCAGTGCTGAGAAGAATTTTGTTGCCTGGGCCGCTGATGAAAAAGACATCATCACCGTCGCGGGCATTGACCACGTCATTGCCGCCCTTGTCCAGAATAAAGACATCATTTCTATCTGTGCCCACCAGGTAGTCGTTGGCTGCGGTGTTCAGAATCGGTTCTCCAGCCTTGCCCTGCACCACCCGGCCAAGAATGTCCGCAGCACCACGTGCATCAGAACCATCAATATTCATGACCTGCAGATCATCCTCGATGGCAAAGGTGTTAGGCAGTTCAAGCGGTGCATCACCTTTGGCCATGATCGTCCCCTGCCCGGTAAGCACCCTCGCCCCGCCGAGATGATCGAGGGATTCAATGACTAACGTGACATTGGCACCTACTTCGATCATGCCGATATTGGCCAGTTCCATCTGGGAGAGATCAACCTCGACCGGATTCCCGTCCCTGCTCTCAACCCGAATAATGCTTCGCCCATCACCATTGACTGTTGTGAATGACTGAAGCTGATTGCTGGAAATCGTTATATTCGAGCGGATTTCCAGGTGTTGAATGTTGGTGATGGTATAGTTCCCCAAGTCTGCATCACCATAAACATACAGCGTGTTTACCCCGCCACCGCCGTCGATGATCCCGCCCTCATCCTCACCAAAGTTCCTGCCGTTGAGATTGGAAAGGGGTTGGCCCAGGACAAACGTGTCGACGGGGTGATCCGACTTGCCACCGGCGGAGAGATCGCCCACAATAACAAAGCTGTCGTTTCCATTACCGCCGTACATCTCATCAAAACCACGTCCACCGCGAAAAATATTATCGCCTGCCACACCATGAAGAATATCGTTTCCATCACCGCCAATAAGCCGATCATTGCCGGTGGCACCAGAGAGCGTCTGTCCGACATCAGCGGCTATCAACACCTGTCCGTCAACAACCACACCGCCATGGTCTTCCACTGTCCGGCCGAATTTGTCCTGTATTTCAACCGTCAGATGCACGCCACTCAAGTCAAGCGTCCGCGCCTTGTCACTGGCCTTTAAGATGCCTTCGCCAGTGATGTATCTCAAGTGGCTGACTGTTTGCTGATCGACCACCAAAGTCACGCCTTCACCCAGGTCCAAGGCAAAAAAATCTCTGAAGATCATGTCCCCCAGAAAGACCTCGACTGGCTGTTCAGTATCGTTTACAATCCGGAGTATCGATTTTTCACTCTGCCCCACCAGGACATTGGGGGCAAGCGCCGCCAGTTGTTGAGCTGTAAAGCTGACCGTAGCTTTCACCGGCAGGATCCAATCAAAATTGGAGAGCTCAACTCCTGTCAGGTCCGCCTCCCCATAAATAAACAATCTGTTCACTCCGCCTGGGAGTCGTTCCGCGACACCGAGCTGGCTGCCACCGCGTCCGTTCAGCATGTTGCTGTCGATGAGTTCGCTCAGATCAACTCCTGTGCCTAGGGGATTGATGATGTCTGCTGCACTGTACTGATCAGGCGCGGTCATTCCCATAACCACGACATCATTGCCTGGCCCTTCATTAAGAAGCAATTCTCCTGTCCAGAATCGAGCCATATCCAGGGATTTTGGTGGCAATCCAGACAGTTTCAACGTCTCTTCGGCCTTCCAGAAAGGTTCCGTCAGCTCGACACTATCCGGCTTTGGTTGGTGAACCAGGTTTTCCCAGAACCGATTCGAAGGCGATGTCGTGTTCGAGGGAGGGGCGAAGTTCTTCCAAAAACTCATGTATTACCTCCTTATACAGGTTAGACGTTTCCTCGCGTAATCACGGGCATTACCAGCAATGAACCGTCGAATTGAGGAAACAAGGTTTTTATGAGATAATTGAAAATTTAAAGCGACGAAAAAAATAGGGAGATCATGAACGGTGTCCGGGCAATGAATGTATGTTGCAAGGCCAGCCGCCCAGGATTGCGACATATGAAGTTGCCTGACTGGATATAATCCTTGTTGCAGGACGAACGCCCAAAATTTTATCAAGGCAGAATTGAGGAGAGGAAAGGAGGGATCCATGGCACGACAGCTCCAGACCCAGAAAAAGGGAAAAAGTATTTGCTCAATATGCGTTTGGGACTGTGTTACATACCCTCCTGGTATCCCAAAGGGAATTCGCAACACAGCCCAGAGTTGCGGCATCCGCGCCACTACACTGGGGCCCCGTGCCGGTATTCTCCAACTACCCCGAAGGGGTTGACTACGTTCCTGGAACGAAGAACGGTCAAAATCGTGCGGTACAACGTTTTCCGCAACCCCTTTGGGGTTGATTGAATTTCTGTAACTACTCAGCTCATCCGTGCGAAAACGGACTGTATACCCACCTTCGCGGGTATGACTGATTGGAAGCCGACATGGAAAAACACGTCATTCCCGCGAAGGCAGGAATCCAGCTTCGGAAATGGGCTCAACTCAGAATGTTCTGAGTAGTTACGAATTTCTTTCAATTAGCCCAGGGTAGCCCAGCCTTTAGCAGGC
>REDL01000119.1 GCA_007693505.1 Desulfovibrionales bacterium | reverse complement strand
TGGTGATGATCATGTCCCTGATCCGCTGATACGCGGCCAGGGATTTCATTTCGCAGTTCTTTTCGTCCATTTCATCTCCACGCATCCACAGAGGATTTGTTCAGCAAGGTCAATGACGAAACGTGCCCTCGCGACCTTTTGCCGCACAGTGAGTCTGGTTGACCTCGAAGAAGTCCCTTTTGTTACAACAGAACCTTGTCAAAGTTAAGGATAATTTTTTATGAAAAAATATTTATAAAAAGTTCAAAAATATTTTATAAAATATTGACAACTATTTTGACCTCCTCTAAATAGGAAGTGAATGTTTGAAACACATGTTGGAAAGGGGCTGGCTTGCGAGGAGCCCTTTCGAATCACCGTGCGACTGAAGTGGAGATTTGATCCACATGGAATACATAAAAAAAGCACGAAAATCGGCTGAAGACAACGGCGTCAGGGTCAGGGAGGCAGTTGCACCAATGCTGGATGCAATTCGCACCCGGGGAGTGGCCGCCGTTCGGGAGATGGCCGCGAAATTTGACGGCTGGTCCGACGAGATCGTGCTCCAAGAGAAGAAAAAGCAACGATTGATCGCCGCTGTCCCGGAACACGTCAAAGCCGACATCCGCTTTGCCCAGGAGCAGGTGCTCGCCTTTGCCCGTCGGCAACGTGAAAGCATTCAGGATTTCGAGATCAGCCCCTTCCCCGGGGTGCGCCTGGGCCAGCGCGTTGTGCCGGTGGACGTCGCGGGGTGCTACGTACCGGGAGGGCGATTCGCCCATGCCTGTTCGGCCATCATGAGCGTGGCCACGGCCAAGGCCGCCGGGGTGCCCTTTGTGGTGGCCTGTTCCCCCCCTCGCGGCGAGAGCATCGATCCGGCCGTGGCGTTTGCCATGGACCTGGCTGGCGCGAATGTGATTCTGGAACTCGGTGGCGTGCAGGGTATCGCGGCCATGGCTTACGGCATTTTTACAGGGAGGCCGGCCAACATCCTCGCTGGACCGGGCAATGCCTACGTGGCCGAGGCCAAGGCACTGCTGGCCGGGAGTGGGGCATGCGGGATCGACGTGTATGCCGGTCCGACCGAGTCCGCGATCATAGCGGACTTGAGCGCGGACCCCATGACGATTGCCATCGACCTCGTCTCCCAGGCGGAGCACGGCCTGGACTCCCCGGTTTGGCTGTTCACGAATTCCCGTGAGCTGGCGGAAAAGGTGCTGGCCGTGATGCCCAGGGTGATCGCCAACATGCCCGACCCGGCCGTGCCAGGAACTGCTTGGGCGGACTTCGGCGAAATCGTCCTTTGCGACAACCGGGAAGAAATATGCCGCGTTAGCGATAACTCTGCTCCGGAGCATGTCCAGGTCATGGCTGCGGACCTGGAATGGTGGCTGGCCAATCTGCGCTCCTACGGGTCGCTCTTTCTCGGTGAGGGCAGCACCGTGTCCCATGGTGACAAGTGTTCCGGAACCAACCACATTCTCCCCACCAGAAGGGCAGCCCTGCACAGCGGCGGTCTAAGCGCGCACAAGTTCCTCAAAATCCAGACCTACCAGGAAATCGACAGTTCGGCCAACAAACGGTTCAGCTCCGTCGCCTCACGCCTTTCCAGAGTCGAGGGCATGGAAGGCCATGCCCGGTCCTGCGACTGGCGGCTCAGAAAATATTTTCCGAATGAAAACTGGGATTTTCACGTCCATAGCCATCCAGAGGCTGATTGAAGACGTGTCCGCAACGCAAACCACAACACAACATAGAAACAAAAGGAGAGCATCATGAGCGGAGACAGACCGTTTGATCTGTACTGCCCCACGAAAATCAAGTTTGGCGCCGGGATTACCACAGCTGCGGGCACGGAAGTCAAGGCGCTCAAAGGCAGCAAGGCCCTGGTCGTCGCCGACCCCGGGGTGGTCAAGGCTGGATTGCTGGAAGGTATATTGGACTCCCTGAAGAAGGAAAATCTGCCGTTTGCCGTGTTCGATCAGGTCGAGGTGAATGCTACACTGAGCTCCGTGATGAAAGCCTCTGAACTGCAAAAAAGCGAACAATGCGACATTTTGCTGCTGGTCGGCGGTGGAAGCACCATGGACACCGGCAAGGGGGTCGGCTGTCTGGCCACCAATGAGGGACCGCTACCTGCCTATGAAGGCCCGGAAAAATACAGCAACCCTCCCCTGCCCTCCATTGCCGTGCCCACCACTGCGGGAACCGGAAGTGAGCTGAGTTTTGGCGCGGTGCTCTATGACGAAGAGCGCAACTACAAATTTTCCTTTCGCAGCTCCATGCAGATCCCAAAGGTCGCCCTGCTGGATCCGTTGCTACTGAAAAGCCTGCCGTCCCATGTTGCCGCAGCCAGTGGTATGGACGCGCTCTCCCACTGCGCTGAATCTTTTGTTTCCAAGTGGGCGACACATTTCACGGATGCATACTGCCGGGAAAATTTCATCCTTGTGGGCAAATATCTGCGCCGCTTTGTCGCGGACCCCGCTGACACTGAAGCAGCCGGGGGCATGCTCCAGGCCAGCTCCATGGGATCCATGGCCTTCAATACCGCCCGGCTTGGTCTGGTTCACGCCATGGCTTCACCACTTGGGGCCCACTTCCATCTGCCCCATGGCACGGCCTGCGCCGTGTTGATGCCGGCGGTGATGCGCTTCAATCTGCTGGCCTGCCCCGAAAAATATCGGGAAATGGCCTTGTTGCTGGAGGGGGCGATTTGCGGAAACAGCATGTTGGATCAAGCAGAGTCCGGCGTATACGCTGTGGAACGATTGCTGGACGATCTTGACATGAACGTTGACATCGACACGTCGCTTGTCACCGAGGAAAAGCTGTCCCAAATGGCGGATGAAACCTTGTCGTCGGGCATGCAGCTCACAAATCCCCGAAATGTGTCGAAGGCTGACGTGATCAAGGTCTACAAGGATTATTTCAATATTTGATGTCATTCCGTCTTTGGCTGATACTGAATTTCCGTTTGTGAATCAGGTAGTGAAGGCGATCGTGCTGTACGGACAGGTAAGGTGTCTTTCCTGCTATTTTGATATATTTTCTGCTCACTCTTGCGGAAAGTAAATAGTGTTCAGATCATAAACGGTAATTTTAAAAAACTTGTTTAGAAAAATACATCACTGAAGCACACAATGATCTCCGTTACCTTTAACAATTAGTAAGGAAAAAAACTTTTTTTTTCCCCATATCGATAAACAGTGACATGTCAAAATGTGTTTGTCTCATTGGGTAAGAGCTACAAATTAACCACCACAAAATGCAAAACACAAAGAGGAGGTGACCCGCTTCATGCCGTGGTATTGTCTCGACGTCTCCGTTTTCTCGGAGACGGATGACAAATCAACCAGTAACATTGTGGAGGAATCGAAATGTTCAAGAAAATGACAATGATGGTCGTGTGTTTCTGTCTGCTTTTCGGCATGATGGCCGGCAATGCCTCAGCCCAGCGGGTCATCAAGGTCGGCATGGGCGATCCCATTGATTCGGACCAGGGCGCTTTTGCCACCCGGTTCAAGGAAGTTGTGGAGGGCTTGTCCAACGGTGAGATCAAGGTTGAGCTCTTCCCCGGCGGCGCCCTGGGCGCGGAAACGGAAATGCTCCAGAACGTGCGTATGGGGACCCTGGAAGTGGCCATTGTGGCCATCGGCAACATGGCACCCTTCGTGCCCCAGTTCGCGGCCCTGAGCTACCCCTACCTGATCGAGACGCACTACGACGCGGTCAAGGCCACCACCGGCTATCTCGGCAACTATTGGAACGAGATCAGCAAGGAGAAAGGCGGGTTTGAGATCCTGGGCTGGACCTACTCCAACTTTCGCTACGTGACCAACTCTCGCCGTCCGGTCTGCAACTTGGCGGACCTCAAGGACCTGAAAATCCGCGTTCCGCAAAACAGGGTCATACTGGCGGCATTTACCGCCTGGGGCGCCAACCCGGTACCCATGGCCTGGGCCGAAACCTTCACCGCCCTGCAGCAGCGCGTGGTGGACGGCCAGGAAAACCCCTACATCGTGAACTACACCATGAATTTCCACGAAGTGCAGAACTACATCACGGAAACCCACTACCAGTACTCCCTGCAGCCCATGATCATCGGCGTAAACACCCTGGCGAACATGGACGATGAGACCCGGGCGATCATTACCCGGGCCGGCATCGAGGCCCAGCAGTACGGGCTGCTTTTTCAGCTGCTGGAAGCCGAAAATGCCAAGCAGGCCATGCAGGCCAAGGGCGTCCAGGTATGCGAACTGGAAGACGAGGATGAGTGGAGGAGAATCGCCGTGGAAAAAGTCTGGCCGCAATACTACGACTTTGTCGGTGGCAAGGAAGTCATCGACACCATGCTCAAGCATCTGGGCAAGTAACCATAGACATCGACTCCCCCCTCCCCCCGGCAACGGTTCCCCGGGGGGGAGTCATTTTTTGAGAGATGCCCGACCGTGTTGTCGCGCTTCCGAGTTCTCAACTGGAGGAGATAGCTGTGTTCAGGAAATTGACCATCTTGGTCACGTCCATGTTTCTCATGTGTCTCATACTACCGCAGAGTGCCCTGTCCACGCAAAGTATCAATGTGGGGATCGGCGAGCTTCTGGATTCGGATCAGGGAAAACTGGCCCAGCGGTTCAAGGAGATTGTCGAGGAACTTTCCGAGGGGGAGATCAATGTACAGCTCTTTCCCGGCGGTACTTTGGGGACGGAACAGGAAATGGTGCAAAACGTTCGCTCCGGCGTACTGGATGTGGCCATTGTGAGTACGGGCACCCTGGCGTCCTTCGTGCCTCACTTCGCGGCCCTGCACTACCCGTATTTGATCGGAAGCAAGGACGACGCCATCAGGGTCACGACAGGCTATCTCGGGAGCTACTGGAACGACATCGGTAAAAGCAGAGGTGGATTCGAGATCCTGGGCTGGGCTCATTCCGGTTTTCGGTATCTGACGAACTCGCGACGTCCTGTCTGCACCCTGGAAGATATCAAGGGACTGAAGATTCGCGTTCCCCAAAACAGGATCACCCTGGCCACGTTCACCGCCTGGGGTGCCAAGCCGGTGCCCATGGCCTGGGAGGAAACATACACCTCCCTGCAGCAAGGGGTGATTGACGGACAGGAGGCTCCGTATCTGCCGTTTCTTGAAGTCCAGAAGTTCATCACCCAGGCGCATTACCAGTACAAGCTGTCCCCCATGGTGATCGGAACGGGAACGCTGGCAAAGCTGGGTGAGGCCACGCGGAATATTCTGACCCGTGCCGGGCTGGAAGCCCAGCAGTACCATCAGGTGCATAAAATCCACGAAGCGGAAAATGCGCTACAACGTGCACGGGACATGGGTATCGAAATCTGCTCGCTGGAAGACGAAGACACTTGGAAGGAAATTGCCCGAGAAAAAGTCTGGCCCCAGTTTTACGACTCCGTCGGGGGCAAGCTGGTTATTGATACAATCCTGCTGAACATTGGGAAACTATAGATTCTCCCAAATGCCGATTCTCCATATTTGTCCAACCTTCGGGGGGGGGTATTCTGGTGGCTAAGAAAATACTGCACATCTTAGACAATTTGGAGCGCTACATCTGTCAGGTACTCCTAGCGTTTTTTGTCACCATTCTCTTTGCACAAATAACCTTACGCGCCGTGTTCAGTATTGTTTTGCCCTGGAGTGAGGAAATTTCCCGCTTCTCTTTCGTCTGGTTCGTTTTTTTCGGAGCCTCTTATGCGGCCAGGCTGTCGGCCCATAACCGGGTCACCCTGCAGTTCAAACTGTTTCGGCCGGAGGTCGGCAAGTATTCCCAGATATTCACGGACCTGATCTGGATCGGCTTCAATCTGACCATGATTCATGAAAGCATCAAGGTCATCAACAACATGAAGGTTTTTGCCTTCCATTCACCGGCATTGGGCTGGAATATGGCCCATGTCTACTACATCTTTCCCATCAGTTTTGCCCTGATGACCTTGCGCATCATTCAGGTCAACTACATCAAGCACGTCCTCAAGGAGGACATTGGCGACGTTGACAAGGTGGATCCCGAGGAAATGAAGCATCTGGCCGAGAAGCCGGGCACCTAAAAGGAGCGCACCATGTCCCCAGCAACCATCCTCTTTGGGTCTTTTGTTCTTCTTCTGCTTCTCGGCAGCCCTATTGCAGTGGCCCTGGGCGTATCCGCCATGCTTACCTTTCTTTATGTAGGAACGGATCTCTCCAGTATCGTTCAGATTGCTTTCAATTCAGTAAATTCTTTCCCGATCATGGCTCTGCCCGCATTTGTTCTGGCCGGTGCGCTGATGGAATGTGCCGGGATTTCCAGACGGCTGGTGCATGTTGCCGAGACCATGGTGGGTAGGGTCAACGGTGGCCTGGCCATCACCACAACCCTGGCCTGCGTCTTCTTCGGGGCTATTTCCGGTTCCGGCCCGGCCACCACCGCGGCCGTGGGCATGCTGATGATTCCGGCCATGATCAAGAAAGGCTATGACAAGGGTTATGCCGGCGCGGCCACGGCCACCGCTGGAGGCATCGGCATCATTATTCCGCCCAGTATTCCCATGGTCATCTACGGTATCACGGCGCAGCAATCGATTACCAAAATGTTCATAGCCGGCGTCATTCCCGGCCTGATGATCGCCATGGGGCTGATTATCGTTCATTACCTGCGCTGTCGGGGGACCAACTACAGCTGCGGCATGGAGCCTTTCTCGTTGCGTCGGTTCTTGCGGGCCATCAAGGACGGGTTTTGGGCCATCCTTGCTCCGGTGGTCATTCTGGGCGGGATCTATTCCGGAATCTTCACACCCACCGAAGCAGCCATCGTGGCCATCTTCTACACCCTGTTCGTGGGGATCTTCATCTACAAGGAAATAACTCTCGCGGGACTGGAGAAATCCCTGACCGCGACCTCCTGGCTGACCGGGCGGGTGCTGGTGATCATGTTCACGGCCTTCGCATTTGGGCGAATTCTCGTGCAGTACAGGATTCCGGACATGATTGCAGAGGGGATGCTCAGCCTGACCTCGGACATCCACATTATTTTTATTCTGGTTATCCTCTTTCTGCTGTTTATCGGCATGTTCATGGAAACATTGGCGGTCATCTTGATCGTCACCCCGGTTCTGCTGCCGGTGATGACCATCCTTGGAGTGGATCCCATCCACTTTGGCGTTATCCTGGTCTGCTGTTGCGGAGTAGGCTTTTCCACGCCGCCCCTTGGGGAGAACATGTTCATTGCCTCGGGGATCGCCAATATCTCCCTGGAGGAGATCTCCTGGAAGGCCCTGCCCTTTTGCGCCGTCACCGTCGGCGTCATCATCCTGATGGCCTTTTTCCCACAAATCGTCCTCTGGCTGCCAACGGCCCTGGGGTACTGACCTCTGTATTTGAACTAACAAAAAAAACATTGGAGCATCACATGTCGAAAACCGTTGTTCACACCGACAAGGCCCCGAAAGC
>REDL01000116.1 GCA_007693505.1 Desulfovibrionales bacterium | reverse complement strand
CCCCGCGTCCATTCCCATGGTCGGCCTGTAATGATGTTACTGCAGAAAGTCGCAACACCTTGAAATTCGTCATTCCGGCGAAAGCTGGAATCCAGTCTTTCCAAGGTGTTGAGCAAAATCACAGCACACGTTTTCGCGGGAAAAGGGACTTTTTGCAGTGACCTCTGTAATCATCGAAATCGAAATCGCCGCTATCGCTATCGAAATCGGAAATTGACCAAAGGACAATCACGATCTCGATTTCGTCCCCTTCCAGAGCGCCCGTGGTTCTTGACCTTGGCCGCATTCCCTGCAAAGGATGTCGCTGTGATGCTTCCCGCATTGAATCTTTCATGAGCCACTGACCCATTAATCCTTGATCTTGGTGCACCATATGCCAAACGTTTTGATTGTCGACGACTCCATGTTCCAACGTTTTGCCTTGGCCAAGACGGTCAAAGGCCTCGGATATGACGTGATCGAAGCCAAGAACGGCCAGGAATGTCTGGATGCCGTTGCGCGGAGTGCTCCGGACATGATCCTGCTGGACCTGAACATGCCCGTGCTCAACGGTTTCGAGGTCCTGGAAGCGTTACAGAGCCAAAAATCCACCATTCCGGTCGTGGTTGTCTCCGCGGACATCCAGGAAAGCTCCAGGGAGCGCTGCCTGAAATTGGGGGCCAGGGCTGTTTTGGGCAAGCCCTTTCAGGATCAAAAACTGGCCGTGCTGCTCAGCGAGCTGGTCGGCGCTCAACACAGCGCGTAAGACCCTGCATATGGACGCACTTACCCCCAACCAGCTGGACGTCCTCCAGGAGTTGATCAACATCGGCGTTGGCCATGCCGCGAACACCTTGAACCAGATGAGCGGCCAGCATGTCAGTCTGCATGCCCCGGAAGTCACTGTCGTCCCCATCGAAAAGATGCTTTCCGGGGAATTCATCGATGCCGATCAGCAGGTCATGGCCATCAAACTCAGTTTCAGTGGCAATTTTTCGGGAATGGCCTCGCTGATGTTCCCCCCGGAAAGCGCCAACAAACTGATCACCATCATTCTCGGCGAAGAGCCAGTGGCCGAGGACATGGACATGATGCGCATGGGCGTGCTCCAGGAAGTTGGCAATATTGTCCTGAACGGGGTCATGGGGTCCATTGGCAATCTGCTTATGGAGCACATCGATTATCTGCCGCCAGACTACTACGAAACCAGCTTCGCCGACCTGTTGACCAGCGAGGACCAAAAGGAAAACATGCTGCTGCTGGCCAAAACCAACTTTTTTCTGGAAGAGCGTCTGATCCAGGGCGATATCCTGGTCATCTTCCGCCTGCAGACCTTCGACAGCCTCCTGACTGCCTTGGGCCGGATGATGGCGGAACAGGGCATGTCGCCAAACGGCTGAACAGCATAAGACAGCGACATGATGTCTTCCTCCGTTGCCATACCCCCGGAAATCGGCCAGTTCAGGATTCTCGAGCACATTCCCCTGGGTGTGGTGGTTCTGGATGCCGGCTATCACGTCGTCTTCTGGAACAAATGCCTGGAGTACTGGACAGGGCAGGATGCGGCGGGGATCACGGGGCAGGACATCCGGAAGCATTTTCCCCTGGTTGCCGAAAAACGCTTTGCCGCACGCATTGCCTCGGTCTTTTGCGGGGGGCCACCGATCATTTTTTCATCACACATCCATAAGTACCTGATCCCGGCCACCCTGCCCAACGGCTCCTACCGCCTGCAGCACGTCACGGTCAGCCCAATGCGACGTCTGGATGGCAGTTTCCTGGCCATGATCATGCTCCAGGACGTCACCGAGGTGAATACCCGTTTAACCCAGCGTAAACAGGCCGAAGACAAGCTGCGCACCGTTCTGAGCCAATTGGAAGCGACCAATGCCCAACTGGAGCAATCCAATGCCCGGGCCATGCGCATGGCCCGGAAGGCCCAAGAAGCCAATGCGGCCAAGAGCATCTTCCTGGCCAACATGAGCCACGAAATTCGTACCCCCATGGGCGGAATCCTCGGTGCTCTGGACATGCTCGCCAGCAAGGAGCAGGATGCGGACAAGCTGACTCTGTTGCGGATGACCACGGATTCAGCGAAATCCTTGTTGCAGATCATTAACGATATCCTGGACCTTTCCAAGGTCGAGGCCGGCAAGATGGCGTTGCACCCGGAGGATATTTCCCTGGAAACCATCATGCGCCGCTGCCAGGATCTCTATTCCATCCCGGCCCGGAACAAAAACCTGGACCTCCGCCTGGAAATGGGGCCCGACCTGCCCCGGACCCTGCACATCGACCCAACCCGCTTGGAACAAATTCTGCGCAACCTGCTGGATAACGCCATCAAGTTCACGCACCAGGGCTGGGTGCGCTTTGGCGTACAGTACGCACGGGATGCCAACCTCGGCCAAGCCTTGCACTTTGCCGTGCAAGACAGCGGCATCGGCATCACTGCCTCATCTCTGGATCAACTGTTCCGCCCTTTTTCCCAGGCCGACAGTTCGTATGCCAAACAGTACGGGGGAACCGGCCTGGGACTGGCATTGAGCCGCCGCTTGGCGGAATTGATGGGGGGAACCCTCGCGGTTGAGAGCACATCAGGGCTAGGCAGCACCTTTTCCCTCGTCCTTCCGCTGTCCCCCCCCGTCTCTGCGGACTCCGACCGGTCGCCAGGTCACCTTGTTCAACCTTCCGAACCGGACCAAAGCCAGCCCGAGCCGATAAAAACCGCCCTGCCGTTGCCGTCCCATCAGCCGCCTCCCATCCTGAAGCAGCGGACAATTCGCGTTTTGGTCGCGGAAGACGTGGAACTCAATCAGCAGTACCTGACCTTCCTCCTGGAGCGGCAAGGGTACCATTTCGACCTTGTCTCCAACGGGTTGGCCGCTGTCCAGGCCTTTGCATCCTCCACCTACGACATCATTCTCATGGACATCCAGATGCCGGATATGGACGGGCTGGAGGCCACGGAGCGTATCCGCGCCCTGGAACGGGAACGAAATTTGCCGCGAACCCCGATCATCGCCTTGACGGCCTATGCCATGCCCGAAGAGCAGGCAAACTTTCTGGCCCGGGGCATGGACGGTTTTCTCCCCAAACCAATCCAGGGCGACAACCTGCACGCCGAGATGCAGCGCCTCTTGACGACCTCTCACCAAACCGTTTCCTCTGCACCCGAGATCACTTTGGGAAATGGTTCGAAAAGTGCTTCGGGAACAGCCACGGGAACAGCTTCGGAATCAACCTCGGAAAGCAACATGAAAACCGATCCGGGCCCAAGTCCGGTTTTCAACCTTCGCGACATTCAGTCCAGGTTCATGGGCAACGATACGTTGTGGAGGAGAATGGTTGCGCGCTTTCTCCAGCAGGAACTGCCCGAATACCGGGAACGGCTGAATCAGCTCATCCATGAGGCAGACCTGCAGGAGACAGCCCGCCTGGCTCATAAAATCAAGGGAGCCTTGGGTACACTCTGTGCGGAACCATCCCACGAAACCGCTGCGGCTTTGGAAATAACCGCAAAAAACGCCGACATATCCGCAACCACAAACGGAATGTACACCCTGCTTGCAGAACTCGACCGCATGCCGTCGGCCTTTGCCGCCAACCAGGCTGATCGGGATGAAGATCATGAAAGAGCCACCTCTGAGTAAAACCATGAATATGACCAGAAGTCGTCTGCCCCGACCATATATCCCCCACTACCCTTCTGGACGATCAACCTGCCAATGACCTCGACCATCAACGCCCCCGGCTCTCCCTTGATTGTCGTGGTCAACGACGACGCGGCGCAACTGCGGATCATGTCCACCTTGCTGCGCCAGGAGGGTTGGCAGGTCCAGACGTTTTGCTCCGCGGAAGAGGCCTTGCAGAGAATGACCAAGGCCCCGTATCCGGACTTGATCATCACGGATCTGTACATGCCCTTGATTGATGGGTGGCGATTCTGCCGGCTGTTGCGCTCCCCGGAATACCGTGAGTTCAATGCCACCCCGCTCCTGGTGGTTTCGGCCACGTTTTCCGGTGAAGAAGCCGCCCGGGTGACCATCGAAACCGGTGCGGACGGCTTTGAACCCATCCCTCTGAACATCCCCCGCTTTCTGCAAACCGCCCGCAACCTGCTCCGCGGCAAAAAACAACCGGCCAATCGCCTGGTCCTGATCATTGAAGACAGTCGGTCCATGGCTCTGTTGCTGCAAAGGGAGTTTGCCGCCCATGGCTATCAGGCCCACGTGGCCGAAAATGCGACCCAGGGAATGAAACTGTTCCAGCAACTGCCTTTTGAGCTGGTTGTCCTGGACTACCACCTGCCCGACACCATCGGTGACGAGCTGCTGGACATGCTGGTACGGTCGCGACCGGGAACCGTTTGCATCGTGATCACCAGCGACACCAGCCCGGAAATCGCCCTGGAATGCACGCGCAAAGGGGCCGCTGCCTATGTGCGCAAGCCATTCAATCCCGCCTACCTGATCGAACTCTGCGCCAAGGCCCGGCGGGAGCGGACCCTGTTGCGCGTTGAGGAACGCCTGGAGGAACGCACCCGAGAGCTGCGTGAAAGCGAAGCCCGTTACCGGTCGGTGCTGGAGAACATCCTCGACGTCTATTACCGCACCGACGCTGCCGGGATCATCACCCTGGCCAGCCCTTCCGCTGTCGCGCTGCTCGGTTGTTCCGGGCTGGAGGAGATTGTCGGCCGACCGGCCACAATGTTCTACTATTCCCCCAAGGAAGGCCGCCGCCTGCTACTGGATCTGCAACGCCACGGTTCCGTCCTGGATTATGAGCTGACATTGAAACGCAAGAACGGCACGCCGGTTGCCGTCTCCGCCAACAGCCGCCTGTGTCGTGACGCGCATGGGGCCATCCAGGGGGTGGAAGGCACGTTACGGGACATCACCAAGCGCAAACACGCTGAAGCGGCCCGGATCAAGGCGGAGAGCCGGTACAAGGAACTGTTCGACAACGCTCCGGTGGCCATTTTTCAGGCAACCCCAACAGGACGTTTTTTGCGGGTCAATCCAATGTACGCCGAAATGACCGGATATGCATCACCGGAAGAGATGATGAACACCGTCACGGATATTGCCTCGTACCTCTACCTCACCCCCACGGATCGGGAAACCTATAAGCGGGAGCTGGAACGCAGCGGTATGGTCCGGAACTACCAGGTGCGGCTGAAGCGTCGGGATGGGACCCCATTATGGGTCTCCATCAACGCCAAGGTCGTTCGGGACCAGGACGGAGCCGTTATTTCCTATGATGGCTTTCTCAGCGATATCACCCAGGAAAAGGAGCTGGAAAGCCAGCTGAGCCAAGCCCAGAAAGTGGAGGCCCTGGGCACCTTGGCCGGGGGCATGGCCCACGATTTCAACAATATTCTGCAGGCCGTGGGTGGCATGGCCCAGCTGATGTTGGAACGAAAAACCAAGGATGACGAAGATTATCAGAGTCTACAGAGCATCCACAAGGCCTGCGGCCGGGGTGCGCAACTCATTCGCCAACTCCTGGCGTACAGCCGCAAGACCCCGGGAGAACGCCAACCTGTGGATCTGAACCGGGAAATCTCCGAGGCCGTGGCGATCCTGAAGAGAACCATTCCCAAAATGGTCGATATCCGTGTCCACCTGGATCCTGGCCTGAAACCGATCATGGCTGACCCGCTCCAGATTGAGCAAATTATCCTCAACCTTGGCACCAATGCCGCGGATGCCATGGACGGAAACGGCGTGCTGACCTTGAGTACGCAAAACGTAACGATTGAGGACGTCATGGGAGGATCCCCGGCCGGCCTGGTCCGCCTGTTGGCCACGGACACCGGTCATGGCATGGACCCCGCCACGACGGAAAAGGTTTTCGACCCGTTCTTCACCACCAAGGAGGTGGACAAGGGCACGGGGCTGGGCCTGGCCTCGGTCTACGGCACGGTCCAAAGCCATGGGGGACGGATCGCCTGCTTCAGCACGCCGGGGAGTGGAACGACGTTTGTGATTGATTTCCCTGCGTCAAATGAGCCCTTGACTCCATCAATAGAACCGCCTTCAAGTCTTCCAGAGGCAACTATCGCCGACAATGCCGACAAACAAAACCAGATGCCGCCCATCCGGATTCTGGTCGTGGACGACGATGACCTGGTCCGGGAAACCACCGTGGAGGGGCTTCGTCTCCAGGGATATACCGTGGAGGAAGTTTCCCGGGGTGAACACGCCCTGGAACGGATTCAGAACGACCCGGAAGCCTTCCACCTCGTGATTCTGGATTTGAACATGCCGGGCATGGGCGGGCTGAAGACCCTCAGCGCGCTGCTACGGGTGAACCCCAGGCTGCGCATCCTGATCGTCAGCGGCTATATCGCTGACGGCTACGGCTCCAGCGTCCTGGCCACCGGAGCCGTGGGCTTTCTGAGTAAACCCTTCCAGCTTCAGGAGCTGGAAGCCGAGGTTCGCATGGCGCTTGAGCCGGGCTGAACCGGCCTGTTGCAGGACCCCGATGACCTAGCTGTGAAAATCCCCGGAGCGCTCTGGCTGGTACAGTATCTCCACGATGGAAACCCGCATCATTCCGCCACCGGGACGCGGCCACTCAATGGAATCCCCTTGCGTCAGCCCCAACAGGGCGCTGCCCACCGGAGCCAGGATCGATATTTTCTGGCCCTGGGAATCCTCGCTGTCCGGGTAGACCAGGGTCATCACAAACTCCTCACCTGAGGGTTCCATTCGAAACTTCACGGTGGAATTCATGGTGACCACGTTTGCCGGAACGGCCTCCGGAGTGACGATCTCGGCCCGTTCCAACTCCGCCTCCAGTTCAACCATGCCGGGAAACGAGTTCGATGAAAGCGCGTCCAGCAGCGTTTCCAATCGCTTGGCGTCCACGGACGAGACAATGATGTTCGGTTTTTTTCGCACAATTTCCTCCCATTAATCAGAATGACTGCCGCACACGGCAACGGCCATCAAGCCCATATTTCATGAAAAGGCAAGCTGCAGCAGGATTCCCCAGAAAAAAGCCTTCCAAAGAATCCAGCCATGCCCCTTGCCTTTTATCTCTACATTAATGTAGGCAATCCGGGCTTGTCTGCAATTCTGTCATTTTTTGGAGGAAAACATGAATCTGAACAAACCCAATGCCAATGAAGCCACCTTGAGCTTCAACCGCTCCAAGAGCGTCGTGGCCATGAGCGGGATCTGCACCCGTTGCGTGGACGGTTGCCGGGGCAATTGCGAGGTCTTTAAATCCACGTTTCGCGGCCGTGAGGTGATCTACCCCGGTCCATTCGGCAAAGTTACGGCCGGGGGAGACAAGGACTACCCTCTGGACTACTCCCATTTGAACATCCAGGGCTATGCCATGGGCGCCAAGGGCATGCCCGAGGGCGTGGAGCCCGGTCCGGATACGGCCCTGTTCCCCAAGGTGGACACCCGAACCGAATACGGCTGGAACTCCAAGACCGCCATGGAGGTGCCGATCTTCACTGGAG
>REDL01000061.1 GCA_007693505.1 Desulfovibrionales bacterium | reverse complement strand
TTAGGGGCAGACCTGTGTGTCTGCCCTATATTTTCGCGGTCTCGCGGGGCTCGGCAGATTGCTGCACCCGGTAGCAGCGAGCCTGTCCGGTAGGTGGCGGACACGCAGGTCCGCCACCTACCGGACAATCGTTGTTGTTTCTTTTTGTGTTGATTTGTTTCTTTAAAACGTTTCAAAATATGTCTGTGCTTGAAACGACAGGAAACTTGAAAACATAACTATCTGATATTTATATTTGTTGGTTTTGGCACAATCATTGCCTAGTGATGTACGTGGTTCGATTCACTGGTGCAAGACCGGAAAGATGGCAGGACCACGGTGGGTGAGGCAGAACGTCAATAATTTGCAACGGGAAGGGCGGCATGTCTGAGAAAAAAGCTCCAGTGGTGCTGATTGTCGAGAAGGATGCTGCTTTTCGCGCAACATTGGCCGGGCATCTAAGAACGCAAGGTTTTAATTTGCTCGTGACGGAATTGACGGACGACATGGGCCTTCTCCTGCAGCAGCGAAAGGTCGCTGTGGTGTTGCTTGGTTTGGCCGGACTGAAGCAACAGGGAATCAGTTTTTTAAGGCTGGTTCTGGAGGTCAGTCCTGCCAGCAAGGTGGTTCTGCTGAACAATCTGGAACACCTGAGTCTGTCCATCGAGGCCATGAAGCTGGGTGCGGTGGATGAGGTAAGCATTCCCGTGGACATGGAGTTGCTAGTGGAAAAGGTCCGCTTGGCCGTCGGTTGAGAGGGCCAAGCGGCTCGATCCAGTTGCGGTGGAAATGAGGCGAAACAATGGAAAAAACAAGGCTGGATGATCACCAACAAAACAGGAGGCAGGTAATGGAGAAAAGCAAGGTTCGTGACGTAATGGTCCCCGTGGCGGATTTTCCACGCATATCCAATGAAGCCACCTTTTTCGAGGCTGTGCTGGCTTTGGAAAAGAATTTCGACGCCTTTATGAGCGGTCAGGCCAAACAGCGCATCACTCTGGTGCACGATGCCCAGAACAGGATCGTGGGCAAGTTGACTCCGGTGGATGTGGTCCGCGGGCTGGAGCCAGGGTACGGCAAGATGCCGGTGGACATCTCCTACAGCTCTTTTGCATCTACCTATCAATACGTCATGGAAAAAGCCCAGGAGCAGACCATGCTCTGGTCCAAGCCCCTGGATGATTTATGCAAGACAGCCCAGGACGTGAAGGTCAAAGATTTCCTGCGCCTCCCCACGGAAGCCCAACTGGTCAAGGCCGACGATTCCTTGAACGAGGCTTTGCATCGGTTCGTCCTGGGTCGCAATGACTCCCTGTTCGTGACCGAAAACGGGCATTTGGTCGGTCTGGTGCGGTTTTCCGACGTTTACCGGGAGATCCAGCAGCACATCAAGAATGTTTGCAAGATCTGAGCGGGTTTGAACCAGGACAGGCGACTTCGCGCAATAATTCACGTGAAATAATCCACAAGGAGTAATGTCATGGCTGAACTCGTTAAAGGAAAGGAAGATTTTCGGAACAATCCGGCGGATGAGTTGGTGATCGATGAACATCCCGAGTCCCCTCCCCAGTCCGGGAAGATTATTCTGATCAAGTGCACCATCGCGGTCCTCGCGGGTTTGTTCGTCTATGCCCTGCCCACACCGGACGGATTGTCCATTGAGGGGCACAAGTTGTTGGCCTTGTTGCTGACCTGTCTGATTCTGTGGACCACCGAGGCCATCCCCATCGGCGTCACGGCCCTGTTTGTGGGCGGCGGGATGATCATGTTCGACATCGTGGGCCGCAACGATGCCTGGACTCCGTATGCCAACCCGGCGGTGATGTTCGTGTTGATGATCATCATGTTCGGCGTGGTGCTCAATGAAGTGGGCCTGGCCAGGAGGTTGATGTATCACCTGCTCAAGGTGGCCGGAACAAACATCAAACGGCTCAGTTTCATCCTGGCCGTGGGCTGCACCTTGCTGGCCACGATTCTGCATGACGCCACAGTGACCGTGGTCATGGTTTTCGCCTTCGTCCCCGTTTTCATGGCCATGGGCATGAAACCTGGTCAAGGGCACAGGCTACCAAAGTTTTTCATTATTCTGATCCCATTGGCAGCCTCCGCGGGCGGTTTCGGGACCATGATCGGCGGCGGACGAAACCCCTTGGCCCTGGAAATCCTGTACCGTTATCAGGAGACCAACTACGGCGCGTATCAACTCATCGGCTTCATGGAATACATGTTGATCCAATTTCCGATTTGCTTTCTGACTGCCGTGGCCACCTGGGCCGTTGTCTACGTATTGTTCCGTCCCAAGGAAAAGGAATTGACCGGCGTCAAGCTGGAATATCCCGGACCGTTGCGCGGCGCTGAATTGGGCGTGGCCATCGTTTTCATCAGCGCCTTTGTGCTGTGGTTCCTGGGCGACCTGACCGGCTGGCACGTCAGCGTGGTGGCCATGCTGGCCATGATCGGCTTCTGCGCGCCGGGTTGGGTGTCCTTCAAGACCATCTGCGACAAGTTTCCCTGGGAATCCTGGATCGTGTTCGGCGCGGGTGTGTCCCTGGGGTTGGCGCTGCTCCAGACCGGGGCCGGCGAGTTCCTGGCCGCGAGTTTTCTGCCATTGCTGGAAGGCCGCAGCGATTTCGCGATCTTCTATGGCTTGGGCTTTTTCGGCTCGTTCCTATCAAGTCTGATGAGTAATTCCGCGGCTGTTGCCTTGGCCTTGCCCGTGACGCTGCCCATGGCCGACATGCTGGGCATGTCTCCCACAGCCGTGGCCCTGCTGGCGCCCATGACCACCTCCTTCATCATGCTGGTCATCGGCTGCCCACCGACCATCATCGCCTACAGCTCCGGCTACTTCACCCAGGTGGAGTTCATCAAGGTGGCCGTGCCCTGGTGCCTGATCCTGCTCTTGGTGGCCTGCTTCGGTGCTTTGGTCTGGTGGCCGTTGATCGGGGTGCACTAATCCGAAGCGGATTATGGACAAGGGTAATTCCTGTCTGCTAATAAGCCGGATAATTGATTAATAAAAAAAGCTTCACACGGCCGCAGATCGCGGATGGAAGCAAAACACATGGCTGGGCTGGGGGATGACGGATGCTCCCCGGCCCGCATCTCTCCAAGGAGGCACCAAATGGCGGAACAGGTACAGGGAGCGGAAGGCATGAGACTGCTTCTGGTGGATGATGAGGAACGTTTTCGTACGACGCTGGCCAAGCGGATGCAGGAAAAAGGCATCGACGTGAACACGCTGGACAGCGGTATATCGGCCCTGCAGTATATCCAGGACTATCCCGTGGATGTCATTGTCCTGGACATCAAGATGCCGGACATGGATGGTATCGAGACCTTGAACGAGATCAAAAAGATCAAATCAGGCATCGAGGTGATTCTGCTCACCGGCCACGCGGCCGTGGATTCGGCCATCGAAGGCATGCGCCTCGGGGCCTACGACTACCTGATGAAACCCTGTGAACTGGAAGACCTGCTGGAAAAAATTCTGGGCGCCTATAAGATCAAGCACGCCCGGGACGTCCGGCTCCAGCAGGCCGAGGAACGCAGCCGGCTGGACAGGTTGGAGAAGAGTGTTCGTTTCTGAAGCACCCCGAAAACGGGCCGTCCCAGGTCGGCCCGTTTTTTTCAGTCAATCCGATTCTCTAGACTCTGATCCCCGATCCCAGGTCGTTCACTGATCGTTCCCACGCTGGAGCGTGGGAACAATTAACGGTAACTGCTCAATAACTCAGGGCAAGTGAACCATACGAAAGAACCTGGACCCCGGCCTGCGCCGGGGTGACGACTGAGAGAACTCGCCAACGCGGCACTCCATTCCGTCATGCCGGCGAAGGCCGGTATCCAGGCAGCAAGGTACCCAGGGAGGTTGATTGCCCTGCCTTATTGAGTAATTATAATTAACGAACGTAAGGTGCGAGATTTTTATGGACAATCAAGCAAAGCTCAAGTCCGCGACCTCTGGAGAGGCGCCGGACATCGTCAACCAGAACCAGGATCAGCCGGAAGAAAAAAAACTCACCGAAGCGGACCATCTCTACACCATGCTCAAGCCCCTGCACAATCTGCCCCGCGGAAAAAACACCTGGGATCCCAAGTTCATCAAGGTCTGGTGGTTCTGGCCGGCCAGTGCGGCCTTCCTGCTGGTGTTGTTCTATGTGTACCCGTATATCTGGGACTTTTTTGCTGCTCGCTGAACCCTCATTGCTTCTTCCCCCCAACCCCGGCTCCCTGGCCGAAATGATGACTGGTGCTACGTTGTTCATGAGTGAGACTCCAACCCGCTCTACTTCTATTCCTCAACAGGGGCTCACCTTCAATGAGACAGAGGGACGGTCATGCTCACGGAAGATATTTATAGTACCTACGACTGGCTGCGCAAACATATTTTCATGTATCTCGGTGGGGCCGGCCTGCTTTCCCTGACGCTGGTCGGCTTCGTGGTGCATTTCGAATATCGCAGCGTGGTCAACGAAAAAGCCACGGAACGTCTGGTCTCCATCGTCTTAAAGCACAAGGGGGAGATCAACGACTTTCTGGCCGATATTGCCACGACCATGCGCACCATCACCATGCTGGAGCCCTTGGAGCGGTTGCGGGATCAAGAAACATTGGAGGAGCTTTTTCACCGTTTGCAGGCGAGCACGGACAATGCCTACGAGGACCTGGGGGTTATCGACGCCCAGGGCAACCATCTGGCCTATGTGGGCCCTTTTGACTTGATGGATAAAAATTATTCTGAGGAGAAATGGTTCGCCAACGTGATGCGAGACGAGATCTACATCAGCAACGTTTTCCTCGGATTTCGCAACCTGCCGCACTTCATCATTGCTGTGCACCATGGCGAGGGAGATCAAAGCTGGATACTGCGGGCCACGGTAAACGCGGACAGATTCGGCGAACTTGTTGAGCACGTCCGTTTCGGTGAAACCGGGCACGCCTTTCTGGTCAGTTCAGACGGCCTTTACCAAACCAATCCCAGGGTTGGTGGAAGAATCCTGGACAGGGTGCCTGAGAGAGAATTCGACTTCAAGGTGTTCGAGGGTGTCCGCTACCAACATATGATCAACCATGAGGGAAAGAGGGTCTTCCGGGCCATGACCTGGATGAAGGACAATGATTGGCTGCTGGTAGTGGAGCAGGAAGCCGGGGAAGTTCTGGGCGAGTTCCATACCGAACGCCGCAAGGCCGCGGCGTTTTTTCTTGGCGGCGGCCTGTTCATCACCCTTCTGACCCTGTTTACCATCCGCGCGCTGAGTCGCAGGGTCATCCAGGTGGATGCGGAGCGCCATCTGGTGGACGAGCAACTCCTGCAATCCCAGAAACTGGCATCCATTGGCGAGCTTTCCGCCGGCATTGCCCATGAAATCAATAATCCCCTGGCCGTGATCGGCGAGGAAGCCGGCTGGATGCAGGATCTGCTCAAGCGCGAACACTTCCAGGACGTGGAAGAACTGGCCGAGCTTCAGGACTCCCTACGGGAAATCGTGAAACAGGCCGGGCGATGCCGGGACATCACCCACAAGCTGCTGCGTTTTGCCCGCAAAAGCGACGCCGTGGTCAGAGCTGTTGGGCTCAACAAGCTGGTGGAGGAAGTCATCGAGATGCGCGAGCACCAGGCGGAACTGAACAATATCCAGATTGTCCGGAAGTTCGAGCCGGAAATCCCCGTTGTCCATACTGATCCGGCCCAGATCAGGCAGGTGCTTCTGAACCTGATCAACAACGCCATGGACGCCCTGGGCCAATCCGGACAGATTACCGTATCCACGGACATGTGGGATAAGGGCGGCGCCATCATCCGGGTGGCGGATAACGGCCCAGGAATTGCCAAGGAGAACCTGGGCAAGATTTTCGATCCGTTTTTCACCACCAAGCCTCCGGGCAAGGGCACCGGGCTGGGACTCTCCATCTGTCACGGCATTTTGGAAAAGCTCGGTGCAAAGATCTCCGTTGCCAGCAAGGTCGGTGAGGGGACCGTCTTTACGGTGCGTATACCCCTTGAACCCAAGACCCAGAAAAGCGACGTCTGAAAAGGGGCGAGTGATGGCCATACCGAGGGAGAACACCCATGACTGGCTGAAGCGGAACCTGTTCCTGGTTCTCTGCGGGACCATCGCCGTCCCCATTCTTCTGTTCCAGCTGGCTTTCACCGTGGTCGGCTACAGATACATGGCAGCCGGCATTCGCGGCCACATCGAACTGGGTTTTATTTCCAAGGCCTTGCACTACCAGCGGAAAGTTGACTCTTTCCTCCTGGGCGTGGAACGTTCCATGGAAAACATCCTGAAACATCATGGTCTTGATGAATTGATTGACATGCCTTTCCTCGAGCACGTGCTGACGGAGCTGGATCAGGCGCACGACCACATGATTGAGGATCTCGGGGTCATTGATGGGCGGGGAAATCATCTGGCCTATGTCGGGCCGTATGATCTCCTGGACAAGAAATACGACGACGCAGCCTGGTTTCGGGAGCTGCAAGACAGAAGAGTGGTGGTCAGCGATGTTTTTCTCGGCCACCGCAAGGCTCCGCACTTGATCATTGCCGTCAAGGTCGAGGAGGGTAATGATTTCTGGGTTCTGCGGGCCACGATCAATGTGTACCGGTTCAGCAACATGGTGGATGCCGTGCGTTTCGGAGAAACCGGCGAGGTGTTCATCATCAATGACGCCGGGGTGTTGCAAACCCGTTCCCGCTCCCACGGCAACCTGCTGACCAGGCTTGATCCTGGAGGGCTGACCTTCGTGTCCTTTTCCGGCGTGGAAGTGCTGGAGTCCCGCCAGGCCCGGGGGGACGTGCTTCTGGCCAAGGCCAGGATGGGCATGGAAACCTGGTCCCTGGTGGTGCAGCAGGACAAGGACGAGGCCCTGGCCGAGATCACCAGCTTGCGGAATTGGATCATCGTCGGAGTTGGAGCGTTTCTTTTCATCACCATCCTGGCCTTGCACCTGGCGGCCGGTTTTTTACGGCGCAAGCTGGAAGGTTGCGGGGCCGAGCAGGGCGAGTTGGACGAGCAGCTGATCCAGTCCCAAAAATTGGCGGCCATTGGGCAGCTTTCCGCGGGCATCGCCCATGAGATCAACAATCCCCTGGCGGTCATCGGCGAGGAAGCCGGTTGGCTGCAGGACATCCTCAAGCGTGAAGAGTTGAAGGAGTTTAAGGAATACGGCGAATTTTCTAGCTCACTCCAGGAAATAGTTCAGCAAGCCGGGAGATGCCGGGAAATAACCCATAAGCTGCTCAGTTTCGCCAGAAAGATGGACGCCATGATCACGGACGTGGACATCAACAAGATCATGGACGACGTGGTGGGCATGCGGGAAGCCGCCGCGGCCTTAAACAACATCCAGTTTCATAAGGAATACCAGCCGGAACTGCCCCTGGTCTACAGCGAGCCGTCCCTGCTACGGCAGGTGTTCCTGAACCTGATCAACAACGCCGTGGACGCCATCAAGAAGGGCGGAACCATCACGGTCAAGACCGGAGTCTGCCCGGACAAGTTCAGCTGTGTCGTGGTCGCCGTCAGTGATACGGGCATGGGCATACCCCAGGAGAATCTGGGCAAGATCTTCGACCCGTTTTTCACCACCAA
>REDL01000118.1 GCA_007693505.1 Desulfovibrionales bacterium | reverse complement strand
GTCATCTTTCACCGCGATCCGAAGCTGAGCTGGGAGGAGCGGATCTGGAATCGGCGGGAACGGTTTGGGACGCGGGAGATCGAGGCTTGGGGGTGTTGAGGGATGCTGGGATGCTGGGATGCTGGAATGCTGGGATGCTGGAATGTTTACCCTGTGAAATAACGCGCAGCGTTCCTTTGAAGCAGGGTTTCACTGGGGCTGGAATGCTGGGGTGAAAAATGTCAATAGCGGACAAATTCTGAGGGTCGAAGAAATGAAAAAGAGTCTGATACTTTTGAGCTTTTTAGTCGTATTGACCGGATGTTCCCACCTGAGTGTCAAGCACCTGCCGCGGAATCAACTGCTCCCGAACCAAACCGACGTCGTTTCGCTGGATTTCTGGGATTTTCAGTATGTTGCCCAGGTGGAAGGCGATCAGTTTCAGATTGCCGGAAGGGCTTTGCCCAACACCAGGGTCTGGCCCGGCATGGCCGTGTGGTTCCAGGACTTGGATATTTCCACGTTTCTGAGCGATGCCCAAGGCGTGGTGCTGGCCAGCCAGCGCATATCCTATCCGGTTCAGCGCATGACACCGGAAGGCGTCGCGTTTTCCTTTGTCATCCCGTTTGAGACGATTGCGAACGAGTCCTTTTCCGTGGAAGAGGATGTCTATGTGACCTTCGGGTATCGCATGCGCCTCACGGAAACCCGATTTCAGGGCGTTCCGCTCCGGGGAGATTCGTTCTCCAGGGACGTGGATGTTTTTTCGGCGCAAAAGGGACCACTTATCAGATAAGCTGTTTCTTCGAAACCGAGTTGGAAGTGCTAAGCGTGATTCTGCGCGGCTTCGGCAGGTCGCGTCACTCTTCCAAGGCCCAGGGGCAGGTGGTTCGCCAGGGGCAGGAAGTGCAGGCTTCGGGCTGGGTGGTGGGGGAAAATAACGGAGACTCCAGGATGTGGCGGCCGAGCCATTCCAGGATTCTCGGAAGGCCGTGTTCCTGCCACTCCAGAAAGCGCAGGTGGATGTGTTCGGCCTCGATTTTCTTTCCCGGCTTGACCAAGGGGACGAGCCGTTTTTTGGCCTGCCACTCCCCGAGGTGCACATATCCGCACAGGGCCGGTGTGCCGTGGAGAAAGAGGTAGCCGGGCAATTGCGGGTTCGTGAGGACGGTGTTGACCAAGTTTAGACCTTCGCGGGCCGCTTTCTCGTCCATTGCGGACAGACTGTCCAGTTTTTCGGCCAGTTCGTTCAGGCGATGGATGTCCAGCGGGCTGCGCCGGGAAGCGCCTCCGGTCTTGTAGTCCAGAATGACTGGGAGGCTGCGCTCTGGGTCGAGGTCGATGCGGTCCAGCCTGCCACGGAGATTGATCCGCCCGGCAACTCCGGGCATGGGGCGCTGGGCCGGTTGTTCCACGGCCAGGAGGTGCACAGGCTGATCGGATTGGCGCAGGTAGTTACGCAGCAGTTCCCGCAGCAGCCTGGCCTGAAAGAAGCGAGCGGCCGGAGGCAGAGGGGCCTCCTGCAGATGACTGGGGGCCAGTGTGGCCCAGAGTGCTTCGAATCTGGGCAGGAGATTCGTGCTGGGCACTATGATGTTCCCGACATGGGGCCGAAACAACTCCTCCAGGACGGCATGGGCCAACCGGCCCATGACCGGGGCCCCGAGGTCTCGTCGCGGGTCGGGACGGGGCGAAAAGGACGCCACCTCTTCCTTGAAAAACCGCAGTGGGCAGCGCATATAGATGTGCAGTGCGGACAAGGATAGGCCTTGCTCCAGACGTTTTGTCAGCCGATCCGCCAGCGAGGCCTTTTCCGGTGCACGGCCCGGGGACAGGCTCAGGTCCAGTTCCAGGGTGGCCCGGGAGATGGTTTTCCGCAACAGCTTGCCCGAGTCCTTTTCCTTTTTCCAGAGTTCATGTTCCCAATACCGGCTGGGCATGGTCCGCCCTTCCAGGGGGTTGGGGGACATGCCTTGGCGGCTGTAGAGGCGAGCCTCTCCGGCCGCGGCCAGCAGCCGTTGGAGATGGAAGTGGATGATCCCCTCCTCGGCGTAGCTTGGCTGCAGGCCCAAGGCCGGGCGCAAGGCTTCGGGCAGTAACGGGTTGGGTAGAGCGGCCCGGGGCAGGACCCCTTCCACGCATTCCAGCACCACTACTTTGTCAAAGCAGAGCAACCGGCTTTCCAGCAAACCCATCACCTGCCAGGGCGTGAGCGGTTCCCCGCTGAAGGGGATGCGTTCCAGCCCCAGGCAGTTCCAAAACACGCTCCACAGAGCTGCTGCCGGAAGCGGGTGGTCCCGGCTCAAAGCATGTTCCAGGTTCGGGAGAACCGTGGAATAGAGTGCGTGGACCGCGTGCATCTCCACTACCGAGGGGGGGCGCTCCCGCACCTGGAGGGCCTCCAGAAGGCGCTGCAGGAATCTACGCAGTTCTTCCAGGGTGGTCAGTTCCAGAGCCTCATGAAACAGTACCGCCAGCCCGGCCATGCCTGATCCCGGGGGGTGGTCGGGAACACTCCCCGGCTGCACCTCCCCATGCCCGGCCCCACCTTTGTCGTCATCCCCATGAACGCCCCCGTCCTCGTTCACGTCCCCGCCCTCAACATCCACGGCAGCGCACTCCCGGATCAATTCGGCCAGGGCCGCGGCGTCAAGAAACGCATGACCACGCTTCTGAATCAGGCGACGCAGGCGCACCAGACCATCGTGGGGTAACAATCGCCGCACCCAGGGGTTCTGCCAGAGGTCCAGATAGTCCCGGCTTGCCGGTCCCACGCCGGTAAGTCGTCCGTCTCGGGCCATGCGGGTCAGGGTCTGCAGCAGCAGGCCCAGGGCGGAGCGCTCCAGGGGCAGGCCCAGGGTGACGTTCACTTCCGCGTCCATGGGCAGATGGGCCAGTACGGGGCGCAACAGGGCCGGTTCGGGCAGGATCACGGCCACCCGCTGGCCGCGGTCCCAGGTTGCCGCCTCTTCAGCCAGGTGGCGCAGTTCGGAGTGCAGGTCATGGGCCTGGATCAAGGTTGCCCGCGGAGTCGGCAGGGGAGGTGGGCAGGTGGGGGCTTCGCGTCTAAAATTCCAGTCCAGCTCGGCCTTCCAGGCCGTGGCCCAGCGCCGCAACGGTTCAGGCAGCGTGCAGTCCGCCTGCCACCAGAGCTCCGCACCGGCCAGACGCAGGGATTGGATCAGATCGGCCTCGGTCCGCGTCAGAGCGAACAGGCCGCAGAGATAGGTCGGGCCTTCCAGAGTGGGTGCGGAGCAGTCTGGTGCAGATTGCGCGTCGTGTGACGTCTCCGAATGACGGCCTAGGAAGCCTCGTGTCAGGGCCGCCAGTGTTCCGGAGGTGGTCATGTTTCGCGCCGTCAGGTAGTGATGAAACGCTGCCTGGATCTTGCCCAGGTCAGCCAGCAGGCCCGCGGCCGATTCCGGCAGGTCGTCCGGAGGATGGTCCACGGCCTGGGCCGTGGCTCGTTCCCGGTCCAGTTCATCCAGAACCTGCACCAGGCGCAGGCCCCAGGGCAGAAAACGGTGCCAGGGCGTCGCCTTCTGAGCACCTTTCTCGTTGCTGTCGATTTCGTGCAGCAGCCAGGCCTGATCTAACGGCGTGGCCAGGGCCGGCGGATCATCCATGGCGAGGCAGGCTTGGCGCAGGATCCAGTCTTCCAAACTGAAACAGCGCGGGGGGAAAAAGGGTGCCTTCAGGGAGCGGGCCAGAGCCTGATGCAGGTAGATGCGCGGCCGACGGTGGGGAAAGATGACCTGGGTCGTGGCCATGGCCAGATGCGGCGCGGCCACGCATCGGGCCATGAGGTGGTCATGGAGCAGGGCAATGGGGTCGGCATCCAGAGGCAGGACGCGGATGGGCGGTGGGGGCATGCCCTGACCTTGATCCTGTCTTTGGTAGGAGAAAGATTCAGAGCACAGGATATCGTTTAAGAGCAGGGCCGTTGTTCCCGGTGCATCGGCCTCCGCTGCGCGCTCCAGCCGCGGTTCCAAGGGCGGCAGTTGGACCACCTCGGCTTGTTCCAGGTTGACCAGGGCCCCATGGCACTCCCGTCCCAGAAGATCGGCCATCAGACGCTGGTAGTCGTGAATCTGGGTTCGGTCGGCATCCGGATCGCCGAGGCCCAGCTTGAAGTCCAGAACCCAAGCCGTACCGTCCGGCAAGAGGACCAGCCGATCCACCCGGACCACGGCATGTGACGCGGCAGGGGAAGGATCGTGGGCCGGAACCACGATTTCCTGTTCCGCCAGGGTCAGGGCCGTGTCGGCAAAAAGCTCGGCCAGCAAGGGGTGGGCCAGGGTACGGATAATGGCCGTGGCCAGGGGCTCGAGGACTAGGCGGGCCGGGTGAACACCCTGCAGGGCCCGGGCCTGGCGCAGACGACGGAGCACCGCGGACTGGTCGGTCTCACCAGGGCCCAACAGGGCCAGGGCTTGGTGAGCCAGGTCGCCATGCAATCGACGCATGGAGGAGGCCGGATCGGTCCAGGTGGAGGCATCCGGAGGGGCCAGAACCAGGTGGGGAAAGAGCGGATCGCGCATTACTCGGATGGGGTGGTTTGGTCGGGCATCAGCGTCCGCAGCCAGTCAGCGGCCCGGGAGCCCCGGGAAGCCTTGCCGGTGGGAAGAAACAGATGCAGGTAATCCTGGGCCCGGGTCAGGGCGACATAGAGCAGGTTCAGTTCCTCGGCCAAGGAGTGGACCTGCTCCTGGTCCATGATCCAGGCCACCTCCGCGGCACGGGGCTTGGTCGTGGAGACCAACCCAAGTCTTTCGTCGTTGTCGGGCAGAAGCAAATGAGCCGGCCGATTCTTCTCTCCATAGTCCAGCAGCGGCAAAAAAACATGGGGAAACTCCAGCCCCTTGGCCTTGTGTACGGTCATCACCCGGACTGCGGGCAGGCCCTCGGGCAGCCCGACCACGCACGAATCGGCATTCTCCTCCCAGAAGGCCAAAAAGGCGGACAAGGTGGCCTGGCCCTGGGTTTCGGCCTGAAAGGCCGTTTCCAGCAGTTTTTCCACCCAGGCCCACTGGCCCAGGGGCAGCTCGCGGAGCCGAAAATGGGCGACCGCGGTCAGCAGCAGCTCATAGGCTCCCGAGAGTCCGGCCCGTTCCCAAAAGGGGTGCAGGTGCTGGGCCCAGAATGCCGGATAGGCCTCTCGCAACCGGAGATACAGGGGGCGGACGGGGTCCTCGGATTGGTTTAGGGGCTGGTTTGGGGCCTGGGTTTGGAGCTGGCTGTCAGGATGCTGCAGCAGGGCGTCCATGTCCGGCAAATGCTCTGGAGCTTCCCGGAACAACAGGGGGTTGCAACACAGGGCAAAGAGCGCGGCATCATCGCCGGGGTTGTCCAGCCAGGTCAGCAGGGCCAGCAGACCGCGTACGCCGGGATGCGCGGAAATGACCAGGCTTTGTTCGGTGATGGTCGGGATGTCCGCAGCCAAGAGTCTGGCGGCGCATTCCCGGGCCTCTTTATTGGTCCGGACCAGAACCGCGATACGACCCAGATCGACGGCTTCCTCCCGCAGGCTCAAAATCCGGGTGACCAGGTGATGCAGGGCCCGGTCCGTGTAGGTCTCGGCGCCATCGTCCTGGTCGTCCGTGGGGATGGTGACGGTTTGAACCGCGCCGACGCAGTCCTTCCAGGGGGTTTGGGTCGCCTCGGCATAGAGCAGGCCGGCGATTTCAGCCAGCAGGGCCCGGGGGGCGTCCTTGTCCGGTGCCGTGATCATGGACTGGACCAGGTCTTGGCAGGCTTCGGGCTGCTCCAGGGAAGCGAAACAGGCATTGTTCCACGCCACCACCTCCCGGCAGGAGCGGCGATTGAAGGGCAGGACCGTGCGCAGCCGGTTTTCCGGGGCAACGTTGGGCAGAACCCGTGGGTCCAGCGGTTCGAAGAACAGCCGCCAATCCCCGCCACGCCAGCGGTAGATGGCCTGCTTCACGTCGCCGACGCAAAAGAGACTTCCGCCTTCGGCCAGGGCCTCCAGAGCCAACTCCCGGAGCACATCCCACTGCTCCCGGCTGGTGTCCTGGAATTCATCAATGAGCAGATGCTGCCAGCGCACACCGAGAATCAAGGCTGCGTCCTGCAACAGATCGCCTTGGGCCAGGTGCATCCGAAGCAAACGGGTCCACCAGCCACCTGGCAACAGTCCCTGGGTGCGGCCCAGTCGGTCCAGCTCCCGATTCACCACGTGGTGCAATTTGGCCAGGGGCGCCACGGACAGTCTGGCCCGAGTCAGAAGAAAGGCGTTCCTGCTCCGGCGGACAACCTGGTAGGCGTCCCAGGCCTGGATTAGGCCGGCATTGGTCCAGGCGGTCTTATTGAACAGGTCTTCGGGCGTGGTCTTGATGAAAAAGGCGCTTTCCAGATTGCCAAGAGGGTCGTTCAGGAGATCCTTGAGCTTCGCAGGCTTGAATCGGGAGACGTGACCGGAAAGTCCGACTTGATCCAGGGTGGTGACCAGCTCTTGGCAGGCCATCTGGAATGCTGCCCTGGCCCGGTGCAGGTCATTCAGGGACGTGACGGTCAAAGGTTCAAAGATCTGGTTCAGGTCACGGACCACCCCGGTGACCTGCTCTTCCAGCCAGGGCAGAAAACGTAACCCCGTGCGCGTCTCCTGGTGCAGATAGACCTGGAAGATGCCTTCCCAGAGCGCGGAGAGGGAGTGTGAAGGTTCCAGATCGTGGTCAATTGGTTCGGCCTGGTTTGCGGTGACGTCCGGGAACTGGGTGGCGGCCCGTTCCCAATCAGTGCGGGCCAGCAATCCTTCCAGGACGACCCTGCCCCAGGCCGGGGAATTGAATCCGGCTTCCAGTTCCGGCCAGAGGTCCATGCGCCGGGCCAGGGTTTGAACCAGTTGGAAATGCAGACTGTCGATGGTTTTGACTTGGAAGCGCTGGTACTGGCCCAGGATTTGTTCCAGCCAGGCTCCGGCGGCCTGCGGCGTCAGTCCGCTTTGGGCGTGCAGCAGGCAGCCGGACGGAGTTTCCAGGGCGATTTCCTTGAGAAAGGCCACGATCCGGGATTTCATTTCCTGGGCCGCGGCAACGGTGAACGTCAGGGCCAGTATCCGGCTCAGCCCGGCCACGGAGGGCCTGCCGGACCGGGCCAGGAGCTGCAGGAACCGCAGGCCCAGGCTATAGGTTTTTCCGGCTCCAGCCGAGGCCTGGACCATCAAAACGTGGGGGAATGCTTTCGGGAGGGGGATGCAGGTGTCGGTCGTCATGGTCGTAGGGACTGGTGGGCAGATCTGTGAGGTCAGAAGCTGTAGCGCAGGCCGATGGTATTGGCGTTGTGTCCGCCCTTGAGGTTGCCGAAGGTGCGAAAGGCCCCGGAACGGTGATGCAACCGGTAGATGAAGGCCCATTGAGGATAACGGGGCAGGGCAAAGGCCAGTTCCGGGCCAAGGTATACCAGCAAGGTCGCGTCGCCGTTCTGGGTTTCTTCCCGGTTTCGCTCGATGCCGATGGAGCGATCGATCCAACTCAGTCCCAGGGTGAATGCCGGTTCGAGACGCAGGTGATCGAACAGCACGACGCCACCGTGGCGCAGGGCCGCTCCAGCCCAGACCTCCGTGGACCAGCGACACCCGAAACGTCCTGCAATACCAACCTCCGGCCCAAGTCGCAGATCATATCCAAGTTCGAGCATGTCTTGGGCGTAGGCCAAGGCGACCAGGTGGTTTTCCTCGAAGTCAACGGACCAAAAGGAAGCCGTATCGCCCATGCTTTGCGTGGTGAATTTGCCTGCAAACAGGCTGATCCGGTGGGTAACGGCCGGATGGTGTGGAGCGGAATGCAAAGCGACGCGATGCTCATCGGTTTCGTGGGATCGAGCCGAAATGTCAGCCGAAACGTCGTCTGGAAAGCTGCCCGGAGAGTCCCTCGAGTATTCACGGAGAAAAACGGCGGCGTGGGCATTGGAGAGCACGGTCATCAAAACAAGGAGGACAAGGGGCAGCAGGATGCCTTTGGCGGTGTACTGCGGAAAGTGACGGATCATGCATCCTCCTGGCGGGAATCAGTATGATGCGAACCCTGCGGCGTCAGCACGGCCAAGGATGCCGTGGGCCATCCGAATATGACCGATGGAGCGCCAGTCCAGCCCCAGCAGGGCTGCTCCAGCGGCATCCACGGCCACCGGATCGAAGCCGGCTGCCAGCTTGTTCACCGGCGGGGAGCAGGTTGCGCCCCCCAGATGAAACTCGGCCAAGCCGACGCTGGCGTCGATGATTGCCAGGTCCGGCTTGCGGTAGCGGTTCAGTTCGTAAATGGAGCGCTGCATATCTGCGTGCAGGGCCGACTTTTTCCAGGAACCGCCGCGCTGATAATGGCTGGGTGGGAGCAGGCCGAGCAGGTTCTTCATGCTCAGGGTGACCTGGGCCAGGCTGTGCCGCTTGAGCACGGCCACGGAGATCATCAGGCCGCTGAGTGCAGCCTTGGGCAGGTGGATTTCCGGGAAAAATCGACACTCTGGATCGGTCCGTCGGGTTAACGGAGCCCGGTTCAGATCCACAAGCTCCAGACCCAGCTCTTCGGCCAAGACCGTGTAGCCCAGTTTGGCGAAAATGTCTTTGGTTTCCAGACACGCGTCACCGCAACCCTCGGCCAGGACAATCCTCGCCCTGGTGTGGCGTTGGAGGTAGTGCACCAGGGCCCGGACCATATCTGGATGTGTGGTCACCGGGAACGGGGAGGCATTGACCAGGTTGGGTTTGATGACCACTCGCTTGCGCCGTCTGAGCATGCCAGGAAGGCCGAGGTCATCCAGCAGTTCGGACAAGGTAGTGGGGTAGTCCTGATATTCATGAACCCGGCAGGGTACGTTGGGCGGTCCCATCATGGTCGGTTTTGGTTTGGGTGTTGCGATGATCGATGATCCAGGCCGCAATGCCCAGGGCCGCGGCAGCCAGCAAAAGTCCGGCCTGAAAACGGTAAGCCCCGGCAATACCCGCGGCCAGGGCTTCCGCGGAAACCACGGCAAAGTCCGTCCGCACGGGCTCCAGGGTAACGGAGACCACGAAGAGGGTAAAGATCGAGCCGATCAGGGGCAGGCCCGTGGATTGACCGAAGACGCGGGAGTAGTTGAGCAGGCCGGAGGCAACTCCCAGACGCTCCTGGGGTACTGCGCCCATGATCGCACTGTTGTTCGGGGCTTGGAACAAGCCGACGCCCAGGCCCACGGGCACTACCCGCAGGACAAAGCCCCACCATGGTGTATCCAAGGTGAGCGTGCTCACGGCCAGGCAGCCGGAGATCAGGATCAAGAGTCCCAAAAGACTCAAGCCGCGCGGCCCGAAGCGATCGGAAAGCGCCCCGGCAAAGGGGGCCACCAAGCCCATGCTCAGGGGGATGGCCATCATCATCAGGCCGACCTCGCTGGGCGGACGATCCTGGGCGAACTGGAGAAAAAAAGGCATGATGAAGCCGGCGGACAGGGAGATGAAGACCAGGACGGACATGACCAGGTTGATGCTGAACAGGGGGTTGGCAAACAGCTTCAGATCAATCATCGGATCCGGAGATCTGCGCTCCACGTGGATGAATCCAGCCAGCCCGAGCAGTGCCGTTCCAAGTAATGCCAGAGACAGCGGGGCGGCAAAGCCGACTTTCTGGCCCATGGTCATGCCCATGGAATAGGCCGCCAGGGTCAGCGCCACCAGAACTGCCCCGGGAATGTCGAAGCGCTGGCCGCTGCGGCGAGGTGGCAGGGGGGGCATGTACCTGGCGATGATCCACTGAGCCAGGATGCCCAAGGGAACATTGATCAAAAAGATCCAGCGCCAGCCGATGTATTCAATGATTACACCGCCCAGGGAGGGGCCCAGGGCCAGCCCCATGGCCACGGTGGCCCCGATCAGGCCGATGGCCCGGCCTCTGCGGCCCGGAGGGGCGATTTCCGTAACAATGGCAATGCCCAGAGCCTGGCTCATGGCCGCGCCAATTCCCTGCACGGCCCGGAAAAAAATGAGCCAACCCACGCTGGGCGCCAAGCCGCAGAGCAAGGACCCCAGGGTAAACAGCCCCAGCCCCAGGCTGAAAATGCCCTTCTTGCCGCGCATGTCTCCCAGCCGGGAAACCAGCAGCAGCAAGGAGGCCACCACCAAAACGTAGCTGAGGATAACCCACTGCACCGTGGCGAAATCCGTATCCAGCTGTCGGGCCAGGCTGGGCAGGGCGACATTGACGATGCTCATGTCCAGGGTGGCCATGAAGACCATCATGTTCACCCCGATCATGCTCAGGAAGGTATATTTGGGGATATCACCCGCGTCAGGGCCGGCGGGCGAAGGGTGGGAATGGGTTGTGGACATGAAGAAAGGGTTTCTAGCAGAGAACCCCGCCAACCTCCAGCCGGGCCGCTCCGGAGAATCGCATCCCAGGACAACCCGGTTCGAGAATGGACGTATGCCGGGATTGGCCTGGGCCTTAGGGCTTTGGAGAGCCTGGCGGGGCTGGACAGAACCGTTGCCACGGTTTACATCACCACCCTGATTTGACTTGGAGGGATGGCCGAGTGGTTGAAGGCGGCGGTCTTGAAAACCGCTGACGGGGGAACTCGTCCGGGGGTTCGAATCCCTCTCCCTCCGCCAGCAGATGATCCGGCTTGGTCCGGTAAAATAAAAAAAGCCCTGAGAAATCAGGGCTTTTTTTATTTGGTGCGCCCGAGAGAGCGCACCCACTTGGAGGTGCAAGTCCTCTACGGACCCGACAGGGGAAACCGTTGGCCGGTGGCAATGGTGTCCACCACAAAGTGGGATCAGGGGAGTCAGATGCCGTTAATGCGGAATTGGAATCTGGAGTGTTGATGATGATCAGAGGTGCTGAAGGTGGGGTAGGTGGCTCAACCGCGAAAGGGTTTCGTTTTCCGTAATGGCTTTCGTGCGTCGAACGAAGAGGGTGGTTCCCAGACATCCTTCGTCTAGAGATCCTGTGCGCTCGTCCCCAGCGAACTCTCCACAGCAGGTATGTTCATTCTTCTGAAGGTTACGAAAAGAGGGGTGCATTTGCCGACGTTTCTCTCATTCGGCAGGTGACGTTTTTTTTTTGCACCTTGCCTATTATTGATGTAACGTAGAAGAAGTTTGAACAGAACATGCACCAAAAGGAGGAAAAGGAGGTTGTAGTGGTTGACAAAAAGGAAAAGGACCAAACGATCGACATGATTCCGCCTGAAGGCGAAGTCAATCCCATCGACACGGACTATACCATTGGCCAGGATAATATTTCCTATAAATTTGGTCCCTATGGTGTGGACATTCACAATCCTGTCTTTGGCACCTCCGCGCTGATTGTCATTCTTTTCGTCGTTGTGACGTTGCTGTTTCAAGCCCAGGCTGAACCGTTTTTCAGCACGTTGCGAGGCTGGCTGACCTCGAATCTGGACTGGTTTTTTATTATTGCCGGCAATATCCTTGTGCTGGTCTGTCTCTTTTTGATTGTCTCGCCCCTGGGCAAGGTGCGCATCGGGGGAACGGAGGCTGCCCCGGACTTCTCCTATCTGGGGTGGTTTTCCATGCTTTTTGCAGCGGGGATGGGCATTGGCCTGATGTTCTACGGCGTCTCTGAACCATTGTCCCATTTCGGGAGCGCCCTCGGTGGAACGGCCAGCGAGAACGGTGTGCGCACCGACTGGGCGCCCCTGGGGGGCGCGGCAGGCGATACCCAGGCCGCAATACGTCTCGGGATGGCGGCCACCATCTACCACTGGGCATTGCACCCTTGGGCGATCTATTCGGTTTTGGCCTTGGGGTTGGCTTTGTTCAGCTTCAACAAGGGCCTGCCCTTGACGGTTCGCTCCATCTTTTACCCCATCCTTGGCGAGCGGGTCTGGGGCTGGCCGGGACACGTTATCGACATTCTGGCCATCTTCGCGACTCTCTTCGGGTTGGCTACCTCTCTGGGGATTGGAGCCTCCCAGGCTGCCGCAGGGCTGGGCTATCTATTCAATCTGCCCGACGGGGCCACGATGCAGGTTCTGTTGATCATCGGCATCACCCTGCTGGCCCTGATTTCCGTGGTTGCCGGCCTGGAGGCCGGTGTGCAGCGCCTTTCGCAGATCAACATGGTTCTGGCCGCGTTGTTGATGCTGTTCGTGATCATCGTTGGACCGACTTTGGCTATTGCCACCGGTTTTTTCACCAATCTGGCGAGCTACCTGCAACACCTGCCGGCCCTGGCCAACCCCATCGGCCGGGAAGACGCCAACTTCGCCCAAGGCTGGACCGCTTTCTACTGGGCCTGGTGGATTTCCTGGTCGCCATTTGTGGGCATGTTCATTGCGCGGGTTTCCCGGGGACGAACGGTCCGAGAATTTCTCATCTCGGTTCTGCTGATCCCTTCCGCGGCGTGCGTCTTGTGGATGACGGTTTTCGGCACCACGGCCATTAGCCAGGTCGTGCGGGATGGGTATAATGTAGCCGCGGAGGCCGCCTTGCCCTTGCAGCTTTTTGCCATGCTGGACGTTCTTCCTCTGGCCCAGATCACCTCGTTCATCGGGATCATCCTGGTGGTGGTTTTTTTCGTCACCTCCTCGGACTCCGGTTCACTGGTCATCGACACCATCGGCGCCGGCGGCAAGGTGCAGGCACCGGTTGTGCAGCGTGTTTTTTGGTGCACCTTCGAAGGGCTGGTGGCCATTGCCCTGATTCTTGGTGGTGGGCTGGTGGCGTTGCAGGCCATGGCCGTCTCCACGGGATTTCCCTTCACTATCGTGCTCCTAGTGGCCTGCTGGTCGTTGATCAAGGGGCTGGCTTCCGAGCCGCGCCCCGGAAAGAGCTGAGCAGACAAGGGCCGTTCGGTCAGCCCCGGCTTGAGACAGTGTTTTCGTCGATCCAGGATGCGTCTCGAGTCGGGGCATTTGCATCCAGAACTGCCATGAGTTTCCATGATGGAAGTAGAGCAAATTGAAATTTCAAATCATCTGAGGCACTTTGAGCCTTTTGATGCCATGCCGGAAGAGGTCGTGGCCCGTGTTGCCGCAAGTGTTGATGTGGTCTACCACAAGGCCGGCAGCGATATCCTGCTGTACAACCAAGAGATCCACGAACTCTATTTCATTCGCAGCGGAGCGGTGGAGATGTTTCGCCGTAGCGGGGAATTCTACAATCGTCTTGGAGAGGGGGATTTTTTTGGTCAGATGGGCCTGATGATGCATAATCGAGTGCGTTTTCCAGCAAAAGCCCTGGAAGACACCTTGTTGTACATCATTCCCGAGGCGGTTTTTGACGAATTATGTGATCAGCATGAGGTGTTTGCCGACTTTGTTCAGCTTGGTGATCGTTCCCGGCTTCGGCAAATGGTTTCCCGGGCGCAGCAGTCCAATGAAATGATGCGCACCAAGGTAAGCAAGCTGATCAATCGTGAGCCGGTGGTCATCGACCTGTCGACCAGTGTGCACCAGGCGGTGTTGAAAATGACCGACGAAGGGGTTTCGTCCGTGTTGGTCACCAGTTCCGACGCGGATGGGGCTTCGAGCCTGGTCGGCATCATTACGGATAAGGATTTGCGCATCCGGTTCATCGCGCCCGGGCTTCCCCTGGACACGGCGGTGACGGAAATCATGTCCACGGATTTGATCACCGTTGACGCGGATGACTATGTATTCGGCGCGATGCTGGTCATGCTCCGCCATAATGTGCACCATTTGCCGCTGATGCGTTCCGGGCAGGCCGTGGGTGTGATCGCGCTTTCTGACCTGATTCGCTACGAATCCCAGAACAGTCTTTTCGTGGTGGCCAAGATTCTCCGGGCGCAAAACCTGGGCGCACTTTCCAGTTTGCAGGGGGAAATCAATGCCAGTTTCGTGCGCATGGTCACCGAAGATGCCAATTCGCACATGGTCGGCAGTGCCATGACCGTGTTCGGGCGCAGCATTTTTCAGCGACTTTTGGAACTGGCCCAGGATCAATTCGGCCCACCGCCGATTCCCTGCTGCTTTCTGGTTCTGGGGGCCATGGCCAGGGACGAGCTGCTTCCTGGCGGCGATCAGGACAACGCCCTGGTGCTGGACGAAACGTTTGATGCGGCCAAACACGATGCCTACTTTCTGGAGCTGGCCCGTTTTGTCTCCGACGGGCTGGCAGCCAATGGTTTTGCCTACTGCAAGGGCGGGGTGATGGCCACCACGGACAAGTGGCGTCAGCCCCGTCATGTCTGGAGCACGTATTTCACGGACTGGATCGCCTATCCCTCCCGGGAAGCCATGCTGAACAGTTCGATGTTTTTCGACCTGGACGGAGTATGGGGACATTCCGAGTGGATATTGCAATTCCGCCAGCAAATTGCCCGAGAGGCGGCAAACCATTCGCTCTTTTTGCAATCCCTCGGGAGAGCCGCGCTTTATCGGACGCCACCTTTGGGCTTTTTCAAGGATTTTGTTCTTGAACAGGACGGGGAACACAAAAACTCGCTGAATCTCAAACGGCGGGGCACGGCTCCGTTGGTGGCCCTGGTGCGAGTTCACGCCCTGGCCGTGCGTTCCACTGCCCAGAATACTTTTGCGCGGTTGGAAGACATCCGGGAAGCCCGCCTCCTGCCTCCTGGTCGGGCCGAGGCCTTGCGGGATGCCATGGAAATCATGTCCATGGTTCGGCAACGCCACCATGCTGATCAGATCCGCCAGAATCAACGCGTGGACAATAACATCAATCCTGAAGATCTAAGCCAGTTTGATCGCCGCAATCTCAAGGAGGCCTTTCAGGTGCTGAACGATGCACAGAACTATCTGAAAGTGAATCCCTCCAGGGGGCGCAGCAGCTACAAAGGGGTGCGGCGTGTTTTTCCGACGTCCTGAACAGCGGCGACGTCGGGGCGAGCCGCTGCCATGGCGGGATTTATATGCAAAACGCCTGACGCAGGTTCGGCATCCCGCACTGCGTGCATTCTACCAGGCGGGGGGCATTGATGTGGATACAGCCCTTGAAGATCTGCCGATGACGGCAATGGATTTTGAAACCACCGGGCTTGATCCGGCCAAGGACACCATCGTCAGTATTGGAGTGATTCCGTTCACGCTCCGAAGGATTTTCAGCAGCCAGGGGCGGTATTGGGTGGTGAATCCCGGTGAACGGCTTCGCGAGGATTCGGTGATCTACCATCGCATTACTCACTGTGATGTCAAACAGTGCCCATCCCTCGGGGATGTCTTGCCCGATGTGATCAAGATCATTTCGCGAACAGTGGTTGTGGTTCATTATCGACGGATAGAGCGCAGATTTTTGGATGCGGCGGTTCGTGAATGTTGGGGGGAGGGAATCATTTTTCCGGTCATCGATACCATGGAGATCGAGGCCCGTTTTCATCGTCAAAGTATTGCGGCTCGATTGAGTCGCTTGTGGGCCAATATCCGGGGACGCAACGAACGTTCATTGCGCCTGGCGGCCAGCCGGTCTCGCTACAACCTTCCTGTCTACGCTCCACATCATGCCCTGACTGACGCCTTGGCCACCGCAGAGTTGTTGCAGGCCCAGGTCGCCTGGCGGTTTTCCCCAGAAACGCCAGTCAGTGATCTCTGGCAGTGATCTCTGGCAATGGGGCAGGTTTACGTCTGGCGTGGAGGAAACAGCAAAGCTGATGCAAAAACGTGTCATTTCCGCGAAGTCGGGAAGCCGACATGGCAATGCGGCTCTCGCCTTGATGAGGTGAGCAGTTTCTGTCTTTTTTCAATACGTGGTATTTTGTTGATCATTCTGTCCATGCCTATCATAATGATCACGTTTCAGTCTGGTATCACGGTGATGCGTAAAGCGACCCGTGGATGGTGATCAGGAATTAGTGAACATCTAACCGGCATTTTTTTATATCACCGCCAAAGAGAATCATGCGAGAAATACTTCTGATACAGTTGACGGGCACGGATCAGGACGGACTCTTGGCCGGCATGATGGACCAGTTGGCCGCATCCGGAACCATGGTCCTGGATATCTCGCAATCCGTGATTCACGAAGAGCTCTCCCTCGGGGTACTGGTGGAAGTGCCTCAGGACTATCAGGCTTCACCCGTGATCAAGGATTTGCTGTTTTGGGCCTATAACCTGGGCCTGACCCTGAAGTTTTCCCCTGTGTCCGAGGAAGATTACGAGCATTGGGTCGGCCAGCAGGGACGTCGGCGGCATATCGTGACCCTCCTGGGCCGAACCCTGACAGCAGGGAATCTGGGCCGCATCGCCCGGGTGATTACGGACAACGGGCTCAGCATTTTCGGTATTACCCGGCTTTCCGGCCGAAGGTCCCTGGCTGATCCCACTGCCATGCCCCGGACCTGCGTGGAGTTTTCCGTGCGCGGTACTCCTGCGGACATCTCGGCCATGCGTGCCGCGTTTTTGGAGCTGTCACGGGAGTTGGGCATTGACATCGGCTTTCAGGAGGACAACGCGTTTCGCCGGATTCGTCGACTGGTCTGCTTTGACATGGATTCGACCCTGATCCAGGCCGAGGTGATTGACGAACTGGCCAAGCGTGCCGGTGCCGGGCAGGAGGTGGCCGCGATTACCGAGGCGGCCATGCGCGGAGAGCTGGACTTTTCCCAGAGCCTGCGCAAGCGGGTGGGACTGCTGCGAGGGTTGCCGGAGTCGGTGCTGGAGGATGTGGCTGCCACGCTGCCGCTGACAGAAGGGGCCGAACGGTTGATTCTCACCCTGAAGCACCTGGGCTACACCATTGCCATCCTTTCCGGGGGCTTCACCTACTTCGGCAGACGCCTGCAGGAGCGACTGGGTATCGACTACCTGCATGCCAACGAACTGGAAATCCGGGACGGGCACCTGACTGGCGGACTGGTGGGTGAGATCGTGGATGGTCCGGGCAAGGCTCGTTTGCTCAAGGAGATTGCGGCCAAGGAACACATTTCCCTGGCCCAGGTCATTGCCGTGGGTGACGGAGCCAATGATTTGCCCATGCTGGATATCGCCGGGTTGGGCATCGCCTTTCACGCCAAGCCGGTGGTCCGCCAAGGCGCGGGGCAGGCCATTTCCAACATGGGGCTGGATGGAGTGCTTTACTTTCTGGGTTTGCGAGACAGTGAGACCATGCAGGAGCTGGCGGTTCCGGTGTAATCGAACCCGAAGTCACCAGGTTGATTCTACAGCTCCAACATACCCCGGATGCCGGTGAAGATGATCTGGGCAGAGAGGGCGGAGAGGATCAGGCCGGTAATCTTGGAGAGGATGGTCAGGCCCAGACGGCCCACGACCCGTTCGATGGTGTTGGCGGTCAGCAGCATCAGGCCCACGGACAAACTGGCGCAGATGAAGGCTGTCATGCTGACCAGTCGTTCACCGAGCGTGTCGACCTCGGCGCCGATGACCAGCAACGCGCCCACAGTAGCCGGGCCAATGGTGATGGGAATGGCCAGAGGGACCACGCTGATATCCCCGTCCGCATCCTGGGTCGGCTCGACCCGGGTGCCCCGGACCAGGGACACGGCGGAGAGGAAGAGCAGAGCCCCGGCGCCGATGCGAAAGGCGTCCAGGGTGATGCCGAAGACGTTGAAGATGGCGTTGCCGGCCACGGAGAGGATGCAGCCGGTCACGGTCACGGCCAGGGCAACCCGCCAGGCCAGACGGCGGCGTTCGGAAATGTCCAGTTCCTTGGTCATGGACAGGAAGGCCGAGAGGACGAAAAATGGCGTGAGCAGGAAAAAGAGCTTGATGTAGACGCTCACGAACAGGTTCAGATGCTCGGTCATGACCTCACGCGCTGATGGGGATGACGTAGAACAGAATCGCGAAGAAATGCAGCACGCTGCCGGCCAGAACGAAGAGGTGCCAGATGGCGTGGTGATGCGGCAGGCTGCGCCAGGCGTAAAATCCGATGCCGCCGGTGTAGGCTAGGCCTCCCAGGGCCAGCAGAAGCAGGCCGCCGAAGGGTACGGCATGGAAAAGCGGTTTGGTGGCCACGAGAATGGCCCAGCCCATGCCCACGTAGAGAAGCACCGAGAGCACCCGGAAGCGACGCCACGGGGTCAGCTGGAGCACAATGCCCAGCAGAGCCAGCCCCCAGATTGTCCCGAACAGGGACCAGCCCCACGGCCCGCGCAGATTGACCAGGGTGAAGGGCGTGTAGGTCCCGGCGATGAGCAGGAAAATGGCGCAGTGATCGCAGATCCGGAGGACCTGTTTCGTGCCCGGGTGGGTAATGCCGTGGTACAGGGTGGATGATGTGTACAGCAGGATCATGGTGGCGCCGAAGATGGCGCAACTGACGATATGCCAAGCGTCTCCGTACCTGCTGGCCAGGCCGATGAGCACCGCGAGACCGGCGACGGAGAACAGAATCCCCACGCCGTGCGTGATGCTGTTGGCGATCTCTTCACGCAGGGTGTATCTTCCGGATATGTCCAGGGCGGCCATGGGCATCTCGCTTTTTTGCGGGGGGCATGCCAAGTTCAAAATTGCCTGAGAAGTCCTGGTTGTTGACGATCAGGCTACACCTTTTGCTCCACATCCGCAAAGCAGGGAATGCAGTAAATCTCTCCCGCGAAGCGGCGGGTGCGGGATTCCATGGTGGATTCGCCGCAGGCCGTGCAGGTCAGGCTGTCCAGGATCTTGGCCGGTCGGGGGGCGGAGGCGCTCGGCTGGGTCACGGTGAACAGGTCGGCCAGGGGAGCCTCGAAAATCCGCTGGCGGGCCTGGGCCTTGAGCGACTTGGCCCGGTGTTGCTCGTCCTCTGTGGGCGTGCCGGCGAAGACCTTTTTCATCAGATCGCGCAGTTCCTGGCCTTCCGGCCCCATGGCCTCGCGGTGGAACACGGCCCGAAGGGCCTTGCCATCCGTGGTCCGGTAGAAGGAAAAGGCCGTCTTGCCCAGATCCTTGTGGATCAGGTTGCCCTTGCCCAGGGTGCAGCCGGTGAGCACCTGGATGCCGTCCACCCCGCACATGTCCGTTTCCACCACGGCGATGATCGGGTTGTCGTCGTTGTGCCCGAGTTCCCGCAAACAGAGCTCCGCGGCCCGCAGGCCGATCCACAATCCCGGACATTCATGGCCGTGAAACGACACGGCCCGGTCGATTTGTTCCTGGGTCAGGGTGCAGTTGGGCATGCTGATATCCTGTTTTTTGGTGGTGGGGGGGATAATTCGTCCTGTAGGGGCACGGCGCGCCGTGCCCCTACGGAGTGGAACGTTGCGAATATTGTTCCGCATACAATCACATGGGAACCACCACAGTCTGCCCCTGATGCCGCAGGATGTCCACCTGGACGCCGTAGACCTCGTGGACCATGTCCGGGGTCAGGTCGGCGTTGCAGCCGCAGCAGAAGACTTTGCCCTCCTTGATGAACACGAAGGCGTCGGAGAAGCGGAAGGCCATGTTCAGGTCGTGCATGGTCATCACTGCGGCCAATTTGTGTTCGTGGACCACATGGCGGATGGTGCGCAGGATGTCCAGCTGATTTTTGAGGTCCAGGCTGCTGGTGGGTTCGTCCAGCAGGAGCACCGAGGGTTCCTGGACCAGGGCCCGGGCAATGCAGACCTTTTGCAGTTCCCCGCCGCTCATCTCGTTGATGTGCCGCAGGGCCAGATGCTTCAGGCCAAGCTGCTTCAGGGCCCCGTCCACCATGCGCAGGTCCGCCTCGGAGGTCCGCCAGCGCAGGTGCGGCTTGCGGCCCAGGAGCACGGCGTCGAAGGCGGTCATCCGCCCGGCCTCGTTGCGTTGGGCCACGTAGCCCAGGCGCTTGGCGATGTCTCCGGCGCGCATCCGGAAGACGTCGGCGTTTTCCACCAGCACGGCCCCGGTCTTGGGCTTGAGCATGGCGTTGATGCAGCGCAGCAGCGTGGTTTTGCCCACGCCGTTGGGGCCCAGGATGGTCAGAACCTGGCCCTGGTCAACGCTGAAATCCAGACCGTGCAGCACCATCCGGCCGTTATAGCCGATGCGGATGTTTTGGACGTCCAGGATCATCGGTTGCGTCCCCGGATCAGCAGATAGAGGAAGGTCGGCGCGCCCAGGAAGGCGGTGAGGATGGACACCGGGAGCATCCGGGGGGCGAGCAGCAGGCGGGCCGCGATGTCCGCGGCCAGGAGCAGACAGGCGCCGGTCAGGGCCGCGGCCGGAAGCAGGAAGCGGTGGTCGTCGCCGATGATCCGGCGGACGATATGCGGGCAGACCAGCCCGACGAAGCCGATGATTCCCAGAAAGGAGACGATCACCGCGGTGACCAGGGAGGCGACGAGCATCCCGACCATCCGGACCAGTTCCACCCGGACCCCCAACCCCCGGGCCGTCTCGTCCCCGGCATCGATGGCGTTGTAGTTCCAGCGGTTGAGGATGAAAAAAAGCAGGGCCCCGGACACCACCACGGCCATGAACCCCACCTCCGGCCATCCGGCCCGGCCCACGTCGCCAAAGGTCCAGAAGACCATGGCCGCCAGCTGCACGTCGTCGGCGAAGTACTGCAGGAACATGGTTCCGGCGGTAAAGAGCGAGCCCAGGGCCACCCCGCTGAGGACCATCACCTCCGGGCTGGCTCCGCGCAGCCGGGCGATGGCGATGATCACCAGCGAGGCGGCCATGCAGGCGATGAACGCGGAAAGCGTGGTCATGTAAGGGTTGATGATGCTCACCGCGTCCGCCTGGGTGCTCTGCATGGTGCCGGTGCCCAGGAGCATCACGGAAAAGGCCGCGCCAAAGGCCCCGGCCTGGGAAATGCCCAGGGTGAAGGGTGAGCCCAGGGGGTTGCGCAGGATGGACTGCATGGCCGCCCCGGCCGCGGCCAGCCCGGCCCCGGCCAGGATCGCGGCCAGGGCATGGGGCAGGCGGATGTTCCGGACGATGATCTCGTACCGGGCGTCCTCTCCCAGACCGAAAAAGGCCAGGACGACTTCCCGGGCCGGGATGCGCACGGCACCCAGGGACACGGCCAGAACCAGCAGAATGCCGGTCAACGCGGCCAGGAAGATCAGGAAGAGTACTTTTCGTCCGATATATGCGCTGTAGGGCGCGGAAATCCGGCCGTGATCAAAATGGGACATTGTTACTGCACGGTGATCCGGCCAAAGCCCATGTTCTCGAAATCTTCATTGATCCGCTCAAACGCGGGACCGCCGTTGAGGAACGTGGCGATTTCCTCGGCCTTGGCCATGGGATCGATGTCCGCGAACTGTTCCGGATACAGCACGCTGCCAATGAAATAGGCATTGGCGAAGACGGATTCGTAGTTGGTGGTGTAGAAGTTGTAGGGAAAAACTCCATAGACCCGATTGGCCTGAATGGCGGACAGGGCCTGATAGGCCGGGTCGGTGCGCAGTTGTTCCAGGCCGTTGGCTCCGCCCTGCAGCCGGGTCGTGGAAATGTCCAGGAAGACGACATCCGGATCCCAGAGCAGGAGCTGTTCCTTGGCCACCGTGGCGTGGGAGCCGCCGGTTTCGCCAGTGGACAGATCCCCGGCCACGTTGCGGACGTTCAGGAAGGCAAAAGGCGCATAGGCCGGTTCGGTGGAGGCAAAGCCGTGGCCGCCGCGCATGGCAATGCCACCGATGAAGGTACTCGGGCGATCATCCTCCGCAACCCGAGCGGCCCGCTGCTCCAGGTCGGCCTGGAGGGCGTGGAAAAAGGCGATCACCGCCTCGGCCCGCTCTTCCTTGCCGATGACCTGGCCCATGATCCGCAGGGTCTGGTTCAGGTTCTCCCGACCATGGGTCAGGTTGCCGTAGCCCAGGCCGATGACCGGGATGCCGGTCTTGGCCTGCAGGGCGTCAGCCCCGCCGTCGCGCTGGGCGTTGGTTTTGAGGATCACCTGCGGGGCCGGATCCAGGGCCGCGATGAGTTCCGGGTTGTCGTGGCCGCGAAACTCTCCGAACAGCGGATACTCTCCAAATCCCGGATTGGCCACGGCATAGGGTCGGGCGTCCACGCCAAAGGGCAGCCCGCCTTTTTCCGCGCTGTCCACACCCACGATCCGGTCCTGGCCCTGAAGATAGACCAGGAGCCGCAAACAGCCCGAGCCGGAACAGATCACCCGGTCGACCAGGCTGGGAACGACAACGTCCCGTCCGAGCATGTCCGTGATGGACTGGGTGTCTTGGGCGTTGAGTGGAGCAGCGAAAATCGTGAACAAGACCGTCAAGGTTGCCAGGGTTTTGAGCCGGGATTTTGGGGTAGACATGCGCGTTTGCCTCGTTGGTGTCGGCGTTGTCGCCGGGTTTGGTGGAAAGAAACATCCCCATATACCAGATTCAATTACTGTTGCAATAAAAAAATACAAAAAGTGATTTCGTAGCACTATAGGGTGGTGATCGTGTTATGATCCGCACGCCGGCGCGAGCACGGATGGTCCGCGTCCTGGCAAATGATCCGGGAAAGCATTCAGCCCAACGTGATGCGGCGGGTGGTCAGGGCGTGCAGCAGATCCATGTCATGGCTGGCGATGAGCATGGTTCGGGGAGAAGCGGTCAGGGCGTGGAGGACCATGTCCCGGGAACGGACGTCCAGGTCGTTGGTGGGTTCGTCCAGGAGCAGCACCTGGGGCCGCATGACCAGAACCGTGGCCAGGCTGACAAGGCGCTTCTGGCCGCCGGACAAGGAGTGGGGTTGGCGCTGGGCGAGATGAGACAGGTTCAGTTGGGCCAGGGTGGCCAGGGACTCAGCCCTGGCTTCGGCCGATGAGCGGCCCAGGTTCAGCGGTCCGAAGGCCACGTCGTCCAGGACCGTGGGGGAAAAGAGCTGGTCGTCGGGATTCTGGAAAACAAGACCAACGCCGCGGCGCAGGGCCGCGAGGTCCGCTTTGGTCCGAACGGGGCAGCCTTGATGGAACAAGGAGCCGTGGCGAAGCGGGAGCAGGCCGATCAGGGTCAGCAGGAGCGTGGTCTTGCCGCTACCCACGGGGCCGACCAGGCCGACGCGTTCTTCCGAATGCAGGGAGAGATGGAAGTCTTCCAGAATTGGCGGAGCCGAAGGGTCAAGGGTTACCAAGGCCTCTCGCAGGGCCAGCAGGGGCGGGGGCGTCTCCTGGGGCATCACCAGGTCAACCGGTCGTGCAAGGTGATCAGCACCGGAGGGATGCTGAGCGCGGAGGCTTGGACCGCTTGGAACGCGGTCCAGGAGCCGTTGTCCAGGGTGCGAAAGCGACCGTTGAAGCCCCGCAGGAGCATGGCTCCGTGGATGCGTTCGGCCCGGGCCAGGCTCCGGAGCAGGGTCTGTCCGAAAAGGACGGCAATGGTCCGGTAGGTATGCCAAGAGCACCGGGGGGCAAAGCCGCGGGCCAGTGCGGCCCGGTGCAGGCGCTGGAACTCCTCGGCCACCAGAAAAAGCTGGCGAAAGGTCAGCGCCAGGAGCAACGGCAATTTGCGACCCAGCCTCAGGCGGCGCATCGCCTCGGCCAAGGCGGGCACGGACGAGGTGCAGAGCAGGGCGATGAAGACCAGGAGCAGGGCGTTGCCTTTGAGGCTGATACGCAGGGCCAGGGTCAGGCCGTCCTGGCTGAGCCAGGAGACGGCGGAAAGGGCCGGGCCGGGATAGGTCAGGCCGAGGAGCAGGGTCAGGCCAATAAAGAACATGTTGGCCGGGATCAGCCTTGCGGCCACGCGGCCCAGGGATACCCCGGCCAGACGGGTCAGCCCCATCCCGAAAAGCAGCGCGGCCAATCCGGCTCCGTGCCCCTGTATCGCTGAGATCGCGATCAGGCAGACCGCGGAGGTCAGGAGCTTGATCCGGGCGTCCATCTGGTGCAACGGGCTGGAGCCCTGGTGCAACGGGCTTGCGTTCCGGATTGGGAAGCCTTGGGGGCCGAGGGAGGCGCCGAACATCGGGTCATTCACAGGGAAGGCGTGCTGGTTTTTGTTCTTCGGCGTAATAGTACTGTGCCCAGCCCGGCCAGACCGACGATCCAGCCGATGCCGCCGACAATTTCCGGGATGCCAGGGCCACGCTGGCTCAGGGCCAGGATTTCCCGGCGCAGCGGGGCGATCTCCTGGCGGACCGCCTCGGCGATGGCCTGTTGGAGCAGCGGGGAAAGCTGGTTTGCATCATCCATGGGATGATCCGGGATGGAGGGGAGGTCCGCGACTTTCGGGGGTGAGGGGGCAGCCGTTGAAGGTGCGGCACGTGATGGGAGTTCGTCCGCGGCAATGGTTTGTTCAGCCAAGTGACCGGCTCCGTCCGTGGCCTGGACCAGCAGGGGCGCGCGGCGATCCAGGGCTGTGGTGGGCAGGACGGCTTCGTAAAGCCCCTGGGCGTCCGTGGCGCCGGAAAGGAGCACGTCGCCGGTGACGGCGTCCTTCACGGTGATGGTCATGTTCGCGCCGATCTGGCCGGTGCCGAAGGCGGTCTCCACCATCAGCCGGTCTCCCTGGATCCAGGCCATGATCAGCAGGCGGTGCGCATGGGCCGCTGGGTTCCACCAGAAGGCCGTGCTGCAAAGCAACAGGGCGATCAGCAGACGATTGCGGAGGAAAAAGTTGTTCAGCATGGTGCACCTCCTTGCGTGGCGGTCGGCAGGGCGCAGGTCAGCAGATCGGGCCGGGTTTGGCCCAGAAAACCGACTACGAACACGGCCACGGCGCCCTCGATGGCGGCCACGGGCAGATGGGCCAGGACCACCAGCTTGGCCGCGACCAGAAATCCCTGGTCGGTCAGTGCCAAGGCTGTCGCGGCCAACAGGGCCGTGCCCAGTACCGCGCCAGACCCGGCCAACATTCCGGCAACAAGGGCCGGCTTGCCGCCCCGGGCCAGCAACGGCCGGAGGATGAGGCCGCAGAGAACAGCGGGCAGGGCCACGGCCGTGGTGTTCACGCCCAGGACCAGCAGGCCCCCGAACTGGAAGAGCAGGGCCTGGAGTAGCAGTCCCACGAAGATCACCGGGAAGGCGATCCAGCCCAGGAGCAGGCCGGCTAGGCCGTTGAGCAAGAGATGGACGCTGCTGGGGCCCAGGGGAACATGGATCAGGGAGCCGATGAAAAAGACAGCGGCCAGGGCAGCGGCCAGGACCAGCCGGTCCTCCTCCAGCCGACGCAGACCGAGCCACAGCCCGGTGGCCGCCGTGGCCGCGCCCAAAGCCAAAACCGGAGCGGAGAGGACGCCCTCAGTGATGTGCATGGTGTGATGCTCCTTCACTGGAATGCGGCTGTTGTCGCTGCTGGGGCAGTCCCAGAACGGACATGGCCGTGTCCAGGTGGTTCATCCAGATGGACCGGAAGCAGGAGGATTCGATGGTTCCCGCGGCGTGTTCCCGAACCTGGAATCCCGCGGCACGTAGCCGATTGCTCCAGGAACCGGGGTGGGGTCCGAACATGTCCTTTTGGACGTGATGGCCGGCAACGGCCATGAAGGGCAGCACCCAGACCGTTGAAACCTGCTGTTCACGCAGCTTCTCGACAATGGCCGCAAGGCTCGGCTGACCCATGAGCAGGGCCGTGTGCAGCAGTGGATCACGGTCCCGGAGCTGGCCTTGCAGCTCCAGATAGCGTTGCTGGCCGTCATGATAGGTGCCGTGGCCGGCCAGGATCACGGCCTCGTCTGGGCGGCGTTCCTTGGGAATGAATTCCGGCAGGCAGTCCGCGACGTGGCGCAGGTCATTTTGATCGTTCAGAAGCGGCGCGCCCAGGGCAACCTGGATGAACCCCTTGCGCGGATGTTCGTAGGCCTTGGCCAGATTTTGGGTCCAGAAATACTCTACTCCGGGAATGGTGAGCAGGGATTGTACGGCCAGGTGGGTCACTCCCTGATCGTGCATCCGGCTGAGACTCACGGCCACGCAGTCGTGGGGCAGCCCCTGGTTGGCCAGCTTGCGCCGGACCTTGTGCGCGGTGAATCCCCAGGCCAAGGGGACATCCGGATACCGGGCGCGGACCTGGGCTTCGAACTGGTCGTAGGCCTGGCGGGCCGGGACAACCGTGGTGCCGAAGGCGACCAGCAGAATGCCCGGGCGCTTGGGTCCGGAAGGAGCTTCGGGGCCGTGATGATGTTCGTGGTTGTGCTCATGACCGTGCTCATGCTCGTGGTCATGCCTGCATCTATGGTCCTGGTCGTGACGGTGACAGGCGTGGCCGTGGTGGCCATGTAGGTGCGTATTGGTCTGCATCGATTCCCTCCGGAGAAGAACGGGGCGGGAAACGAGTGTTCGGCGTGCCTGGGAGGCTGGGTTGTCGGCGCGTCGGGCCGGGAATAACGAGGCTCTGGCGGGACATCCCCTGAAGCGGCAAAACACCCGTTGCCTTGGGGCCTGATGTCGGCAGGTCTTCTGGCTTCCCCAGGAAGTCGTTCTACCTTCCCATCCAGTGTCAGCTTGGTGTGCCGGGCATGGACAGTGGCGTCTTCAGGAACGCTTCGTTTCTCCCCGAAACATAGGGGCGAGCTGGGGTTACAGCGGCGGGTCCGCTCCGGCATTGCACCGGATTCCCTGTTCGTCTCCAATATGGAGAACCGACATGTTTTTGGCTACGTATCCGGGTTGGGGTTGGGAGTCAAACGGCAGGCGGACGATCAAATCAGGCTCGCGGTTCCGGCTAAGGCCTGCTGGTCTGTGTAGGCCTGCATCAACGCGGCGTGGCGGGCGGAACCGGAGGGGGGCGTCGGCGTGTGCGAAGGCACGATGAAATCCGGCGTTGGCTTGAAAAATCCGGGATGGCTGGTCGCGGCCTGATCATGAACTCGGCTCACGGGTTGCAGTCTGCCAGCCTTGTTGCCTTCAGCCTGGCGTTCTTCCTGCTCTTTCTGGATGCGCTCCATCCGGGCTTCGGCCTCCATCTGGGACGCGCTGGTCGCTACCTTGACGTCCTGGGCCGAAGGGCTGGCCGGAGCCAGGGCGGCCCGGCGGATGGTCTGGGCTTTCTGTTCCGTCTGCTCCGGGTTTCCAGGCACCGGAGACGTGTCGATGCTGACTTCTCCGCCCACGGCGTATTGCCGACCGTCCGGGCCGGTTTCATAGGTATAGCTGGCTCCGGAGGTGACATACTGCCCTCCGGCGGCCACATGGGCCTGTTCATGGGCCCGAACCTCGGCGTCGCGTTGACGCAGTTGCTCCAGAACCTGCCGGTCCTCGGACGACAACTCGGATTCGTCAGGCACCGCCTGGATTGCGTTTCGCTTGTCGCCGTCGCCCCTGTCTACGGCTTGGGCCGCGTTGGGATCATCGTCATGGTGTGGGGCTGCGTTGTCTCGGCGTTCCTGCTTGGCGAACGAATCCCGGTGGTGCTGCTCTTCAAAGGTGCCGCCCGCCACCGGCCTTGCGTCCGGCCCGTAGCCGAGATCCAGGCCAAGAACGACGGTCTGACCCTGGTTGCTTTTGAGTTTCTGGCCGTGTCTTTGGCCGTCCTGATCCACGCGGTGGCTGAGTGTGGCCACATCTCTCGGCGCAAGAGGACTTGAAGCCTTTACCGCCCCGGCAATTCCGGCCGCGACACCGGCCGCTCCGGAAGCCTGCTCGCTCAGGTTGTGACCAGTGCCGGAGTGCTGTTGCCGGGAGGAATTGCAAAACGGGCAGGACCCGTCCTCGCCGTGCTGGGAGTGGTCGTGGCTGGTAAAACCACCCGTTGACAGCGAATTGCTCCAGGAGGGAGCGGAAGAGGGGGGCGCTGCGGCGATGTCCATCAGGGCTCGCGGAGGTGTTGAGGTGTATGGAAAATGGAACGCAGTGGTGGTTATAGATTGATTGGTACTCCTGTGTAATCGGCGGGATTTTGGAATACTTTAGGGATGGGCGAAAAATTTTTACAGGCCCAGCCAGAGCGCCAAGGATCTGTTGACCTGGCGCATGATTTCGTCGGCCAGGCCGAGACGTTTTCCAGAAATTCCAGTACGTCGGATTCCTCCTGACCTTGGCTGACCAGAAGGGATTGACGCCGCATTTCATCGGCAATCTCCTGGGTCCGGGTATCGGGAACCCAGATCTGGATCGACCGCATTCCGCGTTCCTTCATCCTGGCGCGATAGCTTCTCATGGCTTCACGGGCCGAGAGAGGCGGGCGTTGTGTTTCCATGGTGTCGGCCTCCTTGTTTTCGATAACGTAGTTATAGAGGATTTCGGGGCCAAGGTATCCGGAAACGGCCGGCTCCCGATCAACTTGACCGCATCCGAAAAATAACGCACAGTACGCCCTCTTCACCAGCCATGGATCTTCTTGTGACTCCCTGAATTCATTCCCGTTGCCTCAATTTCACCCCTGCCGCCGGCAAACGTTCGCCGATGTGTGGCGGGGTTCTTTTGTTTTTTTCTGTCCTTCCAATCACCCTCCTATGAACATACTCCAGAAAGAAGTCGCCCGGCGACGAACCTTTGCCATCATCAGCCACCCGGACGCCGGGAAAACCACGCTCACGGAAAAACTGCTCCTGTTCGGCGGGGCCATTCACCTGGCCGGGGCGGTCAAGGCCAAGAAGAACTCCCGCGGAGCCACTTCGGACTGGATGGCCGTGGAGCGGGAGCGGGGCATTTCCGTGACCTCGTCGGTGATGAAGTTCGAGTACGACGGCCACGAGATCAATCTGCTGGACACCCCCGGCCACCAGGACTTTTCCGAGGACACCTACCGCGTGCTCACGGCAGTGGACTCCGTGCTGATGGTCATCGACAGCGCCAAAGGCGTGGAAGTGCAGACCAAAAAGCTGATGGAGGTCTGCCGGATGCGCAACACGCCGATCATGACCTTCATCAACAAGCTGGACCGGGACGGCCAGGAGCCCATCGAACTTCTGGACGACATCGAAACCAACCTGGGCATCGAGTGCGCGCCCCTGACCTGGCCGGTGGGCATGGGCAAGGGGTTCAAGGGTGTGTACGACCTGCGTCGGGACGAGCTGCGGTTTTTCGTGCCCGACGGCCAGAAGTCCACCCGGCCAACGAACGTGGTGAACGTCAAAGGGCTGGACGATCCCCAGTTGGACGATCTGCTGGGCCGGGACGCCCAGGATCTCCGGGGGGACGCGGAACTGCTGGCAGGGGCCGGTCATCCTTTCGACCACAAGCGCTATCTGGCGGCCCGGCAGACGCCGGTGTTCTTCGGCAGCGCCATCAACAATTTCGGGATTCAGGAACTCCTGGACACCTTCGTGGCCCTGGCACCCCCGCCGCAACCCAGGGAAGCGGAAACCGGGACCAACGGCAAAGCGGGCACCCGGATCGTTTCCCCGCTGGAGCCGGACTTTTCCGGCGTGGTCTTCAAGATCCAGGCGAACATGGACCCGGCCCACCGGGACCGGATCGCCTTTTTACGGATCATTTCCGGCCATTTCGAAAAGGGCATGCGGGTGCGGCACCACCGGATCGGCAAGGACGTCCAGATTGCCAACGCCACGATCTTCATGGCCCACGACCGCACCGGCGTGGAAGAGGCCTGGCCCGGGGACATCATCGGCGTCCATAACCATGGCACCATCAAGATCGGGGATACCTTTTCCATCAAGGAGCCGTTGAAGTTCACCGGCATTCCCAGTTTTGCCCCGGAGCATTTCCGCCGGGTCCGGCTCAGGGATCCCATGCGGGCAAAACAGCTGGAAAAGGGGCTTTTGCAGCTCTGCGAGGAAGGCGCTGTGCAGGTGTTCCGGCCCTTGCGGACCAACGACTACCTGCTGGGCGCCGTTGGGCCGTTGCAGTTCGAAGTGACCATGGCCCGGCTCAAGGATGAGTACAACGTGGACGCCGGATACGAGCCCATCGACATCACCGGGGCGCGCTGGATCACCGGCGGCAAGGACGCCAAGAAGTTCATCGCGGACAATGGCCGGGATATTGCCACGGACATCGACGGAGACGTGGTCTACCTCGTGTCCAACCCCTGGCGGCTGGAGCGGCTTTTGGAGACCTACGACGACATCGTGCTGCAAACCATCAAGGAGCACAGGTAGCCGGTCGCATGGATCACGCGAACAGGAAGGCCCTGGAAGCCCGGATGCGGGAGGAGATCGCCGGTCTGCGGGAGCAATTGGGCGATCTGGGGGAACGGGCGCGAACCGTGGAGCTGGATCAACAGGCCGTGGGGCGGCTATCCCGGATGGACTCCCTGGCCAACCAGGGCATTGCGGTCAACGCCCTGGACAAGGCCAAGAGCCGTTTGGCGCGGCTGGAGCGGGCCCTGTCCAGGATCGAAGACGAGGATTTCGGCCTTTGCGCCGACTGCGGCGAAGCCATCGTCCCGGCCAGACTGCTGGTCCTGCCCGAGGCGGTGCTGTGCGTTGGGTGCGCGGAGTAGCAGGCCAAGCGATTTTATTCAAACCGAGGAACGACATTTAACCACTATCTAACCGAGGAGGCTTTATGACACAGGCGCAAACCGGCAATCAGATCAAGGTCCACTACACAGGACGCCTGGACAGCGGACAGGTCTTCGACAGTTCCGCGGATCGCGAGCCCCTGGAATTTACCCTGGGCCAGGGCCAGCTGATCCCCGGCTTCGAGGCCGCGGTGACCGGAATGCAAGTGGGCGACAAGAAGACCGTGACCATTCCGGCCGAAGACGCCTACGGCCCGCGCCAGGACGACCTGTTGTTCTCCGTGGAACGCTCCCAGCTCCCGGATCACATCCAGCCCGAGGTCGGGCAGCAGTTGCAGGTCAACCAGGAAGGGCAGACCGCCGTGGTCACCATATCCGAACTCACGGACACCACCATGACCCTGGACGCCAACCATCCCCTGGCCGGTGAGAACCTGACCTTTGACCTGGAAGTGGTCGAGGTTGCCTGAATTGAACCGGCTCATGGACATTCCCGCGCCCACCTGGGCGTGATATGCGTAACCGCCGCATCGACATTGCTTGATGCGGCGGTTTTTTCTGCCCTGTGCACCACACCGTATCCGCAAGGAGAACCGCGATGCTTCCCCGACTGCCCTCCACGGAATCCTGGAGAGACTTCATCAACGAGGGCCGCCAGTTTCACAAGGCCGCCCTGGGCGGAATGAAGCGCTCCGAGATATTTACCCCGGAGATCCTCTACAATCTGCTGGCCATGGCCATGGAAAAGTACATCATGGGCCTGCTGATGTACCGCAAGAACCTTCCGGACAACCATACCTTCAGGGACCTGGTGGATGGATTGCGGCGCATGGAGGCCCAGAGTGAGGACTATTCCGGCCCCAGGCTGACGGACGAGCTGGCCGAAGAGTTGCTGGCCCTGGATGCGTTTCAGGAAATCTGTTCGGTGGAGGGCTATGCGCGACGCCCCCCGAGTGAGGAGGAAATCCTGCGGATGAGCCAAACATGCGCCAGGCTCAAGGAATACGTGGAAGCGGGGTTGCCGTCGGAAACAGCGATGCAGAATGGTGGGGCTACTAAGGGATGACGGCAACAATGGCCCGTGATGGCCAAAACGGATTGGAATGATTCAAAAAAAGGTCTTCAGGATCAGTGCGGCAATTCCACCGAGGATCAGACCGAAGATCAGACCGAAGATCGGGCCGAGCATCCATTTGACCACGGCGAGGTCGCTCTTGAGGGGGACAAGTTCGATTTGCAGGTCTTTGCGTGTGACCAGGTCGGCGCTGTCGATGGCGGAGCGCAAAGCGTCCGTTAATGCCTCCGCCTGGTCTTCGCTAAAGCCGACGTCTTTCAGTTTGCGAATGATTTTTTATGGGTGTCGAAGGCTATTGTGGCCA
>REDL01000115.1 GCA_007693505.1 Desulfovibrionales bacterium | reverse complement strand
GACGGCAAGGTCGTTTTTGTTGGTCCCGCGGTCGACCCGGCCACGGGCCAGGTGCGGACAAAGGTTTCCATCTTCATGAATGTATTCAATGTGCATGTGAACAGGACCCCGGTGGCCGGACGGGTGGAAACGATCACCTATTTTCCCGGAAAATTTCTGAACGCGGCCCTGGACAAGGCATCGGAAGACAACGAGCGAAACCAGTTCCGGATCGTGGATGAACATGGCCATGGCTGGACCGTGGTCCAGATTGCCGGGCTTGTGGCCAGGAGGATTGTCTGTTGGGCCGAAGAGGGGGATGTGGTAGCTCGCGGGCAGCGGATCGGTTTGATCAAATTCGGCTCCAGGGTTGACCTTTATCTTCCTGATGCCTATGAAGTCATCGTGTCAAATCAACAGCAAACCTGCGCTGGGCAGACAATCATGGCCAAGATCAAGGACATGAAAACCATCAAAGAGACCTCGTGAATCGACCCAATCAGCCCATTTGCAAGGGGGTTTACCTCCTTCCGAACCTCTTCACCACAGCCAGTCTGTTCTCCGGATTTCTCGGGATCATCTGGGCCATTGAGGGATTATTCGTCCACTGCGCCCTGGCCATCCTTGTCAGTTGTGTCCTTGACGGCTTGGACGGGATGGTCGCCAGGCTGACTCGCTCCAGCAGCGATTTTGGTGTTCAACTGGATTCCCTGGCCGATCTGGTCGCTTTTGGCGTGACTCCGGCAATCATGGTCTACATGTGGCAATTGCAGCACTATGGGCGATTCGGGCTCTTGGCGTCATTCCTGATCGTGGCATGTGGCGCATTGCGCCTGGCCAGATTCAACGTCCAATGCGGCAAGGTCTCTCAGAAATACTTTATTGGGATGCCGATTCCGGCGGCGGCCTGTGTTCTGGCTACTCTGGTTCTGTTCAGTACGCAATCTCCGTTATTTCTCGAGGACAGCTTTGGCACGATCACACTGGTATTGGTTTATGTGCTCTCGTTTCTGATGGTCAGTCGGGTTCGCTATCCGTCTCTGAAAGAATTCGATGGGATACGAACCCATCCATTTCGGACCACGGTGGTGGCCATGCTGGTCTTTGTCGTCATCGCTTCTGAGCCGAAAATTATTGGATTCTTGTTTTTTCTGACCTACCTGCTTTCAGGTCTCATTCTCTCCTTCCTCATCCTCCCCTATCGCAAAGTCCGCCTGCTACGGGAGTCCCACCAAGAACTCCCGTAACCAACCCCACACCCCCTCATCGTTTTTCTTGATTTCTCTGCTTGCTTCGTGAACAGTTCGCGGTTACGCGATGCTGTTCCGAGAATGAGCGTGGATTTGTAGCCTCTGAAATACGAACCGCCCGCTACGCTCAAGGCACGGGGGACGCCAAGATGATTTTTCGGCTTCCGCTGGAAAGATGCGGAAACCAAAAGCTCAACGCCTGTCGGCGGCAAGGAACGAAAGAATGGACGTCAATGCTATCGGGAAAGACATCGTCCACTGTGCGATCAAGGTTCATTCAACACGTGGACCTGGGCTGTTGGAATAGGCACATTAAAGATGTCCGGCTTGGGAACTTGAACAGATTGGGCATGTTGTTCATTATGCGTTGTCCTTGCCCTTCGTGGTCTAGTATGGTGCAATAATCATCGAGGCTGAGTATCGCCAGGATACGCTTGTCGATGATCTCGTGATTAGTGAAAACAAGACTGTCGACGCTTTGTTGCCGATTTATGAGGCTCAACTTTTGACCTACCTGAAAATGAGAAATGTCCCTTTGGGATACTTGTTGAACTGGTATATGCCCTTAATGAAACAAGGCATCAAACGCATGATCTTTACACCCCGTCAAAGGTGAAGCAACTTTTTTTGAAAGCGCATCTTTCCCACGCTTTCAAAATATTTTTCTTGGTGCCCCTGGCGCCTTGAGCGACCATTGGGAGCGGGCGGTTGAAGCCGTTTCCCGTTTACATAACCCTGAACCGAATGAAATCAATTAAATCATTAAATATACCGAGGATACCATGAGCGATTCACGAGTGCTTTTTTTCGATACCACGTTGCGTGACGGCGAGCAGTCGCCTGGCGCGACCATGAGCATGCCGGAAAAGATCCGGTTGGCCCGGCAGCTGGAAATTCTTGGCGTGGACATCATCGAGGCCGGTTTTCCGGCTGCCAGCCAGGGAGATTTTGAGTCGGTCCAGGCCATCAGCCGTGCGGTCGCTGAATGTCAGGTGGCCGGACTGTGCCGGGCCACGCCCGGAGACATCGATCGGGCCTGGGAGGCGATCAAGGACGGTGCCAATCCGCGCATTCATACCTTTCTGGCCACATCTGCGCTGCACATGGAGTACAAGCTGCGCAAGACACCGGAGCAGGTTTTGGAAATGGCCGAGGCTGCGGTGCGGCACGCAACACAGTACACCTCCAACGTTGAATTTTCCGCAGAGGATGCTTCCCGCTCCGATTGGGATTTTCTGGCCACTGTGGTGGAACGGGTCATCACCGCCGGAGCCGGGACCATCAACATCCCGGACACGGTGGGCTATGCCCAGCCTGATGAATTTGCCGCATTGATCCGTTATCTGTTGGAAAAGGTACCTAACAGCGATAAGGCTGTGTTCAGCGTGCATTGCCACAATGATCTGGGTCTTGGCGTGGCCAACACGTTGGCTGCGTTGCGCGCCGGAGCAAGGCAGGCCGAAGTGACCTTGAGCGGTATCGGCGAGCGGGCCGGGAACGCGGCCCTGGAAGAGGTGGTCATGGCTTTGAACGTGCGCAAGGACGTCTATAATCTGACCACGACCATCAAGACCGAGCAGCTCTTCCCCTCCTGCCGCCTGCTTTCCCTGATCATCGGTCGGCCCATTCCCGCAAACAAGGCCGTGGTCGGCTCCAATGCCTTTGCGCATGAATCCGGTATCCACCAGGACGGGATGCTCAAGCATCGCTCCACCTACGAAATCATGACTCCGGAAAGCATTGGCCGCTCCGGCACGGAAATGGTCATGGGCAAACATTCCGGTCGCCACGCCTTGAAAAAGCGGCTGGAGGAGTTGGGCTACCGGCTGGAAGAGGACCAGGTTGATCTTGTTTTTCAGGCCTTGAAGCGTTTGGCGGACAAGAAGGAGCAGATTGCAACCGAGGATATCGAAGCTCTGGTTTTGGAAGAAATCTATCGTATCCCGGACAAGTACAAGCTGCTTTATTTGAGTGTGCTTTCCGGAAACATGGCCATACCCACCGCGGCCATGAAGCTGGAAGTGAACGGACAAGAGAAGCAGTTGGCGGACTTCGGTGTCGGGCCCATTGATGCCGTGTTCCACACTATAGCCAAGTTGTGCGGTCGGGACCCGAAGTTGTTGCAGTTTTCGGTGAATGCCATTACCGGCGGCACGGACGCCCAGGGTGAGGTTACCGTGCGTATCGAGGAAAACGGGGCTTCGGCCGTAGGCCGGGGTGCCGATCCGGACATCATCGTGGCCAGCGCAAAGGCCTATTTGAATGCGTTGAACCGTATCGCCAAAAAAATGGAGGACAAGATATGCCCCAAACCTTAGCTGAAAAAATTCTTCAGGGTCGCACCAGCGATCCGATCACTGGGCCGGGCCAAATCGTTCGGACCCGGTTGTCCTCGGTCCTGGCCAATGACATCACCGCACCTCTGGCGATCAAGTCCTTTGACGCCATGGGCGCGAGCAAGGTCTTTGATCCAGAAAAGGTCTACCTGGTCTGTGACCATTTCACCCCGAACAAGGACATCGATTCGGCTCAGCAGGTCAAGATTGTCCGGGATTTTGCCCGGAAGATGGGTATCGTCCACTTTTACGACGGCGGCGATTCCGGGGTGGAGCATGCCTTGTTGCCTGAGCTGGGATTGGTTGGACCGGGCGACGTGATCGTGGGTGCGGACAGCCATACCTGCACTTACGGCGGCCTGGGTGCCTTTGCCACGGGCATGGGCAGCACGGACGTGGCCGCGGCCATGGCTCTGGGGGAAACATGGTTCAAGGTTCCGCCCACGATTCGGGCCACTTTCACCGGAGTCATGCCCGAACACCTGGAAGCCAAGGATTTGATCCTGTTGCTGATCGGCAAGGTTGGCGTTGCCGGAGCCACCTATAAGGCCCTGGAATTCGACGGTCCAGTGATCAGGGATATGGACGTGGAAGGCCGGATGACCATGGCCAACATGGCCATTGAGGCCGGGGGCAAGGCCGGGCTGTTCGCCGCGGACGACAAGACCCTGGCCTATGCCAAGGCTGCCGGGTTCGCCGATACCGCTGCCATTGCGCCGGACCCAGGGGCGGTTTACGAGCAGGAACTGGCCTTCGACATCTCCGGCCTGTCACCACAGATCGCCTGCCCGCATCTGCCGGACAACGTCCGGTCCGTGGAGGATGTGGCGGATGTGACCGTTGATCAGGTGGTCATCGGCTCCTGCACCAACGGTCGGATCAACGATTTGCGCCGGGCCGCCGCGCTGCTCAAGGGGCGCAAGGCTGCCAAGGGTCTCCGGCTGATCATTCTCCCGGCCACGCCAAAGATCTACAAACAAGCCCTCAGCGAGGGGCTGCTGGAAATTTTCATGGATGCCGGGGCCGTGGTCGGCCCACCCACCTGCGGCCCGTGTCTGGGCGGGCATATGGGTATCCTGGCTTCCGGAGAAAAGGTCCTGGCCACCACCAACCGCAACTTCAAAGGCCGGATGGGCAGCCTGGAAAGCGAAGTCTATCTGGCCGGCGCGGGCGTGGCCGCGGCCACGGCGATTACCGGGCGAATCTGCCATCCGGCTGAAATCGTGGGGAGGAAGTAAGATGAGTTACACAGGAGCGGCCCGCAAGGTCGGAACCAATATCGACACGGACGCCATCATTCCGGCCCGGTTTCTGGTCACCACCGACCCTCTGGAGCTGGGCAAGAACTGTTTTGAGGGGTTGGAGCCAGGCTGGATCAACCGGGTGCATAAGGGTGACATCCTGGTGGCCGGTCCGAATTTCGGTTGCGGCTCATCCCGGGAACATGCACCCATTGCCATCCTCGGTGCGGGCATTCCCGTGGTTTTGGCCCACAGTTTTGCCAGGATCTTTTATCGTAACGGCTTTAACATGGGCCTGACCCTCCTGGAGATCGGCGATGCCGCAAATACCATCAATGAAGGCGACCAGCTGGAGGTGAATCCGGAGAGCGGCCTGGTTCGCAATCTGACGCAAAATATGGACATACCCTGCACCCCGGTCCCACCGTTCATGCAGGAAATTCTGGCCCAGGGTGGCCTGGTGGGATACGTGCGCAGGCAGATGGCGGAGGGGTGATCTGATTGTTTCTTGAAAGAGGGAACCGCCCGCTTCGTTCAAGCCACCAAGGACGCTAAGGAAAAATTTTCGCCTTCCGCCGGAAAGATGCGGAAGGCGAAAGTTTTACCGCTTGAAGGCGATGCCCTGTGCCTCCCGTCAGGGAGCGGCAATCTTTTTGGAAAGCAGCTCTTTCCCTGTTTTCCAAAATGTTTTCCTTGGCGAACTTCTCGCCTTGAGCGACCAACGGGAGCGGGCGGTTCGATTTGTTGTTGAACCATGAACCTGATTGAGGAGAAACGACGACATGCGCAGTTACAATATCGGCTGGTTCCCCGGTGACGGCATCGGGCCGGAAGTGACCCTGCAGGGCCGCAAGGTACTGGACGCGGCCGGGGCGAAATTTGGATTCAAGATCAACTGGCAGCACATCGATCTGGGCGGAGAGCGTTACCTGAAAACCGGAGATTTGGTTCCGGACTCCGTGTTGGAGGAAATGCGCGGCCTGGAGTCCATCTATCTCGGGGCCATTGGCCATCCGGACGTCAAGCCGGGGATTCTTGAGCAGGGCATCCTGCTCAAGCTGCGGTTTGCTCTGGACCAATACATCAACCTGCGCCCTGTGAAACTCTATCCCGGCGTGGACTGCCCGCTCAAGGACAAAGGCCCTGCGGAGATCGACTATGTTGTGGTCCGGGAAAACACCGAGGGCCTCTATGCCGGCAGCGGCGGGTGTCTGCGGCAAGGGACAACACACGAAATCGCGGTCCAGGAGTCCGTGAATACCTATATGGGCGTGGAGCGTTGCCTGCGCTACGCCTTTGAACTTGCTGCCGTCCGACCACGCAAAAAGCTGACCCTGTGCGGCAAGACCAACGTCCTGACCTTTGCCTTCGGCCTTTGGGAACGGATCTTCCACGAGTTGGCCAAGGAATTTCCCCAGGTGGAACTGGATTACGCCCACGTGGATGCCACCTGCATGTGGATGGTCAAGAACCCGGAATGGTTTGACGTGATCGTCACGGACAACATGTTCGGGGACATCATCACCGACCTGGGGGCTATTACCCAGGGCGGACTGGGCATTGCCGCGGGCGGGAACATCAATCCGGAGGGCGTGTCCATGTTCGAGCCCATCGGTGGATCGGCCCCCAAATACGCCGGACAGGGCAAGGCCAACCCCTTGGCCGCTATCCTGGCCGGGCAGATGATGCTCGTGGAGCTCAAGGAAGCCCAGGCCGCCCAGGCCGTTGAACAGGCCGTGATCAACCTGCTGCCCAACATGGCCAGCCAGGCTGCCGGCCGGATGGGCATGACCACGGACGAGGTAGGGGATCGTGTGGCCGAGGGCGTGGCTTAGACTCCCGTTTGATCTTCTGGGGGACGGGCTGAACTGGTTTTTGCAGACCTCGTTCGGCACCGTCCAACAGTTTCTGAAAAATCAGCTTTCCAGCCACGCATCCGCGGCGGCCTACTACTTCCTGTTGTCCATCGGGCCGCTGGTCCTGGTGGTCGTCTCCATCCTGAACACCTCGCTGGTCAATTTTCCTGAATTGACCGCGGAACTGTTCGTTTTCCTCTCCCAGTTCAATGAAGAGCTGAATGAAGACTTTTTCCGGCGCATCGGTATCCTGCAGGCCCAGACGGCCATCAGCGGGCTGGGGCTATTGGGTGTGCTTTGGACCAGCCGGTTGATCATCAGCTCCATCCAGAGCGCCTTTGGTGTTATTTTTCCCAGCGAACGATCCCGAAGTTTTGTCTGGAGCTACCTGCTGTCGCTGGTTTTGGTCCCCGGAGTACTGACCCTGCTGTTGCTCTCCGCGTTGACCAACGTGATCCTGCGTTTTTTGCATGACAAACTGGAGGAGATCAGCTGGCTGGTTCAGATCTACGATCTGCTGCTGAAGCTTTCCGGTTTCGTTGTCCCACTTGTCCTTGTTTTCGGACTGATTTTCATTTGCTACCGGTTTCTGCCCCTGACAAAACCCAAAATGTGGCACGCCGCTTTAGGGGCCGGGTTGTGCACCCTGGCCATTCACGGCTTGCGGGTGGCATTTCTGCAATATGTGTCCCTGGCCTCGTACAACTATGTTTACGGTTCCTTGGGTGCGGTAATATTCCTGCTGCTTTGGGTCTATCTTGTTTTTTTGCTTTTTTTCCTTTTTGCCCAGTTCGTCGAAGTGGCCGACCGGGTAGACATCCTGGCCCTGGATCGGATCATCGCCCCACAGGGTACGTCCAGTGGAATCAGTGGACGAGTGGAAGACAGGCTTTTTGGCTCGTCCCGGCGCATTTTCTCCAAGTACGCCCAGAGCGTTCTTGAAGGAAATGTCGTCTATCGCAAAGGTGACCAGGGACGGGACATCTACTACCTGCGCTCCGGCAAGGTTCAGCTCTTTAATGAGAGTCCGACATCGTCTTCCAAACCCCTGGCCGTGATCGAACCGGGTCAGTTCTTTGGCGAAACAGCCTATCTTCTGGATCAGCCGCGTCTCTCCACAGCTCGCGCTGAAGCCGATTCCGAACTGCTGCTCCTCACTCCCAGCGTCTTCGAAAACCTTCTGGCCCAAAGCCCCTCCGTATCCCGAAAGATCATCAGCTCTCTGGGGCTGCGGTTGAAGCAGGCGACCAAAGTGGCGGAAGCGGGGTAATGTTGTAATACATACTAATGTTTGATTTTTTTGGAAACGAGCACTTCCCTGGGAATCAATTACCCCCC
>REDL01000046.1 GCA_007693505.1 Desulfovibrionales bacterium | reverse complement strand
CGGCTTTCGCCGGAATGACGAATTTCAAGGTTTTGCGACTTTCTGCAGTAACATCATACGTGAGAGTTTGAAATTTTTGCAGCGACGCAGCAATTGGGATTTTTTCAATGGGCTTTTACGACACCTTACTGCCTGGAGGGACAATACTCGAGGGGGCCAGTAGGCGCAGCCCTTCGGGGGCATGAGCCGCCAAAACCATTCCCTGGGACAGGGTGCCGCGCAGTTTACGGGGTTTGAGGTTGGCCACCACAACGACCTGCCGGCCGACAAGATCCTCCGGGGTCCAGTGTTCGGCGATGCCGGCCACGATGCTCCTTGGCTCGGCTTCACCCATATCCACATGCAGATGCAACAGCTTGTCCGCCTTCTGTACCGGTTCGGCTGAGATCACCGAGCCGATGCGCAGATCCAGACGCTGAAAATCCGCGAATTCCAAAAGTTCCTGAGACTCACCCTGTTGTTGAGCCGGCGTTGCACCCGGCTTCCCGCCAACACTTTTGTCACCTTGTGCTCGTGCAGCAGGCTTGGCTTGCTTGGCATCGGATTTTTCCGTCTTCGGCGTTTCCAGGCGGGGAAAAAGGCTTGAAGTAGGGGCCACTTTGGTTCCGGGTTCCAGGCCGCCCCAGCGAAGAATCTCGTCGGCCAGGTGCGGCCACTGTTCCACCGAGATGCGCTGACCAAGCTGGTTCAGCATCTCCTCGCTTTCCCCGGGCATCACCGGCCATAAATGAACGGCAACCTTGCGCATTCCTTCCAACAGCGTGTACATCACGGTGCCCAGAAGATCCGTCTGGCCCTGCTTGAAGAGGGTCCACGGCTGGGAAGCGTCCACGTACTTGTTCAGCGCCCGGACCAAGACCCAGAGTGACTCCAACCCCAAGGAAAACTGGAAGCGGTGAAAATGGGCCTGGTAATTTTCCAGGCATTCCGAGGCCAGCACATGTAGCGCCTCCTCCTCCGGGCGAATCGGGCCGGGAGAGGGCGTTCGTCCCTGAAAATATTTCTGATTCATGCTCAGCACGCGACTGAACAGATTGCCAAGGTCGTTGGCCAAGTCCGCGTTGAAGCGTCCGCGCAAGGATTCCTCGGATACGTTGGCATCTTGACCGAACTGCATCTCCCGAAGCAGGAAATAGCGAAATGGTCCACATCCGTACTTTTCAGCGAAATCCAGTGGTTCAACCACATTGCCCAGGCTCTTGCTCATCTTGGTGTCCTGGACCAGCCAGTATCCGTGAACGTTCAGATGGCGATAGAGCGGTAGTCCGGCGGACAGCAGCATGCAGGGCCAAAAGACGGCGTGCGGCTTGAGGATATCCTTGGCCACCAGATGCTGAGCCTGGGGCCAGAACGTGGCAAACTGCCGCCCATCCGGCCATTCCAGGGCCGTGATATAGTTAAGCAGGGCGTCGAACCAGACATAGGTCACATATTCCGAATCAAAAGGCAGTTCGATTCCCCAGGAGAGTCGGCTCTTGGGACGGGAAATGCAAAGATCCCCGAGATCTTCCCGCAAAAGCCCCAGGACTTCGTTGCGGTAGCGCTCTGGCCGAATGAAGTCCGGATGGGCATCGATATGATTACGTAACAAACCAAGATACTTGGACATTCGAAAAAAATAATTCTTTTCCTGAATGAACTCCGGGGTGGTGAGATGATCAGGACACTGCCCGTCGCGCAACTCCTTCTCCGTGTAGAAGCGCTCGCAACCAAAACAGTAGTGCCCGCCGTATTCCCCGTGATAAATGTCACCCTGGTCATAAATGCGTTGCAAAAACTGTTGCACGCGCTGTCTATGGCGGGGTTCGGTGGTGCGGATGAAGTCGTCGTATTCAAAGCCCAAAGCGTCCCAAAGTTTTCGGAACTCCGCGCTGATCGTGTCGACATATTCCAGTGGAGTGGTTCCGTGCGCGTCGGCGGCTTGGACGATCTTGTCACCATGCTCATCCGTACCGGTCAGAAAAAAGGTCTTGCGCCCCATTAATTTCTGGAAGCGGATCATGGAGTCGGCCACGGCCGTGGTATAGGCATGCCCCAGGTGAGGCCGAGCATTGACGTAGTAGATAGGGGTGGACAAAAAGAATGGTTGCACGAGCAAACCTCCAAAGAGATGCTACAAAGGGGGGGACTCAGGCAGTGTTCAGTGTTGATCCGGGGCTGAACCTGATTGTTTCTTGGGCTTGCGACGCGATGATCGAGAGCGTCGTTTGGCCTTGCCCGAGGGGGAGGAAGCGGACCCTCCAAGAGGATGGGCCTCGGTGGAGACATTGCCTGGCTCGACTTTGGTCTCTGCGGAAGGTGCTGTTTCCGTTCGGGGCTTTCCTTTGCGTCCGGACCGCTTGGTTCTTTTTCGTCCTGTGGAAATTTCCGTAGATGCTTGTCCGTCATCCGCGGTGGCCTGGGAGTCTTTGACAGGATGCTCTCGGGGTTCCTTCGCCATGACGGGGGCAGCTGAGACGGATTTCCCCCGCAGGTGCGTTGGGCCGGGGCCGGCTTCCTCCGACCTTCCGGAACGGGGCACCGTCCCGCGCCGATCAGTTTCACCGCCTTCTCCAGGCATGGAAACCATGCGTCGCCACTCATCCAGATCCACTTCCCGCTCACCTCCGGGTTCCATATATAGTGACAGTGTCCGGCGGAAATAGTTGGCCCGGATCACTTTGGCCGTGCCCAGGGATGTGGAAAACCGCTTGCCTATTTTCGGGCATTGATTCAAAAATTCATCATAGTTGGGCTGTTCATAACTCAAACAACACAGCAGACGATTGCAGACACCGGAAATCTTCGCCGGGTTCAAAAACAGATTTTGCTCCTTGGCCATCTTGATGGTTGATGGCGCAAACTGACGCAAAAACCGCTGGCAGCATACCAGCTGGCCGCAATTTCCCAGTCCCCCGAGCATCTGGGTTTCATGACGGGCACCAATCTGACGCAATTCAATGCGTGTGCGGTACGCGCGGACCAGGTCTTTGACCAATTCCCGAAAATCAATCCGGTTGGGGGCGGTGAAATAGAAGATCATCTTGCTGCCGTCAAAAAGCAGTTCCACGTCCACCAACTTCATATCCAGTCCGCGCTCAGCCACGCATTCCCGGCAAAAGAAATACGCCTTGCGAGCCAACTCCCGGTTTTCCCGGTCCTGGATCAGATCTTCTTCCGTGGCTGGACGAAAGATGGCCGGGATCAATTCCTGGTTCTCGCTGTTTTTTTCGGGAAAGGGGGAATTTGGGATTGTATGGTCGCTCAGTACACGGTCGGCTGAAGGCTCAGGGCCGGACCGAATTGCACTTGCCCGTAAAGATGTGTCTAAAACCACTTGCTCCCTGGGCAATGCCTCCGTTGCCTCTGAGGATGAAAGCCCTGAGGCAGCATGAACGGGCTGATCAGGGAGTGCCAATTCCTCCGCATGCATTCCGCTCACTCCAGAGGCGAGATCCGTCGCAAGAGTCATGCGCTCTACCTTGCCCATGTGCAGCTCACCCTGTACCTGAACCAACACAGGATCCCCAAGAGAGACAACGTACGGGTCGGAACGAAACAGCAGCAGACGATTACCAGAGGCGATGCGGACAGCGAGGATATTGCTCATGTTTTGCTCAGCTCAACCTGCGACCAGACTCCGAGCCTGCTTGAGAACCTGGGGGATACCCCGTGGATCGTTCCCGCCGGCCTGGGCCATGTCCGGCCTCCCGCCGCCCTTGCCGCCCACAAGGGGAGCCAATTCCTTGACCAGATTCGCAGCCGTAAACCGGGACTGCAGATCCTTGCTCACGGCAACGGTCAGCATGGCCTTTCCCTCGGCCTCAGCGGCCAGGACGATCACCCCGGAACTGATTTTCGAGCGTAAGTCGTCCATCATTTCCCGCATGGCCTTGGCGTCCTGGACTTCCACAGCCGCGGCCAACAAGGGAATACCTGCCACGTCCTCGACCTGCGCCGCCAGCCCGGCACCCTGACCAGATCGCAACTGGCCCTCCAGGGCCTCTTTTTGCTTGACCGTCTCCCGGTGCTGGCCCAAAAGGTTTTGAATTTTTCCAATGAGATCCGTTGGTGTGGTTTTGAGGAGAGCGGTGGCTTCCCGGAGTATCCCGGTTTGATTGCGCCAGTGTGCCAGGGCCTTCACCCCGGCCAGGGCCTCGATGCGGCGTACCCCGGCGGCAATCCCGGACTCGGAGAGAATCACGAAGCTGCCAGCCTGGCCGGTCGAGCACAGGTGGGTTCCGCCGCACAGTTCCGTGGACAACCCGGGAACGCTGACCACCCGGACCTCGCGCCCATATTTTTCCCCGAAAAATGCCAGCGCGCCACGCTCTTGAGCGTCTTCAGGGGTCGTCACGACCACATCCAGGGCGATGTCTTTCATGATGGCCTGGTTCACGTCGTCTTCCACCGCGGAAAGTTCTTCCGGGGTGAGCGCCAAGGTATGGGTGAAATCGAATCGCAGGACATCCGGTGAAACGAGGGAGCCGGCCTGGCGGACATGCTCGCCAAGGACTCTGCGCAACGCAGCCTGGAGCAGGTGGGTACAGGTATGGTGGCGGGCGGTGTCCAATCGCAGACCTTCAGAGACCTGCAGTTCCACCTCCTGGTCCAGGAACAGTTCCCCTTCCCGGACGTTCAGATGGTGAACGGCCAGGTCCTGCCCGACCTTGACCACATCAGTAACGTCAGCCAGGCCCGTTGGCGAATGGACGTGGCCTTGATCGCCAACTTGTCCACCCGAGGCAGCGTAAAACGGCGACCCTGCAGCCACCAACCAACCGGCTGTTCCCGCCGTCAGCTTGTCCACACTGACGCCGTGGACATCAGTTAACGCCGTGATCCGGCTTCGCGTCGTGACGTTGTCGTAGCCGACGAAGCGAGTGCTCAAACCAGCTTCCAGCAGGTGGCCGAACAGTAATGCCGGATCGGTCTCTCCACTGCCTTTCCAGGCCGATTTGGCCCGCTGTTTCTGCTCAGCCATGCAGAGACGGAACCCGTCTTCATCCACGGCAAAGCCCTGCTTGCCGGCCACGTCGTGGACAATGTCCACAGGAAAGCCGAAGGTGTCATAGAGCTTGAAGATGGTCTCTCCGGAAACCTGTCGCTCTTGCCGGGCAGCCAGAGATTCCAGTTCTTCAGCCAGCAACTTCAACCCCTTGTCCAGGGTCTGTCCAAAGCGCTCCTCCTCCTGCATCACCACTCGGCCCATGAAGGTTTGGTTTTCCAGAAGCTCGGGAAACGTCTCGCCCATCATAATGCAGACATGATCGCACACGTTGTGCAGAAAGGGGCCTTCCAGTCCCAATAGCCGCCCGAAACGAAACGCCCGTCGGATCAGACGACGCAGAACATAGCCGCGTCCCTCGTTGGATGGGACGATCCCGTCGGCGACCAGAAAGGCTACGGAACGGCCATGATCCGCGATAACGCGCATGGCCGTATCGCCATCTTCCGTGGCCCCGTAGGATTTTCCGGACAGTTCGGAAATCTGGGCGATCAACGGAGTGAATAAGTCACAGGCAAAATTGGAAAAGACGCCCTGGCAAACCGCGCTGATCCGTTCCAGTCCCATCCCTGTATCAATGCTTGGCTTGGGCAAGGGATGCATCGTGCCTGCGGCGTCACGTTCGTACTGCATGAAGACCAGATTCCAGATCTCCAGATACCGGTCACATTCGCAGCGACCGATACCGCAGTCCGGACCACAGGACATGGCCTCCCCCTGGTCAATCAGGATTTCGGAACAGGGCCCACACGGACCTGTGTCCCCCATGGACCAGAAATTGTCCTTCTCGTCCAAACGGAATATCCGCTCGCCGGGAATACCCGCCACCCGCTTCCAGATCTCTTCAGCCTCGTCGTCTTCACGGAACACCGTAACATAAAGCCGTGCCTTGGGCAGTTCCAGTTCTTCGGTCAAAAAACGCCATGCAAAATCCACGGCCTCGGCCTTGAAGTAGTCACCGAAGGAAAAATTGCCGAGCATTTCGAAAAACGTATGATGTCGGGCCGTACGTCCAACATTCTCCAGATCGTTATGCTTTCCCCCAACGCGCAGGCATTTCTGGGAACTGACTGCCCGGCCGGTATCGCGCTTTTCCTGACCCAGAAAGGCTTTCTTGAACTGGACCATCCCCGCGTTGGTAAACAATAACGACGGGTCTTCCCGTGGTACCAGGGAAGAACTGGTCACGATTTCATGACCATTGCGGGCAAAAAAATCTAAAAATTTCTGGCGAATGGATGCAGCAGTAATCACGTTTGGATGCTCCTGAACTGACGATGCCGTTAATTTTGGGAAGGGGTGAACTTAGGATGCGGCTTGCGGGCTCTCCGACTGCGAAGGGGAAACCACCGTATCCACCTCCTCGGCCATTCCCAGATGACGCAGCAGTTGATCCTCTATGGACTGACGCAGGTCGGGATTTTCCTGCAAAAAAGCCCGAACGTTCTCGTATCCCTGCCCAAGGCGTTCGGAACCAAAGGAAAACCAGGAGCCGCTCTTGTCCACAATCTTGTGGTCCACCCCCAACTCCAAAATTTCACCTTCTCGGGAAATACCCGTGCCATACATGATATCGAATAGAGCCTCCCGAAACGGCGGGGCAACCTTGTTTTTGACTACCTTGACCCGGGCTTTGATGCCCACGGACTCGTCCTTGTCCTTGATGGTCTGAATTCTTCGAATGTCCAGGCGCACCGAGGCGTAAAACTTCAAGGCGTTGCCGCCAGGTGTTGTCTCCGGGCTGCCGTAGCCCACCACCCCGATTTTCATCCGGATTTGGTTGATGAACAGCACCGACGTCTTGGACTTGTGAATGGTTGCCGTGAGCTTGCGCAGCGCATGGGACATCAAGCGCGCCTGGGACCCGACCTGGGTTTCCCCCATATTCCCCTCCAGTTCGGATTGGGGAATCAAGGCGGCCACCGAATCAATGACGATCAGGTCCACGCCGCCGGAACGGACCAGCATGTCCGCGATATCCAGGGCCTGTTCGCCGTAGTCCGGCTGGGAAATCAACAATTCATCCGTCTTGACCCCCAGACGGCGGGCATAGGTCACGTCCAAGGCATGCTCTGCGTCGATAAAGGCGCAGACTCCACCCATCTTCTGGGCCTCCGCGATCATGTGCAAGGCCAGGGTGGTTTTGCCCGAAGACTCCGGACCATAAATCTCGGTCACCCTCCCCCGGGGAATGCCGCCAATGCCCAAAGCCAAATCCAGGCCGATGGAGCCGGAAGGAATGGCCTCGATGGCCTGATGAGCGTCATCGGAAAGGCGCATGACCGAACCTTGGCCGTATTTGCGTTCAATGGTCGTCAAAGCGGTCTGCAACGCCTCCCGACGGGCGTCCTGCGGTTCAACTGCGGGTTTGCGGGCCATGATCATCTCCTTGAGATTGCCGGCGGTTCACTCATTCAAAAGTCGAAAAGTGTAACAAAAGAGCGCTGTATGAGCAACCAAACATACTGCCAAGCAGCATGCCCGGCATCATGAGAACAAGCAACGGTTCTCCCGCCCCAGTGACAGCCTTTTGCCGAAGTGCAAGGCATCAGCGGATGCCACACTCCCATCCGCGCCAGCCCGTGTCCAGTTCTTCGAAAGAAGGAGCAGCTTCAGATAAACGTCAAACCAAACTTCCAACCGTGAAAATTTTCTCCGGTAATATAGGATCCGCCCAAAGAGATTCGGGAAAAGAGATTCCTGAATGGACCGACATCCAGAATCAGGTTCATGCCGAATTCATAAAAATGGTGCAGCTGCATTCCCTTGTTGAAATCCCCGAACAAATCCGTTCGGGATGCAAAGGGTTTGATGGAAAGTTCGCGATCCAGCAAATTCAGTCCGGTCGGCAGTTCATAATCCAAAGTCGTGCCCAGGAAGCTGCTGTGCACGGAAAAATCCACGAGTCTGCTTTTGGAACGCCACGGCCTGGAAAACTGGTAGACATACTGCAGATCAAACCCAAGCAGCCCCGGCCCCAATGGATAGTCCAGAGAATGTCGTAGCCCGCTGCTTACGGAATAGAGGTCAACGGTGGTGTTGTACGCATCCCGATCCAATTCGGGAAAGAGTTCAATTACTTCTCGCATGAACCGGGTATTGAAATCATACAGATACTCGATATGGCTATACGCGACACCGAGAAACGGCTCCAGAGTAAATCCCGGCCGATATTCCCAACCTGCTCCGATCTTCACCCCGAAGCTGTTTGTCCGACTCCGGTCCCGATCCCGAACATCGAGATCCTCGGGATAAATATCCAACGAAAGGTAAGATATCGATGTCCTGGCGTGACCGTATGACAACGTGACAAAAGGCCGCAACCGCATCTCCGGCGGTGCGAGGTAATATCTCAAGGGAGCCTTGAACACGTTAACCCAAGTTTACTCGAAGCAAGGCCAAAATCATGTTTTTTGGCCGAATTTTGGGCA
>REDL01000112.1 GCA_007693505.1 Desulfovibrionales bacterium | reverse complement strand
ATATTCTTTGGCGTCCCCAGCGGGGTTTGAACCCGCGTTACCGGCGTGAGAGGCCAGACACAGCACCCCCAGCGCACCACTAAAATCAAAGATAACTGCACAAAATTACATAGTTTTTTGCTTGTAAGTTGTTTTATGTTTTTGTTTGTTTACCCCAGTTTTACCCCGCATTTTACCCCGCGATTTACACCGCGATTTACACCACCATTCCAAGCTTTTCCTCGACATGGTCCCAGGACAGATATGTTCTCGATCCTCGGGCGCTATCCGGATCGGTATCGAAATCGAAAATCTCACTCTCTCTTCTCAATGCGCGCCGTTTCCTCATAAATCCGGTCACGGGGGCCCATGGCAATGATCTGGATTTCTCTCTTTTCAGTCAGGCTGTAGATGATCCGGAATCTGCTGACGCGAAAACTTCGCAAACCCTCCAGTTCACGCTTCAAGGGCTTCCCCAATGTCGGATTCTCCACGATCAGCGCAAGCGCCTCGCGGACTTTCCGTTTCAGCTCAAGATGCAGACCGCGAATCAATGCAGCCAGATCGTCCGAGACACGCAGTCGATACAAGGGACTCCGGCTCATTCGGCGAAAAGTTCATCAATGGTGTACAGGCCTGCCTTGTTTTCCTTCATATCCCGCATTCCAGAGGCAATTTCCTCCAAAAGCCGGGAATCGGCCTGGATGAGCAAGGTTTCCGACCAGCTTGAAAACGCGTCAGGGCTGACGAGAACCGCGGCTGGTCGCCCATTTTTTGTGATGACGACTTCCTGGTCCGTGGCGTTGACCCTGTCCACGAGATGGCTGAACTTCATTTTCGCCTCAGAGAGGGAAAGTATTTCCATGGTTCGGACCTCTATTCTGGTTGACCTGAATTCAGGTCAAATTTCATGACATCGGTTTGATTGTCAAGCGGCTACTCAGCTCATCCGAGTAAAAGCGGCCTGGATACGCGCACCCCGTCTGCGCGAGGACAGGCTTGACGGGTATGACTGATTGGGAGGCGGCATGGGAAAACACGTCTTTCCCCCCAGGCGGAAATCCAGCGTCGAAAATGGCCTCAACTCAGGATGTGCTGATTAGTTACATAATTTCAGACTAATATAAAAAAATTACTGTAAAAATTCAGTAAAAATAAGTACTCAATCAACTTGACAACTGGACTGGTTTGTTATGTCTCCCACATGGATAGCTGGTGAGGTTATCCAAGCAGTCTGTAACGAAGATGAGGGTGGTCATCTCAACGTTTAAGGAGGACCATGCGCATTGCCCTTGGCCATAGCAGCAACCCCAACACGGAAAAGGCCATTGAAGACCTCATCGCCTCGTGCCAACGGGAGTTGGGCCGACACCCTCCCGATTTGGGCATCTTCTTTACCTCCCGCATGGAGACCGACTTCCACGCCGCGCTGGAGCGCATTCTTGGGCAATGGCCTGATCTTCAACTGGTTGGCTGTTCCACGGACGGCGAAATATCCGACATCATTCCCGTCTCGGAAGACACCCTGACTTTGGTCCTGATCCAGTCTGATCATATCTGCTTCGGCACGGGGTGGGGAGAAGATGTTTCCAAGGATCCGGAGGCCGCCGTGCGCCAGGCCGTGGACAGTGCCCATGCCGCACTCAACGCTTCCGCGAACCGGAAGGGGACGGACGACCAGCCTGTCTTCGGCATTGTTCTGGCCGAGGGATTGAAAATTTTCGGCATTGATCTTGATCGTAGCCTGTGCGAGGCTCTTGGTGAGGAATTCCCCATTGTCGGTGGGTATGCCGGAGACCATTTCCTGCTTGAATATTCTTGCCAATTCAACGGCAACCGCGTTCTTTCCGACGGGCTGGTGATCATCCTGGCTTCCGGCCCTGTGCAGTATTCCATGGGCATTGGCAACGGACGCCGCCCCGTGGGCAACAGTTTTGCCGTAACCAGCCACGAAGGCAACGTAGTTCGAGAAATCGACGGCATGCCGATCCTGGACTTCTATGACCACTACCTTGGGGCCAACCAAGAAGAATATTTGCAATTCCCGCTGGCGGTCATGATGGACGACCAGTTCATTCTTCGCGCCCCGGCATTTATCAACCATGAAAATGCCAGCATCGCCTTTTGCGGCACGTTTCCACCGGCCCCTCGCGTCCGCCTGACGGAATTCGATCATGGCAGCATAATCCAGGCCGCTGAGCGAACCACGATTTCGGCATTGGAACGCTATCCCGGCCCGGCTCCGGACCTGGCACTGCTCTTCTCCTGCACCTCCCGTCGGCACATCCTGGGCCTCAATACAGCGCAAGAACATTCCGCTCTGCTTCAGTTCAAGGCAAACCATCCTGCTTTCCGCTTCTGCGGCATGTACGCCTATGGAGAACTTTGTCCAAAGCAGGGCCAGGGACCGACTCTTTTTCACAATGACAGCTATGTTGTATTGCTTTTGGGAGAGGACGCATGACCGAACTTGAAATCAAGAAATTTGCATTTCAAGAGTTTTTTTGCCCTGAATACGAACAATGGGACCTGGAAACGAAAATCAAGCATTTGGAGCGACGGGCTCAGCTTTTTGTTCAGCGCCGAATCAAGCAGCAACGGTTGGAGGAAATCCAGCGGTGCATCCTCAGATCCCTTCAACAGGAGCTTCATGTGGCGTTGCAACGGGAACAAGAGCAGAACCACAAGTTGAAGCAACTCTCCGAGGAGTTGGCACAGGCCAACGAGCACCTGGAACGGAAAGTTCTTGAGCGCACGAAGGAACTGGAAACAAAGAACGTCACCTTGAAAACGCAACTGGAGCAATTGCGGGAAGCCGACATCACCCTGGATCTCTTGCTGCAAAAGAACGATCATGATCGCCGCAAACTGATCCAACACCTGGCGGCGCAATGGCGGGACGAAGTCCTGGATGATCTTCGCGCCGTGCGCGAACAGTCAAAACATCGCCCCACCCGAATGCGCATCGATCAGGTCCTGGCCAAGGTCCAGGCAGCGTTTCCGCACCTGGAAAACCAGGATCACGCCTGGTGTACGTGCCTTTCGGTGCGGGAGGCCACGGTTGCCCGGTTACTGGCCCAGGGCAAAAGTTGCAGGCAAGTGGCCGCGGAACTGGACATCGCCGCGCGCTCCGTCAATTCTCATTGCTACAGCATTCGCAAGAAGCTCAACGTGCCGGGACATATCCGGCTCAAGGACTACCTGCGCAAAGCGCGATCCACTCCCGTGCGTTCGGTTTTGGGGCCGAGTCAGTCCACTGCTGACGAGAATGCCGGTGCTATGGGGTAATCAATTGGACGAGGTGGTTGCGGAGGCGGACCTTGGCAGGAACACCAATTTTTTTTCGAATATTGTAACTATGTGAGTCCACGGAACGGGAAGAGATTTCCAGCCGTTTCGCGATCTGGTCAGAACTGTTGCCCTCGACCAGTAACCGGACGATCTCGATTTCCCGGTATGAAAGATTCCCATTGACCCGTTGCTCCAGGTCCGCCATGGGATCAGGGGCAAACCGCGCCAGCCTGGTTCGAATTTCCGCGACAACCTGTCCAGGCTCGCCGTGCAGGGATTCCTCCGTGGCCATCATCCCTTCCAGCCTATTCACCAAAGGCAGAATTTCCGCGCACAGCCCTCGCAAGGCCTCATCAGCCATGGCCTGACCGTCCTCTCGCACTTTTCGGATCAGCACATCCATGGCAATCATGGATTCTTTCAGCTTCTTGGTCTGTTCCGCGAGCTGGGCGTTTTTACGTTCCAGCTCCAGGGTTCGCTCTCGGACGAACTGTTCGGTTTCCTGCTGGTGTATTTCACTGGCGCGCAACAGGCGGTACATGCGCAGATGCGCAGCAACCCGGGCCAGAACCTCCTCGCTTGCGAACGGCTTGCTCACATAGTCCGCCCCACCCTGGGCAAAGGCCCGCAATTTGTCGTCGACCTCGTTCAGTGCCGTAAGAAAAATCACGGGAATCTGTTTCAGTCCCGGATCCGCTTTGAGCCTTTGGCAGACCGTAAACCCGTCCAGTCCGGGCATCTGAATACCCAAAAGAATAATTTCCGGAGGTTTTTTCGCGGCAGCCTCCAAAGCGCTCTTCCCATCCCAAAAGGCCAACACGGTATGCCCGACCGCGGAGAGCATCGTAATAAGGTTGTGAAGGTTGTCCGACCGATCGTCGATGATCATGATTTCACCCTGCATCTTGCCACCTCATCGGACACGTATTGTCTATCATTTCATTGAAATATAAAAAAAATACCAGATCGTTTCCGCAGTTTTCAGTACTTTCGTCAAATTGACTTCTTTCAAATTATCAAGTCTATACATGAATCATGAAAGAAATTCAATCAGAGGAGCCGGAGGACCAGGGCAATTCTGTTTTGAATGCTCGGGCGCTACCTGGGTTGGTATCGAAATCGAAATCGGAAAGTTGCCAGAAATCGATTTCGACTGATGCTGGCCCACCCAGGGATTACGCCTTGAACACCCAGACATCTACCATTTCGATATTATTGTAGTTTTCAAGAGAGCATGTTTGCTCTGAGCCAGAGACAACGTATTTCAAAGAACCAGCATCCAATCAATCTGTGCGGTGATGTCGGACACGCGGCCGTTCCCCCTTCAGAACCGAACCAGAGCCATGACACTCTCGACAACTGTCCCAACATCAAATCAAACCACGGTATCTCTGTACGAACAAATTTTCGAGAGCCTGGGGGCCGCCGTGCTGGTGGCGGACATGGACAACCGCGTTATCCTGGCCAACAAGCAGGCCGCAAGCTTGACCGGGTACTCCCTCAAAACGCTGTTCAACCTCACGTGCTGGACAGACCTGATCATCCCCAGCCAGCAATCTCGAATTCTGAATTGGGTTGCCGAGAACCATCTCCACGGCTCTTTCCCTCGTCATTTCGAAGCCGTACTCCAGAAGCACAACAACCACGACCTGCATGTCCACGTCTCCCTGGCCGGAGTGCCGGACGACAAACTGCTGATCTGTCTGCATGATGTATCAGAAATCAAGAAATCCGAACAACTGCTTTATCACAAGGCGTTCCACGATCACCTGACCGGATTGCCCAACCGGGCCCTGTTCATGGAAGTCCTGAGCATGGCCATCCGCCGGGCCCGTCGCAATCGGGACTACCTCTTCTCCGTACTGTATCTGGACATCGACCGTTTCAAGGAAGTCAACGACTCCATGGGCCACCTCGTGGGGGATCAAATCCTGATCCGCTTTGCCGAAATCACCAAGCAATGTCTGCGGGATTCGGACATGGTCACCCGGATGGGCGGAGACGAGTTCGCGGTGATCTTGGACGACATCAATGACCTGGATTATGCCCATTCCGTAGCCCGACGGCTCTTCGCCTTGCTTGAAAAGCCGATGACCATCGGAGATCGCCGAGTCTCCATCGGCGTGAGCCTGGGCATTGTCGCCGACTGTCGACGCTATGAGAATCCGGAAGAGATCATCCGGCACGCGGACGCGGCCATGTACGGGGCCAAGAACTCCGGCCGGGCTTGCGCCAAGGTTTTCCAGCCCATGATGCTCCAGCAATACGGCCAGCCCCAAGTCCTGGAACAGGAAATGCGCACGGCCCTGGAGCAGCGGGAATTCATTCTCTATTACCAGCCCATCGTGTCCCTGGCCACCGGCGGACTGCATGGCTTTGAAGCCTTGATTCGCTGGGAACGGCCCGGGGTGGGGCTGATCCCGCCGGTGGAATTCATCCCGGCCGCGGAACAAAGCGGCCTGCTGCACGACCTCGGTCGCTGGATTCTGCGCCAAGCCTGCGAACAGATGAAAACTTGGCAGGATACGTATCCAAGCCTGGAGGACTGCTTTGTTTGCGTCAATCTGTCAGGATGCCAGTGTCAGGACATGACCCTGGAACAGTATATTTCCCAAACTCTTCAATCCGTAGGCCTTCCGGCCCGCAACCTGCACCTGGAAGTCACCGAGTGCAAGGATCTGCTCCAAAGCCAGGCCGTGCTTGATGTGCTGACGCGCTTGCGCGAACTGGGCATCAAAATCCATGTCGACAACTTCGGCACCGGGGCGTCCTCCCTGTACTTTCTGCACCGCTTTCCCATCGACGTGATCAAAGTGGACCGCTCCTTCGTGGACCGACTGGACGGCGTAAATCATCGCCAGGATCAACGGATAGTGGAAAGCATCATCTCCCTGGCCCACAGCCTGGATATGGCCGTGGTGGCCGAAGGTGTAGAGCGGGAGACCCAGGAAAACATCCTGACCGGACTGAATTGCCAGTTCGCCCAGGGCTACCTCTACTACCGCCCCATGCCCCCGGAACTGATCAACGCCGAGTTCCTGGAACGCATCACCCTCGGCACGACCTCCTGACCCGCTTTTCCACCCCGCTCCTCATGCCCCACACCCACGAAACCACGCCGCCGCGATCTCCCGCACCGGACATGACCGCCCTCCGCATGCCTGCGTCGCGCTATCTTCAGCGAGACCGCAAACCGGAGAGAGCAGAAAATGCTCGTTTCTCCATGCTCGGGGGCTCGCCGGGAGGACGTGGGGGAAGCCCTCCAGGGTGCCGACTGCCTGATCCTGGCCGTGCGGCACAAGGCCTACCTGGATCTGGTTCCGGACGAGGTGGTGGGATGGAGCGGCCGGCCCATGGCCGTTATCGACTGCTTCGGTATCCTTATCGACGCCCAAATCCGCCGCTATTTCGAGCTGGGCTGCGAGGTCAAGGGGTTGGGCCGCGGGCATGTGAAGCGGATCAAGGATGAAGTCAAAAACGCCCGTTGAAAAATATCTCTCGCCCGGCCTGCAGCAGGCCTAGAGACGCAGAGCTCGCAGAGAGGAAGAAAAAAACTCTCCCCTCCGCGCCTCAGCGCCTCTAGCTCGCCCGGTTAAATAGACCTTCGGTCTACGGCGAAGCCGTATTTAACTGGGCGAGTCCGCGAGCGGGCGAGAGAATATGTTCAAGATGGGGGCCGCACCGCAGAATATACCAAATACGGTTGCGATGAAGGAGGCTATCGGTCAATATGGAGCGATCGCAAGCGTGATCATGGTTGAGTGGGGAGTGTTCGACTTGAGTATTTTTTTGTGATTATTGATTTAATATCAGCAATTTAGGCATTGAAAGCTTGTTTTTTTAGATGAAAGTAGTCTGTAAGACCTTGAAATGGGCTGTTTTAGAGTATCAAGTTGAATAAAAAAGCATGTTGCTGGCCTCAGAACCCCATCCAATAAACCGCTGTCTGGCGGACAATCACAAAGGAGACAAGAATGTTCAAAAAATTCTTCATCGGCATTGTTTTTTCTGTTTGCGTGGCAATTTTCCTGGCCACCAACTCCATGGCATTCTCGACGGGGTGGATCGATACGGATCGGTTCGGGTACTCTGGGACCATAACGCGCCTCTCAGATAATTCCCTTATTACCACTGAGAATATCGACTTATCCCTGAACATTGTTTCACCTGAGTACGAGGAATTTGGAGGCAATATCGCCAATATCGCAAGTTCATGGTGGTATGGAGGAAGCACTGGATCAGGATTCATGCAATACCGTGACAATGGCCAGCAAGACGTTGTCAGTCAACAATACTACTTTGATGATTTTGACGGAACAAACTGGACATCTTTCACGTTTGATTTCCTGGCCAAGGAAGATTTTGCCAAAGACATAAGTAATCCATATATATCCAGGTTAAGTATCACGGATAACAATGAACATGACAGTGGTTACTTCAAAACGTTACGGATTCAATTAAAGGCCACGGGCCTGCAGGGAATCATGGACCCAACCGATGGGATAATAGTCGCGGATGAGTTTTTTGGCTCTTTTCCAGATACCGTCACTGGGAGTATCAGCGGCATTTTCGAGAATACAACAAATTCAACCAATGCGGGTCTCTATGCCTTCAATTTTGCCCTGAACATGAACAATTGGGCTTTTGGTGAAGCAACAAAGGATAATTCGGATTGGAATTTTGTTATTGATAGAAATGCTATGGGTCCGGGCAATTTTTATGCTGGCTGGTACTCAGCCGCCCCCATCCCCGAACCAGGCACTTTTGCCCTGCTGGGCATCGGCCTGTTCGGCATCGGGGTTTACGGCTATCGCCGCAGGACCAGGGACTGACATTCGGTTGAAGGGTGCCTCGGACCGCCCGTTGTAAAACCCATAAAGATTGACACGACCTGCAAGGTCTTTTCAATCCGATACTAAATGGTTGCTGCTCTCAGAGACCCAGCCCATTTTCTTCAACGCTGATCTTGCTGATCTTGCGGATGAAAGAAAGGACTCTCCCCCGCGCCTCGGCGTCTCTAGCTCGCCCGGTTAAAGAGAACTGCGGTCTACGGCAACGCCGTATTTAACTGGGCGAGTCTTCGAGCGGGCGAGAGACAAAATGCTTTGATCTCACGCCCGGCCTGCTGCAGGCCTAGAGCCGCAGAGCTCACAGAGCTCACAGAGAGGAAGAAAACGTCTCTCCCCTCCGCGCCTCGGCGTCTCAAGCTCGCCCGGT
>REDL01000043.1 GCA_007693505.1 Desulfovibrionales bacterium | reverse complement strand
GCCCTGCTGTCCCTGATCAACGATATCCTGGATTTCTCCAAGATCGAGTCCGGTAAGCTGGACCTGGAATCCCTGAACTTTGCCCTGCGGCCCATGCTGGACAGTTTCACGGCCATGACGGCCTTGAGGGCCGAGGAAAAAGGCTTGGAGTTCATCTGCGCCGCGGACCCGGACGTCCCGGACAACCTCATCGGCGACCCCGGCCGCATCCGGCAGGTCCTCACCAACTTGGCCGGCAACGCGGTGAAATTCACGGAACGGGGCGAGGTGGTGGTGCGGGTGCAGAGGGCGGCAGGAAATGCTGGAATGCTGGAATGCTGGGATGCCGGGATTCCAGAGAAAGTTTGCGCGCCCAATGTTTCTGGTACAGGTGGACAGTCTGGTGCGCCGGAGTCGAACATCCACGCTCAGCGTCAGGAGATGCCCTCAGTTCAGCAAGGTTCAGATTCCAGCATTCCAGCATCCCAGCATTCCAGCATCTCGACGGTAACTCTGCTTTTCACCATCCGCGACACCGGCATCGGCATTCCCCCGGACAAACTGGACGATTTGTTCCAGAGTTTCACCCAGGTGGACGCCTCCATTACCCGGAAGTTCGGCGGCACCGGGCTGGGGCTGGCCATTTCCAGGCAACTGGCCGGGATGATGGGCGGGGAAGTGGGGGTGGAGAGCGTCGAGGGCCAGGGCTCCACTTTCTGGTTCACGGTCCGGCTGGGGCTGGGCGAGGCAGTGGAGACGCCCGTGCCCGATCCCACGGATCTGCACGGGATCCACACCCTGATCGTGGACGACAACGCCACGAACCGGGAGATCCTGCTGGCCCGCTGCCAAGGCTGGGGAATGCGCCCGGCTGAGGCGCCCGACGGCCCCACGGCCCTGAAGCTGCTGTACGCTGCCCTGGCCCAAGGCGACCCCTTTCGGCTGGCAGTTCTGGACATGCAAATGCCAGGCATGGATGGGGAAACTCTGGGACGGGTCATTTCTTCAGAACCCACGCTGCAACCCCTGCCCACCGTGATGTTGACCTCCCTGGGCCGCGAGGGCGACGCGAAACGCCTGCAGGAAGCCGGATTTTCTGCCTACCTGACCAAACCCGTGCTTCATGGAGAACTGTTCGACTGTCTGACCATGGTTCTGGCCAGGGATGGTCAGAGTTCCTCTAGGGAGATCATGGCTCGACGGCTGGTCCGGGAACCCGGTTCCCGGAAAACCTTCACCCCACGCAAGGCGCGCGTCCTTCTGGCCGAGGACAATCCCACCAACCAGCAGGTGATCCTGGCCATGCTGGACAACCTCGGCCTGTCCGCCGACACCGTGGCCAACGGCGCCGAGGCGGTCCGGGCCCTCCAATCCATCCCCTACGACCTGGTGCTCATGGACGTGCAGATGCCGGTAATGGACGGGCTGGCCGCGACGCGGAGGATCAGAAGTCAGAAGTCAGAAGTCAGAAGTCAGGATTCGGATGCCAGCAACCGGACGTCGGACATCGGAGACCGGATTTCTGAACCTCAGGTTTCAGGTCTCAGCCCTCAGCCCTCTCCCCGCCGCCTGCCGATCATCGCCCTCACCGCCCACGCCATGCAGGGCTATCGGGAGCAGTGCCTGGAGGCGGGAATGGACGACTACCTGGCCAAGCCGCTGGAGCCGGCGCAATTGGCGGAAATGTTGGAGAAATGGCTGCCAGTGGAGACCCGGGATCTGGCCGCGCCGGATGTCGAGGGGGAGCCGGAAAAGCAGGAGCAGCAGGCAACAGTCAGTCCCCGAGAGGTCGACAACAAGCCCCTGGAAACAAATGATCCGGCACTCGGAGAACGTGATCTTCCGGTCTTCAACAAGGCGGATTTCATGCGCCGGGTGAGTGGAAAAAAGAGGCTGGCCGACAATATTCTGCGAGGATTTCTGGGAGACGGCAGGGCATGCATGGAAAAACTGAACCAGGTGATCGACGACGCGGACATCACTGCGATTCTGGAACATGCCCACAGCCTCAAGGGAATGGCTTCGCTCGTCTCGGCACGAACACTGGCCGATCAGAGCAGCCAGGTGGAGCTGGCCGGCAAGGCGGGCGATCTTGCCGCCTGTCGGGAGTTGATGCCGCGAGTGGAGTTTGAGTTTCAGCGTCTTGCCGCGGAGCTGGAGTCAGAGTTGACGGACGTGAGGGCATTTGCTTCTCTTGGCCGGAAAAACTATGACTCACCCATGTGACGCGCTGCACGACGTTCACTCCCTGCCGCGCCAATGCTGTGAATCTTGATGGACGCCCCTTTCCCCTCAACCCCGTTAGCGGCAATGAAAGATTTCGAACAGTTCCGGAAACTGCTGGACGAGCAGTGCCAGTGGCCCTCGGTGTATACCTTCAAATTCATTGTGCCCAAGGCCCAGAAGGAGGAACTATTGGCAATTTTCAGCTCCTGCCCGGATGTCACGCTTCGGGAATCGAGTCAGGGTAAGTATCTGAGCGTTACGGCGAACATGGTCATGTGCTCCAGTGACGGGATCGTTGCGGTGTATGAGGCCGTAGCTGGTATCAAGGGCATCATAGCGCTGTAGCGCCCAACATTTAAACATTGATTTTTTGGTTATGCCAGACAATACACTTATGGCGGCGGACGCTGCCTCTTCCCCGGTTTGCCGCGAATTCACGGTCATGGAACTGCGCCGGACCGGTCCGGAATCCGGCTCCCCGGCACATTCCCCGGTTGGACCGGATCAATCCCACTGGCTACTGGATCTGGATCTGACGGCAGGCTTTCCCGGCGATGCCGGGTGGACGCCCGGGCAGTTCGTGATGCTCCGGCCGGTTTCCTGGTCGTTCGAGCTGTTGTGGGCCCGTCCCTTTTCCATCTGCATGCTGGAGAGTGGCGTCCTGCGCCTCTTTTTTCAGGTGGTCGGGCGGGGAACCAGGGCAATGAGCGCGTTGCGGCCCGGCGACCGGGTCGTTGCCTGGGGGCCGTTGGGCCAGGGGTTCGCCCTGGAGCCGGAGACGTCGACACTCTTGCTGGCCGGAGGCATCGGGCTGGCCCCGTTTATCGGCTATGCCCGACGTCATCCGCAACCAGAGAAATTGCGTCTATTTTTCGGCCATCGACCAGAGGTCGCTGAGTATCCCCTGGATCTGTTGCCGCAAGAAATGCCCATGGAAGCTTCCCGCCAGACCTGCGCCGAGGAATTGGCCTGCTTCGTGGACGATCTGGAGCGCCGGATCAAGGAATATGCCGCGAGGCAGGGGTTGATTCTGGCCTGCGGACCGCACCCGTTTCTACGTGCCGTTCAGGGTCTGGCCATGAAGCACCGGGCCAGGGCCCAGCTCTCCTTGGAGAATCGCATGGCCTGCGGAGTGGGGGCGTGTCTGGGGTGCGTGACCGAGACAACAAACCAGACCTTGCCCGTGAAGGTCTGCACTCAGGGCCCGGTGTTCTGGGCCGGGGACGTGCACCTTGGGGGTGAGGCATGAACCTCGCGGTGGAAATGGCTGGGGTGCGATTGAAGAATCCGGTGCTGACAGCATCCGGCACCTTCGGGTATGGCTTGGAATTCGCGGCTTACGGCGACCTGACGGCGCTGGGGGGGATCGTAGTCAAGGGGTTGTCCTGGGAGCCCCGCAAAGGCAATCCCATGCCCCGGGTCGCGGAAACGCCCTGCGGCATGCTCAACGCCATCGGTCTGCAGAATATCGGCGTGCACCGTTTTGTTGAGGAAAAGCTGCCGTTACTGCCGTGGGCCGAGGTGCCGGTGATCGCCAATCTCTACGCCTGTGACGTCACGGATTTCGCCAGACTTGCGGAATATCTGGCGGAACAGGAAGGGGTCGCGGCCCTGGAGGTGAATATCTCCTGCCCCAATGTCCAGGCCGGCGGGATACTTTTTGGTCAGGATCCGGGACAAGCAGCCCGGGTGACCCGGGCGGTCAAGGATCGGGCCGGAACCAAGCCGGTGATCGTCAAGCTCTCGCCCAACGTCACGGACATCACGGCTGTTGCCAAGGCCGCGGCGGACGGGGGGGCGGATATTCTGGCCCTGATCAACACGCTGTCCGGCATGGCCGTGGACGTGCGGAATCGACGCCCTCGGCTGGCCAATGTTATCGGCGGACTGTCCGGGCCGGCGATCAAGCCCGTGGGCCTGCGCTGCGTCTATCAGGTCAGCAGGGCCGTGGACCTGCCGATCATCGGTTTGGGAGGCATCGCCTCGGCCGAGAATGTCCTGGAGTACATTCTGGTGGGAGCCTGGGCCGTGCAGGTCGGCACGGCAAATTTCCTGCGTCCGGACATGGCCTTCCGTATTGCGGCCGAATTGCCACTCCTGCTGGATGAACTGGGGGTGAGCTCCTGGGATGAGTTCCGTGGCGCGTTGCGAGCGTGATGGGGTCTGTAGCCGCCATCCTTCACGGCTTGAAGGAGTAGTTGCCCTTGAAAAACTGCTCCACGTACCAGGGGATCTGGGCGTCGTCGGTGAGGACCATGTCCAGAAGATGCACCGAGCCCATAAGTCGGCCGATAAAATCCAGTTTCTCTTCCATTCGGGGATGATCGTATTTCTTGATTTCCCCATGCACAAAGTCTCCTGTCTGTTCCACCCGCAGTCCCAGGCGTTTGAGGATGGCCGCGATCATCAGCGCGCGTCTGGTGCGCCGGGACACGTCCGCGGCTCCGCCTTTGAAGGAAAAGATGATGTAGTTGTCGTTGACCTGTTGGCCGCAGTAGGTGTCAATGGTCACGAAATGGTAGCCCAGCCGGGCATTGTAATGCAGATAGTCGTCGGAAATGAAGGCGTAGTTCGGTCCGCCAGACGGTCTGTCCTGGTTCGGGTCGTCCGGGATTGGCTCTGGGAGGTCCATGGCGAAGCAGGACGGATAATCTCCCACCGGCCCCTTCCATTGCACGCCGGGATGCTCCATGCCCCGGAACAGAGCCAGGAACGGCCGCGAGGCGATCTGCTCCAGTTCCACAATCCCGTTTACTGGGAAGGTCTTGAATCCGCGGTCAAGATCCAGAATATAGGTGTTCAGCGGCAGGGATGTTTTCAATTTGACCGCGAGGTGGATGCCCTCTTGAATGTCTTCGTTGATGCGGAACATCTCGGCCATGGCCTTTTCATGGGTGAAGCGGACCACATCGTGCAAGGTCAGGCAGCCTTTGGGGCAAAAATCGACGTGTTTGGGATCGATCAGATTCAGGGGGACGACTTTTTGCAATGTTTCCTTGACAAGGCGGAATAGCGGACTGCCTTTCATGAGGTTTGTACGCGGCTTGGCCTGGATCAGGTTTATGACCCGTCCAGCATAAACGGTGCGACGAGAGGCGTCCAGAGTGATTTCCTCGCCGTGCGGAATGATGCTGGTGGCGATCTCCGTGCCCACCAGGGTCGGGAGGCCAAACTCGCGGGCCACGGAGGCCATGTGGCCGGTGACACTGCCCACGTCGGTGATGATTCCCTGAATTTTGCCCATCAGGGGGACATAGCTGGGGGAAGTCTGTGGGGCGATCAGGATCGCTCCTTCGGGCACGGCAGCCAGGTCTTGCTCGCTCTTGAGGACAATGGCCTGACCGCAGGCCGTGCCTGAAGACGCCGTAGCTCCGCCGCACAGCAGGATGTCATGCCCTTCCATGGTCGTGGTTGCTTCTTCGGTGAAGGCTTGGGTGGCCTGCGCCGGTAGCATCAAGTTCAGTGGGCGGGCCTGCAGAATGAAGAGCTTGCCGGACTGGTCCATGGCCCATTCAATATCCAGGGGGCGCTTGTAGTGCTTCTCCAGGGTCCAACCGTAGTTGGCCAAAGCGCGGACCTCGTCGCCATTCAGGCAGGGTTGATCCTGAAGGTGTTCCTCCACCGCCACGTCGTGGATTCCTCCCTCGGGGTTCATGGCAATCCGTCGGGCTTTGCGCGCCCCGCTGTACTCCGGCTTAGCCTCTCCAGGAGTTATCCGCCATAAATCGTTGGGCATGGAGCCATCCACCACACTCACGCCCAGGCCCCAGGCCGCGCTGATGATCAACTTCCGGCTTTCCGGCTCATTGGGGTCCTGGGTGTACAGTACCCCGCTTGTACGGGCGTCGATCATGTTCAGGCAGAGCACGCACATGACGACGTCCTGATCCCGGTAGCCGATGCTGCGGCGGTAAAAGACTGCACGGGGGTTGAACAAGCTGGCCACGACTTCCTTATAGGTATCGAGGATGGTGTCTTGGGTGACGTTGAGCACCGTGGAGTGCTGACCAGCGAAGGAGGATTCCGAATCTTCTCCCGTGGCGCTGCTCCGAACGGCAATTCGGGTTCGTGACCCAAACTCCCGAAACAGCTCCTTGGCCTCATAGAAGATACGGCATTCCAAATCATCGGGCAGCGGGGCGGCAATAATTCGTTTTTGGACGGTGGAGCAGGCCTGGGTGAGCTGCGCGGTGTCCTGGATGTCCACGCCTTTCATTTCGCCCTGGATGGCCTTGTACAGACCCGCGGAGCGGAAAAAATCGTGACAAGCATAGGCGGAAACAGCAAAGCCTTTGGGGGTGGGTAGTCCAACGCGATTGGAAATTTCTCCCAAATTGGCTGCTTTGGCACCCACTTGGCCGGCATTTTCGTGGCTCAGTCGGACCAGCGGCAACACGAGGCATGTTTTCTCCAATTTGCGCTGCCTGGTCAGGCCGCGCAAAATGTGGATGCCGATTTTTTCAGCTGCTCCAAAGAGTTGCGGATATTTACCTCCGGAGATGGCATTGAGTTCTTCGGCCAGTTCGTAAACCACTCCCACCAGTTCCTCGCACTGGTCGAGGACTTCGTCGAAAGTGAAGGGGCGGGTGTCGTAAAGCAGGTTCTCCAGTGCGTTGATCAGCTGCAGGGCCCGGTTGTTGTTGTGGAGCAGTTTTTTGAAGAACTGGTATTTTTGCTGAAAAAGGAATTCTTCCGGTGTGGAGCGTTCGGTGGAGGTGCTTTTGGTGATTAACTGGTCAAGTGAGGAAGACATGATGTTTACCCGTCTCGCAACGCGGGTTGGAAAGAGGTGAAACAAGAATCACGCATCCGCATTCCGGGATGTCGTGGACCATGTCGTGGGTTGTCAGGATTTCGTGCAGCAGGTGTTCGGCAGAGGGTCATGCCTGATTCCTGGCGCAATCAGGCAAACGAAGCTCACGAAAACGTCATCCGGGGCCACGTCATCCGTCAAATGAAAATGTGTCGGGCAGTGAAAAAAGAAGGATTGTTGAAGGAGCGCCCGTTCGGACACCAAAGAAAAAGTATATTATGTCGGAACCCCGAGAAAGACAACACTCGTGTCTGGACAAATTTGTTGCCAGCATGTCTTCTATGCCATGGCGGCTGAATTCCCCTGTCTGGGACGTACAGAAAGGTCTTCTGCTGGCCTCGCCCATATCTGGTTGTGCGTGGACAGAATTTGACTGCTCCGTGGACATCGACAGGGGCGAGGGGATGGCATGGGGCCGGCAAGGTCTTGCGCCGTGAAAAATGTACTGGAAGCCGAAGCTGTTTTCGGCTAGGAGAAGGGCAATGTCGTCGATTGATTGCAGTGCCGACTGTTTTTCCCGTTTTCCCCAAAGACCTCTTCACCAACGGTGCACCCATGCTTTGGCCCCACAAGGATCTGCTCTGTATTTCACAGCTGAAATCGGCTGAAATTCTGCATGTTTTTGAAATGGCTCGCCGCTTCGCCGAGATCAACACCCGACCGGTGAAAAAGGTACCCACGCTCAAGGGCAAAAGCGTTATCCTTTTTTTTGTCGAACCGAGCACGCGAACCAAGACTTCCTTCGACATTGCCGGAAAGCGACTCTCCGCGGACACCTACTCCCTGGCCGCCTCGTCCAGCAGTCTGCGCAAGGGCGAAAACCTCAAGGATTCCGCTTTGACCCTGCAGGCCATGCATCCGGACGCCCTGGTCCTGCGCCATCAACAAAGCGGGGCCAGTGAATTTCTGGCTCAGCGACTGGCATGCTCGGTGATTAATGCCGGGGACGGCTGGCATGCCCACCCGACACAGGCTTTGCTGGATGGATTTTCCCTTAGCGAGGCTTGGGGGGAAGATATGGCCGGAAAGACCGTGCTGATTGTCGGAGACATTGCCCATAGCCGAGTGGCTCGCTCCGACGTGCTGCTGTTCACGGCATTGGGGGCGCAGGTCCGTCTTTGCGCTCCAAGGACATTATTACCCTCTGGAGTCCGGCAATGGCCGGTGGAAATTTTTTCCAACTTGACCGAGGCGTGCAGGGGTGTTGATGCGGTCATCTGCCTGCGCTTACAGTTGGAACGGCAAAAAGCCGGCCTTCTACCCGATTTGCGGGAGTACGCCAGGACCTATGGCCTGGGAGCCCGCCATCTGAACAAGGCCAACCCCGGGGTGCTGGTGATGCATCCCGGCCCCATGAACCGGGGAGTGGAAATTGACGCGGCCCTGGCGGACGCGGAAAACAGTCTGATCCTGGATCAGGTCTCCGCCGGGGTGGCCACCCGCATGGCCCTGCTGTTTCTTTTTCTGACCCGCAAGGACGCTTCGGACTCAGGGGACGAGCAAAGCGGCCGACGTGAACCCCATCAACCCCATTCCCCGCTGCTCCAGGAGGATTAGGTCATGCCCGGACCGGATCTCATCGTGCGCAACGTGCGCTGGCAGGACGAGCTGGTCAGCCTGTGGATCAGCCAGGGCGTTGTGCAGCGCCTGGCTCCCCCGGACGAACCATCAGCAGAAGGCGAACAGTTGCATGGCGAAGGGATGTTGCTTCTGCCCGGGCTGATCGACGCTCACGTCCATCTGCGCGAGCCCGGTTTCGAATACAAGGAAGATATTGCCTCTGGCCTGGAAGCCGCGGCCCGAGGCGGTTTTTCCACTGTACTGGCCATGGCCAACACCAGGCCGGTGAACGATACCGCGGCGGTAACCGCCTTGATGCGGGATCGGGCCGCCCGTGCTCATCCGTACGGTCCTCGTCTGCATCCCGTCGGTGCGCTGACCAAGGGCTTGGCCGGACAGGAACTGGCCCCCCTGGTGGAATTGGCGGAAGCAGGCTGCGTGGCCTTTTCCAATGACGGCATGCCGGTGGCCAATCCGGATCTGTTTCGTCGGGCCATGGAATACGCGTCCGACCTGGGGCTGGTGGTGATCGACCACTGCGAAGACCCTTTTCTTGCCGAGGGAACAAGCATGAACGAGGGCCGGGTCAGTGGACTGCTGGGCTTGAAGGGTCAGGCGGTGGTGGCTGAAAGCATGCAGGTGGCTCGGGATGTTCTTTTGGCTGACTACCTGGGCCTGCCGATCCACCTGGCGCACATCAGTTGCCGGCAATCCGTGGAGCTGATCCGTTGGGCCAAGGACCGTGGGGTCCAGGTCACCGCGGAAACCTGTCCGCATTACCTGCTCTGGACCGAAGAACTGCTGCAGGGTTACAATACCCTGGCCAAGGTCAACCCTCCTCTGCGCACCAAGGACGATGTGCTGGCCTTGCGTCAGGCCGTCCGGGAGGGGGTGATCGACATGCTGGCCACGGACCATGCGCCGCATGCGGAGCACGAAAAAGAGGTGCCCATGGATGAAGCTCCCAACGGAATCAGCGGACTGGACACGGCTCTTTCCCTGAGTTGGAGCCTGGTTCGCGAGGGCGTTCTTTCCCTGCAGGATCTGCTCACACGGTGGACCGTCGGCCCGGCAACACGCTTTTCCCTGCCGGTGAACCGCTTTTTGCCCGGAGACCCAGCGGACTTCATTCTCTTTAATCCGGACCTGGAGTGGACGGTCACGCCCGAGTCGCTGCACTCCAAGGGCAAGAATACGCCGTGTCTCGGCCAGACGTTGCCGGGGCGAGTGGTGACCCACGGGATTGCCGGAAAGGTCCTTTTTCATGACGCCGCCGCGGCGTAACAGTCCGTTACCTCCCAATTTCTGCGTCGCTGCTCCGGCACTTGCTTTTGTCAAAGATGCTTTCTCGTCTTGCGGTACGAGACGCTCCAGTAAGTGCCGGATTGCTCCTTGCACTTGGGATTTTTGAACGAACTGTGGAGTAGGACTTTTTCAACACTCAAGTAAGGAGTTGGTATGTCGCAGCCACTGAAGGATGCCGTAAGCATCTGCAAGACCATTATGCGCAACGGATTTGACGCCTACGTGATCAATGCCCGGTTGCAGGAAAAAATATTGGAAGGTGGGGCTGAACGGGAAATTGATATTTGTACTGATGCTGATTTCGAGGATCTGAGCAAACTCTTTCCCCATTTCGATCCTGGTGTGACTCCAGAGGTCACCGGAACCATCAAAGAAGGCGGGGTGCTGATCCGGGTGTACCCGGCAGATGCCGAGGACGGGTCCCACCCAGAGGAGAGCGTGGCCAAATTCACCCCAGGGATGATCAAGGCCTTGGAAAAGACGGAGGGCGCTCTTCCGTTGCAACTGGCCTGTCCGTATATGCCCAAGGCCAAGGAGCTCTATGACGGCTTTGCTGATGTGGGAGCCGGCGAGATTCGGTTCCAGGGCCTTCCGGACGAGACCCTGAAGCAGAACTATCTCAGAGGATTGCGCGCTCTGCGCTTTGCGGCCAATTTCCAGCTGCCCATCGAGCCCAATTCCTGGATGACCATTGTCCGGTCCGCCCAGCGAATCCTCGACTATGTCTCGGTTTCAGACATCATGGACGAGTGGCGCAAAGTGGAAGCAGAGAACATGTGGTACTTCGTGAAGCTGCTTTACGAAAGCACAATTCTGCACGGTTTGGTTCCGGAAGTCGCGGCCCTGAGCCGGGTCAGGCAGATCAAGAATCCGGAGGAAGGCGAGGAAGTTGTTTTGGACCATACCCTGGAGTTGATGCGCCGGTATCCGGAAGAGCTACCCTACGACTGGTACGGAACGTTGGGGTGCCTGTTTCACGATGTGGGCAAGCTGTACACCGCGGAATACGTTGGGGGGCAGTGGACATTCTACCAGCACCATCGCGTCGGGGCCAAGGTGGCCCGCAAGATTCTCAACCGATTGCGTTTTTCGCCGGAGGAGATCGACAACATCTGCCATCTGGTCCGCAATCACATGCGCTTTCATTTCATGCTCACGGACAGAGGCATCCGCCGGTTCACGGCGTTGGACGACTACCCGCGCCTGATCGAAATCGCCCGCGCGGACATCAAGGCTCGCAATGGGGCGTACAAGGAATTCAACCACAATATGAAAATGCTGGAGCGTGCGGAGATTCCTGAGGAAGCCTTGGAACCTCTGCTCAATGGGCATGAGATCATGGATTTCGCCGAGATCAAGCCCGGGCCCGCCGTGGGATTGATCCGCGAGGCTCTGCTCCAGGCCCAGATTGCCGGGGAAGTGACCTCGGTACCCGATGCCGTCGAGTTCGTGCGCACGTATCGGCAGAAGGAACAACTGCAGTGATGTCGTTCCATTGAAACCCAATCTTCTCAACTGCACATACCCCGAACTTGAACGGTTTTGTTCCGATTTGGGAGAGGCGCCATTTCGGGCACGGCAGCTCTGGCAGTGGCTCTGGCAGAAGCGGGAAAGGGATTTTGGCCGGATGACCAATATATCCAGAGAACTGCGTGGTCGTCTTGCCGGGATGGCCACCGTGTTGTGGCCGGAAGTGCATCAGGTTCAAGCCAGTCGGGATGGGACGACGAAATTTCTGTTGACCCTGGAAGACGGCCAGCGGATCGAATCCGTCCTGATTCCGGAGAAGGATCACTTCACGGTCTGTCTGTCCACCCAGGTCGGTTGTGCTTTGGGATGCACCTTCTGTGCCACGGGACAAATGGGACTTGTCCGCAATCTCTCCATGGCAGAGATCCTGGGGCAAATTCTCGTGGCTCAGGAGCATGTGAACGGACTGGCTATGGGCGTGGCATTGAGGAATCTCGTATTCATGGGCATGGGTGAGCCCTTGCTGAACTGGGAAAACCTGCAACGCGCCCTGGGGGCTTTGCACGACCCCTTGGGGCTGGATTTCTCCAAGCGTCGAATTACCGTGTCTACAGTGGGAGTCCCTGGCATGCTCGCGGAGCTGGGGGCTGCGGGACAGGCTTCCCTGGCTGTGTCGTTGCATGCTCCAACCCAGGAACTGCGGGCCCGCATCATGCCCAGGGCCGCCCGTTTCCCCCTGGACGATCTGATTGCCGATCTGGCAGCCTATCCGTTACAGCCCAGGCAAAAAGTCACCATCGAGTACGTTCTGCTGGGAGGAGTGAACGACGGGCTTGGCCATGCTCGAGAATTGGTTCGGGTGCTGAACAAGGTCAAGGCCAAGGTGAACCTGATCCCTTTTCATCCCTCGCCGGATTTGCCTTACGCCGCCCCGGACATGGATAAGGTCCTGGCCTTTGAATCACTGCTCAAATCCAAAGGCCTGCCGGCAACCTTGCGCAAAAGTAAAGGGCAAGATATTTCTGCGGCCTGCGGACAATTGCGCGCGGAAGTCGCCGTAAAAGAAACGACCACGGCGGGTTCAAGGAGCCCGACAACATGAACCCTGAAACAGGAAAATCAACCGTGAAGCCTGATTTTGCGAAGTGTGACGGCTTGGTGCCGACTATTGTCCAGGATGCCGCAAGTCTGGAAGTTTTGATGTTGGCGTACATGAACGAGGAGGCCTGGGAACAGACCCTGGCCACCCGCGAGGCCCATTTTTACAGTCGATCCCGCAAAAAACTGTGGCACAAGGGCGCTACGTCCGGCCACGTGCAAAAGGTCCATTCCATCCGGATCGACTGCGACACGGACACCGTGTTGCTTCTGGTGGAGCAGGTGGGTGGCGCGGCCTGTCATGAGGGGTATAGGAGCTGTTTCTACCGGGCCATGGAAAACGGAGCGTGGACGACCTGCGCTCCGCTGATGTTTGATCCCAAGGAGGTTTATCCATAAAATGACGACAGTGAACGACCAACTCAAGCTGGGAATTCCCAAGGGATCCCTGCAGGATGCCACCATCAATCTGTTCGCCCGTTCGGGGTGGAAAATCCACCTGCACTCCAGGAATTACTTTCCGGAGATCAACGACCCGGCCATCAACTGCAGCATCTGCCGGGCCCAGGAGATGGCCCGCTATGTAGAAGCAGGGACCCTGGACGCCGGATTGACCGGCAAGGATTGGGTCATGGAGTACGAGTCCGATGTGCATGTGGTTTCGGACTTGGTCTATTCCAAGGTCAGTTCCCGCCCGGCTCGCTGGATTCTGGCCGTTGCCGGCGATTCCCCCTATCGCCGGCCGGAGGATCTGGCCGGAAAGAAGATCTCCACGGAGTTGGTGAATTTCACCAAACGCTATTTTCAGGCCGCGGGTATTTCGGTGGACGTTGAATTTTCCTGGGGCGCCACCGAGGCCAAGGTGGTCGAGGGGTTGGCGGACGCCATCGTGGAAGTCACGGAGACCGGTTCGACCATCAAAGCCCATGGGTTGCGGATCATCGCCGAGATGATGCAGACCAATACCCAGCTGATCGCCAACAGAACCGCCTGGGCCAACCCGGTGAAGCGGGCCAAGATCGAACAGATCGACATGCTGCTCAAGGGCGCACTCCGGGCTGAAAAGCTGGTTGGCTTGAAAATGAACGTTCCACAGGGTCGCATGGACGACATCATGGCCGTGTTGCCCAGTCTGACCTCGCCCACCGTGGCCCACCTGCTGAACAGCGATTGGCTTTCCGTGGAAATCGTGGTTGAGGAAAGCGTGGTTCGTGACCTGATCCCGGATCTGGTCCAGCGCGGAGCAGAGGGAATTATTGAGTACGCGCTGAACAAGGTGATCTAGGGCCTTTGCAGCGGTTCGGAGCAAGCATAGAGGCGGATGATCATGATTGCGGGACGTGCATCGTGCTGGACTGTGCCGACGTGGGGACGACTGCGACCATGGGTGTGCGCCGTTGTGGTCATGTCGGTGTGGTTTTGGCTGTCGGGATGCGCCGGAACCGGGCCTGCCGGTCAAAACGGCCGGGAGGTGATCAGTCCTCGTGAAGTGCAGATTCGTCTGGACCTTGCCGATGCCTATCTGCGCAACAACGAACCGCGAATGAGTTTGCGGGAGTTGTTGCGGATCGAACACGCCGCGGCCAACTCACCCCGATTTCAGTTCACTCTGGGCTATACCCAATTCTTGTTGGAGAATTGGGTCGCCGCGGTGGAGGCCCTGGAACGAACCGTAGCCCTGGACCCTGATCACGCCGAGGGCTGGAACAATCTTGGACTGGCCCATCTTGCCCAGGATGACTTCACCGCCGCGGAGTTCGCTTTTTTGCGGGCTCTGGAGATCCCCATCTATCAGACTCCGGAAATTGCTGCCTTGAATCTGGCGCTGCTGCATTTGGAACGCGGTGATTCGGCCGCGGCCAGACGCTATGCCGACAGGGCCATGGCCTTGAACTGGCGGTTTGGCCGGGCGTACCTTTTGGCGGCCCAGATCGAGGCGGAGCAGGGCAACCTGCCTGGGGCCGCGGATATTTTGCAGCGCGGCGTCGAAGCGGACATGACCAACGCCAGGTTGATTCTGACCCTGGCCGAATATCTCTTGCTTGCCGACCGCGATCAGGAAGCCGCAAAATGGCTGGAGCGGATTTTTGATGTTGCCGATCCGGACAGTCCTGAAGAGATGACGGCCAAGGCCTATCTGCGATCGCTTGGAAGTGATGTTGAGAGCGGTCGCGTGGTGATGGGTGAGTCCGCCGTATCAACGGAATCGCCGTCCGCAGCCTTGACGCCACGCGTACCCGCCCCCTCATCCGCCCCACCGCACTCCACCATGCCTGTCCCTGGGCCTGTCCCTGGGCCTGTCCCTGGGCCTGAGCCTGAACCAAGACCTGAGCCGGGATCTGAACCAAAACCTGAGCCAAGACATGATCCTGGGCCTGTGCCAGAGGCTTCGGTGGATCAGCTTGCCGCGGTTCCGAGGGCTTCGTCTCCAGAGGCCGTTTCTCCACCCTCCCTGGAATCTTCTCCGGAAGACCAGCTGGCCCCTCCAAGGCCTTCTCCTGGGCAAGAGCCTGAGGCACCACCTGTTTCCGTTCCTTCCGCGGATTCCGTTTTCATCGTCCAGGTCGGTGGATTTCTCGAAGCTTCCAATGCTCGCGCGTTGCGGGACCGCTACGGTGCCAAGGGGTATCCATCAGGCATAGCCGAGGTGGAACATCGCGGAAAGATTTGGCATCTGGTGTACATCGACGCCTTTTCCAATCAGGATGCAGCCCGGCAATTGGCCCGTCAGTTTCAAGAGCGGGAAAATGAGGATGCCGTGGTGACTCATATCGGCGGCGGACGGTATCTGCCCCTTGACCCGCCCTGATCAAGGTATGGCTTTCGCGTATTCCAAGCCTGGCATTATGATGAGCTCACCCAGGCATATTCAGCCAAACACGACCCATCAACCTCGATAATTTGAACCGTTGCCAAACTTGACGCAGCAGTTCGCAAATCTTGAGGAATGGCCTGGATACCCAGTATTCTTCCAATACGGGAAACCTGCCGATCAGGCCGGCTTTGAGTCGATCTGAAAAGAGCGATTGCTGCCAAAGCTGGCAAGGGCACCCTGAGTCGAGGTCTGCATTCAAGTTTGCTGGTTTTAAAAAGTAATACATTTCAGCATGCTGGCCTTTCCCTGGAAAAAGGCATGTTTTTTCGGTAACCATGATACACGTGTGGTTGTTTTTTTCTGACTCAGTCCTTTGAGATCTTCAGGTGCGGCTGTTCGGATGCACCAGATCTTTTTTTATTCAATATTTATGTTCACGGATATATCTCCGGCATTGTGACAAGGAGTTTTTTAAATGCCCCAAATCAAGCAAACTCTGCTGACCGATGATCCCCTTTGGTACAAAGACGCCATTATTTATGAAGTGCATATCAAGGCATTTTTTGACAGCAATTCCGATGGGATCGGCGATCTGCCGGGGTTGACCCAGAAGCTCGACTATCTTGCTGATTTGGGGATCACGGCCATCTGGCTGCTCCCGTTTTATCCCTCCCCGCTGCGCGACGATGGGTACGATATCGCTGACTACTTCAGCGTCCATCCCCAGTACGGGACAATCAAGGATTTCAAGGTATTTCTGCGCGAAGCCCACAAACGTGGGTTGCGGGTGATTACTGAACTTGTCCTCAACCACACCTCGGATCAACACCCCTGGTTCCAGCGGGCCAGAAACGCGCCGCCCGGCTCCTCCTGGCGCAATTTTTACGTCTGGAGCGATACGCCGGACAAATATCAGGACGCCCGGATTATCTTCAAGGATTTTGAAACGTCCAACTGGTCCTGGGACCCGGTGGCCAAGGCGTACTATTGGCACCGTTTCTACTCGCACCAGCCGGACTTGAACTTCGATAATCCTCAAGTTGGCAAGGCCCTTTTCCGAGTGATTGATTACTGGTTGAAAATGGGCGTCGATGGGATGCGTCTGGACGCCGTGCCCTATCTGTTCGAGCGTGAGGGAACCAACTGCGAAAATCTGCCCGAGACCCATGGCTATCTCCGAGAGTTGCGGGCGCACATTGACAGCAAGTATCCCAACCGAATGCTGCTGGCTGAGGCCAATCAATGGCCTGAGGATGCCTGTGCCTATTTTGGCCAGGGTGATTCCTGCCAGATGGCCTTCCATTTCCCGTTGATGCCTCGGCTGTTCATGGCCTTGCACATGGAGGAATCGCATCCAATCATTGATATTTTCGAGCAGACTCCGGATATTCCGGATAACTGTCAGTGGGCGTTTTTCCTGCGCAACCATGACGAACTGACCCTGGAAATGGTCACCGACGAGGAACGGGACTACATGTACCGGATGTATGCCCGGGATCCTCGGGCCCGGATCAATCTGGGCATTCGCCGCAGACTGGCACCGCTCCTGGACAACGACCGCAAGAAGATCAACCTGCTCAATGCAATTCTTTTCGCCATGCCTGGTTCCGTGGTCCTGTACTATGGAGATGAACTTGGCATGGGAGACAACTATTATTTGGGCGACCGGGATGGCGTGCGCACGCCCATGCAGTGGAGTTCGGACCGCAACGCCGGTTTTTCACGGGCGAATCCGCAGCGGCTCTACCTTCCGGTGATTATTGATCCCGAATATCACTTCGAGGCCATCAATGTGGAGACCCAGGCCCAGAATCAGGCCTCCCTGCTATGGTGGAACAAGCGCTTCATTGCCATGTACAAACGTTTTCGGGCGTTCGGGCGTGGGGACATGGAGTTTTTGCGGCCGGAAAATCCCAAGGTGCTGGCCTTCCTGCGACGTCATGAGGACGAGCACCTCCTGGTGGTGGCCAATCTTTCCCGGCATTGTCAGTCCGTGGACCTGGACCTGTCGGCCTACACGGACTGGGTTCCCGAGGAAGTCTTCAGCCGCAACCGCTTCCAACCGGTCCAAGAGGGCAGCTATACACTGACCTTGAGCTCCTACGGGTATTTTATTTTTCAGATGATCCGGGCCGAGCAATCCATGCTGGGCGGGGACGTCCAGGAGTTGCCGCTTTTGACCATCCATTCCGCGGAGCAGGACATCTGGAACGGCGAGGTGGGTGAACGACTGGAGAAGGAACTGCTTCCCAGATTTCTTCCTTTGCGGCGATGGTTTCGGGGCAAGGCGCGCAAGATCCAGCAGGTTGCCATCGACGATGTTTTGGAATTCAACCACTCGGATCAGGTGTCGCTGGTACTGATCCTGAACGTGGATTACGTGGAGGGCTCGGAAGAACGATACGTACTGCCCTTGACCCTGACCTGGGGTGAAGAAGCCCGCGAAATCGTTGCTGAAGAGACGGCCCATGTCCTTTGTCGGATCGTCAGGACAACCCGTCATGGCGAAGAGCAGGGTGTGATGTTCGAGGCTGTCCATGCACCGGATTTTGGCAAGCGGCTGATCAAATTCCTGAGTAAACGTCAGCATATCCGCGGACGAAGAGGGGAATTGCATGCCTGGCCCGGACGGGATTTACGGCAGCGCGACGTCATGCGTCTGGAGCCGCAACTGCTGCGCTCGGAGCAGAGCAACTCCTCCATGGTCTATGGGTCTGAACTGATCCTGAAGATCTACCGTCGTCTGGATTCAGGGCCCCAACCGGAATTGGAGCTGTGCCGCTTTCTCACGGAGCGGACCTCGTTTCGGAATATCCCCCTTTATACCGGCTCCCTGACCTATCACCAAGCCGGAATTGAGGATTCGGCCCTGGGGGTCCTCCAGCAATTCATCCCCAGCCATGGCGATGCCTGGAAATACAGCCACGACGCCCTGGAGCGATATGTGGAGGCGGTACTGTCCCTGGGAGGGGAGTCGACGGCGCCTGAGTGTCCCCAGGGGTATTGGGATGCGGCCCACGGTGATACACCGGATGCGGTGAACGATCTTATCGGGCCGTATCTGGAAATGATCGCCCTGCTGGGCCGACGGACAGCGGAGTTGCATATTGCCCTGGCCTCCAGATCCGACGATCCGGCTTTTGCTCCGGAGCCGTTTTCCTACCTGTATCAACGTTCGGTCTTCCAGAGCCTGCAGCAGCAGTTGAAGACGGTCTTCAGCCTGCTGCGCAAGAACCTCAAGCGGCTTTCCGAAGACCAGGGCGGGCTGGCCCAGGAGGTGCTGGGAACCGAAAAGGCTGTTTTGGAACGTTTTCGAGCCATCCACAGCCACAAGATCGAGTCCGCCAAAATCCGCATTCATGGGGATTATCATCTGGCCCAGGCCCTGTATACCGGCAAGGACTTCGTCATTATCGACTTCGAAGGCGAGCCGGCCCGGGCTCTGAGTGAACGGCGTCTGAAACGCTCGGCCTTGCGAGATGTTGCGGGAATGTTACGCTCTTTTGACTATCTGGCGCAGATGGTCCTGCGTGATCAGATCACCTTGCGCAAGACCGACGAAGCCCTGCTTGGACCATGGATCGATGTCTGGTCCTCGACTGTTGCCGGAATGTTTCTGAGAAATTATCTGGAACTGGCCCGAGGCCACGTTTTTCTTCCGAGCAAGGACGAAGAGATCAAATCCCTTTTGGATATCTTTGTCCTGGACAAAGCAGTCTACGAACTGGGCTACGAGTTGAACAACCGCCTGGATTGGGTGGATCTCCCGCTCAAGGGCCTGAAAAACCTCATGGAGGCATCCACATGACACATGTCGTTCCAGGTGTAAGCCTGTTGACGGATTCGGACATTTACCTGTTCAAGGAAGGTCGGCATTTCCGGCTTTACGACAAACTCGGCTCGCATCCCATGGAAGTGGACGGGCAGTGGGGAACCCTCTTTGCGGTCTGGGCACCCAATGCCGAACGGGTCAGTGTGATCGGGGATTTTAACGACTGGAACCACGATGCCCATGTGCTCCACCCTCGATGGGATGGGGCCGGGATCTGGGAAGGATTCATCCCGGACGTGCATCCCTGGCAGCTCTACAAGTACCATATCCGCTCCAGGCATCAACTCTACAGCACGGATAGAGCCGATCCCTTTGCCAAGCATACCGAAATTCCACCAAATACATCCTCCGTGGTCTGGGATATAAAGTACCAGTGGCACGACGACCAGTGGATGCAGGAGCGTGGACTGCGCAACGCCCTGCATGCCCCCCAATCCATCTATGAAGTCCACCTTGGGTCCTGGCAGCGAATTCCGGAGGAGTCCAACCGATATCTGACCTACCGGGAACTGGCCACACGATTGACGGGGTATGTTCGGGAGATGGGCTTCACCCACGTGGAGTTTCTGCCTGTCATGGAGCATCCCTTTTACGGTTCCTGGGGGTACCAGACCCTGGGATACTTTGCCCCGACATCACGGTTTGGTCCGCCCCAGGACTTCATGTATCTCGTGGACCAACTCCACCAGAACGGCATCGGCGTGATCCTGGACTGGGTTCCCTCGCATTTTCCCGGAGATGGCCACGGATTGGCCTATTTTGACGGCACCCATCTCTACGAACATTCCGACCCCCGGCAGGGCTACCATCCAGACTGGAACAGCTATATCTTCAACTATGGCCGCAATGAAGTGCGGTCCTTTCTGATCAGCTCGGCCATGTTCTGGCTGGACAAGTACCACGTGGACGGACTGCGGGTGGATGCCGTGGCCTCCATGCTCTACCTGGACTATTCACGCAAGGACGGAGAATGGATTCCCAACAGGTACGGCGGACGGGAAAACATTGAGGCCATCGAGTTTTTGCGTGCCCTGAATGAGGCGGTGTACACCAATTTTCCAGATACCCAGACCGCGGCCGAGGAATCCACGGCCTGGCCCATGGTCTCCCGGCCCACGGACGCGGGGGGCTTGGGGTTCGGCATGAAGTGGAACATGGGCTGGATGCACGACATCCTGAGCTACATGTCTCAGGATTCGATCCATCGCAGATATCACCATAACCAGCTGACCTTCAGCATCTGGTACTCTTTTGCGGAGAATTTCGTCCTGCCCATGTCCCACGATGAGGTGGTTTACGGCAAGGGCTCGCTGTTGAACAAGATGCCCGGGGATGCCTGGCAAAAGCGGGCCAATTTGCGACTTTTGCTCGGGTACATGTACGGTCATCCCGGCAAAAAGCTGCTGTTCATGGGGGTGGAGTTCGGGCAATGGTCGGAATGGGCCCACGAGCAGAGCCTGCAATGGCACCTTTTGCACCAGCCCGAGCACCATGGCCTGCGGCGCTGGGTCCAGGATGTGAACCAGACATACCGCGCGCAGCCGGCTTTATATGAGCTGGATTTCCAGCAGGAAGGGTTTTCCTGGGTGGACTGCAACGACGCGGACCAGAGTGTGATCAGCTTTCTGCGCCGGGGGGCCTGCAACCAGGATCTGATCCTGGTGGTGGCCAATTTCACGCCGGTACCGCGGGAGAACTACCGGGTCGGAGTACCGCGGGGTGGCTTCTGGCGGGAGATCCTGAACAGCGACGCCCAGGAGTACGGCGGTAGCGGCCTGGGCAACATGGGCGGCGTGGAGGCAGCTCCTCTGCCCAGCCACGGCCACTATTCTTCGCTGGCTTTGACATTACCGCCGCTGGGGGTGGTCTATTTCAAGAGCGACGGACCAGGCGACGGTGATGTGGTATGCCGTAACGAACTGTTCGCTGAGATTCCGGAAATGCCCACGGTGGACTTTTTCCTGAAGAAGCTGGGTTAGCACGCATGAATCGAAACCGATCCAGTGGCATCCTGCTGCATGTCACCTCCCTGGCATCACGATACGGCGTGGGTGATCTTGGCCCGGAAGCCAGAAGGTTTGTGGACTTTCTGCGGGACAACGGACAGCGTTACTGGCAGATGCTGCCACTCAATCCAACGTCTCCCATCCACGGTAACTCCCCTTACAGCAGCGATTCTGCCTTTGCTGGAAATCCCCTGCTGATCAGCCCGGAAGACATGGTTCTCAATGGATTGTTGCGTCCTCATGACGTGCATGATCTTCCCGAAATTCCGGTCAGCCGGGTTAAATACGCCGATGCCATGGCATTGCGGGAATCACTTTTGGCCAAGGCATTCACGGAGAGTGTGCGAGCTCCCGCTGTGCGGGATGCTGTGGCGATTTTTCGTGACAAGCAAGGGGACTGGCTGGAAGATTTTGCCCTGTTTCGAGCCTTGAAGGCACATTTTCACGGCCAGCCCTGGACGGCCTGGCCTGAGGAGCTCCGCCGCCGGGAAGAAGCGGCAATGCAGCGGTTTCGGGATATTCTTCGAAACGAGATCGACCGGATCTGTTTTCAGCAGTTTGTTTTTTTTGAGCAGTGGCGGTCTCTGCGGAGCTATTGTCGCGACAACGGAGTGGAGTTGATCGGAGATGTGCCAATATATGTGAACGAAGACAGCGTCGAGGTCTGGGCCAACCCGGAACTGTTCAAGCTCGACGAGCTGATGCGGCCGCGGTTTCTGGCCGGAGTGCCGCCGGACTATTTCAGCGAGACCGGTCAGTTGTGGGGGAATCCGGTTTACGACTGGGAGCAAATGGAACGCGAGGACTTTGCCTGGTGGATTCGACGCATACGCCACAACATCGAGCTGTTCGACCTGGTTCGTTTGGACCATTTTCGCGGCTTCGTGGCCTGCTGGGAAGTGCCCGCAGGACATGAAACCGCAATGCACGGAAAATGGGTGGATGTCCCAGCCCGGTCGTTTTTTCAAAGGCTGGGCAAGACCTTCAGTCCCTTGCCGCTGATCGCCGAAGACCTGGGGACCATTGATGACGACGTGCGCAATGTGATGCGTGAATTCGAACTGCCCGGGATGAAGATACTGCTGTTTGCCTTTGGCCAGGATTTGCCCAGCAACCCCTATGCACCGCACAACCATGTGCCGGATTGCTTCGTCTATACCGGCACCCACGACAACAATACCGTGCGAGGCTGGTTTGAAGAGGAAGCTGACGCGGAAACCCGGGCGCGTTTGGATGCCTATTTGGGTACTTCATGCACTCCGGAGAACGTCGCGCTCACGTTTGTCCGCATGGGCATGCAATCCGTGGCCGATGTGGTCGTGTTTCCCCTGCAGGATATTCTCGGCTTGGGAGCTGAGTCCAAAATGAACGTTCCCGGAGTGGCCAACGGCAATTGGTCCTGGCGGATGCCTCTGGATGCTTTGGCGAGAAAGGTTGACTTCGATCCTCGCTGTACCGCCCGCGCGTCAAAAGACCGACTTGATTTGGCTCAGGGTGGGCTCCTGGAGATGACCAACTTATATGGAAGAGGCCCGGCCAAGCAATGCGACTGATTACGTTTCTGGCAATACTGTTTGTCCTGCTTTGGACCGCTCCGCCACGCTCCACAGCCGCATCTGACTTGGATGCGGCCCAGACCCTTCTCGCGGGCCAGCGGGGATCTGAGGCATATCAGACAGTCCAGGAGCACCTGCGTCACCATCCCGGAGACCCTCAAGGGTTGTTTTTGAAAGGTTTGATTCTGGAGCACCTGGGGCGGTTTACCGAGGCCATGGATGTGTACCGGGATCTTATCAGAAGTCATCCGGAACTGCCCGAGCCTTACAACAACCTGGCCGGGCTGTTGGCCTCCAGTGGTCGTTTCGACGAAGCCAAGGAGACCCTGAAGAGCGCCCTTGAGACGCATCCCAGTTATGCCACGGCGCACCAGAATCTGACTCGGATTTATTCGGCCATGGCCAGCAGTGCCTACCGCCGGGTTCTGGGCAAAGACGATCAACGTATCCTCGTGCATCTTGACCCTTTGGAAGCGTTGTCCAGCTCGCCGCAGATGCTTTACCCTGGGCCAAGTGCTCCCGTGGCAGCCGTTGCCCGGGAGAGTGAACCAGAATCAGACCTTGTACCCGTTTTTCCACCAGCGACGGCGTCTGTCACGGAATTGGCCCCGGAATCGACTTCCGGATCTCCTCCAGCGCCGCATCCGGAGACAGTCTTGGAGGGTCTTCCCGAAGTCTTGATGCTCCAACCAGCACAACCGGAGCCCATGACCGCTCCAGCTCCGGAACCCGTCCCTGCCCCCATCCCACCTGATCCTCCAGTCGTTGCTCCGCCTGTTTCCCAGTACACGCCTGAGGAGGTCACGAAACCTCTGCCTGAGGAGAGTGAGGAGACGGACACCAAGGAAGAGATCATCCGCACCGTGCTGGGCTGGGCCAAGGCCTGGGAAAGCCAGAATGTGGAAGCCTACCTTGGTTTTTATAGCGGCAATTTTCGGCCCGAACAGGGACTCACCCTGGCCCAATGGCGAAATCAGCGTCGCACCCGGGTCGCGGCTCCGGCGTTCATCAATGTTGCGCTTTCCGATATCGTTGTTACCTTCGACGGGGAGAATGTCGCCCTGGTTCGTTTTGCCCAGCGGTACCGATCCAATGTGATCAACGATCAGGTGCGCAAGGAACTCATGGTGCATAAGGAAGACGGACAGTGGCGAATAGTCCGGGAACGTTTGCTGCCGCGTTCGTGAATTTCTGGAAACCGTGATCAAGGAATATTATGCCAATGACTACGCACAGCGCTCGTTTTATGGCAGGTATGTCCGCGGACAGGATTGTTTGCCGTGGGGCGATGTTTCTGGTTTTTGTCTGTGTGTTGCTTGTTGCTGGAAAGTCCGCCAGGGCAAATGTGGAGGAACTATTGGCCCAGGGGCATGGATTGAGCATGACCCGGGAGCCTGAGGGGTATCTGCTCAATGCCCTGGATAAAGTCCAGCGCGAGCGCCTGGACCAGGCCCAGACCCTTTTGGAGAGCCTGATTCAGGTCAACCCGGATTTTCGCTTGGCCCAGCTTGTCTATGCCGATGTCTTGGCAGCCCGGGCTGGAGCCCTGCACGGGCTTGGAGCCGGTTTTGTGCCGGACGATGAGCTGGTTGGGCTGGAAGACGAGGCCCGTCGACGATGGCGATCCTTCCAACAGCGGCCCAACGGTGTCTTGCTGCCCAGGAACCTGATCGCCCTGGGTGAGGCAGAGCCGTATGCATTGGTCGTGGATCTGGAACTGTCCCGCATGTACGTTCTGGCAAACGCGGGCAGTGGATTGCGCGTTGTGGAGGATTATTATGTTTCCGGAGGCAAAGGAGGGCCGGAAAAACACCGGGAAGGGGACCGGAGAACGCCATTGGGTGTGTATTTTATTCAGGAATATATCCCCGGTCAGCGCCTGCCCAGTCTTTACGGCTGGGGAGCCTTCACCCTGGACTACCCCAATCCACTGGACCGGAGAATGGGCAAGACCGGACACGGAATTTGGCTTCATGGGAATCCCACCGGAATATTCAGCCGGCCCCCTCAAGACAGTGACGGGTGCGTGACCATGCACAACAAGGACCTGGAGGCCCTGGCCCCATTGCTCAAGAGCGGCAATGTTCCAGTGGTCATCTCCCGGCAGGTGGCTTGGGCTGATCCGGACGATTTGGCCAGGAACAGGAAAGAATTCCTTTCATTGCTGGATTCATGGCGCTCTGACTGGGAAAGTTTGAACACCGAGGCCTATCTGCAGCACTATTCCCGGGAGTTCCGCAGTGGAACCCAGAATTATGCGAACTGGGCGCGTCACAAGCAACGGGTCAACGCCGGAAAGCAGAAAATCCGTCTCAATCTGGCAAATATCAACCTGTTTGAATACCCTGAATTTCCTGGAATAGTCGTGGCCACGTTCACCCAGGACTATTGGAGCGACAACTTTCAGTCCATATCCCGCAAGCACCAATTCTGGAAACACGAAGCTGACGGCCGGTGGCGCATCATCTACGAAGGAACGTATTGATTTGAATTTTTTTGCAAGTCAAAACATTTCAGCCGGTTCCTAGTCTAAAGTTTTTCAGTCTTCCGCCGATAAAGGTCATGAGGAGAAATCCACAGTGACCATTCAGCCGTTCAATGTTCAAAATATGCTTCGCGTCTACGGCCAGCACCTGGATCAGGGGCGGCGGATGGCGCGGTATCGCATGCTGCTGCAACGGGCATCATCGGGGGATGTTGTCAATCTCTCCCAGGAGGCCCGTCGTCGCCAGCTGGTGGAAAAGGTTGCCACCGAGATCATGGACAGCTTGATGGTTTCCGGAAGTAATAATCCAGTGGTTCTGGACATCAAGAAAGAGCTGCAGCAGGAATTCGGCTTTGAAATGGAGTTCCGGTATCTGCCCCTTGAGCCCGAACTGCAAATTCTGCGCAAGGATGGCGAGGAACTTTTCGAGATTACCGGCGAGGAAAAGACGAACATTCTCGAACGTTTCTGGCGGATTACCCTGGACAAGGTCAATAAAACAATGCTTTAGCCTGGATTTTGAAGAAATCAGGATACAGTGGCTGTTCCACCGGATATTTTCAGTCCGGTTCCGACCCGGGCCTTCCTGATCGCCGGATGTGACGACAAGCGCCCCGGCGCATTGTGTGCGAGCTGACGAAACAGTGTCCGGATTTTTCATCGACCAAGCCCGTCGCATATTGCGCCGTTACCGAGCAAGGAGGCAATTCCATGGAAATTAAAAAACTGATTGATACCTTCCGGCCCGCGGCAAATCGGGATGTTGGCAACAAGCCGGCTCGAGGCGGGTCCGCTTCGGAAGCGTCTGCTCAACAGAACGATCGGGTCACGCTTTCCGCCGGGGCCCAGACCTTGCGTACGGCTCTTGTGGCCGCGCAAGCCGATTCCGGGGTGCGTACGGAGCGGGTCGAGCAACTCAGACAGCAGGTCGAAACCAACACATACCAAATGAATAGCCGGCGAACGGCTGAAAAAATCCTGGAGCACGAAAACAGCTTATGGGAGCGGCAGGCGTGATGCCCACACCCTATTGTCGCGGGCACGGCTGGCGTTCACCGTCCGGCCTGTCTCCGGCCAGATGCAACCGCGGGGGGTGACGCAACTGGTTTTGCGGGATCTGGAGTCCGCGGCGCAGGCGGATGTTGACGACCAAGGGCCCAACCAGATTCAGCACCGCATCCTCGGGTTTGCCTGGCGGGATGGTCACGGTCACCAGAACCACGGCTTCGCGGATCGTCTTCAAGCGCAGGAGTTCCTGCTCCGCTGTGCTGATCTTGATCCGGTAGTTCGGAAGATAGACGTAGGGATCGGCAACCATGAGCCCCAGTTGCGGATCCGTGCAGCTCTGGAGCAGGAAAAAGGCGGAATCTTCCTGCAACCGAACCAGGGCGAAGTTCCGCTGTGCCTCAAATCCCAACAGACCCTTGGGGAAAAGGATCAGACGTTCCTGCTCCACGTGCAGTGGGCCGACCCGAGAATGAATTACTCGTGCTTTTTTCGTGACCATAATTCCGTCGCCATGAAGAAGTCCTGTTTTGTGGCCTGCGCGGCCATCAGGTTCTCTTCCTTGATCCGCAGGTAGACCTCCTCCCGATACACGGTCAGCTCCTCCGGGATGTCAAATCCCAGCTTGACCTGATTGCCCTGGACCTTGAGTACGGTAACCTTGATGGTGTCGCCAAGGTACAGGCTTTCACCGGCTTTGCGCGTCAAAATGAGCATGTTCCGCGGATCCGTGCCGTGAGGTTAGATGAGGTTCACCAGGCTCATGCGCATGATGGTCGTGGACGATTTGAGCACGGCCTCGTAGGTGATCTGCTGCATGTGCATCTGGGTCATCAATTCGGCCACATCCACATCTTCAATCTTGCTTTTGCGCTCCGAAGCGTTCAACTGCAACCCGGCCAGGATGTTGTCCGTCAAATTCAACCGATTCTGTCGCGCCCCGACACCGGCCAGGTACGTGGTAATATGGGCATGGGCGTCGTTCAGGTCGTCCAGGGCCTGCTGAGCCCCCTGCTGGGTGTTTGTCTCCAGATATCCAACCAGCTTGCCGACGGTTTCGAAAAGATTGTTGGACAGCTTCCCGCGAAGCTCCACCGGCTGGTTGTTGCCCGAATCGTCCCTGTACAGCCCGCCGAAGACGTCCTTGCCGATGTTGTTGATCTGAACCGTTTCATTCTGGGATACCTCGACATGCATCAGGGCCCGACTGGGGCGGATGACGAATTGGTCGCCCGGGACGGGATTATCGGCGAGGTTCAAAAATCCCCCAGGAACCGGGAGGGTTGGGTTGCCAGCTGGAGCGGTATTCCCCTCCGTCCAACTGCGCCCTCCGTCGGTGCTGTAAGAAAAGCCAATGTTCGTGCCGTCATTCGAGTCGATGCGGACATTGACGTTTTTCTTGAAGACGCCGGTAGCCTCGGGGTCCAGAGCCATAGTATTAGACCCAAAGTGGTCAACTTGAATGCTGTCTTCATCGTCGCCCTGGTACACTGCCGACGGCCGCACCCAGAGCCATGTGCCACTGGTGTCGCTGAGATTGTCTGGGTCATTTGCCAGGATCGTTGGATCGCCGCCTACGGGTACGGGTGCCGTTGCATCAACCTGGATGCGCACACCTCCGAGGTTCATGATCTGGGTGTCGTTGGGCGGGGTTGGCTCGTAGGTGCCATCTTGCCACGTTTTACCGCCGTCTTGTGAAAATCGAAAATTTGGAGGTGGGGAGTCCGAAAAGTTTCCGCTCTGTGTGAAGCGGACAACCATTGCTCTGCCCGCATCACCGTCAACGCGCAGAATGCGGTCATCCACTCCGCCATTCCCGTTACTCTGCGCGAACAAAGCGCCCCGAAACGCCGGCGTGTCTGTTTTATGGCCGGCGTAGATGTACTTGCCTTCGTACGACGCGTTGGAAAGCGTGATCAGCTGATTGTAGAGCTGGCGGGCCTCGAAGGAGATCTGTTCCCGGTTGTCCGCCGTGTACGTGCCTGTGGCAGCCTGCTGGGCCAGTTCCTTGAGCCGGGAAATAACCACGCTGACCTGCATCAGGTTTTCATCGGCAAGGCCGTTCCACCCCTTGGCCGTGTCGATGTTTTTTCTGTACTGGTTCATGGAGGCCATGGAGTCCCGGTAGTTCAGGACACGGGACATGCCGATGGGGTCGTCCGATGGGCGGTTGATTTTCTTTTGGCTGGAGGCCTGCAGGTTCAGTTCGACCAGGCCTGACAGCGATCGGTTCATGTAACCGAGAACATTGGCGTAGATATTACGATGGCTGACACGCATGGCCTTCCTCCTTCACCAAAAAATTGCTGAACGACAATTCATCGTGAAAAGCAGAAAATCCTCACGAAATGGGTGAGAGGTTCCTGCAATGGGACAATTTCAGGACCTTTTCGATAATCGCTGCTATTTCATGGACAAGATGGTCTGAAACATCTGGTCCGCCGTGGAAATCAGTTTGGCCGCCGCGCTGTAGGAGTGCTGGAACTTGATCAGGCTGCTCATTTCCTCGTCCAGGTTGACGCCGGATACTTCTTCCTGACGCTTGTGCAGGTCATCGGCCAAGGCCTTATGGTAGTTGAAATTGAAGCTGGCATTCGCCGTGGCCGCGCCGGCATCGCCGACCAGGGAGCCATAGAAGTTTTGCAGCGTCTGGCTCGTTCTGCCCTGAAAACTCGTTCTGAAATTGACTTTTTCGTACTGCAACGCGGCCATGGCCTTGGCTGTTTCATTGTCCCCGGTGTTGATTTCCCCGGCACCATTGACATGGCCGGCGTTGATTCGCTCAAGGTTGTTGAAGACTTCCTGGTTCAAGCCAAAGCCGCGAGCGTCCGTGCCGTCAAAGAAGGTGTTGATGCCCAAAGCCGCAAGAAGGCCGGTGGAGTCGGAGCCGAAGGCGAACGTATTGCCAGGAGTTGCCGTGATTTCCAGTCGGTTGTTGACGATTTCAGCCTGGATTCCGTTCAGTGCGTTGAATGCCTCCTCGACGTCATCAAGACTGTGGGTTGTCGGGTCGAAGTTGACAACGCTAGGTGGTGTTCCAAAATTGAGCTGTTGAGGATCAGAGGGCAATCCGGCTGAATCATAAACCCAAACAGTCACATTGCCTTGCTGCAATTTGTCACCAAAAAACAACCCTGAAGACAGGCTGCTGAGCGGCTCTTCTTGATCCGCAACGCCATACGTCCCCAGCACCTGTCCAAATGTTTGTAGCCCCGCGCCCAGGCTGTGGATGCGATTTGCTTCCCAGGCCATTGTCGAGGCCAAGGTGTCCAGCTTTTCCCGAAAATTGCCGATGAAGTCGTCGCGAAAATTGAAAGAGCCAGTGATGGTTCCGCCGGTGACTCGTCGTCTGTTGTCGTCCCCATTGAAGTGAATCTGGGGCGTAATGTTCATTTTCGAGGAGGTGTTTTCATACCAGTAGAGACCGCTTTTGGGGACAATGGTGAACGAGTCGCCCTTGCTCAAGTTCCAGGTTGGATCGAACCAGATGTCCAGACCCTCGATCGTTTGCGGTGTCGTTGAAACGTCAAATTTTCTGATCTGTCCTGCGTCGTCCCTCAACCATGTAACGCCGCCATCCAGGGATACGCGAAAGGTGGCATCTGTGTTTACCCCTGGATCCACCACCTCAACAAAAAATTCCCGCTCCGAACTCCCGGAAAAGTGAATTGCACCTGACGAACCGGGTGCCAGGGAGGCGGAGCTTCCGGGGCCTTCGAAGTTCAGCTTGAAATACTCCCGTCCATCCACCAGCGTGTGCCCCGCCGTGGTCATGATGAAAAATTCGCCGTTGCCCTTGTCCTGGGTCTGGATGTCCAGGAGCCCGGCGAGTTCCCGGGTCAAGGTGTCGCGCTTGTCCAGCAGGGCGTTGGCGTTGTTCTGACCGGGGATGTCGTGAACCGCGATTCGTCTGTTGATCTCGGCGATGTCCCGGAGCAGTTCGTTGGCCCGGTCCACGTCCTGACGGATGAAATCGTCCATCTGCCGTTGAAAGTGGCTCAGGTCCCGGTCCACCTGGTTGACGATCTGGGTCAAGTTTTGGGCCGTGCTCATGAGCTGGCTGCGGGAGGCCATGTCGTCCGGGCGTAGAGAGAGGTTTTGCCAGTCCGCCCAGAATTTGGCCATGACATTGTTCAAGCCGTCGCCGATGGACTCATTGAAGAGCATTTCCACGTTGCGCAGGTTTGTATGCAGTGCGTCCCAACGGTTCATGGTCGAGGATTTTTCCAGGTACTGGCGCTCAATGAAGTAATCGTAGTGCCGGATGACCTCCCTGGCGTTCACGCCCATCCCGATCTGCCCCGGACGGAAGTCGATGCTGGGATTTTCCTCCAGCCGGACGGAGCGGCGGCTGTAGCCCGGAGTGTTCACATTGGCGATATTTTCGCCGGTGACATGCAGCGCGGACTGGAAGGCCAGGAGCGCCCCCTTGCCGGTGTTCAGGAGAGAATTGACGCCGACCGTCATGGGAAGTTCCTACAGCCTGCCGCGAAGAAGGGCGCCCGTGTCGCCGGGGTGCAGCCATCGGCCACGCTGAGAGTAGGTGTGGCCGTTCTTGGGTTGGAGCTCATTGGTCAGGTACTCCAGCAGGGCCTGGTTCTGGTCCATCAGGCCACGGGTGGTCGCGGCGTTTTGTGCTGCTTTCCGGGCGCAGGTCTGCTCCTGGCGATCAATTTCGCGCAGGGTGTTCTGGGTTTGGTCACGGATGGATTCGTCCAGAATCAGCGGCAGGTCGCGGATGCCGGGCAGGGCGGGGTCAAGCCGGTTCAGAGTGCTCTTGAGTTCTTGCCGTTCCACCGCAATCTGGCGCAACAGTTCCTGGATGGAAAATTCCACCGAGGCCACGGCTTGCGGATCGCTTTTGCTCAAGTGCTGGAATTCTTCATCCAAAAGATGGGACAGCAGGAAAAAGGCCTGTTTTTGGCGATGCAGATTCTGCAGGATGGCTTGGGACATGGTCGACCTCACGGGGGCATGCAGTTTTTTCCGGGGGGACCGGCTTATCCGCTGTACATTCAAAAACTAGGCCGGCACCTGTTTGCCGATAGACAATCCGGCTTCAAGTCGGTCTCGAATCTGTTTTGGATTCCAGGCTGTAGTCCCCTGGCGGATCTCGAAGTGCAGGTGCGGGCCTGTGGACCGGCCGGAGGAGCCCACCGTGGCAATTTGTTGGCCGGCGTCAACCGTATCCCCGACCTTGACCGAATTTTGGTCGTTGTGCGCATAATAGGAGCGCCAGCCTCCGGCATGTTCCAGGACAACCATGTTCCCGTAGCCGCCACGCTGACCGACGAAAACCACCCGGCCGTCCCAGGCCGCGCCGATGGGCGTCCCTTGAGGTGCGACCATGTCCACACCGGCGTGCCACGCCTGCTCACCGGTAAATGGATCCTGACGCCAGCCAAAGCCGGAGCTGATCCGCCCTTCCAGGGGCCAGTGCATGGGCGGCAGAATTGGCGAGGAGATGTTGGTGCTTTCGGTGGCGCTGGGACCATTGACAGATCCAGGGTGCTCAGAAACCACGCCGCCGCGTTCTTCAATGGACCGGGCCAGGGAACGGACCAGACTCATGGTGCTGGTGGTTCCGGGAATGCTCACGGCGTCAGCCGAGCCGGTCGGAAGATGGCCCAGGGTGCCGGAAGCGGAATATGGTCCCTGGGACGCGGCGAGGTGCAGGGCGGTCTGTGGTATTTCCGGCTCGTTTTTCAGGGCATTGGCCGCTGTCGGGGATGGAGCCGGGGTCGGTGCCAGAATGGTGAGGGGCATGGGCCTGCTTCCCGGCTCACTGTGCCTGGTGGCTTGAACCTGGGACTGACGGAGCTGTTCAAAGATCATGTCGCCAAGGCCCATGCCTCCACTTCGCGCCAGAACCGAGGCCATTTCCATGTCAAAGTGCGACTGCCAGAATTCCTCGCCCTTGCCGCGAAGTGGATCATGGTGGGGAACCGTCGCCCGCATCTGCTTGATCAATTGGTGGAGTAACAGGGCCTCGAAATCCTGGCTGGCCTCGCGCAGGCGGCTTTCCTGGCCAACGTCCGAAGTACCGCTCTCCAAGGGGCTCTTTTCTGCTGTTTGCCCGGAATCGCCAGGACGGAGGCGGCGGAGAACGTCGAACCGTCGCTGGACATCGTCCTGCCCGTGGCCCAGCAGCAAGGTATTCGTGTCCGGCAAGGGAATCATCAGATGACCTCCACCTCCGCATGCAGTGCTCCCGCGGACTTCAGGGTGCGCAAGATGGAGATCAGGTCCCGCGGTGTGGCGCCGATGGCGTTCAGGCCGTTGACCAGGTCTTGCAGGGTGGCTCCCTCCAGCAGGGTCAGTCGGCGGTCCTCCTCGCGAACGCCCAGCTCCGTACGGGGCACCACCACTGTTTGTCCCGGAGCGAAGGGTTGTGGCTGGACGACTTCCGGGCGTTCGGCCACCACAATGTGGAGATTGCCATGGGCTACGGCCACCTTGGATAAACGTACGTTCTGGCCAACGACCACCGTCCCGGTTTTTTCATCGACCACGACCCGGGCCCGGGTATCCGGCGTGATGGGCAGGCCCTCCAAAGCCGCGATAAAGGGCACAAGGTTGCCCTGATACATCTCCGGGATGTCCACCTCAATGGTGGAGACATCCATGGCGCGTGCCAGGGAAGATCCGAAGTTGGCGTTGATCCGGTCCACCACCTGGACCGCGGTGGAGAAGTCGTTGGTTTGGAGGTGCAGGACCACGTTGTCCTGCTGGTTGAACTGGAACGGAACCGAGCGTTCCACATTGGCGCCGTTGGGGATCAGGCCCACGGTGGTGATGTTTTTTTGGGCCTGGGCCGCATCGCCGCCGACACTGAAGCCTCCAAGAAGCAAAGGACCCTGGGCCAAGGCATAGACCTGGCCGTCCACGCCGCGCAAGGGCGTCATCAACAACACGCCGCCCAG
>REDL01000055.1 GCA_007693505.1 Desulfovibrionales bacterium | reverse complement strand
CACACGTTTTCGCGGGAAAAGGGACTTTTTGCAGTGACCTCACGTATAAATAAATACGCTTCGACCTTGAAATTTTATTGCTCCTTGCACTTGGGATTTTTGAGTGGACTGCAGCAGGGATGCAGCAGAACTGTTTTACAAAGCGCAAGGCCTTCTTTCTTGCATCCGCTCGGTTTAGGGGCAACCGACCGGTCGCCCCTTTGCCATCTTTGGCAGAAAGCGCAGACCAAAGCGCTTGCGGATGCGTTGGATGATTTCCGTGCACGCTTGATGGGGATTGTCAGGCAATTCCGAGGGCGGTAGCGGAAGGCCGCAAAACGGTGCCTCCAGGAGCTTGGCCTTGTAGGCATGCGCCAAGAGAATCGGCATGGAGAGCACATCCGCGGCATTGTAGGCCAGCAGGGTTTCCAGGGCGCGTTCATCTCCGGTGGTTTGATACTCATCCCAGAGCAACACGGCAAAATATCCGTCCAATCCTTCTAGATCTTCCCGGTCCAGGCCCATCTGCTGCTCACAGGATTTCAATCCCCCTTTCAAGCCGATGGAGCGAAGGACAAACCGCAGATCTACATGGGCTTCGGGAAGGGCTGCCCTCAGTTCCCGCTGAATGATCGGCGCATCAAAGCAACGGCCGTTAAAAGTGACCAGAAGGGACGAATCCAGAATGTCGTCGCAAAAGGCCTCCAGGTTGCGACCATGGATATATGTCCGCAATTGCCGGCCGTCGTAAAGAGCGATGGTGGTGATATGCATCGGTCCAGGGCCGCTGGAGGTTTCGATGTCCACGAAAGCGGTCCGGTCGGCAAAGTGTGAGCAAAGGCGCCAAGTTTCCGTGCGGGGCAAACGGTGGGCAAACCAGTTCGCGTCACCGTTCTCCAGCCGGCAAATGGAATCCGACAAGCCCTCCAGCGCGGACCTGGAAAAAAGTTTTGGATAGCGCCCTCCGTTGTTCAAGGCGTCCTCCCAGGTTGTGATTCCGGCTTCCCAAATTTTGCGTTCCGTGACGGAACCAATGCGCGGCAGATGACAGAAGGTGTTGGTCAGCATGGGAAATATCCGGGATGAAAGACGGATGAGGTGGGAGGGGAAAAAAACAAGGCCATCACTTCTTCATCAGAATGATGGCCTTGACGGAGTTCCTGTTCGGCTTCCGACTATTGGAAGCTTTGTCCTTTCAGCGCAGCAATCCGGTCATCCAGGGGAGGATGACTCATGAACAGCGCTTTCAGGCCATGGCTGCCGGTTTTCCCGCTGATACCGAATGCGGACATCTGGTCCGGCAGAGGCTCCTGGACGCCTTTTTTGAGCTTTTCCAGAGCGGAAATCATCTTTTCCCGACCTGCCAGTTTGGCTCCTCCGGCATCGGCCCGGAATTCCCGTTGTCGGCTGAAGTACAAAACAATAGTGCTCGCCAGGATGCCGAAGACGATCTGGGCCACAATGGTGGTGATAAAGAAGCCAAGTCCATGGCCTTCTTCGTTTTTGAGAATAACCCGGTCCACAAAATGACCCACCACGCGGGAGATAAAGATGACAAAGGTGTTCACCACGCCTTGGATCAGGGTCAGGGTGACCATGTCGCCGTTGGCCACGTGGCTGACCTCATGGGCCAGGACGGCCTCGACCTCGTCCTGGGTCATGGCGCGCATCAGTCCGGTGCTCACCGCCACCAGGGCGTTGTTTTTGCTCATGCCCGTGGCAAAGGCATTGGGTGTGGCGTCATCATAGACGGCCACTTCCGGCATGCCGATGCCGGCCCGGGAGGCCTGATTCTTGACGGTTTCCACCAGCCAGGCTTCTGCCTGGTTGCGCGGCGAGGTGATGACCTGGGCACCGGTCAGGCGTTTGGCCATCCATTTGGACATGGCCAGGGAGATGAAGGAGCCACCAAAACCGAAGACCGCAGCAAAGACCAATAAATTATAATAGTTTAACCCGGTCCCGGTCTCGTCGAGGATTCGATCCACGCCCAACAGGCGCAGGACGATGCTCAAGACCACGAGAATGGCGATGTTGGTGATCAAAAACAATGCAATGCGTTTCATTGTGCGAGTGACCTCCTGAATAAAATGAGAGTTTTTTCCAAAGAAGATACCAATTGCCTTACTCCTAATCTATAATTCATCTTCTTTGTGGAGGCAAGATTGCCATTGTTGATTGATAACGCTGGGTGCCAGGGCTACCTTGCTCTTCGAGGTGGTTTTTGCGTAATTGGAATATGTCTTGGACCTCGAAGTGGATTGATATGGACCTTTCCCCAAATCCTCTTCAAGGAACTCGCGAACGTGCACGTGCCCGTGAGCGTTCCCGTGAACGTGCCCGTGGACGGGCATGGGTACGGGACCGCACCAAGGCGTAGAGTCATTCCGGACCTCCAAATAGCTTCAACTTCAGGCGGAAAAACGCCGACTTTGACCAAAAATGAATGATGGTCCACGACACGGTGTGCCCGCGGTGATCCACCAGCCGGATATGACCCGCAAGGTGGCCATCCTGGCCGAGTCCGCCCGCTACGATGTCTCCTGCTCCTCCAGCGGTTCCAGGGCCGTCCGTCCCGGAGCCGTGCAGGGTGCGCCGGCGCATTCCGGGATCTGTCACAGTTGGTCCGCGGACGGGCGCTGCATTTCTTTGCTGAAGATCCTCTACACCAATGTCTGCGAGTACAACTGCGCCTATTGCATCAACCGCAGCGACAATGATCTGCCGCGGGCCACATTCACGGTTGGCCAACTCGTGGATTTGACCCTGAACTTTTATCGGCGCAATTATATCGAGGGGCTGTTTCTGAGTTCGGCGGTCTGCCGCAACCCGGACTGGACCATGGAGCGAATGGTCCTGGTGGTGGAGCAGCTTCGGCGGGTTCATGGATTTGGCGGATACATCCATTTGAAGGTCATTCCCGGTTCAGCGCCGGAACTGCTTGAGCGTGCCGGTCTGGCCGCGGATCGTTTAAGCGTGAACATTGAGCTACCATCAGAGGCTTCCCTGCGCAGCCTTGCGCCGCAGAAGACCCGAGAGGGGGTGTTGCTGCCCATGCTCAGGATCAGCGAACGGATCGGCAATATAGCGGACAATCGACGAAGTTTCCCCGTCCGAACCATGAAGGGGCCTCTGTTCGCTCCGGCCGGGCAGAGTACACAGCTGATTGTTGGGGCGAGTCCAGAGCCGGATCGACAGATTCTGCGGCTTGCCGAGGCACTCTACGGTCGATTCGGATTGAAGCGGGTCTACTACAGCGGTTATATACCGGTCAGTCAGGATAGTCGCCTGCCGGCCCTGAATGCTCCTCCTTTGCTTCGTGAGCACCGTCTTTACCAGGCGGACTGGTTGGTGCGTTTCTATGGTTTTCAGAGCGCGGAGTTGTTCGATGACCAGCATGAATGGTTGGATGACCAGATTGATCCCAAGGCTGCCTGGGCTCTTCGGCATCCGGATCTCTTCCCCGTGGAGGCCAACCGGGCATCCCTGGAGAAACTCCTGCGCATTCCCGGAATCGGCGTGCGCTCCGCCAGAAGGATAATCGCGGCTCGCCGCTTTGGTCCCCTGCATCCTGAGGACTTGAAAAAACTCGGGGTGGTCATGAAACGGGCCCGCTTTTTCGTCACGGCCAGCGGGAAGTTCTGGAACAGCACAACCTGGGACCCGGTCAGAGCCGAACGGGTGCTTCGCGGTCTGGAAAAGAGCGGAACGCCGAGGATGCGTCAATTACCGCTATGGTGACGCGGGATAGCTGGAAATATTTGTCATGAATCCAACTCCTCGGGTATTTATCTATGAAAACAGCTTTGAGGGGTTGCTGTGCGCTTTTGCCGCGGCGGATCGGGAGGAACTGGAGCAGTGTGGTTTTGCGGTCCAGGGTGAAGGCCGGACATGGTTATGGCCACCAACCCCGGTGCCGGTCCAGGTCGAGACGGCTGTGGAATTTCTGGAACGTTTGCGCCGGGCTGGTGGAAGACAGGCGGTTTTGCACATGATGTACGGATTCCTGGCTGAGGTGCAAAAGGCTGAACAGCCGCTGTATACTTTTGCCCTGCAGACGCTCCGGGTCGGGAAAAGCGTGCTGGGAATGCGCACAAATACCGCCGTACGCCAAGTTGCAGATTGGAAGCTCAAAGTCGGCAAGGAGGCGCATCGGATGACCGGCCTGTTGCGATTCATGGAATTGCAAGACGGAACTCTTTACGCTCGCTTTGAGCCGGACCACAATGTATTGTTGCTTGTGACGTCACACTTTCAACGCCGTTTCCCATTGGACAACTGGGTGATCCATGACCAACGCCGAGGGCTGGCCATTGCCTGGGACGGCAAAAACCTGCATCCAGTGGTCGGGGTTCCGGGCAATGTTGACGACCTGTTGAGTCGACGGGAAATTTCTTTTCAAAGACTCTGGCAGGAGTACGTTCAGGCCTTGGCCGTGCCCGAACGACACAATCCGCGACTGCAACGCCGGTTCATGCCTTCCCGGTACTGGAAGCATCTGGTGGAGCAAATCTTTTGATACATGGCTGGAGCGGATACCCGGAAAGGTCGAGCCGGTTGCCGGAATGGATTCGTCTCAGAAAGTTTTTGATTTCTCTTTGCATGTCGGCTATGGAAATGACGAAAATACCCCTTTCACCTGTATCCACCTCTGTCGGCGTATGCCGCACCTTGCCCATTTCCGCACCTTGCCCATTTCCGCACAATGGAGTGGTCATTATCAGTCCGGAGAAAAACTTCCAATTGCTGGGTCGCTGCTCTGGCACGTACTTTTGTCAAAGACGTTTTCTCGTATTTTGGTACGAGAATCTCCAGTAAGTGCCGGATTGCTTCTTGTGCTCGGGGTTTTTGAACAGACTGTGGATCAGGACGTATTCAACAATCAGCTATGGAGAACCTGGTGTCAACACCCATTTCACCCCAGAATCCCGTCGCCAACGAACTGATACCCGAAGAGCGCGATGCCTGCGCGATTATTGCCTTTGTGGACAAGCGCGGTCGCGCGACCCATGCCAATATTGTCCGGACCATCGAAGCCTTGAAGAAAATGGCGCACCGGTCTGGGGACATCAATGACGAAGGCGACGGTTGCGGGATCATGACCGATGTTCCGCGAGAGTTGTGGAGCCGGCGACTGCAGGAATCCGGTTTGTCACCGCACCTTGCCGAATCCAATGGTTTTTTTGTCGGCCACCTGCTCCTGCCCCGCAAAATTCGCCAGCGATCCGAAGCGGTGCTGGAAACCGTGCGCCAGACCTTTGCGTTGCGCGGTCTGGACATCGTGCTGGAACTTCAGGGGCGAACCAATGACGACGAACTGGGGCCCATGGCTCGCTCCGAGACGCCGTTGTTCTGGCAGGTGGCCGGTCTGGTCCGTCAGGACGTGCGCATTGATTCCGGTCGGCTGCTGTTCAAGGTGCTTATGGAGTTGGAGAGTCTGGAACCGGATCTCCATGTGGCCTCCCTGTCTCTGGACAGCGTGGTCTACAAGGTCCGCGGCGGCCCGGAACTCCTGCAACGGGTCTATCCGGAACTGCGCGATCCAGTCACCCGATCCAAAATCTGTCTGGGCCACAGCCGGTACTCCACCAATACCCTGCCCACGGTGGAACGCACCCAGCCCTTTTCCATGTTGGCCCATAACGGTGAGATCAATACCATCGAGCGCCTGCGCGGTGCAGCGCGCAACCTGGGTATAGAGCCGGTCCCCGGCGGCAGTGACTCCCAGGATTTGAATCGAAGTATCGAGGGGCTGATTCATCGTTACGGACTGGAACTCACCGAGGCGTTCGCCATGGTCTTTCCAGCGGTACACAGCGAAGTGGAACAGTATCCTGCGGATCTCCGTGAACTTTATCAAACATATCGCTGGTTCTTCCCGCCATCGGCCCAGGGGCCGGCCGCGGTCATCGCCCGGCACGGTGACGTGTGCATCGGCAGCGTGGACGCTTTGGGACTTCGCCCGCTCTGGTTCGGCGAAAGCGACTACAACTATTATCTTTCCTCGGAAAAAGGAGTCGTGGACCTGGAAGACACGGCCTCGGATCCCGTGCCCCTGGCTCCCGGCGAAAAGATCGCCCTGTTCTCCCTGAACGGTCGGCGAACCGTGGTCTTCAACTACCGGGCGTACCAGCGGCAACTGGTGCGTCTGTTGCGGGGCAGGGGGGGGCTGCGGGAGCGGATCGGCACCTACTACCAGTGCGTTCCAGAGCAGCGTGGTGATGTCCACGGCCTGGAAAAAATGCTCGAGGACGGCCGTACGCGGCTTTCTCCGGGAGAAATGATCCAGGATAATGTCCTGGGGGCGCTGGGATGGCAGAAATACGACGTGGATATGCGCAAAAAGACGGCCACTGTTGGCGGGGCGGTGATCGGTTCCATGGGCTATCAGGGCCCGCTGGCCTGTCTTACGCCGGACGGCCTGCCCAACATCTCGGAATTTTTCAAGGAAAATGTGGCAGTGGTCACCAATCCAGCCATTGATCGGGAGCGTGAAGCCGACCATTTCACCACCCGCTGCATTCTCGGCGATCGTCCGGAGCTTGCCGGACGAGAGCGGGCCGGCGCCGTAGGCCTGGAGTTGCGCACGCCTCTCTTGCTGGGCGGCTGCCTGGATCAGCGAATTTGCGGTTCCGCATTGCACCGGCTGGCCGAGGAGTTCGGTACCGCGACCGTAGATGCGGTGATCTCCTTTTTCACCGGTCAGGGGCGGGATCCGGTTCGAGTGGCTGTTCTGGAAGCTGTTTTTGATCCCCAGGACGGTCTGGAAAGGCGGCTTGATGCATTATGTCTGGAAGCCCGGGCGGCCATTGAGGCAGGGGCGGTGCTGCTGGTCCTGGATGATTCCCGGACTTTTTCCGATGGATTGGTCTACCTCGATCCAGGTTTGGCACTGGCCGTGATCGGTAATTATTTGGAGGAGCAGCGCTTGCGGCGACGCTGTTCATTGATCGTGCGCAGCGCGGCAGTGCGCAATCTGCATGATGTCATGTTCCTTTTGGGGTTGGGAGCGGACGCGATCAATCCCTATATGATCTGGCGCATGGCCCGGGAACACGCCACCGAGGCCCGACCTGCCGAAACCGTGATCCGGACGACCATGGACGTGCTTCAGAAGGGCATGGAAAAAGTCATGTCCACCATGGGCATCCATGAGCTGTGCGGCTACGGACGTATTTTTGCCTCCATCGGCCTGGCCGAGGATCTTGCCGCCATTTTCAGCTGTCCGAATTTTTGCCAATCTCCAGGCTTGGGCCTGTCCATGGCGCGCATCGAGCAAATGGCCCGAGTTCGGTTGAATCGCGCCGTCCGGGAGGACTCGGCCCCGCTTTGGAGCACGCCGGCTCGCAACACCAAGGTGGGCAGGGTGCTCCGCCGGGCGGCAACGGGCGTGGCCGGATTCCGGGAAATGGCCCAGGAATTGACTGCTCTGGAGCAGGAAAATCCAACTGCTCTGCGTCATATTCTCGGGTTTACCCGTCCCCGGCAGGCTGTGCCCCTGGCCTTGAGTGACGTGGATATCTCCATTGGCGGCCATGCCATGCCCCTGATTATCCCGGCAATGAGCTTCGGCTCGCAGGGAGAGAATTCCTTTCGAGCCTATGCCGATGCGGCCCGAATACTGAATATCGTCTGCATGAACGGCGAGGGGGGAGAGATTCCGGACATGCTCGGCAAGTACCGGCACAATCGTGGGCAGCAGATCGCCTCGGGCCGGTTCGGCGTGCACATGGCATTTCTCAACTCAACGGACTTTTTGGAAATCAAGATCGGTCAGGGCGCAAAACCCGGAGAGGGCGGACACCTGCCAGGGCAGAAGGTCACGCCCATGGTGGCCGAGGCCCGCCATTGCAAGCCGGGTATTGCCCTGATTTCCCCCTCCAACCACCACGACATCTATTCCATCGAAGATCTGGCCCAGATCATCACCGAACTGAAGACCGCCAACCCCGTGGCCCGGGTTTCGGTGAAGATTCCGGTGACCAGCGGGGTCGGGACCATTGCCGTGGGTGTTGCCAAGGCCGGGGCGGACATTGTCACGGTTTCCGGGTTCGACGGGGGCACGGGGGCAGCGCGGGAACACAGTAAAAAGTATGTCGGTCTGCCCGCGGAGATCGGTGTCAGCCAGGCCCACCGGGCCCTGGTGGAATCCGGGTTGCGCGACGACGTGGAACTGTGGGCCGATGGTGGACTGCGCAGCGGCGCGGACGTCCTGAAGATGGTCTTTCTCGGTGCGGATCGGGTGGGTTTGGGTACGGCGGCCCTGATGGGCATCGGGTGCATCAGCTGTCAACGCTGCCACCTGGATACCTGCCCCCGGGGCATCTCCACCCAGTTGCGAACCAAGATCGATGCGGACCAGCGGGGAGTCAAAGGCTTTGCTCCCGTGCAGACTGCCGCGGAAACCGGCAACCTGGTCCGCCTGTTCACCTGCATCGGTGAAGAGATGCGTACAATCCTGGCTGACCTGGGGATCACTCGGCTGCGCGACGTTGTCGGGCGTACGGACTTCCTGGCCCAGGTGGCTCTTCAGGATGTCGTGGACCTGACGGATATCCTGGCTCGTCCGGCCATGGATGGCTCGGCCGGGCCGGCGGGCGCCCTGCGCACGGTCCGCAAGCCGCTGAACGTCCTGACCAAGCAGGTGGCGGACATTTCCATGGCCGAATTCGCGGACGCGCAGACCCGGGAAGTCCGCTATACGGACCAGTACGTGCGCAGCGTGGACCGGGCCATGGGCACCTATCTGGCCGGAGCCGTGGTTCGCCAGTTTGGAACTTCCGGGAACCGCCAAGCCTGGTTGCGGCTGGACTCCTCGGTCCCGGGCAACGGCCTCTGCGCTTTCAACATACCTGGAATCCATGTCATGGTGGATGGCGGAGCCCAGGACGGCACGGCCAAAAGCAGTTTCGGAGGAGCTTGCGGCGTCTTCAAGGGTGCCAATTTGATGGGTCGCCGGGTGGACGGCTCCACAGGCAAGAGTTTTGCTTACGGGGCCATCGGCGGAATGCTCATGGTTCAGAACTATGCCGACTCAAGGGCCTGCATCCGGATGTCCGGGGCGGACGCCGTGTTTGGAGCACGAATTACTGCCAAGATCCGGGACGAGGAGGGCAATCTGGCTGTTCGCGCGCATTTGAAAGGCTTTGCCTTTGAATACATGACCGGCGGCCGGGCCGTGGTCCTGGGAGATCCCGGACCGTGGATCTGTTCCGGGATGACCGGCGGGGTGGTCTATCTCTGTCAGTACCCGGAATTTTGCTTTGACAAGGCCGCCATCCAGAGGCGTTTGGCCAGCGGAGCTGATGTTGCGCTGCAAGGCATCACGCAACAGGGACTTGAGGATATCAATGGACTGCTCAGCCACTACGTGGCCGAGCTCCGGGCCACCTTTCAGGAGGAGGAGGCCCTGGCCGTGGAACAATTGATGGCCGAGGCGGAAGCACGGTTTATCATGGTTATTCCGGCTGACAGGAATCCACCCAAAGCGGAGTAATTTCTGGGCGAAGGGGGAGGTTGGGGGCGGAATTCACGTATCAATGCAATTTTAGGGAGGTAAGGAAAGAGGACAAAGCTCTGTATTGTGCACCTGTATCGTGAAATGGTGCTCGGGATCGGCAGTTTGGGGATGCCGCTTGTGCGTATGGCCGGGAGGCGATTATGGCACAAAGTTTGTCAGCTAAATTCACACCACCTGAAGTCGGTGCCCTGGTTGTCCGGGAACGATTGGTTGAGCGCCTGGACAACGCTGTCGCGCGCCCGATAGTCTGGATTTCCGCTCCACCTGGTTCAGGGAAAACCGTGCTTGTTGCCAGCTATGTCGCTACCTCTGTGCGACCCAGCTTTTGGTATCAGCTGGATGATTCCGACACTGACCCGGCTGTCTTTTTTACTCGTCTGGCCGAAGCCGCAAAAGCTGTTCTGGGGGAGAAGAAAGACAAGCTGCCCACGGTGCATCCCCTCGGGCAAAATGACCTTTTGGTGTTCACGAACGTTTTTTTTCAACGATTCGCATCACTTCTTCCCAAGAACTGCCTCATTGTTCTTGATAATTGTATTTTTGGAGATTCAGGCGCGCATCCTGAAGTTTACCAGCGTATTTTTGAGGCATTTGCTGCATTGCCCAATGGGTGCAACACCCTTATCACCTCCCGAATGCATGCGCCAAGGCACTCAGCCCGGATGCTTGTTGAACAAAGAGTGAACTTTCTGGGCTGGGATGACCTCCGTTTTACTTTTCCGGAATGCAAACAACTTCTCAGTAATGCTCCCTTTTCCGATGCGGTTTTTGAACTGCTGCTGCAGCAATCCCAAGGATGGGCAGCCGGCTTGGTACTCCTCGGGGAGACTCTGCGCCGCGGAGGGGCAATCGTCGGGACTTCCCCGTGGATCCCGAAACAATGTGTTTTTGACTACCTGGATCATGAACTGTTCCGAAACGTCCGCCCTGATGTCCGTGATTTTCTGATCAAAACAGCGTTTCTGCGAAAAATGACCGTTGGCATGGCTCGCGACATGTCCGGTTCAGATCAGGCGGAAAACATCCTGCGGCGACTTTTTCGTAACAACCACTTCACCTTACGCCGGTCTGTCGCGGTCCCAGAGTACGAATACCATCCACTTTTTGCCCTTTTTCTGGTCTCTGTCGCAGAAAAAGAATACTCCTGTGCAGCAGTGAGGCAGTTACGCTGCCAGGCAGCAAAAATTCTGGAATCCGCGGGACGTCTTGAAGATGCCGTGGATTTGCTGAAGGCTGCAAAAGCCGAGTCTGAACTGGAACGTCTTCTCCTTGAACATGCTGAAGCTTTGACCGCACAGGGACGTTTTCAGACACTGGAGAAATGGATTTCCAGTCTTTCTTCCGATGTCTTGGAGTCTTCGCCGTGGCTTTTATACTGGTTCGGTGTATGTTTTCAGTTCAAGGACCCTGCCCATAGCCGCAAGCTGTTGCAGATATCCTTCGAAAAGTTTCGTGTTGCATCGAATGTTGATGGAATGCTGACTGTATGGTGTGGGATCGTGGATACCTTCATCTATGACTGGAACGATTTTATCTCCATGGAGCAATGGATTGTCTCTCTGGAAGGATTGCTTGCTGAAGGCGTGCAGATTCCTTCCACAGAACTCGGCGCCAGAGTGGCTTCCTGCATGGTAGGGGCACTGGTCTATCAACGGCCGAATCGTTCCAAAGACATTCAGCATTGGCTGGAATTGGCACTGCAGCAGAAGTTTCGTGTTCAACCAGGATACGTCCATCTCCACGCGGTATTTCACGCCGCACACCATGCCATGTGGATGGGCGACCTGGCCCGCCTCCGCGTCATTGCTGAAAGGATACATGAGGCAATTGCCATAGCGGATATGCCGACAGTCCATGTGCTGAATGGACACTGCCTTGAGGCACTCGTGCAAAGCCTGTGTTTCGCCCGCGGGGATCTCGCCCTGAAAGCAGTGGAAAAAGGGCTGCGCTTGGCCCGTCAGAACAACATGACTGCCTGGAATTTCATGCTGTTCGGTCAAGGAGTCTTTGCCGCACTCACCATGGGCAATGTATCTGTCGCGGAATACTATCTCAAAGAGATGGAAGATATCGTGCCGCGAACCAGGCGATTTGCCCGCGGGCATTACCATTATACAGCCGCCGTGTTTCACCTGTTTTGTGGCGCTCCCCTTTTAGCGGCACTGGATGCCGCCAAGGCACTGCGAATCGCGAATGAGACAGGTGCCGCCTTTGCCTTTCCCTACTTTGCCATGGTTTCAGCTCAGGCCTGTCATGAAACAGAAGAATATGAGGAATGCGCGCGGCTCATGGACAGTGTGGATGAGTTTATTGCCGGCTCCGGGAGCTTGATGCAAAGGTTCATGTGGCTTCTTCACGCCGCATATTTTGCCATCGACCAAGGTCAAACAGCTCAGGGCTTGCATTTGCTGAGAAAGGGCTTCGCACTTGGGCGCAGGGAAGGGTATGTGAACATGTTTTGGCAGTGGCGACCAAAAATGATGGCCCATCTTTGTGCCGTGGCATTACAAAACACTATTGAAACGGCATATGCCCGACATGTGATTCGCTGCAGAAAATTGACGCTTGATCTCTCCCCATTGGAAATTCCCAATTGGCCCTGGCTGATCCGAATCTTCACATTGGGCCACTTTGAAATCTATCAGGAGGCCACGCTGATTCACTTCGTCAGGAAGGCCCAGCAGCGTCCCCTGGAGTTGTTGAAAGTGTTGGTGGCCGTTGGTGAAAGAGGTTCAAGCGAGGGGGAGGTGTGCGACCTGCTTTGGCCGGATTCAGATGGTGACAGAGCCCACAGCGCCCTGACCACAACCCTTTCCCGATTGCGACGATTGCTCGGCTGCTCTGAGACGATTGTCGTCAGCAACGCACAAATCAGACTGAATCCCTGTGTCTGCTGGGTGGATGCCTGGTCATTCAAGCAAGTTTGCGAGCAAATCAGGAAGATGCAGGAGTCTTCTTGTCGGCCACGCCATGGACAAGGCGCAGACGAGGATACTGCACGATTTTATTTGTTGGCTCAACAAGCCATGGACCTGTATCGGGGGCATTTCCTGCCAACGGATTTGAGTTTTTCCTGGGCGATTTCAGCCCGAGAACGGCTGCGCAGCAATTTTTATGAGTTGGTAACCAACCTTGGCGATGCATTGGAGCAGTTTGAAGACTGGACTTCCGCCAGGCGGTGTTATTTACAAGCCATGGATGTGGACGATCTCCAAGAAGACATCTGTCTCCGGCTCATCCGGTGCGCACAACGCTTGGGCCGAAATCTCGAAGCCAGAACGGCCTATTACCGTTTCCAGGAGCGACTGAAATCGGAATTCAATATGGAAGTATCCCCTGCTTTCGCAAACCTGGGTAAGGAGCTTGGTCTGATCGACGCTCAAAACCCATCGAGAAGCCCTCGGTCAAGGTCTCCGTAGCTGGGAATTTTGGACAAATCACTCCGCCTGCTCACCCCCTCACAATAGCTTTCTCTTCCTTCCGTGTCCCACCCGTACCTTATCTGTGATCAATTTGTGATCAATTTGTGATCGATTTGTGATCGATTTGTGACCGCGCCTCTTTCAAAGTTATACCAGACTTTTCCATTAGCAATTAGCAATCCGTTGAAAAACTCCTAATTGCTGCGTCGCTGCAAAAAGTCCACGAGCTGCCCACACAACCTTGCGATATTCCGAAAAAATGTTGATTTTACTGACCACTAACCACTGATCACTGACCACTGCTTTGTGCAAAATGACTTTTTGCACAAAGCTTACGTATGAGGTCTCTGCAAAAAGTCCTTTTTTTCCTGGGAAAACGTGTGATGTGATTTTGCTCAACACCTTTGAAAGACTGGATTCCAAAGACTGGATTCCGGCTTTCGCTGGAATGACGATTTTCAAGATTTTGCGACTTTCTGCAGTAAGATCAATATTACGCATTTTATATAAAACTTTATGTAACACGATGAGATATATATTATCTGGATTTATGTTTCGCCAAGAAAATCAATTTAAAATTTTTTTTATGCGTACATTTTCAATAAAAAGTTTAACAAGTTCTTTTCAACCATGCTTTCTGCATGGGCGCTGGGATTACTATATTAAATTATTAGAAGATAAAGGAGTTATTTGGATATTAGAATATGATATTGAAAGATTAAAACGACACGTCACACCATTGCTTCAGTTTGATATTGGCGTTGAATGGACACATCGATTTTGTTTTTTTGTTGATGTAGCAAAAAATAATATGGATTTAAAAAAAAATATAAATTATTTCAATAAATTTTATAATAATAAAGATTTATATTTTGCAACTGCTTCGATTAATATTTCTATAATGCTTATTTTAAATAAAAAATCACTTTTAAATCTATTAATATTTGACAAAAAAATAAATAAAATGCTCAAACTAAAAAATAATTCTGATATTGTATTGTCCATATTATGGACTCAAAAGGCACTCATTTGTCTAATTATGAAAAATGATTTTAAAAATGCATTAAAATTTGTATCTTACGGGATAAAAATTGCTAAAAAATTATCTATAATGAATATATGGTGTCATTTAAAATTGATTTGTGGACTTATTATGAAGATTTCTGGTAATTTTAAAATAGCGAAAAAAAATATTTTTGAACTTACTATTCATAGTAAAAAAAAGCATGATTCATCAGTTACTTTTTTAAATATAAAATCATTTTTAGGATTTTTTTGTTACTTTGATGGAAGATATCATGAAGCAGAAAAAATTTTTCAAGAAATTCTTGCAGATCAAATGTATAAGAGTCTGCAATATGTTGAACAGATTGAGATAAAAGGAATGTTGCTGTTAACGTTTTTTGAACTCGGCAAGAGAGAGGATGCATTGAAGGTTACTGAAGAAATACAGTCTCATATTGATTTTTTTGAAAGTCATTACATTTTAGCATGGTCACATTACTGGCTCGCTGTTTCTGCTTTATTATTTAAAAATACTTATGAAGCATTGCTGAATGGAAAGAAGGGAATCGAACAAGGCAATCTCTGTGCAGCACCTATTCCAAAGGGGCAGAATGCTCTGCTTGTTGCCCAGGCAATGGTTGATTTGAGGCAAGTTGATGAGGCTGAAGCGTTTCTTCATCACTGGATTGAGTATTGGAAAAGAACGAATTTTTACTATTTGGCCGCATGCGGTTTGATGGAAATGTCTAGCTTACTGTTATGGCGAGGAATGCATGCACAGGCTGAAGAAAAATACAATTTGGCAATACAATTTTCTCCAGAGGGAGAGAATTTACGAGTAATACACAGGCCTTCAGTGTTTGTGAAGAATTTTCGAAAACGGCTGGAACAGAGCCAGAAGGAGATTACCAGCTGGCTTGATTCCAATGATGTCATCATAAGAGTATATACATTAGGAAAATTTGAAATTACTGTAGGAAATCGGTTTATGTTTGACCGGTATTGGCGTGGTGTTAGAACAAAACGACTTCTGCAAAGCTTGATAGTCCATGGATGTACAAAAGTTTCTAAGCACTTTATCATGGATTTGCTTTGGCCGGATAAAGACGGTGATCTTGCAGCAAACAACCTCAAAGTGGCAATTTCAAGATTGCGCAGGGCTGTGAATGAGGTTCATGGTAGTTGTTTGAACTGGTTGTTTGTCAGTGATGGCTGTATTTCCATGCTCAGATCTCTTTGTTTTGTGGATTGCCTTGCATTTCGGGAGAGATTGCATGCTGCCATGTGCAAAGAGTGCAAGACGGAAGAATTTACCAAAATACTTGATGGCTATACCGGTGATTTCATCCCCGGCAATCTGAATGAGGTTTGGATTAATGAATATCGGCAACAACTTCGTAAAGACTATGTCCAAGGGGTTGTTTTCCTGGCGAACCACTGTCTTCACTACGGGAATGTCAAGACATCTCTGGAATACCTTATTCGAATTCAGGACTGGCCAATGATAAGTGAGCAGGTTTATGCCTTACTAATGCAATCGTATGTATATCTCGGGTATCCATCAGATGCACTGCGTATCTTTCGTCATGCGCGATTTCGGTTGAAGGAGGAATTCGACACACTGCCTGGCACGAAATTGTTGTCATTGGCCAGACGAGCCCGAGAAGCTTCTTGATTTCAAAGACTTTCAGCAGACCTTGGTTTTTTCCAGATTTGTGTCTCGAGTACCCCAATCAGTTACCTTGTGGATACGCAATCATTGTTAAGCTGAGAACAAATTTGGAAGAAAAACACTCAAACCAAGGAGAAAGCCATGAATACTCAGAAGCAAGTAGTTATTTCGGAAATGGAGAACAGGGGAGGTGGAAAAAATGGTATTGTGTGGTCGAGTCGCCAGAGAATGGATTCTCATGGACGATATCATGGGCACTCACGGAGGGGGAATGGTGGAACTGGGCTGAAGGGAAACCCTGTTTTCAATGCTTTTCCGAGAAAGGGTTTTGGATTTCATGTAAACGACCATAAAGAGTTTTTCAGTGAATTTCAAAATCAAGAAAAATGCAAGCGCTGTGGTGGATGTGCGACGTACTGCAGTGCTGTGAACAACAATGCACTTACAATGGATGAAAAGGGCTATCCTCGGATTACCGATAGGACATGTTGCACACAATGTGGTTTGTGCTATCAAATTTGTTCGGCAAATGACGATTGTGACGGATACATTAAAGAGATGCTTTCCTGGGTGGAGCCAAGTGGTCGGGTTCTGGGTGTCGGATTGTTCCGAGCTAGGGAAGAGCACTTACGACAAAATGGAACTAATGGTGGAGCATTGACGGCACTACTCATACATATGTTGGATATGGGATCTGTTCTTGGTGTATTAGTCCCCGGAGTGGCACAAGAAAGGAACAACATGCCATTGCTGGTCAAGAATAAAAAGGAAGTTTTGGAAAATTCATCAATGCTCTTGAATCCAGGTTTGGGATCTTTACTGTATATTGGAAATTCTAAAGTTTCTGATGATTTTCATAATAATAACATTAAAGTGAATAAGCACCATTTCATAGATAAGTATTGCTTTGTTGGTAGAGGATGTCAAATCAATTCATTGCGAAAAATGGAGTATTTTGGTGTCATGCCATCTGAATTCTTTGAACTTAAAATAGGAGTATTTTGTAATAATGAAAATTTTGAAACTAAGAATTTATCAGGATGTAATTTTTGTAATGATCAATATGCACAATATGCAGATATTTCAATAAGTGACTATACCGTAAAAAGTGATTACTCAGCTATTATTGCAAGAACAGCTTTGGGTTTGATGTACTTGTCTTCTGCTGCAAAAAATATATTGGAGCATACCACGGGTTTATCTTTAAAATATTAACCAAAAATACGTGTAATCTGGTCGATTTTATTTGGCATTCGGAAATCTATGAATTGAGACTATCCGGGTAAATCTGGGGGAAGCCTCAATCTCGAACGAGGTATGCATTGCGGCAATCGACAGATCAAAATCACTTCTGTCGAGATTTTTCCACATCAGCTTCAAAGGGAGGACAAGATCCATGAAGATGTGCAAACTGATCTTCACGGCAGTGGCTTTGTTGGCTTGGTGTACCTTGGAATGGGTGGTCCCCATGACTGGTCATGCACAATGTGCCGGGGTTTTTGGACGTGCCTGCGTCCGCATTGAGGGAAGCAATGCCTTCCTGGCCAATACCGACCAGGGGTTGACCATCGTCAATATGAACGACCCTCGTAACCCTGAAGTGCTGGGATGTCTCCAAACAAAGGGGTGCATCATCGACATGGATTTCTCAGAAGGTTTTGCCTACGTGGTGGACGACAAGGAAGGGCTCTTGATTGTCGATGTCAGCAATCCTGAGCGTTGCGTTGCAGTTGGGAGATATCACACGTATGGCGGCGACATCCAATCATTCAATGTTTTTGGGACATATGCGCTTGCTTCGATTTCCGGGCGGGGGTTGCGGGTGTTTGATATTTCCAGTCCGGAAAAGCCTCGTAAGGTCGCGATGCTTGATAGACCGGAAAAAGTTCAGGGCATGGCCATTGTTGCCGACCATGCCTATGTGGCCAATTTTAACGGAGGGCTGCATATTATCGATTTGCGGCAGCCCGAACAACCTATGGAAGTGTCCGTGATGGACATCCCGGGACGCCCGCGTGGGCTTGGAGTATCTGAATCGCGGTTGTTCATGAATACGTCTGAACGGAAGATGCACCTCATTGACATTCAGTCTCCCACGGATCCCCAAATCAGCGCAACCATCGATATTGGCGGTTCCCCGGTAGCTGTTGTCGCTGGAAATCGTGCCTATGTTGCCAGCCTGGACAGAGGGTTCATGGTTTTCGATATCAGCAATCCGGAGCAGGTCGAACTCATTGGGAGAACGGATCTTGAGGGAATATGTTTGGCGATGTGCATACATGATCCCCTGGCATATCTTAGCATTGTCGGTCTCGATGAGGTCCATGTGATTGATTTGCAGCAAATAGTCCAAAATTAGGGACAAGACGAAGCGGCAGAGGAGGAAATGGCGAGGGAACCTGTCACGGCACAAGCAACGATACAAAAGCCTGGGCTGGTCTTTGCCAGTTCAGGCTTTTTTTATTTTTCAAAAAGGGTTACCTGTCGGACCGTCTTGGGCGTGACTTGGGGGTGCCATAACTGAAATAGGGATTTTTCCTGCAGACTCAATCTGCTGAATATACTAAATGTACCTACTTTGAACTGGAGAGGAAAACGCAATGATCAAGCACATCGTGATGTGGACGTTGAAGAATGAGGCCGAGGGAGCCACTGCCGTGGAGAATGCCAAAAAAATCAAACAAATGCTTGAGGAACTGAATGGAAAAATACCCGGGCTCAAGCACCTGGAAGTCGGGCTGGATGTTTTTCAGGCCTCTCCGGCATGGCAGGTAGTACTCTATTCAGAGTTGGAATCGCGTGATGCCCTGCAAGTTTATCAACAGCATCCGGAGCACCAGCGCTGCGTAGAGTTCGTGAAAAAGGTCGTGGTGGATCGGGGCGTGGTGGATTACGAAATTTAGGAAGAGACCATGCTCATGCCTGCCAATCCCGCCTTGCTGATCGTAGACATGCAAAACGATTTCGTTTTGCCCGAGGCTGCGGCAACGGTGGAGGGTGCCAGGGCGACGATACCGGTTATCGTCTCATTGCGGGAACATGCCCGGAATCATTCCTGGCCGGTGATTCACGTGGTGCGTGAACACCGAGCTGACGGCAGCGATGTGGAGTTCACCCGCCAAGAACTGTTCCGGGATGGCCAGGGAATTTGTGTTGCCGGTTCTGCCGGAGCGCGGATCGTGGCTGAGCTGATGCCGCGAAAAGGGGAAATTGTCCTGACCAAGCAACGGTTCAGCGCATTTTTGGGAACGGAGCTGGATTTGGTGATGCGCCGCCTCCATGTCGAAACGGTGATCCTGGCCGGAACCCAATACCCCAACTGCATCCGGGCCACAGCCGTGGACGCCATGGCTCGGGACTACCGAGTCATCGTGGTCATGGATGCCTGCTCCGCTCAAACCGAGCGGATTGCGGCGAACAATGTCGAAGACATGTGCAACATGGGCATACTGTGTGTAACGTTGGAGAAACTGGTCAGCCAGATGAATGGAGAAGGGACATGAGCAGATTTTGGGTCGCCTTGGCGGCATGCATGCTATTGACTGTGCCGGGTTGGGTCGGCGCAACCGGATTCGAGGCCGCGGTGGGTGTCTGGCAGCAATCTCCCAGCGGCGATGTGGCCTACAAAGGCCAGACGATTGATGATCGGCTTGACCTGGAGAGTCGGCTGGGACTGGATGATGAGACCGGGCTGGTCTTCCGTGCTCGACTGGAAACGCCGCTGTTTTTGCCGAACATCGGCTTCATGGCCACGCCCACGACCTTTTCCGGCAAAGGCACGGCCACCGGCAGCTTCCGATTCGGGGACCAGACCTTTTCAGCGGATGCGCCCATCGACGGCAGATTGCGGTTGAACCAGTACGATGTGAGCCTGTTTTACGGAATTCCAGGGCTGAAGATGGCGACCATGGGCATGTTCAATGTGGATCTGGGGGTGAACTTGCGGTTGATGGACGTAGATGTTGAAGTCCGTCAGGAGCAGACCGGTTTGTCCGAGTCGGAGAGCCTGTTTTTGCCCGTGCCGACGTTGTATGCTGGAGCCACCTTGCGACCCCTGGGTTTTTGCCCTGGAGGCCGAGGCCCGCGGGGTGACCTATGCCGGGAACCATTTCTACAGCCTGATTGGTCGATTACGCTTTGATCCTCTCGACCATCTCTTTCTCTCCGGAGGCTATCGCTACGATTCCGTTTCCATAGACGAGCAGGGACTCAAGGCGGATGTGGATATCAGCGGACCGTTTGTGGAGATCGGGATCAGTTTCTGATCCGCCACCCTGCATTCATCGCTTCTTTTCCCACGGACCACCTGGGAGAAACGTCAAACGGTTTCTGCTACGCGGCATTGTCGTGGCGGTTGCCCCAAGAGCCAAGGCATGCCTTGGCTCTTGGTTTTTGGGCGAGCTCACCTGGTTCGAGAGCCTGCGTCCCCCAGTTCGAGGGCTGCCACGGCCCACGGCAGTTCGGCGAACAACTCGGTTGCGTTGAGCAAGCCGTCGGCAAGAGTGAGGGGGCGATCCGTGAATCGGTCACGCCAGTGACCGGCTTTGCCGGGCTTGGGTAAGGCCGCGCTCAGGGCGATGGTCGTGGCCGACCAGGCCTCCCCACGAGGAAAACCGCCGGCTTGTGCACATAATTCGCCGCAATGGCGGGGCAGGGCGACAATGACCGCCTGTCGTCCAAGGACTCGGGCAAAGGCCAGGATATTGTTTGCCTTGGTGCCGGAAATTTCCAGGGGGATATAGCTGCCACGAAGAAACAGCTCCGGGTGGGTACGGCGCAAGGTCAGCAAACGCCACTGCGTGTAGTGTTTAATACGGCCGTCGTACCAGGTTTGCAGCAGGGAAGCGACGAATTCCTCCCGGTGGTGTCCAGCCGACTGGTTTTGGAATTCACGGAGCCAGTTCCAGCGCCGCGTGAAGTCCACGGGGCGGCGATTGTCCGGGTCCACCAAGGAATCATCCCAGAGTTCCGTGCCCTGATAATTGTCCGGAACCCCGGGCATGGTCAGTCGCAGGATCATCTGCGTCATGGCGTTGCAGGTGCCGGGTGCGACCACTTGCGTGACGAATTCCTGGACATCGCGCAAAAAAGGTGCTGCCACTGGTGTGGGGTCCAGGACCTGCGTGGTAAAATCGGTCAGGGCCTGCTCGTAGTCGTCGTCGGGGTTGAGCCATGACGTACTGATCTTGGCCTCTCTGGCGGATTTGACCATGTAGTCCCGCAAGCGGTCGCGCAGGGCGTGGAGCAGGATGTGGCCCGGCAGGTCCGGACCAAGTCCGGTCAGCGGCCAGACTCCCACCAAGGTCTGGTAGAATAGATATTCATCCCGGCTGGAAGGCAGGACCCCGCTGGGAGACTCTCGGCGGGCCCGGCGGTTGAGTGTCTGCCAGCGTTCCACCCGTTCAGCCCAGGCTTGTGGCACTTCCGAGAGGACCGCGATCCGCGTCCGGACGTCCTCGCTGCGCTTGGTGTCATGGGTGGCGGTGGAAACCATGCCCTTGGGCCAATTCACGGCTCGACGCTGCATTTGTTGATGAAAATCACCGGTTGTGCTGATTCTCCGGTTCGGCCCCATCCCCACCTCGTTCATGGCCACCAGGGGCAGCACCCGGTAGAAGGTGGTGTCCTCCATGCCCTTGGCCATGGCCGGCCCGGTGAATTGCTGGAATTTTCGGGCCAGGCGCAGGACATCGGCCCGGGGGCGGCCATCGGCGCGTTTCTGCCACGTGGCCTTGAGCAGGGATTCCAGTACGTCGAACAGCCGAGGGTGACTCACGGCGCGAGCCCGTCGGGCCAGTCCCAAAGCCCAGTCCAGGTCGCGTGTGTCCTCCGCGGAAGGCCCCTTGGGGCCGACATAGGTCCGATAAACCGGAAACCGGGAAACGATCTCCCGCAAGGCCTGGCGGATTTCCCCCCGGGAGAAGTCCCGGGTCGCGGGATCGCGCTTGAGCAGCCGAGTGGTTTCCGTGGCCAGGACTTCCAGTTCCGAGGCCAGTTCCTGATCCATGATCTGCCGTTTGGCCCGCACTCCTTCGGCGTGGGCATCGGCGCTATCCGGCCCCTCCCGGCTTTCGAAAAGTGCGCGCAGTGTCGTCAGTCCATCGCTGTCCACCAGGACGGCATTGATTTCACTCAGGCCGTCGTATCCCGTGGTTCCGTGGACTGGCCAATGCCCCCGCAGGGTTTCGTGTTCTTCCAGAATTTTTTCCACATAGACCGGAAAGCGGCCGGAAGGAAAGCCCAATGCCTCAGCGTGGGGCTTGACCAGTTTTTGCAGCCGATCCAGATAGCCCGCCGGGTCATAGAGGCCGTCGATATGGTCGATGCGCAGCCCATGCACCTGACCGGTGGCCACCAGTTCCCGGATCAGACCGTGGGCCGCGGCGAAAACTTCGGGTTCTTCCACCCGGAGTCCAGCCAGATCGTTGATCTGGAAGAATCGGCGGTAGTTGATTTCGTGGCCGGCCACCCGCCAAAATGCCGGGCGGTAATGCTGACGTTCCAGGAGCTTGTGCAAACGTTCCAGACCATGACCATCCGGGTTCTGCGGGGCAAAGAGCTGTTCGGCGTGTTCCAGGGCTCGACGAATGTCGGGGAGTTCCGAGGCCAATCGGGCCAAAGTGGCCTTGAAGGTTTCTCCGCGAGTACGCAGGGCTTTGCGCCGGGTAACGGAACGGGGTGTGGCCCGCAGGCGTTTTGACTCGGTGAACGCGGCCCGGATTTCCGGGTGTCCGGCAATCTCTTCCCCGGCGTATTCCAGGCAGGGAGCCAGGATTCGGTGGTACGTCGAAGGGCAGACCGGAAAGCGGTGCTCATAGTACCAGATGCTGAATGAGCCGGCCTGGGCGTCAAAGCGCAGGCGCAGTTCTCCCCGCTCCAGGACCGCACCGTACAGATCGCCCAACACCGGGAGCAGAACTTGATCGTGGATGCCCTGGGTTTGGGGAAACCACTCGATGTCGAAAAAGTGGATGTAGCGGCTGCTGCGTCCCCACTCCAAAACGTCCAGCCACCATTGGTTGTCGCTTCGGGCAATGCCCATGTGGTTGGGCACGATATCCATGACCAGGCCCATATCAGCCTCGGTCAAGGTCTGGCTGAGGGCGTTGAAGCCGTCCCGACCGCCCAGTTCCGGGTTCAGAGACTGATGATTCACGATATCGTAGCCGTGCGTGGAGCCGGGACGCGCGGCCAGGATCGGCGATGTATAGACATGGCTGATGCCCATGTCCCGGAGGTAGGGAACAATCTCCACGGCGTGGGCAAAGGTGAAGCCGGCATGGAATTGCAGCCGATAGAAGGAAGAGGGGGCGTAGAGTGGGTTCATGGATGGTGTCCTCTCAAGTGTTGGAGAGATGAAGTTTCTGGAAACCCGCCCTGCTTCACTCTGCCTTGGAGACCAGCCGCAGGAGACGCAATGAACGGCCTTCCAGTCTCAGTTTTTTGCCCGGTGCGTGGGGCTGGTCCTCGTCCTCTGGCTGTCCATCCTCGAACACGGTGTCCACCAGGACTTCCCAGAAACCGCTGTCGCCATTGGGCAGCACGAAGGATACGTTCTTGTGGCTGGCGTTGACCAGGAGCAGGAAGGTGTCGTCCGGCTCCTGGTCCCCGGTTTCCGTCAGGTGGACGATCCCGGCCTCTCCGCTCAGGCGGATGGCCAGGGAGCGGGCCGTTGAATCGTGCCAGTCCTCGGAGGCCATTTCGTGTCCATCGGGATGCAGCCAAATGACATCCTTGACCTCGGTACCGGGGATGATCCCTCCATGAAAGAACCGGTTGCGGTGGAAAACAATGTGTGAATTGCGCAGGGCCAGTAACCGGGCGACAAATTCGATTTGGGCCTTTTCGGTCTCGCCGATGGCCTCCCAGTCCAGCCAACTGATCTCGTTATCCTGGCAGTAGGCGTTGTTGTTGCCCTTCTGGGTTCGGGCGAATTCATCTCCGGCGGTGAGCATGGGCGTTCCCTGGGAAAGCAGCAACGTGGCCAGGAAATTGCGCATCTGCCGGCGACGTAAGCTCAGGATTTCCTGGTCATCGGTTTCGCCTTCCACGCCGCAGTTCCAGGAGTTGTTGTTGTCCGAGCCGTCCCGGCCGTCCTCGCCGTTGGCCTCATTGTGCTTCTGGTTATAGCTGACCAGATCCTTCAGGGTGAAGCCGTCGTGGGCCGTGATGAAATTGACACCGGCCCAGGTCCGGCGGCCGCGGCGGTTGAAAATGTCCGCTGATGCCGCAAAGCGGCCCGCGAATCCAGGCAGTTGCCCTTCGTCACCCTTCCAGAATTTGCGCATGGTGTCGCGGTACTGATCGTTCCATTCGGCCCAGCCTGGGGGAAAATTTCCCACCTGGTAGCCGCCCATGCCCGTGTCCCAGGGTTCGGCAATCAGTTTGACCTGGCCCAGAACCGGATCCTGGGCCACGGCGTCCAGGAAGCTGGCGTGCTCATTGTATGGGCCTTCGACCCGTGCCAGGGTGGTGGCCAGGTCGAAGCGAAATCCGTCCACACCCATGACCTGCACCCAATACCGCAAAGAGTCCATGACCATGGAGAGGACTTTCGGGTGACGCAGTTCCAGGGCATTGCCCGTGCCGGTGAAGTCATTGTAGAAGCGGGGCTGGTCGCCCATCAGGTAATAGTACGAGTAGTTGTCGATACCGCGAAAGGACAAGGTCGGCCCCATGTGATTGCCTTCGGCTGTGTGGTTGTAGACCACGTCCAGGATCACCTCGATCCCGGCGTCATGCATCTTCTGGACAAAGCTCTTGAAGGAAGACAAGTCGTTGCGTGGGCGGAGATAGTCTGGATTGGGAGCGAAATAGCCGATGGAGTTGTAGCCCCAGTAGTTACCCAGCCCTCGTTCAATAAGATGACGGTCCTGGAGAAACGCATGGATGGGTAGCAATTCAATGGCGGAAATGTCCAGGTGTCTGAGGTAATCAATGACCGGCTGGGCGGCCAGGCCTTCAAACGTGCCACGAAATTCTTCGGGCACCTCAGAGTGGAGCATGGTGTAGCCCAGGACGTGCATTTCGTAGATGACCGTCTCATGCCATGGCCGAAAGTCCATGGGGCGGCCCCAGGTAAAAGCCGGATCGACCACCTGGCACTTGGGCATGAACGGCGCGGAATCCCGTTTGTCGAACGAGAGATCCTCATCCTCGTGGCCGACGGTATAGCCGAAAAGGGCATCGTTCCATTTCAGGTTGCCGACGAGCACCTTGGCGTAGGGATCCAGGAGCAGTTTGTTGGGATTGAAGCGGTGGCCGGCCAGGGGATCGTATGGTCCATGAACCCGATAACCGTAGAGTTGTCCGGGACGAGCATCCGGAAGGTAGCAGTGCCAGACCTCATGGGTATATTCTGGCATGGTGATTCGAGCGCTCTCTGTGCCTCCGTCCGTATCGAAAAGACAGAGCTCAACCTTTTCGGCATAGGCCGAGAACAGGGCGAAGTTCACTCCGGAGCCGTCCCAGGTTGCACCAAGGGGGTTGGGGTTTCCCGGCCAGACCCTGGGGCCGTTGTTTTTTGCTGATTCTTTGCTGTTCGTTGGGTCGTGTCGATGCATTGATTGCTCCCGGAGGTTGTGTGCTGTATTCTGCTATTGGAGAGGATTGCGGATGAAAATCCGAAATAATTCAGTGACAATGGAGGACGAGGGTTGCCAGTGCGAACGGGGTAAGATTCGTGAGAGCGTGGAATCTTTACTGGTCTTGTTTTACAGAGTGAGACTGCCCGGCGGTATCCACCAAAGATTGAAAAAGACGCTGCTGGCGGGGGTGGTGGGGGAGGTACTCTGGGTGCCACTGAACGCCGACAGCAAAGGGCTTGGTGGTCAATTCCACGGCCTGGATGACCCCGTTGGGCTCCCTGGCTACAATGCGCACGGCCTCACCTAGCCTGTCCACGGCCTGGTCGTGCAGCGCGTTGACCCCGCAGGTTTCGCATCCCAGGATTCTGGCCAAACAGGAATCCGGCTCCACCATGATCTGTTTGCGGGGCAGCAGGCTGCGAATATTCGGGGACTCCTGGTAGAATCCCGTCAGGTGTTGGTGCAGCGTTCCTCCCATGGTCACATTGATCAATTGCGCACCACGGCAGATGCCCAGCATGGGCAGATTATTATCAAGTGCTGCGCGAAGCAAATCCTGCTCCAGCTTGTCGCGGTTTCTGTTCAGACCTGGATTGCGGGTGGTCAGGAGCCTTCGAATCAGGAACATCAGCGGAAAGGCCAGCAAGGCCAGTCCGCGACGGAACAGGCCAACTTCGCCGCGGGTCATTTCTTCCGGTTGCGGCAAGGATTCCGCCCCATAGAGATCCGGCGCGACATCCGCGCCCCCGCCAAGGATCAGTCCGTCCAACTCCTGGACATGACATGGCCGCCTTGGAGTGATCCGTCGAGCACGCCCACCGGCGCGCCATACTGCCAGTTTGGTGAACCACCAGGCGGCCAGTCCACCATGATCCGGTCCGGTGACACCGATAATTGGGCGTGCGGCGTTCACTGTTTCAACCATGTTCCGAGCGTGTCCACCCATTCATCCACCATGTGGGCCACGACCTCCCCCGGCTTTTCCAGGAAGGCCCGGCTGTGTTGATCCAGACGGTCGGTGTCGGCCGCGAGTTTTTCCACCATGATCCAGTCGTTCCAGGGCTGGAGGAGCGACCAGTTCGGTTCGTCGATCTGACAGTTGGGCAGACGGTAATGAAATGTCGGCCTGGGTTTGATCAAATGTTTTTCCACCGGAGCGTTCATAACCAAGTCCGGCTCAAGGTGCGCGAAGAGTGGCAGCATATCCAGGGGGCGGTTGCGCGTGGGGTTGTGGACCAAGTAGTCGCGTATCAGGACGTGAAGGTTGGGATTGTAGTTTTTTTCCAGAATCAGGCGGATGTATGCGCCGGGAAAGGCCCGAATGTATGGGGCGATCTTGCGAGAGAGGTCCACCGTGCCACGCTCGTTGAGCCGGTCATGGAGCAAGACATAGGCCCGAAGCATGTCCCGCAGGTAGGCTGGATCCAAACCTGCGGCCTCCACGTTGAACTGGACGCCGAAAGCATAGACCACTGCCGCCCGGGTGCCTTTGGCCCCGGCCTGTCGCAGTTCGGCGCGCAACGTATCCATGTCCTCCAGGGAGACAATCGGAACCGGGGGGGCGACAATTTCACTGGGGACAATGTTTGCCGCCAACCGAGCCAACAAGGCATCAAACGCCTCCTGATCCTCCAAGGAGTTCATGGTGATGCCGACCTTGGCCAGGTAGGGCTGATATTCGTGGTTTTTCAGCAGACTGGCGTCCAGCTCCACCTTGAAGTCGCCATGGTCGGTATCAATGATGTCGATCTCAAAAGGGCTTTTGGCGAGCACCCGGCCACCAAAAAGCTGGGAGACAATCTTGGCCATGACCGGCAACTCTAGGCCGGCCATCTCCATCTCCACACCCACGTGGCGGACGTCACCCTCCGGGGTATGTTCCAAGTCGGGCATGATAAATCGAGGCATGAACGAATTCCTGAAAAAAATCATGAACAGTAACGCAGGATATGCGTTGCAGTCGCCAAAATGAACCTGGAGTCGCAAACCTGAAAAGGCCGCATTCGTTTCTCAAAATCCATCTCACGGTACTGGAGGGAGCCGGTCAAGTCAAAATCAATGAGGAAGAGAAACGCTCTCCCTGGCCCTGACGAGATTGTCTTCCTCAACCTTTTACTATATCAAACCTCTATTCTTCACTACAACAGATGCTGGTTATCCATGCCTTTGGAACATTTCGACGCGATCATTGTCGGATCCGGCTTTGGCGGGGCCGTGTCAGCCTATCGCTTGACCGAGGCCGGTCAGCAGGTTTGCGTCCTGGAACGGGGCCAGGCGTATGTCCCTGGATCCTTTCCCCGCAGCCCCCAGGCTGTCCGCCGTAACTTTTGGGATCCCCGCCAGGATCTGTTCGGGATGTTCAGTTTCTGGTCCTTCCAGGCCAGCGAGGCCCTAGTGGCCAGCGGGTTGGGTGGTGGATCGCTGATCTATGCCAATGTGCTGATTCGCAAACCCGAACGGTGGTTCGTCCGGGAGGATGGGCGCGGACATTCGTTGCCATGGCCCGTGCAACGGGCCGATCTCGAACCGCACTATGACGCCGTGGAAAAAATCCTTGGCGCCCAGCCTTATCCCTTTCACAGTAATCAGGGGCCCTACAAGCAAACCCCGAAAACCCTGGCCATGCGAGATGCCGCGGCCAAACTCGGGCTAGCCTGGGAACTCCCCAATCTCGCCGTGACCTTCGCCGTGGATGGCGGCTCTCCCCCGAGTCCTGGTCAGCTGATCAACGATTCCTACCCGAATCTGCACGGCGTGGAACGCCAGACCTGTCGGCTCTGCGGGGAGTGCGACGTGGGTTGCAACTACGGATCGAAGAACACCCTGGACTTGAATTATCTTTCCCTGGCCCGACAATCTGGAGCGGATCTGCGCACCCTGTGCGACGTGAAACGGATTGAACCGTTGGAGGGCGAAGGGTATCGGGTGAGTTACGACAGGCATGACCCGAATGATGGCCATCGTCCGGTTCAACGCGTCTCCATCTCGGCCAAGCGGCTCATTTTGGCTGCGGGCGCCCTGGGTTCGACCTACCTGCTACTCAAGAATCGTCCTTCGCTCCCTGGCCTGAGTCCTGCCCTGGGCACCCGGTACTCCACTAACGGCGACCTGCTGGCCTTTGCCACCCAAGCCCGGGACGAGCAGGGCGGTCCCAGGCGTCTTGAGCCCAGTTTCGGCCCGGTGATCACCAGCGCCATCCTGGGTCGGGATGCACTGGATCCGGGCGGCAAACCCGGGGAGCGCGGGTTCTACCTTGAGGACGCTGGGTATCCACAGATTGTGAATTGGCTTGTGGAAGCAGCCAATGTGGGCGGAAATTTGGGTCGTTTTGCCAGGGGATTGCAGCGTCGACTCCTGGCCTGGTGGACCAATTCGCCGGTGAGCGAGGTCAGTGCGGAAGTTTCAGCATTGCTCAGTAACGGCATCATGTCATCGAGCCTTTTGCCCTTGTTGGTGATGGGCCGCGACATGCCCGACGGGCGGATGAGCTTGCGTCAGGTCAAGGACCATCAGTACCTGGATGTCTCCTGGAGTCCAAAACCTTCCCGAGCCTATTTCCAGCGGGTAACCGAAATCTGTGGCCAAGTTGCCGGGACCATGGACGCAAGAGTGATCCATAACCCCTTGAGCAGGATATTCCGCCGTCCAATTACCGTGCACCCCCTGGGTGGTTGTCCCATGGGCCGGAATGCCGGCGAGGGGGTGGTGGATCGCTACGGGCAGGTTTTTGGCCACCCTGGGTTGTTTGTCCTGGACGGCGCGGTCATGCCAGACTCCATTGGTCCCAACCCCAGCTTGACTATTGCCGCGTTTGCGGACTTTGCCGCGCAGCACATTCTGGACACCTAAATCCAATGGCCGGATTTTCGGCCTGAGCGGAGAGTGCCACGCATGCATCTGATCCTTTACAACCAGGTCGCCGCACCGGATTGCTTGCGAGTCTGGATCGGGGCCACCAAGCGGAAATCAATGCCTCGGATAGCGTGGAGTCTGGACGGTGTGCCCGTCAGCCCATTTCCCCTGCGTCCGTTGCAGCCGGTTCGTTCCGATGAACTGGCCACGGACCCGACGGAACCGCGCACCTGGACGGGAATGTATGAGTTTGCCGGATTGGCCTCGGCAACCAGCTATTCCATTCGGGCACAGGACGTCGAGGCACCGGACATGGCCCAGGAAATTCACTCGCGAACCCTGCCGCGGGCCATTTCTGAAGCAGGATTTCATATCCTGCTCAGTTCCTGCTATCATGAACGCCAGGCAAACAAGGGGTACCTTGCCCAGGCGGTTTCCTTGCTGACCAAGGCTTGCGCCCATCATGGAGCAAAGGCCCGGCCGGACATGAGCATCCTGATGGGGGACCAGGTCTATCTTGACTTACCCACATTCGAGGCTCTGCCTGGGAGTGTCGCGGGCCTGGCCGGCAATTTCGAACAAAAATACCTGAACAACTGGGCGAATCTGGCCAACCCAGGGTTTGAACATGTTTTGCGGGCCGCGCCCTATGCGGCCATGGCCGATGATCATGAACTCTGGAACAATGCCCCACATCCCAGCCCGATCATCCGTCATTCCTGGACAGCAGAGGGCCGGGGGCGCTACCGGACCGCTGCCCTGGCTATGTTTGCCGGCTTTCAGGCTCCCATGCCGTTGAACGGAGAGGAGCCTCCTTACCCGCTGATCCTCGACATTCCACCGATTTCCCTGTTCATTGCGGATACCCGCATCGAGCGAACGACGCGGCATTTCATGACCGCGAAAGCCAGGAAAAAACTGCAACAGTGGATTGGGCGGATCAACTCCCAGGGGCTGCACGGTGTATTTGTCTCCGGCCAGTCTCTGTTCGCGGAAAAGGTGAATGCCGTTCGGGGCTCCCTGGCCGACTGGGAACTGCCCAATTACGACGACTTTCATGAGGTGGCCGTGACCCTCAAGCAGGCCGCCAAACCATTGATCTGTGTCAGTGGCGACGTGCACTGGGGACGTAATCTGGTGGCCCGGAGCCGAATGCCTCAGCACTTCGGCGACATCTACGAGGTCATCACCTCACCGGTGGCCCTGGTGCATACCGTTGGCGTGGATACCTTGAAAACAGCCGGAGCCGGCCTGGGACGCCTTTTTTTTCAGGAAACGCAGTGGCCCCGGCACAGCACACCCTCCACCCGCCTCGGGCCATTCACGGCAGAGGGGCGAACCCGATCCCATGCCGAGGGAGAGGTACTGGACACGCTCAAAGGCGACCAGATCGCCCTGTTGTCCTTCTTCCGCAATGGACCCCGGCTTTCGGCCCGGATCCGGCACTGGGCTGTTGACGGAAAAAGCCGTCAGCCCCGTTTGGACAGAGAATTGTACTCGCGGAGCATCAACCTGCACTGAACAAGGAGTTATTGCTCATGCTCGATATTCATCAATCCCCGGCGAAAAAAGGTAACGCTCAGCTTATCAAGGCGCAGCGCTCCCGCGGCCAGGACAACCTGGAATGGTTGCGCGACCACATTGATGCCACTGATGGGACAACGGTACTGCTCCTCCTCGGAGGCAAGGACGTGCTTTCCCACCGCTTGCGCACAGCCCAGAGCCATGCCCGGCATGACCTCAGTCCCAGCCATTGGTCCGATGTGTTTATCTTGGCCGACCCGGCTCAGGTTGGGACCCAGGTCAGCGCCCAAGCCGCGCCCAAGGCGGCCTCCACGTCCAGCCAAAACCTGCCCCAACTCTTCGGCATCAGCCTTACACCCCAGAACGGGTTTGGATTTCCTCCGCTGACCAATGCCCTTCAGGAAATGACCATGGAGCCGTTTTTGGAACCGAAGCGGTTCCCCAATATCGCTGTTCTGCGCATTCCCGTTGCCTGCGGGCCCGTATTCGAGGCGCTGGAGCAATTCAAGAAGCAATCCAACGTAGTCAATGCCACCGAACTCCTGGCCCGTTGGCTGGCCTACGGCTGGGGCGTTGCGCCCAACCCGCTGCTGGAGGGACTGGGGCTTCCAGGAGCGGTGTGCATGGATGCCGTGTTTTCCGCGGTAAACTACGATTTGACCCCGGGCTTGGCCAACCACAGCTGCTGCCCGGAAGCCATTTGGCAGGCGGTTAAATGGTGGCAGGAATTGCGCCAGGGCGAAGATGGGACCGGCAAAATAATCAGCGGTGCGTACGTGGTGAGTGACTCGTTGCCCTGATTGCTTTTGTTTTATGGCCCAAGCAGGCATGCCGTAAACGAAAACACCAACGCCGGGCCTGTTGAAAACAGGCCCGGCGTTGGTGTTTGGAAGCCGTTGAAACGGGATAACCCGCTGAAGACCTGGAGATTACGCCCCGGCGCGCCCGGAGTCGCAGGGCTCAATGTCCGCATCCGGGCGGACGTGCTCCGCGGTTTCCGTGAGCACACAAGCCGGCAACGGGGCGACGTCGGTTTCACTGTAGGGGTTGGCTTCGGCCATCAGGTTCAGGATCCGCCAGCGCTCGTTGACCTCCTGCTCCACCGCGTCACGCAGCTTCTTGGCGTCTTCGGGGCTGGCCTTGGCCAGGGCCGCGAAGCGGTTTTCGCTCATCAGGAAGTCCTGGATGCTGCCGTCCGGGGCCTTGGAGTCGATGACCAGCGGGTTCTCGCCACGCAGGGCCCGGCGGGGATCAAAGCGGAACAGGGGCCAGTAGCCGGACTCCACAGCATTCTGGGTCTGTTCCTGGGTCTTCCCCATGCCCTTTTTCAGGCCCTGGTTGATGCAGGGCGCGTAGGCGATGATGATCGACGGCCCTTTGTAGCTCTCGGCCTCGGTCAGGGCCTTGAGGAACTGGTTTTTGTTTGCGCCCATGCCCACGGCGGCAACGTAAACATAGCCGTAGGTCATCAGCATCCGGGCCAGATCCTTCTTGCGGATCTGCTTGCCCGCGGCGGCGAACTTGGCGATGGCTCCTGTGGGTGTGGCCTTGGAGGACTGGCCCCCGGTGTTGGAGTAGACTTCGGTATCCATGACCAGGATGTTGATGTCCTCTCCCGAGGCCATGACGTGATCCAGGCCGCCGAAGCCGATGTCATAGGCCCAGCCGTCGCCGCCAAAGGACCAGACGGATTTCTTGGTGAACAGGTCGGCACAGGCCTTGATTTCGGCATACTTGGCATCCGTATTGTCCGCCAGCAGGGCCTTGAGCTTGTCGCCGGCCGCCCGGGAGGCACCCGGATCATCCTTGCCGGCCAGCCAGGAGCGCATGGCCGAAGCCAGATCACCGTCCGTACCGTTGCTCAGCGCGGCTTCCATGAGTTGGGCCAGCCGCTCCCGGCGTTGCCGGATGCCCAGGCCGATGCCGAACCCGAATTCCGCGCAATCCTCGAACAGGGAGTTGCCCCAGGCCGGACCGTGGCCGTCCTTGTTCACCGCATAGGGGGTGGTGGGTGCCGAGGCGCCCCAAATGGAGGAGCACCCCGTTGCGTTGGCAATGACCATGCGCTCCCCGAAGAGCTGGGTCATCACCTTGACGTACGGAGTCTCGCCGCAACCGGAACAGGCCCCGGAGAATTCCATCAAGGATTTTTGGAACTGGCTGCCCTTGACCGAGGTCCGGCTCATGACGGTATCCTTGAACGGAACTGTCACGGCGAAGTCGTAGTTGGGCACCTGGGCTGGGGTTTGGGTGGACAGAGGCTTCATGATCAGGGCCTTTTCCTTGGACGGGCAAATATCGGCGCAGTTTCCGCAGCCCATGCAGTCCAGGGTGTCCACCTGCACCCGGTATTTGAATCCCTTGAGTTCCTTGCCTTTGGCCTCGACCACATCAAAAGAGGCTGGTGCTCCGGACAGTTCTTCAGCCTGGGCCAGGACCGGCAACAGGGCGGAGTGCGGACAGACAAAAGCACATTGGTTGCACTGGATGCAGTTCTCGGCGATCCATTCCGGGACCATGATGGCCACGCCGCGCTTCTCGTACTGGGAGGTCGCCGTGGGGAAGGTGCCGTCCGGGGTGAAGCAGGATACGGGCAACTTATCGCCCTGTTGGGCCAGCATGGGCCGCATCACCTTGGAAACGAATTCCGGTTCCTGGCGGGCGGCCGGGGCCGTACCCGAGGCGTCGGCCCAGGATGCCGGGTAGTTCACGGGCTGTAGGGCCTCGGCGGCCTTGTCAACGGCGGCGTTGTTCATGTTCACGATCTTGTCGCCCTTGGCGCCGTAGGCTTTCTTGATGGAGTTTTTGAGCATGGCCACGGCCTGGTCAAAGGGAATGACCTCGGCCAGCTTGAAAAAGGCGGTCTGCATGATCATGTTGATCCGCCCGCCCAGGCCCACTTCCTGGGCGATCTTCACCGCGTCGATGGTGTAGAACTTCATCTTCTTGGTGGCAATGTCCCGTTTCAGAGAGGCGGGCAGCTTGGTTTCAAGTTCGTTCAACGACCAGGGCGCATTGAGAACGAAGGTGCCGCCGGGCTTGGCTCCTTCCAGCAGGTCGTACTGGGTGACGTAGGCCGGATTGTGGCAGGCTACGTAGTCGGCCTGGGTGATCAAATAGGTGGACTTGATGGGCGACTTGCCGAAGCGCAGGTGGGAGATGGTGATCCCGCCGGACTTTTTGGAGTCATAGGCAAAGTAGGCCTGGACGTACATGTCCGTAGCGTCGCCGATGATCTTGATGGCCTCCTTGTTCGCGCCCACCGTGCCGTCTGCGCCCAGGCCCCAGAACTTGCACTGGATGGTCCCGGCCGGGGTGACGTCCGGAAAGGAGGGATCCAGTGGCAGGGAGGTGTTGGTGACGTCATCCTCGATGCCCACCACGAAGTGGTTCTTGGGCTGGGCCTGGGACATGTTCTGGTACACCGCCGCTGCCATTGCCGGGCTGAACTCCTTGGAGCCCAGGCCGTAGCGACCGCCCAGGAACTTCACGTCGCTGATCCCCCGCTCCAGGGCCGCGGTGCAGACGTCCAGGTAGAGCGGGTCGCCTAGTGCTCCGGGTTCCTTGGTGCGATCCAGAACGGTCACGGTCTTGGCCGTGGCCGGCAGGGCGTCGAAAAGGGCATCCGGGGCAAAAGGCCGATACAGGCGGACCTTGATCATCCCGACCTTTTCGCCCTTGGCCTGGAGATAGGTGATCACTTCCTCGACGGTTTCGCATCCGCTGCCCATGGCGATGATCACCCGGTCCGCGTCCGGAGCGCCAACGTAGTCGAAGAGCTTCATCGGCCGACCGGTGAGCTGACCGACCTTTTCCATGTTCGCGGCCACGATGGCCGGCACCTTGGTGTAGAAGGAATTGGAAGCCTCCCGGCCCTGGAAATAAATGTCCGGATTCTGGGCCGTACCCCGAATGTGCGGGTGCTCGGGGTTCATGGCCCGGGCGCGGAATTTGGCCAAGGCTTCCTGGTTCACCAGTTTGGCGATGTCCGCGTAGTCCGCGAGCTCGACCTTCTGGATTTCATGGGAGGTCCGAAACCCATCGAAAAAGTGCATGAAAGGCACCGATGAGTCGATGGCGCTCAGGTGGGCGACCATGGCCATGTCATGGGCTTCCTGGACTGAATTGGAAGCCAGCATGGCAAACCCGGTCTGGCGGGTGGCGTAGATGTCCTGGTGGTCGCCGAAGATGGACAGGGCATGGGCGGCCACGGCCCGGGCCGAAACATGGAACACGCCGGGGAGCAGCTCCCCGGAGATCTTGAACATGTTCGGAATCATCAGCAGCAGCCCCTGGGCCGCGGTGAAGGTGGTGGTCAGGGCGCCGGCGGCCAGGGAGCCGTGCACTGCGCCGGCCGCGCCAGCCTCGGATTGCAGCTCGCGGATTGCCAGAACCTGGTCCCAGGCATTCTTGCGGCCCTTGGCCGCCCAGTCGTCGCTGACTTCGCCCATGGGCGTGGAGGGGGTAATGGGGTAAATGGCGGCAACTTCACTCAGGGCATAGGCCACGTGGGCCGTTGCGGTGTTGCCATCAACGCTTTGCATTTTTTTGGCCATGTAAAAACCTCCGTTAAGGAAAAATGGGAAGACTTAAGGATGAAAAGTGCCGAATGCGGGTCTCGGGCAGATACGTACGCCCCACCCTACCAAAAAGCGTGCCGAAGAGTTCCCGCTACACGCAAAACACCATTTGATAAGACAGAGTGCAGGCAATTTCAGGTGAAAGGAAGAATGGGGAAGGTGTGCGTCTGAAAAAAAGGACGAGACGAATCTTGTGCAAATTCTAACAAGTCGCAATCATTCTTCAGCAATTTTTTTGCGGGTGATTTGTCCAGGAAAAAAAGTGTTGTCTGAAAAAAAAGACGTCCCCAAGAGCGCTCATTGCTGTGACTTTTTCTTATTCTATCCAGGCCGACGGCCTCCGTCAAATCAGCATTCGGTGCGTTGCGATTCAACCGGCGGCATCCTGGAATGCCTTTGGTCATTGCCAATATCCTTTTCGTAAATTGAAACAACATCCTTACATCCATCAACACCCCCAAGCCTCGATCTCCCGCGTCCCGAACTCTTCCCGTCTCCTGGAGTCCAACCACTCGAATACCTCGGGCTGTTGCAGGTGCAGTCGGATGGCGCCGGCAACAGCGCTGCACACTGCGGGAATTCCTTCGGTTACATTTCCTCGGGCCGCCTGAGCGCCTTCGATGTTGGCGTAGGCGCAGGCAAACCGGCTATCCCGGTTCAGCTCGGCCATGATGGCCAGCAAGGTGCTTGTCTTGCCGGTCTGGCGCGGGGCGTGGAGGACGAAATAGCGTTTGGTGTTGATCAAATGACGGACTTCTTCCCAATCCACGCGGTGCAGAGGGGCCAAGGTATAGTGCTCGGCAGGGTCGACAGGCCCGGAGGTATTGAAAAATTTTTCCATCATGGCTCCTTTGGTTCGTGTCGCCGCCACGCTGCCGGAGACGGATAGTGACCGAAAAAGCAGGACATTCCTGGGCATATCCGGGCCGATGCTCTCCGTCAAATACCTCCAATTTGGGCTGTCAGGCTATATTGCCCTGAAGGTCATGGGCTTGATCCGACGCAGTTCTCGGAAACGTGGACAACGAGCGATATCCGGAACCCATGATGTTTTGAGTTCCACGGCAAGTTTTTGCAAATTCAACGCCTGGTCGGCAAGGTTCGCGATGGTGCGGCCGGACTGGTGCATCATTTCGCTCGTATGCCCTGATATTTTGGCGACCGCCGTGACGCTCCGACGGACTTCCACGCTGGCGGCGGACTGCTGTTCCGAGGCCGTGGCAAAGGTTTCACTGTGCAGGGGTTGGTAAAACAGCCCACGGTGGTATTGGTGGTCCGGCTTGACCTACCCATGGCACTTGGCTACCCCTGAACAAAGGCCGATGGGCCAGGAACCGACGCAGCGGGTGCGTTGCGTTCCGCGAACAATCATCCGAAAGGAGAAGAATGATAATGAAGCCGACCGATTTGTTGCATATTGGCTTGGGAGCGGCATTTATGGCCAAAGAGAAAGTCGAGGCCCAGCTTAAGGATCTGGAGCAGTTGGGAGCCATCAGCAAGGAAGAAATGAACCGCTTCGTGGAGGAAGCCCAGCAGCGTGCCCAGCAGGAGACGGACGCTCTGGATGCCAGGATCAAGGAGAAGGTGGCCGAGGCTGCCAAGGAATTGGGGCTGGCCACCAAGGAGGATATTGCCGAAATCAAGGCGTTGTTGCTAAGCCGGAATGCATAACTATTACGCGCCGCGTCGGATCTGGGGCGCGTTTCGGTTCCTGGCCACCATCTTCGCCACTGTTTTGAAGCGTCGCCATATCCTCTTTATTCCGCCCCTGGGGCCGGTGGCCTTGAAAAAGACCGTCCTGGACCTGGGCGTCAGCTTTATTAAGCTGGCCCAGGTCCTGGCCACCCGTGCGGATTTTTTTACCGAAGAGTACTTGGTGGAGCTGCGAACCATTCATGACGAGGTCGCGCCCATGAGCCAGGCCGACCTCGACGTCATGTACCGCCGGGCCTTCGGGGATACTCCACCGTTTGTCCGGTTCGAACCCCAGCCCATGGCCAGTGCGTCCATCGGCCAGGTCCACTGGGCCCAACTTGACGACGGGACTGAGGTGGCCGTGAAGATCCGCCGGCTGGATATTGAGCGCAAGGTCACGGTGGACATCCGGATTCTGGAATTCTTCCTGGGCCTGTTTCGTCCGTTCTTCAGCATGTATACTCGCAATTCCCTGGAAGCCGTGCTCACCGAGTTCTCGGCCATGATCCTCAAGGAAGTGGACATGTCCATTGAGCGGGACAATCTGCGGAAGTTTCGGGAGATGTATACGCGCCAGGATGTTCGCTTTCCCATTTACTACCCCAACTACAGCAACCACGACGTTCTGGTGATGAGTTTCGAACACGGCGTGCGGGTTGACGATGCCGCCGGCCTGGAGCGTCTGGGAATTCCCTTTGACCGGATCATGGACACATTGGTGGATTTCTATACCGAACAGATGCTGGTTAAGGGGCTTTTTCACGCCGACCCCCACCCGGGGAATCTCTTCGTGGGCGAAGACGGAACCCTGATTCTGCTGGATTTCGGCATGGTCAAACGCCTGACCAACTCTTCCAAGATGGCCATGATCGAGATGGTGGATGCGGCTTCAGCCAGAGATTTTGAGCTGTTCATAGCGGCATGCGAGCGTCTGGGCGTGATCACGCCCACGGCCCCACCCGAGGAAATGCTGGAGTTCGCCGAGCGGATGTTCGACATTTTCGGGAACATCGATTTGGACGCTGCCAGTATGCAGAGTTTGGCCCTGGACGTGCTTTTTTCCATGAAGGAAACGCCGTTCAAGATGCCCCAAGAGGTGGTCTATGTGCTGCGGGCCAGTACACTCATCGAGGGGCTGGGCACCAATTACGTGGAAAATTTTAATGGGGTGAAGGACATCCTGCCCGTGCTTCGGGAAAAGCTGCCCAAGGCCTTGGGGTTTGACCAGGGGCTGGTCAGTCAGGTTCGGCGGGAAATCAGTACCTTGCCCATGACCTTCAAGAGGGTGAAGACGATCATCACCGACCTCAGTGAACAAAAGCTGCAAATCAAAATATCCCGGCACACCATCGATCAGATCAACGAGCGGATCAGGGGGTTGTTGCGGCCGCTTGTTGGCGGTTTCTTATGCATGATCACCGCGTTTTTCATCCTGTTTTTGGATCTGGACTATGGGCGAGCCATCGCGATAACTCTTTTTCTGATCGGATTGCTGCGCATGTTCCTCGGAGTGCGCTGATCGGCTACTGCCGAGATCCGGGGTGCATGGTCACCGTCACCGGCCGGCGTGACGGCTGAGGGCCTTGGCTGAGAAAGACTCCGGCCAGGACCAGCAGCGAGGCCGCATACTGCAAGGGGACCAGTCGTTCTCCTAGGATCAGCCATCCCAAAAACAGGGTGATCACAGGGATCAGATTCACGAAGATCGAGGCTTGGCCGGCCGGAATCCGGCTGATCCCGAAATTGTAAAGCCAGTAGGCCACGATGGTCACCCCGATCCCGAGATACAGGATGGAGATCGTGGCCCCGAGGTGAAAGGAATTTGGAAGAGAAGTGCCGGGAAAAAAGAGGATCGGCAGAAAAAAAACGCACCCGACAAAGGCCTGTACCGTGGTCAAAAACAGAGGGCTGAAGCGGGTGCAGAGTTTTTTCAAGGCAATCATGCTTCCGGTGGCGCAGCACATCGCGAGAAACTCCAGGAAATTTCCCAGCATGGGATTTGGTGCATTCTCGGTGCTTTCCGAGAGAAGGGTCAGCCAGATCACCCCGGAGATCGCCAGCAGGAAACCGAACCAGGTTTTCGGCCGCAGACGCTCTTTGAGCACTACCCAGGCAGATACGGCAACCATCAACGGCAACAAGGCCACGATCATCCCGGCCTGGGAGGCGCTGGTATAGGTCAGGGCCAACCCTTCGCAGACAAAATAAAGACACGGTTCGCACAGGGCCATGAACAGCAACAGTTTCCAGTCCCCGCGCTGATACCGCTCGGATTTGAAGCGGCGCACCAAAAGCAGCAGACATCCGCTAGCCAGAACCAGTCGGGCAAAAACCACGAACATCGGTCCATAGACATCAATGGCCAATTTCATGGCTATAAACGATCCGGCCCAAAGGACCGTGGCCAATACCAGCGCCACGGTGGCCAGCCGATCAACGCCGCCCAAATTCAGTTAACTCCAATGTTCATCACAGATTGATTCCAATATGTTTGCAAAGCTTGGCTGCCCTCTGCCACGGGTTGTTGAGGGTGTCAAACCGCACCGAAAACCGAGCCGAGTGTTCACTCAAGGAGATGTTATGACCAATTCTGCCACACCGACCACGGTGCTGACCAGGGACCGCTTTGATGCCGTAATATTCGACATGGATGGGGTCGTCACAGATACGGCGGGTCTGCACGGCAAGTCCTGGAAGGAAATGTTCGACCGGTTTCTGGAGGAGTATGCCCAAAAAACCGGGGGCAAACAGGAGCCTTTTGACCTGGGCCGGGATTACCTGGAATATGTTGACGGCAAACCCCGATTCGACGGGGTGCGCAGCTTTCTGGCCTCCCGGGGGATTTCCCTGCCAGAGGGCTCCCTGGAGGATGAACCGGGCATGGATTCCGTGTTTGCCCTGGGCAACTGGAAGAATGAATTATTCGGTAAGCTGCTGAGGGAGGAGGGGGCTGTGGCCTATCCAGGCACGCTGGATTTGATCCGGAAGCTGCACGCTGCAAACATCAAGACCGCGATTATTTCCTCCAGCAAGAATGCCGAAGCCATTCTGCGCTCAGCCAATGTCCTTGAACTGTTCGAGGTCAAGGTGGACGGCGTGGATTCCCTGGAACTGGACATCAAGGGGAAGCCGGCACCGGACATTTTTTGGCGCGCTGCAGAGGAACTGGACGTGGAGGTTCCCCGGGCCGTGGTGGTGGAAGACGCCATTTCCGGCGTGCAGGCCGGAAAGGCCGGAAAATTCGGATTGGTCATCGGGGTCAGTCGGGGCACTGATCCGGAAGCGTTGCGGCGTAATGGCGCGGATGTGGTTGTTGCGGACTTGTCGGAAGTGTCCGTGGCGTGAGTCCGAAGGGTCAGGCTGCAGTGCCGTGGAGCAGGAGGACAGTCGGCGGAACGTTGGGCGGAATCTCGGTCTGGCAAGCCGCTTCAGTTCCGGGTGGGAGTGGCGGAGTTGCCAGTTTGCACCGCGCATGTATTGATGCGGGCAAGATGACGGTGTCGACGGTAGAGGAGGGCCATGGCCAGCAACAAGCCGACAACCGTCACCACGTCATGGCGGAGCAGGAACAGGGTGGTCCACATCACCAGGCCAAAATAGAGAGACACCTGGGCATATCTTGGGGCTGCGATCGGTGCGTTGGGGGACCGGATCAAAAGGTTGCCTGCAGCAAAACAGACAACGCCGAGCATGCCGGCAAATGCCAAGGCCGGTTCCAAAACAGGGTGCATGGCAGGTACGATGTCCTCATGGCGGTTATGAGGGGATTACTCCGATCTGGATGCATCACGAGCAATCCGGATTGCAATCACAATCATGCATGACGGCACGTGTTGATTTCGCTGGCACTCCTGACTTCAAGCCGGCCATGCCATGGGGGAAACGGGGAAACCATGCGAGCGGCGCATTGCGAGGCGGGGCCGCCCGCATGGCATCAGGAGGGGGTTGGAGGTGAATCAGGCGATAATATTGGCAATGGCGCCCCGCCCCGTGGCATGGGCACCGAGAACATTTTTGGCAAAATCGTAGGTTTGGCTCATGCCATTCCTGTCACCTCTGGCTGCATTTTGACCATAATTCATGTATTCGAGGGTCTTGTCCACCACAGCAGCACCAAAGGTTTGCTGGTCCATCGGAACCACCGAGGCGGAGGAGCCTGGAGCATGCCCCTGGGCCGAGGGGGGGACGTTATGCAGATGGTCAATTGTCCGGCTAACGACATCCGCGCCAAATTCTGGGCCGGCTTGTTGCCCGGAGCCTTGCCCATGAACTGGGCCGTGCATTGGACCGTGCATTGGGGGCGTTCCTGAAATGCCTGATATGGTCATAGGGATTCCTCCTTGCTCAAATTCCATGGATACAGCATACTGCCATGAGGGAGGAAAAATGGCAATGCCGATGAGATTGTTTTTTACAGCACCCCGAATTCCCTGCGATGAGGAGACTTTTGTCTCTCGGCATCGGCATGCGGCGAGACAGTGCCGTGGATACCTGTTTGCGATCCTGATCGTCATGATAACTCTCGGAGCCTGGGGGTGTGCGGCCTCAGGCAAAGAGGAAATCTCGGTTGTGGACAAACATACCTCCAGAATCTCCCTGGACTGGGATGGCACTTATGCCGGCATCCTGCCCTGCGCGAATTGCGAGGGCATCGAAACTTTTCTCACCTTGTCGGTTGAAGGCACTTTTGTGCTGCGGACCAGGTACCTGGGCAAAGACGACCAGATGTTTACAGAGCAGGGCTCCTTTGTTTGGGAGGACAACGGAAATGTGATTCGATTGCAAGATATGGCCCATGGACCAGACAGGTACCATGTCGCTGAAAACCTGCTCTTTCAACTCGACCTGCAAGGGGAGGCCATCACCGGAAATTTGGCTGATCTGTATTCGTTGCGCCGGATCGCTGCTGAGAAGGCCCCCTCGCCCCATGATTTGTTCACTGTGCAAGGGTGGCGGTTGGTGGAGTTGCCGGATGCCCACGATGTGCCCCTCCTGGAGTATCCGCTGGATGAGCGACCCTGGATCCAGTTCGAGCTGCAACATGAGCGTGTGCTGGGGTTCGCGGGCTGCAATCGTCTTGTTGCTGGATTCTTCATAAGCCCCGGAGCCATTCTGCGCTTCGGGCCAACGGCCACGACAAAGATGCGTTGTCCGGACATGCGTATGGAAACCGCCTTCCTGGACGCTTTGGCCGCGACGCAGGCCTACCAGCTGAATACTTCTGGCCTGACGTTGCTTGACGTCGCCGGACGGCCGCTGGCTCGACTTGAAAAACACGTTCCCTGACTGCGTTACGAAAAAAGTCCTTCTTCACTGTTCGTTCAAAAGTCCCTAGTGCAATCACAAAAATGATCCGGAAACCTCCTGTGTCCAGCCCCTTTGGACTGTGGCCTCACCACATATTTGATTTGCCGTCCTGGCACGGGAATCCAGTTCGTAGCGCAGCCAAGTTAAAGGTGAGAGTTTGAACGTTTCACGGCGACACAGCAATTGAGAGTTTTTTTTAGCGGACTGTTGAACGCGTTTGGACATGCGCGAGGCAAGTGCAAGGCTTGCTCGGGCATTTGGAGCAGCTATGCGAATTTTTTTTCTGGGCGTTGGCGAAGCATTTGACGAGACGTATCCAAATACATCCTTGCTCGTTTCCGTCCCGGGTGTTTCAGGAAGCGAAACGGAGAACGGCGCGGCGCATATTCTTCTGGATTGTGGATTCACGGCTCCAGCAGCCTACTACCGATATGCCCCTCGAGGTGTTGAGGAGAAAGGATCGGAGGACCAGCCTGGCGTTCGAGGTGACGAGCAGAGGGTCATCCAACCGGACGTCATCTGGATCTCCCATTTTCATGGGGATCATTTTTTGGGACTGCCCTTGATGCTACTACGGTTCTGGGAAGAGGGGCGGAAGAAGGAACTGGTTATCTTTGGTCCCGAAGGAGTGGAAAGCAAGGTCTGGTCTGCTTTTGAACTCGCCTACCCCGGGTTTCGTGAGCGGATTGACTTCCCACTTTTCTTTCTGGACGTTGAACCGCTGATGCAGGGGGAACTGTTCGGCGTGCGCTGGGCCACCGCGGCCAATGCCCACAGCGCCTCCGCTCCGTGCATGACCCTGCGGCTGGACCATGCCGGGAACTCCATGGTCTACAGTGGGGACGGACGGCCGACTTCGGCCTCCGGGCAGCTTGCCCAAGGCGCGGATCTGCTGGTGCACGAGGCTTATGCCCTGGAGGGCGAACCCCCTGGTCACGGTACCGTGGCGGGGTGTCTGGAGTTGGCCAGAGGTACAGGGACCCAGCGGTTGGCCTTGGTCCATGTGAACCGGAATGTTCGCGCTGAACGTGCCGGGGAGATCCGGGGCTTACTGGACACCGTGGAAGGGTTCTCGGCCATGATGCCCGAGCCCGGTGCGGTCGTCGTGCTTGAATCTTGATGGGGAGGGTCGCTTCCTCAAAAAGATTCTGCGTCAAGGACATGCCGGTGGTCCATGAGGGTGACCGTCTCACCGCAGCTCTCTGGGTGCAGCGCAAGCCCTTACCTGCGCGTTGAAAAAACTTATCCACGGTTCCTTCAAAAATTCCGACCGCACGATGGGAAATGGGGCATTCTTGAATTCTTCCGAAGCAGAATCATCCCCAAAACCCAGCTCCCCCACATGGGCCGGGCGACGGGAAATTTTTGGCTGGGCCATGTTCGACTTGGCCAACCAAGCCTATACTACGCTGATCATTACCGTCGTCTTTGGGGTGGTCTTCACCCGGGTAATTGTCGGCGACGGCCCGGACTACCGCCTGGGAAACCTGCTCTGGAGCGTTTCCTTGGCTGCGAGCTATGCCCTGGTGGTCACGATCGGGCCGGTCTGCGGCGCGATCATGGACTATGCCGCGGTCAAAAAGCGATTTCTTTTTGCCAGTTACCTCCTGACGGTCTTCACCACAGCCTGCCTGTATTTTGTTGCTCCGGGGCAAATTGCCCTGGCCATGACCTTGATCATCATCTCCAACTTTGGCTACGCTCTGGGAGAGGCCTTTATCGCCGGTTTTTTGCCCAGCCTGGGGCCTCCGGAAAAGCTGGGGCGGATTTCCGGTTTTGGCTGGGCACTGGGCTATGTGGGTGGGCTGGTGGCCACCGGGATCGTGCTGCTGGGTCTGGGAGGCATTGCCGCTGACAACTTCGCCAATCTGCGCCTCGTCGGACCGCTGGCAGCACTCTTTTTTCTCCTGGGCGCGATACCCACCTTTATCTGGGTACGTGAACCGGAAATACGATCGAATCATCGGGACATTCGTTCTGCCTTGCCCAAGCAGGCCTTCTTGCGAATCGGGTTTCAGCGGGTGACCTGGACCCTGCGGCGTCTGGACCGGTTCAGGGACCTCGGACTGTTTTTAGCCTCTCTGTTTTTCGCCATGGCCGGGTTGTCCATCATCATCAGCTTTGCCTTCATCTATGGAGATCAAATCATTCGCTGGGAGCCGCTGTATCAGATGCTGATGTTCGTCCTGACCCAGGTTACCGCGGCCTGTGGTGCATTGGTGTTCGGCTTGCTGCAAGATCAGATCGGGGCCAAGCGCACCTACAACTTGACGCTGCTGCTCTGGATCGCTGCAGTGACCATGATCGCCGTCACACCCCAGTTGACTGGCGTGCTCAACCGGAACCTGGGCCTTTCTTTGGAGTCGCAGCAAGTCTTTCTCGGCGCGGGCTGCCTGGCCGGGCTCGGCCTTGGCTCCCTCCAATCATCGGCCAGAGCCCTGGTGGGCCGGCTGACACCGCAAAGCAAGGCGGCTGAATTTTTCGGCTTCTGGGGCATGACCGTCAAGCTGGCGGCCATCTTCGGTATTCTTGGATTGGGGGTTCTTCAGGTCCGCTTTGGACTGCAACTTTCGGTTCTGCTCTGCCTGGTGTTTTTCGTCACGGCCTTGGCAATCGCTCAGCTGGTGGACCAGAACCGCGGAGAAGCGGCAACGCTTGAAAAGATTGGAAAGGATGGTCCGTAGTTCATTTTCCGATCCTTTCCCCAGGTAACCATCCGGTGACAGGCTGGCGCACCGTCGCGGTAATTCATAAAAATCCCTGGAACTCTTAGCACAGGCCATGCAAGCGCGAGAATCGTTCATGCGGAAGGAGAAAGCGGTACCACAAAAATATATATGGCGCCTTCTCAGGGGTATCGCAAGAATTTTCTTGCTTGCGATGTGTTCATTTGTTGTTGTCTCCGTGCTTCTGGTTGGAATTCTACGCTTTGTTCATCCCCCAACAAGCGCGTTCATGGTCAAAAGACAACTGGAGGGCTTGTTCCATCCGGAAAAACCCGCGCGCATCCAGTATCAATGGGTAGACTGGGAGTTCATATCGCCGCATATGGCCCTTGCTGTTGTTGCGTCTGAAGACCAGAAATTTCCATACCATAGGGGTTTCGACTTTCAATCCATGCGTGACGCCCTGGAAGAAAGAAGAACCAAGGGGCGGATTCGTGGGGCCAGCACAATAACACAACAGACGGCCAAAAATCTCTTCCTCTGGGAGGATCGAAGTTTTTTGCGCAAAGGGTTTGAAGCCTGGTTCACGGTATTGATGGAATTGTTTTGGCCCAAGCGACGGATTTTGGAGGTCTACCTGAACATTGCGGAGTTTGGCGACGGTATTTACGGAGTGCAGGCAGCGGCATGGATATTTTTCGACAAGGCATCTTCTGAACTGAACAGGAGAGAAGCCGCGTTGATGGCCGCTGTATTGCCGAGTCCCAAACGCTTCAGCGTCGTGGCCCCTTCCGGGTACATTCAGCAGCGAACCAGGCAAATTGAAAGGCAAATGCACAATCTCGGCGCATCATATCTCAACCAACTCTGACGTCGTCTTCACCATAGAAAAAGTTTTGCGCCGAGAAGTGTGATTCGGTCCAAATTCACCGGAGCGGGTCGAAGATGCGCCGGCCATGGCTTGCACGGCCAGTCCTTGGCGGCCATTTATCGAATGAAGGACATGGTCATCACCAGGGCTGGATGATACCTGAAGCCCTTCTTCAACAGGCTGTGGGATTTTCTGAACTTCTCAAGAAATACCTGGACATCACCGTCAAACCCCAGCTAGGGCTGCCGATCCGGAGCGAATGGAGCAGGAAAGCTGTTTCTATACCGGAAGTCGATAGGGTTCATGAGGTGTATCTGGATCGGTAACTTCTCAAAAAATGCGGTAAGCATGAGCTGGATTCCCGCTCCCCGTCTGCACGAGAACAGGCTTTACGGGCATGACAAGCTTGAGAGAACATGCCATTTCAGTCATTCTCACGCAGGCCGAATCCAGGGACAGAGGCAATTTCAGAGTTTGCCCGTCTTTTTGAGCAATTACCTTGCCTGGATCACACTCAATTCCGTGAATCAAAAAAAACAACTCACTGAGAAAATGTCAAAAGAATTCTTAAAGGTCACCGCAATAATCGACTCGGGTTCAGCCAACCGTAAACTGGCGGTTGCCCAGGTTATAAAACTTGCAAACGACAGCAAGGCGATTGTCAATGTCTCCCATCGCCATCCACAGTTGATACTCTACGAGATTCGAAAATGCTGGGAAAATGTGCATTGGACAGAGAACTCGGACGGTATAATGAGCGTTCTTGGGTACTCAAATGAGGACCAGCAAGGAAGGGCAGACTGGAGTATATCCATTGTTCCCGAGAATTGAGCACGTCTGTACACTTGGACAATCCGTTGGATTTTTTTTTCAATCTCAAGCAGCCTGATGGAAGCCTGCATCTATCTGTCGACTCCAGACTCAGCGATTTTTTGCAATGCGCGGACCTGTTCCGTGCGCTTGCCCAGGGCAACGCCCTGGGGCAACCATGGGAAAGCAGGAAGAGTCCAGTAGAGGCGACGTTCTCGCTTATTCACCAGAGCCCTTCCCCTCGTTGGAGAGGGTTTGGGCAAGGGTTGCTTGTCGGGTGAGCTTGTCGGGTGAGCTTGTCGGGTGAGCTTGTCGGGTGAACCTGGAGCGGCTAGTCTCGCCTGATGCCTACTCAGGATGTTTCCCCCATGTTTTTACCGACCTTGCCCATCACGTCATAGCGAGGCCCTTGCGGCGAGGGGAACTGCTTGACCTGGTTCGGGTGGGCATTGTGCAGGGCCGAGCGGTACTGGAGTGGCTTGGGGCTGCCCATGATTTGAAGGAGCGGTTTTTCTCGGTCAGCTGCATTTTTCCGCGATCACCAGCGCCAAAACAGGACGCTGCGCCAAAGATTGCGCGTTTTATGCCCAGTCCGGCCATCATGCCGTGGATATTGTTTCTCATCCCATGGCGGAAGAGGCGGAACTGGAGCGGCGCGGGAGATTGGCCCTGGCGTCCGGGCTTTCCCGATTCAGCTTTGTGACCAGTGGCGGGCGGTTGACGAAAGAAGGGGTTGCCCGATTGGCCGGCGTGACGCGGCGGCTGACGGCCCAGGGACTGGCCGTGGACCTTTCCGTGGGCACGGTGGATGCCGAGGACATGGCCTGTTTTCGCGAGGCCGGATTCCGGTTTCCGATGCAACGCCGACCACTTGGCCTCGGCGTAGAGCACGAGAGCGGGCCAGCCAAGGGCCGGCCCGAAAATCTCCCAAAGATATCCGGCCAAGGCCAAAGCGCCACCTGCCAGATATATCTGAAAGTCCCGCAGGACGAACAACTCCCTGTACACGACCAGGGTGGCACACCGGCCGATCATGGTTTGCTCCAGGTAAAAATAGTTGGGATGGTTCAATTATACCGAATATACAGGTTGACACTCCGGCCACGAGTAGGGATGGTTCGCGAACCGCCCCTACGGCACGGCAGGCCATGCATCCGCATGGGGTTGCTCAAGATATCTGTTGACCTTCAACTGTCGACCAATTCTGAACTATTCAAAATGGTTGAAGAGAAAAAAGTATTGTTTGAAAATAAAGATTCTTGATTAGCGAATAGTTTGATGGCTGTAAAGCAATAGCATCAAATAAAATTAGATAATATGAAAATTATTCTCATCACCATTGACTTTTGGGGTTCGATGATTGATACGTTCACCTTGGTGTTTGCGAAGAGGCGGGCTTTGGAAGCAAAAAAAATCGAGCACAATTAACCTGAACAATGCGGGGATGGTTCAGAACTGATTGACATTTTCCATGGTAGGGGCGGCCTTCGCGGCCGCCCTGGATGGGAGCGGCAATGCGGGTCAGCAGCAATATGCCGGCATACCAAAGAATCGTGAAGAACCAGGGCAGGCGTGAGGCCTGCCCCTACGGTAATGATTGCCAGGAAAATGTTTCAAGATATCAATGTATTTCCATTAAATTGTTCAGCTTGTTTTTGTTTGACTACAAAGCGGGCTCCCACGCTTTCCCACGCTGGGGCGTGAGAACGACCAGGTGTGAATGACCAAGTGAGAACCACCGGGTGAGAACGACCGGATAATTGTCAACGCATCGAGGTGTGAAATGATTTTGAAAGGAACGATCGCTTTTCTGGCTATTGCCGTTCTGGTCTCCGTCGGTTCAGCGGCCTGGGCGCATACGCCCCTGATGCTGTGCATGGACAACGGCGACAATTCCATCACCTGCCAGGGCGGGTTTTCCGACGGATCGTCTGCGGCCGGGGTAATCATGCGCATCAAGTCCCCGGACGGGCGGATCTTGCAGGAAGGTCGAATGGATGACACCGCGGAATTCATCTTCATGAAGCCCCGGGGGGACTTTCTCGTGGTCTTCGATGCCGGCCCGGAGCATCAGTTGCGGGTGCCTGGACGGCAGATCGGTCAGTGAGCAACGCCATTGAGATTCGTGGTCTGGGCCACCGGTACAATGGTCGAGCGATCTACGAGAATCTCAATTTCAGCGTTCCGGAGGGGGCGGTCTGCGGCCTGCTGGGCAAGAACGGACAGGGCAAGACCACATTGGTGAACATCTTGATGGGCTTTCTCAAGCCCTTCAAGGGGAAGTGCCTGGTGTTGGGCGAGGATTCCCACAACCTGCCTCCGGAGGTGCGCGCCCGGATCGGCCTGCTTCACGAGGGCCATCTGGCCTACGAGTTCATGACCATTGCCCAGACCGAACGCTTTTATCGCGGTTTCTATCCCCGCTGGAACCCGGAGGTGTTTTTCGGGCTGGTGGACAGGATGGGCCTGCCCCTGAACCACAAGGTGGCGAACATGTCCTGCGGCCAGCGTTCCCAGGTGGTCCTGGGCGTAATCATGGCCCAGGACCCGGACCTGCTGATCCTGGACGACTATTCCATGGGCCTGGACGCCGGATACCGGCGGCTGTTCCTGGACGTGCTCCACGATTTCGCGGCCAGGAAGGGCAAGACCGTCTTCGTCACCAGCCATATTGTCCAGGACCTGGAGCAGTTGGTGGATACGATCATCTTCATCGACCAGGGCGAGATCATGCAGGTCGGGCTGGAGGAATTTCTGAGCGCCTTTCGCAAGTACGTTTTTAACTGCGACGATCCGCCGGAGCAGACCCAGGCCCTGGCCCAGAACTTGGCCCAGGGCCTGGCCCAAGACCACATCATCCGCGGCATCGAGCGCCGAGGCCGGAAGGTTGCGCTCTACTCCTACGCGGACATCCAGGCCGTGGAGCGGCATCTGGCCGATCTGGGCGTTCAGGCCCGGGATCTGTCCCAGGCCCCCATGAGTTTGGAGGATGGGTTCATCGGCCTGATGGGCAATTACTGAAGGGGAGGGGGAGTGATTCGATCCATACTGCTCAAGGAAGGGCTGAAACTGCGCTGGATGTTTCTGGGGGCTTTGGCCGTGAACGTGGGGTTCTGCATCAAGGTATTCCTGGACATCCGCCAGCAGATGGCCACGGAGCACGCCCAGATGGTCTGGTACCAGGCCATTCATCTCCAGACCGTGTTTCAGTACCAGATGCGCCATCTGCCGTTGTTCACGGGCCTGGCCCTGGCCGCGGCCCAGTTCGTTCCCGAACTGATGGGCCGAAGAATGCGCATCGCTCTGCACCTGCCCGTGGCCCGGGAAACCATGCTGGGCTGGAGCCTGCTGACAGGTCTGGGACATGTTCTGGTGGTGATCGGCGCGGTCGCCGTCCTGACCCACCTGACCATGACCCGCTATTTTCCCACAGAAGTGAGTCTGTCCGCTCTGGAAACCATGGTCCCCTGGTACGCGGCCGGATTGGTGGGCTATCTGGGAGCGGCGGCCGTCCTCCTGGAGCCGAAATGGCCGCGACGTCTTGCTCTGGTGCTGGTGTTCGGGGCAGCGGCATTCATGCTCCTGATGGGCCGCGGCTACGGCTGGTTCACCCCGGCCTTGCCCTGGCTTCTGGTTCTGCTGCCTTTGACGCTTTTGAGCGTCTTTGAACCATGTCGCCGGTTTCACCAGGGAGGCGCGTGATGTCCCGGAATATCTCATCCCGCACGCCCTTCCCGGCCTCGCGATGGAGCGCGACAATTCTGGCTGTCCTGGCCCTGAGCTTTCTCCTGCCCGCGATTTTCAACAAGGTTGGGGGCTCGGGCGGCGACGAACCGCTGCTGTTTTACAGTCCGCTTCTGGAAGCGTTCATCTACCAGGAGTCCCTGGGCGGCCACCAGTTCCTGTACCGCGACGAGCAGGGCCGGGAGTACAGCCGCGAGGAATTCGAAGACCAGCTGCCCTTTGTTTATTTTCGCAACCTGGAGCGGCGCAATCTGCTGCCAATGACCATTGCCGGGCAAACCTTCGACGCCCAGGCCATCGCCGCGGATCGCCAGGGACTGGAAATCCGCGCCCGCCATCTGCGCGGCCATCACCCGCGCATCGACCTCTATCCACTGTTCAACATCGACCCGGCGGTGGCCATGATGCGCTTCCCCGTGGAGATGTTCCGGTTCACGGATGCGGCCATGGAGTTCCTGAACGCGGATGATAACCGCCTGGATCACGGCCTGACTGAAACCTTCACCACTGTCTTGAAGGATCTCGGCTTTTCCTTCCCGGCCACGGTGATCGGCGGCCGGGCCACGAACCTGAAGCCTTTTGACGACGGCTACTTCATCCGCGATGCCGTAGGGCGGATATTTCACGTCAAACGTATTCTGAACCAGCCCGAAGTGGTGGCCACGGGCATCGACCCCTCCCTGGATGTGCTGGACATCATCGTCAACGAGAACGAACGCCGGGAGTTCCGCGGGGTGATCATCACCAGGCAGAGTGAGGCGTTTTTGATCTCCTGGGACGACTACCGGCTGATCCCCCTGCCGGTGGACGGCTACGACCCCGCCCGCATGGACCTCAAACTGCTCATCGACCCCCTGTACCGGACCGTCACGGTCAGCTCGGAGGATGCCGTGTTCGGCACGGTCATGAACAGGGCCTATGCACCGCTGCACCGGTTTGAGCTGCCCCGCCGGGACTTCTCACCATCCTGGCTGCTCGGGATGCGCGCGTTTCTCCTCCCCGTGGAGTTGCACCTGGAAAACCCCTGGCGTGGTCAGGTCGCCCCTCATATCCAACTCGGCGGTCCCTGGTCCATTGCCGGCATCCTGACGGCCCTGGCTATCCTCGTGGTGATCCGCCTCGCCCGCACCAAAACCCTGCCCAGCCTCGCGGAACTTGCCCCCGTGGCCCTGACCGGTGTCATTGGCCTGCTGGCCGTGCTGTTTTTCCAGCCTGGTCACCGGGGTTCCTGACAACATCCTTGGCCGGACCATTGGCCAGTCACCGCCCTGGGAGCCGGCTTCGGCATATTCTCGAAACCTTGGTTCGATCAATTCGCCGCCATTCCTCTTGATCTGGTCAGATGTCCGAGCTACCTTGCAATATCCAACATTTTGGGGCGGGCAAACGGAGAGACACGTCGCGAAAGGCGAGATGCCTGCATATTTTCAATGGGTGCCGGCTCCCAGAGACATGCATTGGGCAAAATACCCTTCATGAAGCAATTTAACTGGAATGCGGAAAAAAACCAGCGGTTAATGAGCGAGCGCGGCGTATCCTTCGAGGATGTCATGTTTGCTCTTCAGACGGATGGTTTGCTCGATGATGGACCTCATCCAGATACGGAAAAATATCCGAACCAACGACTCTTTGTGGTACGGATTGATGACTACGCTTGGTTGGTGCCGTATGTTGAGAGTGGTAATGAAATATTTCTCAAGACGATTATTCCCAGTCGCAAGGCCACCAGGATTTTTTTGAAGGGGGGAGTATGACCAAGACAAGATTAGACTCGGAAGAGCGTGAGTTGTTGGAAGCTTATGATTCAGGAAAGTTTGAATCGGACCTGAATGCCGACCGGAGGGAGTATCTTGCCAGTGTAGCGCAAGAAACGTTCAAGAAAGACAAGTGCATTCATGTTCGAATCTCCAGCCGGGATTTGGAAGCGCTTCAGCGCCGGGCTTTGGAGGAGGGGCTTCCATACCAGTCCCTGGTGTCCAGTGTCCTGCACAAGTTTGTTTCCGGCGGACTCATGGACATCTCCGCACTCAAGTCTGCCCAGCGGCCGCGTTGATTGGTCGGCTCTCAGGCGAAGCACCGCTCTGGGAGCCTGCTTTGGCATGTCCGCGAAACCTTGACGCGATCAATTCGCCGCCATTCCCCTTGATCTGTTCAGATGTTCAAGTCGCCTTTGGATGGTTTTCTTGATGACGGACCTCATCCCTACAAAAAGAAATATTGTAACTTCTCAGTTCATCCGAAGTAATGCGGTCTGGATACCCGCCTTCGCGGGTCTGACTGATTCGTAGGCGGCATGGCAAAACAAGTCATTCCCGCACAGGCAGGAACCCAGTGCCGGAATGAGGCATTGCCCACGATGTGCTGAATAGTTACGAAATATTCGAACCAGCGAAACCTTGTGGTACGGTTTGGTGACTCTGCCTCGGTGGCGCCACATTTTGATGTCGGCAATGATTTTTTCTCTCAATAGAGTTATTTTCAGTCGCAAGACCACCAGGAAATTTCTAAAGGGGGAAGGATGGCTACGATGAAATGGGACCCGCAAAAGCTCGCGATGTTGAAAGCAACTGCGTCAGGGGAGATCAGGGGGGCGTTGCTCCGGCCCATAAGACCTGGGGCATGCTCACGCTTGCCCTTTATTTTTTGAAAAGTTTGCGCAGGACCGCTGGGTAGGAGGGCAGCTTTTTGATAATTTGCGGCATCAAATGATGCTCGATCATTTCCTCCAGGTTCAATCCCTTCCAGGGCATTAACGCCATATACTCATCAAAAAACGGTGATGCGGGCTTCGTCTCCTGGGAACAGCGAAACCGGTCATAGCAGCAGTGGGACAGATAGCAGATGGTCACCGTCTCAAGGATGTCCGTGGGGATGTTCTCTGGCCGGGAGAACTCCGGATAAAACTGATATTCCACGCAACGGCGCAACACTTCTGGAAAATCCCATTCCTTGAAGAGCATTGCGCCAAGCTGGGCCGAATCCAGGTCGTTGAAGAACTCCGCGTAGCTGGGGTTGTGTTCCTTGATGTATTCGATCACGGCCTCCCCCAAGGCATGGACCAGTCCGACCGTCGCAACCTGGGCCGGATTTTTGTTTCCTGATTTCACGGCGATTAAAAAGGCGATCTGCGATATGGCCAGGGTATGCACATGCAGTTCGTGAAAGATGGGGCTGTCAGGCATGACCTTGCGGACTCCCTCCGCTATCAGCAGTCGGGATATTTGGTCACTGCCCAGCAGCACGATGGCCCGGTGAATATCTGATATTTTTGAATGGAATCCATACGTCGGCGAGTTAATGGTTTTCAGGATCATCCCGACCAATGCCGGATCATGTTTGATGATCTCCGACAACTGTGTCGGGGAGTAGTCGTCTCCAAGAGCGTTCAGGGCAAGATTTTTTGCGAATGCCGGCAGGCGGGGGACTTTCTTGATAATACTCTGGACGATTTTGGACTTGCTGGCGTCTGTTTTCAAATGCAACCGCTGATAGAACAAATTATCCGTCAGCTGTGTGTTTCTGGTTTGCAGGGTGGCGAGTTGTGTCGTCAGGGAGTCAATCCGCTTTTGGGAAAAATCGTTGATGTATTTCAGGATGGCCAGTTGATCCTCGGAATGCAACGCACCCAGGGCAGTGGGCGTGATGGTCATCACCACGCTGGGTTCGAGGGCTGTCGCTGTATACGACATGGTTTGCCTGCGAAACAGTGATCCCGACTCAATCCATTCGCCCCGACCAAGGACGGCAACCTGAACATCCTGGCCATTGACCTTTTTGGAGATCTGGATGGCCCCGTGGAGCACGTAAAATGCGTTCTGCTCAGGGGAGTCTTCCCTTGCCAGCACTTGTCCCGGGGGCAGGTTGTGCATATCTGCCCACTTGTACAGGGTCATGAAGGCATTTTCACCGATCTCTTCAGGAAAGGACAGCCCCTGAAACAGGGTGCTCCGTGTTTTTTCCATTGTATCTCCAGTTCTTCGAATCATTGAGGAGTCGGGGGCAAAGAGCAGTTTGTATGCGACAGGTGACGGAAGTCGGACCTTGATGCCAGTATAGACGAGCGGCTGGGGAAAACCATTTCAAGTTGAACCGCTTCTTTTCAAGCCCCTACACTGAAGTCCCGGCACTGTTCAAGCAAAGAAACAGACTGCTCTGGGGACAGGCCCAAAAGGGATGATCAGAAATTGCCAGTGACCGCGGCCCCGAAAAAGCGCAGATCCGCCATGGCCTCCCTGAGCCTGCGCAAGGGCAACTGTACGAAGGGAGTGTACAACAACAAGGCCAAAACCGGCCAAAGCAACGCTTCCAGGACGTCCGCTCTTTCCGGTGCGGCGGCACCGCCCCCCAGGCCGACAAGGATGGCGGCTGGATAGGCGAAGACCTGGTAGTGTTCGAGAGTTTCGCGGGACAGGGGCGTAGGGAGGTGAGGGAAGGGTGGAATTTGAGGGCTGAAACCCGAGAGTCTTTATCCCATTCGTCGTTTTTTCTTCGTCAACAAAGCCAAACCACCCCCGGCCCCTCCCAGGAGGGGAATAATCGGTGGTTTCACGGGCGTTCAGGCTTATACTCCAACTCCGGCATTCTCGCGGAATCGAGGAACAAAGAACAACCAACGCATAACAAACAGTTAAACTCAGGTTTCAGCCCTCAGCCCTTACGAACCTCTCGTTCTTGTTTCTATTTCAGCAAAAAAAGCCGGGAGAGATCGGCCCGTTCCGGTTCCGTGTGGCATCCCTGGCAGCGCATCGTACTCATTCCGCGCCCACGGCATCATGGGCCTTGACCAGGTTCTGGAGGGTTGTCGCGCCGGGCTTGAAGGTCAGGGTTTCCTGGCGGCAACGCCTGCCCAGTCAACCGTGTCCACGTCAGTCCAAGCCGAGGGTCAGGTTCGGCGGGAGGTGCGGGGGCCTTCAGGCCGTGCAAAATCAGTTCTCGGCGCGAGCCATGCCCGTGATCAGCACGGGATCCACGGGGACGTCCTGATGCATACCCTTGTTGCCGGTCTTCACGCCGGCAATGGCGTCCACCACGTCCATGCCGTCCACCACCTTGCCGAAGACGGCGTAGCCGAAGTCCCGGCCGCCGTGGTCCAGGAAGGCGTTGTCCTTCAGGTTGATGAAAAACTGGCTGGTGGCGCTGTTGATGTCTGCGGTGCGGGCCATGGCCAGAGTGCCGCGCAGGTTTTTCAGGCCGTTGTCCGCCTCGTTCTTGATGGGCGGGTGGCCGCGTTTCGGGGTCATGTCTTCGTTCATTCCGCCACCCTGGATCATGAATCCGGGGATCACACGGTGAAAAATGGTGTCTTGGAAAAAGCCCTCATCCACATAACGCAAAAAGTTTTCCACGGTGATCGGTGCCTTTTCGGCGTCCAGTTCAATGGTGATCGCTCCATGGCTGGTGGTCATTACGACTGTGGTCATCATCTTCTCCAACGGTTGGGCTCCCTCGTCGGGAGCGGGTGAAGCAGCGTCCTGGGCGGATGCCGTAAAGGATACCATGATCAGGCATGATGCCAGGATCAGAGCTACCAAAAAAAATGTCGTCCCAATTCGGGACACATGGTCGTTGTGCTGCATGGTTGTGGTTCCCGTTATATCTTCACTTCATGCACCCAGCCGAAGACGTCTTCCTTCTCTCCGTATTGGATGCCCACGATCTCGTCATGCAGTCGACGGGCCAGTTCGCCCACACTGCCGTCCCGGACCGTGAATTTTTGGTGCTTGTAGGAAATGGAGCCCACCGGAGAGATGACCGCAGCCGTGCCGGAGCCGAAGATTTCGGTCATGGTTCCGCTTTGGATGGCGTCCACGCATTCCTGGATGTCGATAAGTCGTTCCTGAACCTCCATACCCCATTTCTTGGCCAGGGCCAGGACCGAGTCCCGGGTGATGCCCGGCAGGATGGAGCCGGTCAGGGGCGGGGTAATCAGGGTGTCCCCGATCCGGAAAAAAATGTTCATGGTCCCGACTTCCTCGATGTACTTCCGTTCGATGCCGTCCAGCCAGAGTACCTGGGTGAAGCCTTTTTTCTTGGCCACTTCCGCAGCGAACAAGCTGGCCGCATAGTTGCCCATGGTCTTGGCCTCGCCCACGCCCCCGCGCACGGCCCGCACGAATTCGTCCGAGACGTAGATGCTCACCGGGTTGAAGCCCTCGGCATAGTAGGCGCCTACCGGTCCGGTGATCACGTAGTAGATGTATTCCTTGGCCGGCCGAACGCCAATGTGCGGTTCCGTGGCGATCATGGTCGGGCGGATGTACAGGGAGGAGCCCATGCTGTGGGGAATCCAGCCGTGGTCCGTGCGTAGCAGGGCCTCCAGGGCCGCAAGCTGGTCATTGACATCCACCGTGGGCATGCACAGCCGGGTTGCCGAGCGGTTCATGCGCTCGAAATTCTGGAAGGGCCGGAAGAGGTGGATCCGTCCGTCGCGACAGCGGTAGGCCTTCATGCCCTCGAAGATCCCCTGGCCGTAATGCAGGACCATGGCCGCCGGATCCAGGGTGATGTTCTCGTACGGCATGACCCGCGCATTCAGCCAGCCCTGGGGCTCACGGTAGTCCATCCGGAACATGTGGTCGCTGAAAAGGCTGCCGAAAACCAGTTTGCTCTCGTCTTCGGGCTTGCCGCGACGTTGGGCCTCCGAGGCCGGTTCGATACGGATATCCATGAATCATTCCTCCCAATGCGTTGGGGTTGAAGGTTATGGGTCAGGTTCTGATGCCCGGCTGTTTTGAATCAAATGTGTGCCCGGCTGCCCGTTGGATGGCCTGAAGCAGGGCTTCGGGTTCGTCGGTACCGATGCGGAAGGTTTTGGCTTGTCTTGTGTGGATTTCCACGGCGTCCAGGCCGGAAACGTTGTAGAGGGTTCCGTGGGGCGTGAGGCGGATGCCCCAGCCGTAATACCATGGGTTGCGAACGAGCCGGGCCTGGGTGATGTTTTCCAGGCGTTCGACCTTGCGTGGCCAGCCTGGAGTGAAGGCGGCGGTCAGCGAGGTCGGGGTGATGGTCACGGTCAGGCTGGAAAAGGTGAAGCCGATGGCCATGGCCAGGACCAGCATCGCCCAGAGCCAGGTGGCTCCGCCCTGGATCAGTTGATGGAGGACAAAGGCGCCGGCCAGCACGAAAGCGACGATCATTACGTTACCACGCTGGGTATGGTGGTAAAGTGGTCGCTCTGAGGGTGCGCTCATCCTTTAGTCCTGGCCTGGTTCAGAAAACTGGACACGCTTTCCCGATGGTCGAAGACCCGCTTGCTTTTGCGCTCGGTGCGGGGCAGGGAGGCGTGGTCCAGAATGTCAACCTGCGAGCGCACCATGATTTTGCGCCGGATTTCTCCGGCCACGGCCATGGCCAGATCCTTGTCCGCGGCGGCGTCCACGTTGGGTCCCCGTTCAACCTTCAGGGTCATAATGTCCCGGCCATCGTCCTGGTGGCGCAGGTGAATCTGGTACTCGCTGCCCAGGCCGGGTATGCGGCTGAGCACGTCATCGATCTGGCCGGGGTAGATGTTTACGGCCCGGTAAATGAACATGTCGTCCGTCCGCCCCAGAACCCGATCATGGAGCGGGAAACCAATCCCGCAGGGGCATGCGCCGGGGATCAGGCGGCTTACATCGTGGGTGCGGTAGCGGATCAGCGGGGCGGCCTGTTTGCGCAGTGACGTAATGACCATTTCGCCCTGTTCACCGGGGGAGACGGGTTCAAGCGTGACCGGGTCCAGGATTTCCAGGATGAAGTAGTCGGCCCAGTAATGGATGCCCCGGTGCAGAGTACAGTCCAGGCCGGTACCGGGGCCGTAAAGCTCGGTCAGGCCGTAAATGTCAAAAATGTGTTCCACCCGGAGCAGATCCTGGATTCGCTGGCGCATCGCATCGCTGTGTCGTTCCGCGCCGAGAATGATTTTGGAGATTTGGACCTGTTCGATCAGGCCCCTGTGGTGCAGTTCTTCGGCCATGAGCAGGGCCATGGAGGCCGTGGCGCAGAAGACCGTGGTTTGCAAATCAACCATCATTTCACAGTGCATGTCCGAATTGGCCGGCCCCAGGGGCACGGCCATGGCCCCGAACCGCTCGCAGCCCAGCTGAAATCCGGCTCCGGCTGTCCACAGGCCATAGCCCACGGCAATCTGCACCCGGTCCGCCGGAGTCAATCCGGCCAATTCGTAGCAACGGGAGAACATGGTCTGCCAGTCGTCGATGTCCTGCTGGGTGTAGCAGAGTACCTTACGTTTGCCCGTGGTGCCGGAAGAGGCGTGGACCCGGACAATGTCCTCGAAGGGCACGCTGCGCAAGGGATATGGATAGCCGATGCGGAGATCCTCGGCGTCGCAAAAGGGGAGGTGGCGCAGATCGTCCAGTGTCCGGACATCCTCGGGCCGCACCCCGGCTTGATCCATACGCTCGCGGTAAAACGGACTGCCCATATAGGCATGCTTTACGGTCCAACGCAGCCCGATGGTCTGGATGTCTACCAGGTGTTCGGGGGAAGTTTGGGGGATGAAGGTCATTTCAATGGTGGATGAGGCATGTTGAGGGGTTCTTCGGTCTATTTCCTTTCGCACGCAATGGTTCAGGTACTCTGGGCGACCACGGAGTCGAAATCGGAATCGCCGTCATGCAATGACGGAGTTGTTTTGCTTGATTACGTTTTCGATTTCGACCCTGATCTCCGACTCCTGGATACCGGCTCCCTGCCCCTCACTGCGCCCAATGGATCAGGCCAAGGGAGTGGGGATCCAGAAGGAGTTTGTGATCCGGGAGCATGCGCACGGTAAAGCCGAGGCGTCCCGGAGCGTCCGGGGTGAACTGGCCGGTGTAGCGATACCAGCCATTGTTCAAGGGGGTGGTGAGAGTCATGCGCGTTGTGCCGCGTTGGGCAAAAGAGCCGTCCACGGTGACTGGTCCGGCATAGATTTCCACCCGGATGTCCTCCGGGGAAAGGCCGTTAAGGTAGACATCGGCCTGGATGTCCATGGGCTGGGTCACATAGAGGACCTCGGGAACTTCAGCCTGAACATTGGTGACCCGCAGGGCATTCCACTTGGTCATGATCTCCATGCGCCAGGAGGCCAGCTGTTTGGCTGGTGCAAAATCATCTTCCATCAGACTCACGGAGTTTTTGTAGGCCGGCTCATAGGCGTTTTTCACATAATCAGCGACCATCCGGTGGGAGGTAAAAACTGGGGTGAAAAGCTGCAGGCATTTTTTCATTCGCCGAATCCACTCCCGAGGCAGGTTGGTCTGTCCTCGATCATAAAAAGTCGGGATGACTTCTTTTTCCAAGAGGTTGTACAGGATCTGACTTTCCACGAAATCCTGGTAGGCCGAGTCCTGGTATTCTTCGCCCTGGCCGATGGCCCAGCCTACGGCGCTGTCCATTTGGTGGGCTTCCACCCACCATCCGTCCAGGGTACTCACATGGAGCACTCCATTGGCAATGGCCTTCATGCCGCTGGTGCCGCAGGCTTCCAGGGGGCGGCGGGGCGTGTTCAGCCAGACGTCGCAGCCCTGAACCATGTACTCGGCTACCTCCATGTCGTAGTCTTCCAGGAATACCAGCCGATTGCGAACCTCGCGTTGCTGGCAGAACTGGACCAGTTGCTGCATGAATCGCTTGCCCTCGTTGTCGTGGGGATGGGATTTTCCGGCAAAGATGAACTGGACAGGTCGCTTGGAGTCCGTGAGCATGCGCAGAAAGCGCTCCTTGTCTGCCAAGAGCAGGGTCGCCCGCTTGTAGGTCGCAAAGCGACGGGCAAAGCCGATGGTCAAGATTTGCGGATCCAGCACCTCCTCGGCTTCCTGGACCTCCTTGTGCCGGGCTCCGCGATTGATCAGCTGCTCCCGCAGCCGGGAACGGGCATAGTCCACGACACGCTCGCGCAGGCGTTCATGGGCTCGCCACAATTCGCCGTCCGGGATGGTTTCAGCCTGTTGCCAGACCCGGGTGCAGTCCGGGTCTTCCTTCCAGTTGCCACCCAGATAGCGCTCAAAGAGCATGGCAATATCCCGGGCTACCCAGGAGGCAATGTGCACGCCGTTGGTCACCGTGCCGATGGGGATGTCTTCCACGGGGTACTGGGGCCAGACCTTTTGCCACATTCGACGGGAAACATGCCCGTGCAGCTCACTGACCCCATTGTTGAACCGGGAAAGTCGCAGGGCCAGAACGGTCATGCAGAACCATTCCGCGTCGTTGCGCGGATCTTCGCGGCCCAGGGCCAAAAGAACCTTGAAGGCCAGGCCCAGGCTGCGCGCATAGCCGTCGAAATAGCGCTGCATCAGTTCCGCGGGAAAGCGGTCATTGCCGGCCGGAACCGGGGTATGGGTGGTGAAGACGCTTGTGGAGGCGGTCAACTCCATGGCGGCCTCGAAGGACAGGCCGTCATTGGTCATGAACATCCTGATCCGTTCCAGGCCAGCAAAGGCGGAATGGCCCTCGTTCATGTGTATCACCCGGGGAGTCAGTCCCAGGGCGTTCAGGGCCTTGATCCCACCAATGCCCAGCAATATTTCCTGCCAGATGCGCATTTCCAGGTCACCACCGTAAAGTCGGGAGGTGATTTGCCGTAAGTGGTCAGGATTGTCCGGGGTGTTTGTGTCCAGCAGGTAGAGACGAATCCGGCCCACCTGCACTTGCCAGATCTGGGCGAGGAGTGGCTGGCCGGCCAGATCCAGGTTGACAAGGACCGGTTTTTGTTTCTGATCGCGAACCAGCTCCATGGGCATCTGGGTAAAATCGTAGTCTGGATAACGTTCGTTCTGCCAGCCGTCCCCTGTCAGGTACTGTCGAAAATAGCCCTGTTGATACGCCAACCCGACGCCCACCAATGGGATGTTCAGGTCGCTGGCGGACTTGAGATGATCGCCTGCCAGAATGCCCAGACCGCCGGAATAGATGGGCAGGCAGAGGCTCAGTCCGTATTCCAGGCTGAAGTAGGCCACCAGGGGCTGGCTTGTCTCGTAAGCAAAGGGTAGTGCGGTGCTCTTGCGTTCCAGGTAGATATCCTGGCTGTGCTTGACCGAACGCAGGCGTTCCAGGAAAAAATCGTCCCTGGCCAGGGATTCCAGGGTGGCTTGGGGCAGATGATTGAGAAAAGCGATGGGATTTCCGTAGCTTCTGGCCCACAATTTGGGGTCGATTTGAGAAAACAGGCCGGTAACATCGTGATTCCAATCGAACCACACGTTCTGGGCCAGATCCCACAGTGCATGCAAACTCTTGGGGAGTTTGGGTATGACGCTGTAGGTGTGCAACGGTTTCATGAGGTGTCTCCAGATGTAAATCTAGGTTTGGGGAGGCTGGTCAGTTGTATCGAAAAAATCCGGCTTGTTTGATCCATGATCGCGCGTATTGAGGCCATGGAAAGCGAAGATTCGGACTTGCTCAGGAGTTCTGCCAGGGAACGAACGAAAATTCAATGGCTGAGCATGATGTTCATAGGGTGAATTTTTGAATATCTGTTTTTTCATGAATTGATCTGGATTATCAGGACATGATCCGCCACTTGCGGGGGCGGCCCGCAGGGACTATTGGAGATCAAATTGCTTGCGGAGACTCAGAGGCTGTCGCATTATTTGTCTTCCAACTGATCAATCCTGCACAAGGAAAAAATCTCATGCATTCCGTACCGGTGGATGTTCGCATCCTTAATCCGCTTTGGACTCCTTCCGACCTTCGCGGCCAGACGCCCGCATCGTGTGGTCTGGATTTGAAGGCATGCTTTTCGGAGGACCGCCGGGTTTTGTCGCCTGGCGAACGGTCAGCCGTGCCTACAGGGTTGGCTATCGACATCAGGCAGCCGGGCATCGCCGGTTTCGTCTACTCCCGCAGTGGACTCGGGACTAGGCAGGGTTTGGTGGTCAGCCAGGGCGTTGGGGTGATTGATCCTGACTATCGCGGGGAAATCATCGTTTCCCTGCTGAACACATCTGGGGAGGAGCGCAGCGTGACCCGTGGCCAACGTATTGCCCAGCTGATTTTTCAGCCATTTTTTTTGGGAGCGTTTACGGTTCAAGAGCAACTGACCGCCACCCAACGCGGTGCCGGGGGATTCGGGCATACGGGATGAAGAGGAAGGAAGATGGCTGAAACCTGAGGGGTGAAAACAGAGGTCGAAAGTCTGATATCCGTGGATTGACTATTGGGTTTCAGGCGTTGCCTCAGCACCTTTATTACCATGCAACCTGCAACCTTACGAATTATACCCATGACATCTTCTCTTGCCTTGCTTCAGGAGCGCGAACAGCGCGTATTGTGTCGGACCTACGGTCGGTATCCCTTGGCCGTGGCCGCGGCATCTGGGTGTAACCTGGTTGATCCGGACGGACGGGAGTACCTCGATCTGCTGGCCGGAATCGCCGTGTGCAATCTGGGGCACTCCCCTCCCGAATTGCTGGAAGTTTTGCGCGAGCAGGCCGAGCGGTTGATTCACGTCAGCAACTTGTTCTATCAGGAGGAGCAACTCGTTCTGGCCGAGAAACTGCTGGCCACTTGTGGCTTGGCCAAGGCCTTCTTTTGCAATTCCGGGGCGGAAGCCAACGAGGCGGCCATTAAGCTGGCGCGGCGGTACATGCGCAAGGTCAAGGGGCGAGAGGCCTACGAGGTCATCTCTCTGGCCGGATCATTCCATGGCCGGACCCTGGCCACGCTGACGGCCACGGGACAGGAGAAAGTCAAGGACGGCTTCGAACCATTGCCGGAAGGGTTTCAGACCGTGCCCTTTGGCGATTTTTCGGCCCTGGAGCGGGCCGTATCCCGGAAAACCGCGGCTGTGCTTCTGGAGGTCATTCAGGGGGAAGGCGGGGTTCGGCCTTTGGCTGATGCGTATTTGTCCGCGGTTCAGGATCTGTGCCGGGACCGGGGCGTGCTGCTGATGGTGGACGAAGTGCAAACCGGGATGGGACGCAGTGGAACGTTCTGGGCGTACCAGCATGTCGCTCTTCAACCGGATGTCCTGACCACGTCCAAGGCTTTGGCCAACGGCTTGCCCATGGGAGCGATGCTCTGCACCGAGGAGGCCGCTCTCGGGTTTGAGCCGGGCAGCCATGCTACCACCTTCGGCGGAGGGCCGCTCCTGTCCGTGGTGGCCTCGCGGGTGATTGATATCCTGCTCCGGGATGAGCTTCCCCGACGGGCTACCATGGTGGGGGAATTGGCCCAAGGCCTGTTTCGCGACCTGCAATCCGCCCTTCCGGGAAAGATCACCGATGTGCGCGGTCGGGGTCTGATGCTGGGCATCGAATTGGCGTTCCCTGGCCAGGAGGTGTGGCGGAAGCTTCTGGAAGCGGGCTTTGTCTTGAACCTGACCCAGGATCGGGTACTTCGGCTTCTGCCGCCCCTGGTGATTACGGAGGCGGATCTGCGACGGTTCAGCGCGGCTCTGGGAGAAATTCTGGAATCAACTCCGGCCTGATCGCATATTTGGCAAGGGCCGGGACGGGAACCTGTCGGGAGCAGGGCCGTTCGGTTCTCCAGCCTTGGCGGATGGGCAATCAGGATACGGCTATGCGGCTCATGACCGGCACATCGTCAAGCCGCTGCCGTGCAGGTCATGACGGGGAGTCCGGCTCCCTGGAAAAACCTCCGTAAGCATGGTCGTGGTTATCGTGGGCAAGATCGCTACCGGAGCAGGGAAACGGGACGTCTTCATATTATGATATCCAGCGACAGCTCCACGTTCAAGCATGCAAACGGGACCACTCCCAAGGAGATGGTCTGACCCTCCCAATCCGCGGACCTGCGGTGCACCCGGACCAGCATCCGGTCCTGATCAATGAGCAGGTATTCCCGCAGGCTGGGAAGGGTGATATAGGCAGCGAGTTTTTCCTGCTGGTCCACCCGTCTGGTGGATGCGGAGAGATCTTCGACGACCATGCATGGGCTGGTTCTAAAATACGGATGCCGGTCACCAGGGTCGCATGACAGAATCAGGTCCGGATAGTAGAAGATCGTCTGCCCTTTGACCTGGATGCGGACCTTCATGTCCGTGATGAACAACTGGCATGGCGTGCCCCGGACATGGGGACGCAAGGCTGCGGCAACATTCAGAGCTATCAACCCGTGCCGATCGCTGGCCCCGACCATGGCGTAAACCGTGCCATCAATATACTCATGACGGACGTGGCTTTCCAATTCACCGGCAAGATATTCCTGAACGCTGATGGGTTCAACGGGCTGTGCTCTGCCCATGACTGCCTCCTGCTGGAAAAAACATGGATGTCCGCGGAAGAGAAATGATACCGATGATCGTAGGGCAACACCCGCGGCTTGACAAGGTTTAGGTGTTCGGACTGAAGCCAATATTCTTTTCAATCTCAGTCTCAAGAGACCAACGTGGGAGAGTTTTCTCTCCAGTATTCGGACAAGGAGGATGACCATGGACATTTCCGCGGCACAGGCCAAGCTGGATGCGGCCAGGATTGATGCCAACCGTGATCGAAGTAGCGAGATCGCGGAAGAGCAGCGGCAACGGCAACAGGATCTCCGTCGCCAGGAAGAGGTGGCCGAAGCCTCGCGGGCGCCGGAAAAGGCTGCCGGACAAATTGTTGATGAAGCGGTTTAACGTTGATTCAGGATGCCATGAAACTGCTGCGTGTTGAACTGCTTGTGGCCGTGGAATCGGAGGATCCCTTTGCCGGCTTTCTGGCCCAGCGTATTTCCTGGGGCTGGGAGGTGGAGGCGCTGGATCCCGCACGGACGCGCTTCGTGATCTACTTTGAACATGACGCGGAAGCCCAGTCCCTGATCCGGGAGGTGCGGGAAGCATGGCCCGAAGCGGGCTTTACTGTTTCCACGTTCGAGGACCGGGACTGGAGTCAGGCCTGGCGGGAATTTTTCGTTCCGGTGCGCATCGCGGACACCTTCATGGTCCTCCCGCCCTGGCTGGACCGGGAGACGGACGCGGCCGGGCTGATTCCTCTGTATATTGAACCTAAAATGGCCTTTGGCAGCGGACATCATGCCACGACGGCCCTCTGTCTGCGGGCTGTGGCCATGCTTTGGCGCAAGCAGACTGTTTCTCGCCAGACCGGCTTTCTGGATCTGGGAACCGGCTCCGGCATTCTGGCCCTGGCCTGCGCCAAGCTGGGCATGAGCGGCACAGCCCTGGACATCGATCCCGTGGCCGTATCCAATGCCCAGGAGAATTTTGTCCTGAACGGGGTCGCCGACAAGGTGGCCGTCCAGAAAGGTGGTGTGGAATCTCTTGCGCCAAACCAGCAGGTGGGACTGCTTCTGGCAAATATTTTGGCTGGTCCGCTGGCGCGCATGGCCCCGGCTCTGGTTCGGCGGCTACAGCCCGGAGGAAGCCTGGTTTTGTCCGGTATTTTACGGGATCAGGCCGAGCGGGTGACGAACGCCTATCGCGATCAGGGACTCTCACTGCCCCAAGAGCTGGTGGAAGGGGAGTGGGTCGCGCTGATCTGGGACTTACGCGACTGAGTTTTTCATTTCGATTGAAATCCCATTTTTTTTCTCTCCATGCCCTCCTTGGCCCCCAGTCACCCACCAATCAGCTCCGGCCTTGCCCCCAGGACCGTTCCCTGTATCAGCCTGATCGGCATGGCCGGGGCGGGAAAGACAACCTTGGGGCGGGCCCTGGCATTACAACTCGGCTGGGCTCTGGTGGATACGGATCGGCTCATGGAGGCCCATTGGGGCGGCCCATTGCAGGCTTTAATGGACCGATTCGGCCTCGCCGGGTTTTTGCGGGCCGAGGAGGACGTCGTTGCTAGGCTCTGGCTGTGGCGGACCGTGGTGGCCACTGGCGGAAGCGTGGTTTACGGGGCCAGGGCGGTCCGCCGTTTGCGGGAATTGGGACCGGTGGTTTATCTTCGGGTCGGGGTGGGTACGGTTTGCGAGCGGGTCCGGGATGCCCGGGGGCGCGGCTTGGCCCGGCGGCCCGGCCAGAGCCTGGAGCAGCTGTATGCGGAGCGCGAGCCCCTGTATCAGGCTGCCGCGGATCTGACCCTGGACATGGATGACTGTTCCATTGACAATGCCTTGGAACGACTTCGGCCATGGTTGCTGGAACGCTGGGAATCGCAAGGCCACCTATAAAGAGAATTTGAGGCGAATTTTGAGGAAAAAATGAAGCAAAAAAAAGGAAAATCTGTTCAGGTCGCACCTCGTCGCTTAACCATGGCTGTCTCCTGGCTGCCGGTCATTCTGTCCGTAATCGCGGCCCTGAGCCTGAGCCTGGAGTACTGGCTGATGGAAACCGGACGGGGCGGGTTGTGTCCCACCGCGGGATGCGCTGTGGCCGGCACATTCGTCAAATACGGCGAGAAGGTTTTCATCGGGCTGGGGGTAATTTTTTTCTGGTTGCTGGCTCTGGCGTTTTTTCTCGCGCGGCGCTGGGACAAGAACTGGCTGTGGTTGCTGATCGCCATCTTTCTGATGGCTGGGCTGGCATTCGATGGCGGGATTCTCGGCTTTCAGCGTTTCGGTATCCAGGAGGCCTGTCTGCTGTGTTATGCCGTGGGCGCGGCCTTGCTGTTGATTTTGTTGGCCTTTGGTGCGGCGCGCAAGTCAGTGGCCACGGTGCTCATGGGGGTGGCTGTCTGGACCGCGGCTTTTGCCTCCCAGTCGATGCTCGCCTTTCCCGAGCGCACTCCGGATCTGCGGGAAACCGTCCTGGTCACCCACCGCGTGGACGAGGCCACATATCCACAACTGTATTATTTTTTCAGCCTGCACTGCCCGTTTTGCACCCATGTCCTGGTCAGCCTGGCCACGCACCCCCCGGTCAGGGGCGAATGGAACCTCGTGCCCCTGGACACCCAGCCCGAGGACCAGCGCAAGCTTTCGGCCCTTCTGGACGTTCCCGTTCTGGCCCAGAATCCTTTCCAGGCTGTACTTGTGGTGGAACAGGTGCCTGCTCCGGAAAGAGCCATTGAACCCCAGGTCGCGGAAGCGGCACATAAGGGCGGTATCTTCCTGCGCAACAGCGGTTTCCGCGGGGTCCCCCTGCTGATCATCCAGGAATCCGCCACAAAACGCGTCGTGCTCCAGGGCCGTGATCCCATTCTGAACTACCTGCTGCAAGAGCGAATCATCCCGTTTCGGCTGTTTTTTTGATCGCCGTGTTCCAGCGCGGCACGTTATGGTCACTGCCACCCGGTGCATGGAACCATGCTCACGCGCTTGATATATCTACGCCCCAGCGCAGGAGCGCCATGCAGATCAGCAGGCCGCCCTCGGTGCGGGAAATGTTCCAGCCACTGCGGATGAAGAAGAGGACCAGGAGCATCATGGCGTTGAGCAGGATCATGGAGAGCAGGGCGCTTTCCGGGGCATGGAGGGGGCGCAGGAGCATGGTCAGGCCCAGGACCCCGGCAAAGTTGAAGATGTCGCTGCCCAGGAGATTGCCCAGGATCATGTCGTTGCGGCCCTTGATGGATGCGGCGAGGCAGGTGGCCAGTTCCGGCAGGGAGGTTCCGGCGGCGACGATGGTCACGCCGATGGTCCATTGGCTGACCCCCATGATCAGGGCCAGTTCCGTGGCTGCCTGAACCATGATCCGCCCCCCGAGGGCCACGCTGATGAAGCCCGCCAGGAGCAGCAGGTAGGTTCGCCAAGCGATTTCCCCCCTCACATGGTTGCCCTGTTCATCTTCTCCGCTCTTTTTGAGGGCTCCGGAATCGATGGTGATCCTGGTGATTTCCTTCGGTGCGCGGGTAAAGAGCAGCACGGTGTATCCCACAAGGCCGCAAAGCAGGATTGTTCCTGAACATCTTCCCAAAAAATCCAGATAAATCATGGCCATGATCAATAAGGTCAGCCCCAGGAGCAGTCCGCTGTCCCGATAGAGCAGGGTCGAGTGGGTGGGGATGGGACGGATGACGGCCACCAGGCCAAGGATCAAGCCCAGGTTGAAGATGTTTGATCCCAGGACGTTGGAGAGAGCAATGGCGGGCAAGCCCTGATACGCCGCGGTCACGGTGACCAGAAATTCCGGGGCCGAGGTTCCAGCGGCAACGATGGTCAGGCCGATAACCAGCTCGGAAATGCCCCAGCGCCGCGCAATGGTCGCGGCACTGTCCACAATCAGGTCCGCCCCTTTCCAGAGCAGAACCGCACTGATCAGGATCAGGCCAAGGTTAAAGGGGATATCCATGGCAGACGGTATCAGGCGTGCGTTTCAATCCAGTCTTGTTTTTCCTGCCTGGCCTGGTCCCAACTCATATCGCCCCATCCCGTGGTGGATTGGGCGTTTGTGCTTGGCGGGCATTCCAGGATACGGGATTGTCCGGATGTGGTGACGCGAATTTGTGCCGGATCACCAGATGATCGCTTCCTGGCCGTGAATCCGGCCACAAAGAGGGCGGCTTCGCGGATGTCGTCTTCCGACCAGTCCATGCCCGGTTTACGACGACCCAGGGCCAGGGGGCCCTGGATGTCCACGGCCTTGAAGAGCAGGTCCTGATCCTGGGCGATGCGTTCCAGGGCGTCGTTATCCATCTTGTTGCGGCCCACCATGATCCACAAGTTTTTGTTCCAATATTGCCGGGCCATGTTGGCCAGGGCAAAGTCGTGCGGGGAGGGCTCGGGAATCCGGGTGAGCACCGGCCAGAACCGTTTGGCTGACTCCTGTTCGGCCAGCAGGCAGCCCCCTGCCGGGGTGGGGATTTCCTTCAGCCCATACGCTTCTGCCAGGCGGAGCTGGTCCTTGCGTCCGCGGCCGGAGATGGCATGCAGCCGGGAACGATCCACCAAACCCTCCTCTTCCACTGGGGTGGGAGGCATGTGTCCGGCGCAGAGGGGGCGCAGCAGCAGATCCCGGACCCCGGCCTGTTTGCTGATCAGATTCAGAGTATCGCGGCGCTGGGACATGGGGCGCTGACCCAGAACCTCGCCGCTGATCAAAAAACGGGCACCATATTGGTCCAACAGGGTCTTGGCGTGGGCGAGCATGGTGATCTTGCAGTCCACGCAGGGGTTGAGCACCTTGCCGTAGCCGAAACGCGGACCCTGGCGCAGGATGTCGATGTACTTCTGGTGCACGTCCACGGTGTGGATCTCCAGCCCGTAGGTGCGCTGCCAGTGCTCGATCTTGTCCGGATGGCCGAAAAACGGTGAGCAAAAATGCAGGCCGAGAACGCGCAGCCCCTGGTCCTGGATGGTCTTCATGGCCAGGATGCTGTCCAGTCCGCCGGAGTAGAGGGCCAAGGCGTGGTATGTTTGGTTCATAAAGTGGGGGTGAGATGGTGCGTGCGGAGTGCAAATGGAAAAAATGAGCGTACGCTCTTTCCTCCGCAAGCGCAAAACCGCCGCGCCTTCCCATCTCCTCCCTTATTGCTTGTGCCTGATCGATCAAAATCAGGGCTGATGTACTGTTTGGGAGGATGGTTCAGAATTGGTTGGCAAATCCGTCTATGGGGATTGGTTGTCCCACGGCACAACGTCATCCGTCACGGTCAAATCGGATGTCCGAAAAAATGTAAACAAAATAATACGGAGTTATGAACCATTCCTGTTTTGGGGGTTGACATTCAGCTTTCAACAGATAGATTGGTCCTTCCATTGGCGAGTTGGATGTGTGCCGATTTTTTTATAATGGCAATTTTGCTGATATTTTTTTACGGATTGTTTTTTCGAGGAGAGGAATGGACGGTCCATTTGCGGGCACTTCAAGCGGAAAACTGGTAGATGTTTGCAGCGTTCCGGCCAAGGCCGGTCGTGCGGGTGAGGATATCGCCCTGCAAATTCAGGCCGCTGTACTTGACGGTACAGTTCGCCCTGGAGAACGACTGCCCAGCGAGCGGGAACTGCAGGTTTTGTTCAAGACCGGTCGCGGCGTGATCCGGGAAGCCCTGCAGGTGCTCAAGCACAAGGGGTTGATCGAGATTCGCAAAGGAGCCAAGGGCGGTGCTTTTGTCAAAAACATCGAGGTGGTCAGCGTCAGCGAGGCGTTTGCCTTGTTTTTGCGCCAGAATCAGACGGACCCGAACAACCTGATTGAATTCCGGGAGAGTCTGGATTTGGTCATCACTGACCTGGCTATTGCCCGCGGAAGTGCTGAGCAGAAGCAACAGCTCGTGGAGCGGACCGAAACCCTGGCCAAAGTTGCAAATTGTTCCGTGGCTCACGATGCGTCCCATCCGGAAGGCAGTCCTGGTTCAGCAAGCATGGAGGGGGCGGAGACCCTGGTTGAGCTGGACCGGGAGCTTAATCTGTTGTTTGCCAAAATGGCCGGAAATCCGATCTTCGAATGGATCATGCAGGCGATCCAGAGTGGTTTCAGCTCTCTGGACAATGCCCTGTATGAAGATGCCGCGTACCGGCGTATCGCGGTGGACAATTGGCAAAACACGGCTCGGGCAATTTTTCAGAACGATCCACTGAAGGCCAAGTCCTTCATCAGTTATCACTACATGGTATTGCGCCAGAAAGTGGATCAGGCCCACGCGACAAATGATAGCGGAGTCAAAACGACAAAAATTCAAGGAGAGAACTGGAGTGCCTGAGCAAACATATGACGTGATTATCATCGGTGCCGGGACCGCGGGGAGTATTCTGAGCAATCGGTTGAGCGCGGATCCGGATCGTCGGGTGCTTGTCCTGGAAGCCGGTCGCTGGGACCACAAGATGGATTTTCGGATCCACATGCCCTCGGCCCTGGCTTTCAATCTGACCAACACATTTTACAACTGGGCCTACGAGTCCGAGCCGGAACAGCACATGCACAACCGCCGGATTGCCCAGCCCCGGGGCAAGGTCCTGGGCGGTTCCAGTTCCATTAACGGAATGATCCACATTCGCGGCAACGCCATGGACTACGAGAAATGGGGCGCGATCAAGGGCCTGGAGACCTGGGGCTACGCCCACTGCCTGCCCTACTTTCAGAAGATGGAGTACCGGTTGAAGGGCGCGGACGCCTATCAGGGGCGCACCGGCGGGCAGTATCTGACCACCCCGCAGTGCGACAACCCCCTTTTTGACGCCTTTTTTGCCGCGGTCCAGCAAGCCGGTTACCCGATCACTTCGGACGTGAACGGCCACCAGCAGGAAGGGTTCGGCAAGTTCGAGAGTACCACCTATCGTGGTAATCGCTGGAGTACGGCCCGTGGGTACCTGCATCCGGCCTTGCACCGTTCCAACCTGAAGCTGATCTGCAAGGCCCTGACCACCAGGGTGCTTTTTGAGGGACGTACCGCCGTGGGTGTGGAGTACCGCAAGGGCGGCAAGCTGCACAAAGTGTACGCTGGCGAGATCATCTGCTGTGGAGGGGCGATCAACTCACCGCAATTGTTGCAACTTTCTGGAGTTGGTAACCCCGAGCACCTCCTGGCCAAGGGCGTTTCCGTGGTTGCGGACCTGCCTGGCGTTGGCGAGAACCTCCAGGACCACCTGGAGGTGTACGTGCAGTGCGCGTCCAAGCGACCGGTCAGCCTCTATCCGGCACTCAAGCCCTGGAACATGCCGAAGATCGGCCTGGAGTGGCTTTTTTGGCGCAAGGGAATCGGAGCCTGCAATCACTTTGAGGCCGGCGGCTTTGTGCGCAGCAATGATGAAGTGGCCTACCCGAATCTGCAGTTCCACTTCCTGCCCATCGCCATCCGGTACGACGGGAGCGCGCCCAGCGAGGGCCACGGGTACCAGCTCCATGTCGGGCCGATGTACAGCGACGCCAAGGGCTCGGTGCGGCTGCTGTCCAATGACCCGACCACCCCGCCGCGGATTCGGTTCAACTACCTGTCCACGGAAAAGGATCGCAAGGAATGGATCGAGGCCATTGCCTGTGCCCGGAAAATATTCAACCAGCCAGCCTTCGAGGCCTTCAAGAGCAAGGAGCTTTCCCCGGGTGAGCACATCTCCTCTGACGAGGAGGTTCTGGACTTTGTGGCTCGGGAAGGGGAGAGCGCCTACCATCCCAGCTGCACCTGCAAAATGGGCTACGACGATATGGCCGTGGTGGACAAGGACTTACGTGTGCATGGTTTGAAAAATCTGCGAGTGGTGGATGCTTCGGTGATGCCGGAAATCACCAATGGAAACATTTGCGCTCCGGTGCTGATGATCGCGGAAAAGGCCGCGGATGCGATTTTGGGGAATACGCCTCTGCCGCCGTCCACATTGGACTTCTATCGGCATGCGTCAAACATCAAAGAGTAATTGGAATTCAACTATCCAGTATTGTTCGCGTTTGGTTGTGCCTTGGCGCTGGGTTCCCGTCTTCGCGGGAATGACTTGTTTTTTTTCATGCTGCCTCCGAGTCAGTCATACCCGCGAAGGCGGGTATCCAGTCTGTTTTTCGCGAAACAGCTGAGTAACTACAATTTTCCAACCATCCAACCAAAGGAGAGGATCGATGGACAAGAAATTGAGTAAATTGATGATGGCTTTCGCCATGGTCGTAATGGTCGGCTTTGCCGGCAATGCCATGGCCTCCAAGGAGGTCCGGTTCGTGTACGTGCCCTGGACCTGCGTGACGGTAAAGACCGAGGTGGCGCAGCACTTTTTGAATGAACTGGGCTATGCTGCCTCCAGCATGCTGCTTTCCGTGCCTATTGCCTACCAGGCCATGGCCACCAACCAGGCGGACATTTTTCTCGGGAACTGGATGCCGACCATGCAGAGTATCGCTGAGCCGCATTTCGAGAGCGGCAATGTGGAATCGTTTTCCGTGATCATGGAGAACGCCAAGTACACCCTGGCCGTGCCTACGTATGCCTACGAGGGCGGCTTGCGTGATTTTTCGGACATTGCCAATTTCGGGGAAAAGCTGGAATACAGGATCTACGGCATCGAGGAGGGCAATGACGGCAATGAGGTCATTGAAATGATGATCAATGAGAACATGTTCAACCTGGGGAACTTTGAACTGATCCCTTCCAGCGAGACGGCCATGCTGACCCAGGTCCAGAACTTTGCCCGCAATGAGCAGTGGATCGTTTTTCTGGGCTGGTCCCCGCATTGGATGAACAAGATCATCGACATGTCCTATCTCACGGGCAGTGATGAAACTACTTTTGGTGAAAATGACGGAACGGCCACAGTGTACATCAATATCCGCAGCGGTTTTGATCAACAGCAGCCCAACATTGCCAATTTCCTGAATAATTATCTGGTGCCCATCGAGATGATCAACGAGGCCATGAACATGCTCCATGAGGACTCCGCGCTGGAGCCCCTGGAAGCCGGTCTGACCTGGCTGCGGGCCAACCCGGAAATCTATCGCGGGTGGATGGAGGGCGTGAACACGGTGGACGGCCAGCCCGCCCTGCCGGTGATTGAAGCCCTGATGGCGCATTAGGTGTGGGCGATTCACGGTTGACCGGTTTACAAGTGGAGAGAGTTCAGCGCTCTGCGTATCCATTTTCATGAAACCTTGGATCGTCGCATCAGGCGGGCGAATCAACCTGATCAATGCGACGCTTTTTCCATAATTCGCTTGTCCTCCATGGGGCGGCCCTTGCGGCCGCCCTGACTGATCCATGTGGTTGCGTGGCAAGGCAATCTGTAGATATTTCATCTGATTATCGAGAAAAATGGCAGGCGCAAGGCCTGCCCCTTCCTATTGGTGCCTGCCATTCTCCTGGCTTTACCTGACCGTCCTGGTCGGTCTGGCAGGTCTGACCGATTTGACCTCTCTGGCCCTTGAACATTGAACCCCGGATTCGTCATGCAACAATCTCGTCCATCTGTATTTATCCGCACACATTTCGATGCCTGCACCGGATGCCAGCTCTGCCAGGCAGCCTGCTCTCTACACATGTTCGGCGGGTACAACCCCCGGAAATCCATGCTGACCATTCGGCGGAAATGGGAGAACATGGCCCATATCCCGGTGGTCTGCGAGCAGTGTGCCAGCCCGATGTGTTTGCGAGCTTGCCCGGTGCAGGCGATATCCCGGGACGAGAAAACCAAAGTCGTGGGTATTGACCGGGAGAAATGCATTTCCTGTGGCTTGTGCGATCGGTATTGTCCATTGGGCATGATCCATCTGGATGCGGAAAGCGGCAAGGCCTTCAAGTGCGACCTGTGCGATGGCAGCCCCAGTTGCGTGAAGGCCTGCCCTACGGGAGCCCTGGATTTGATCACGTCACCAATACGACCGGGAGACGCTGCGGAGGGCCAATCATGAACAGTGCAGCCTGGGGGGTAATGCTCCATGCGGATCTGACCACGGGTACGTTTCAGGATGTGGTGCTTCCGGATTGGCTTCAGGAGGGATATCTGGGCGGAAAGGGGTATGCGGCCAAACTGCTTCTGGACCTGATTCCGGAGCGGGCAGATCCCTTGGGACCGGACAATATGCTCCTCTTTCTGCCCGGCCCGTTGACCGGAACTCCGGCACCGGCCATGCGGGCCTGCGTGGCGACCAAGTCTCCGCAGACCAATCTGTTTCTGGACTCCTATTTTGGCGGGATGTTCGGCCCGGAAATCAAGTATGCCGGGTATGACGGCCTGATGATCTCCGGATGTGCAACGGAACCCGTCGTACTTGTCGTGGACCGGGACGGCCCCAGATTGCAACCAGCCGAAGCGCTTTGGGGCCTGGACACCCTGGAAACCACCCGGCGTGTCAAAGAGGTTCTGGGCGACGAGGAATTCAAGATCGCCACCATCGGCCCAGCCGGGGAGCGACAGGTGCGCTACTCCCTGATTTGCTGTGAATTCAACCGTCAGGCCGGGCGGGGCGGAGCCGGCGCGGTAATGGGCTCCAAGAATCTGAAGGCCGTGGCTCTCAAGGGCGAACGGCTGGTCCGGGTCCATGACCAGTCAGCCTTTGACCGGGCCCTGGACCGGGCCAACAAGGAAATTCGGGACAGCGCCGAGTGCCGGTCCCTGATGGCTTCCGGGACCGCAGGGTCCGTGGAGTTCGCCAATGAGGCCGGGCTGATTCCGGCCAACAATTTCAGTGACGGAACGTCGTCCCTGGCCAAAAAACTGGGCGATGCCGGTCAGTCCCGGGCCTTGTGGCTGAGCCGGGCGGCCTGCTTCGGGTGTCCCATCGCCTGCACCCAGATGGGCGCTGTCCGGACCGGGACGTATGCCCAGATGGTCACGGACATCGTGGAATACGAGTCCGCAGCCATGTTGGGTACCAACCTGGGCATCGGCGATGCACGAGCCGTGGCCCACCTGACCAAGCTTTGCGATTTGCTGGGTCTGGACTCCATTTCCACCGGTGCATGCGTGGGTTTTGCAATGGAGGCCGCAAGCAAGGGACTTCTGGCTGGATGGGCACCAGCTGAAGAAATCGCAGACCTGGAATTCGGCAATATTCCGGCGGCGGAAGAGGTGATCCGGATGATCGCCGCTCAACAGGGTGAACTGGGCCGATTGCTGTCCCAGGGCGTCAAGGCCGCGGCAAAGACCCTGGGGCCGGAGGCGGAACGTCTGGCCCAACATGTCAAGGGCCTGGAAATGCCCGCCTGGGGGCCGCGCGGCGCACCGGGCATGGGCCTGGCTTACATGACCGCGGACCGGGGAGCCTGCCACCAGCGCGGTTTTCCCGTGGGCTACGAGGCCACGGGCATGGAGTGGCGGGGCAAGCCGGTTCAGGCCTTGAGCCTTGAAGGCAAGGCCGAACTGGTGGCCACCCTGCAGGATTATCTGGCGGGCACGGATTGTCTGGTGAAGTGCGACTTTGGCGCCATGGGCGTGGCTCCGGAGACCTACGCCGAACTGCTGAACGCGGCCACGGGCCGGAACGTTGAGGCCAGCTTTTTCGATGAGTTGGGTCGCCGGATCTGGAACACGACCCGTCTCTTCAATCTGCGCGAAGGCCTGGATATCTCTCACGAGCACCTGCCCCGACGCTTCGTGGAGGAGCCCCTGCCCAGCGGCCCCCACAAGGGTCACCGGATTACCGATGAGGACATGCGCACGTTGCTGGCGGATTACTATCAGGTCAGGGACTGGGACGCGCAAGGGCGGCCTTTGAAGGAGAGCCTCATACATTCTGGTGTGGAGACGGATCGTCGGGTGGTGCTCACGGCGCCCATGGCGCAAAATGAAACGAGAGAGGCATGAACACACCATGCAAGAATCGTTTTCCGGGCATTTTTGTCGAGTATTGGTATTCCCTGAAACTCCAAGTTACCGAGCCAGGAGTTCATGTACACAGAGGGCCGACGGACATCGTCACCCCTTGCGTAATGAAAACGCGGTAGTTTTTGTTTTGAAGTACACGTCACTACTGATGCTCAGGTGACATGCAGTTCTTCACGGAGTACTTTCCTGAGTGAAGACACCGTCAAGGGAGGGTCGTCCAGCTCGTTTGAGCTTGCGGAAACGTTTTGCCGCAATGCGGCGTTGATCAAAGTCTGGTAGCCGGTCCCGGAGTCCTCCGCCCGTTTTCGAAAATGCTCGATAACGTCGTCGTCGAGCATGATGGTGATTCTGGTCTTCCCCGGCGATGGAGTGACCGGGCCGCGTTTGGCCTTGCTGAAATCATATTTCTTGCGCATGGTACTCTTTCCTTTCGTCTCGGCTGGCTTTGCGTACTGAAATGAAGCGGGTATGATGCCCGCAAGGGGTGTGAACAACGACGAGAATCCTCCCGAAAGCATCCATTCCCATGATAATAAACCGTTGCTTCCTTTCCGCATCCGGGTCTTGCATCCGGGTCTTCAACTGTCAAAGCAAACGGATCTCAAAGTGCTGTTCAGCGACGGCAAAGTGAATTCAGTGCTTGTGAAGATTGGGCCGGGCTTGGATCGGGTCGTATTCAACACCATTACGAGTATTTTGTGCATATTATATGCATATTGTCAATCTTTATCCTTATTTCCAACAAGATATGATTCGTCTCATCCTTCCCTCTGACTTGGACACCCTGCGGGAAATTCTCGGCGAAGATCCGGAATTTCTGCTCGATGTGGCCGCGGTGGTGAATTGTTTGGGAACCTGCCGATTATGTGAGCGGCGGTTCGTGCCCGTTGCTCCGTTGGTGGAATCCCTGGCGTCCCTGTATGCCGACCCAAAGAGATTGCATGCCTTTTTGCGACACAACCAGTATGTTTCTCTCTCCGAGAGCATCTGCGGATTTTGCCATGCAGATCCGGGCATGCTGAACATGTTTCAGAAAATGAAGAAATTGTGAGCCGATGCCTCCTGATTCATCGCGGTGGATTGGGGGATTTTTTCATGGCTTGGCCATCCCTGCTCCGTATCCGCGAATATTTTTCCGGTCAGCGAGTATTCTGGGGAGGTCCGTCCAGTCGACTGCACTGGTTGTTGCCGTTGGGAATCGAGCCGAGTCCTCCGGAGTTGCGCCGTGGTGTTGACACCCTGTTTGTCCGGGACAGGTGGCCTGAGGAACTGGAGGGGGTCCGGGTTTTCTGGTTTGCTCTGGACACCCCCCCGCCGGTTCCAGCATCCTCCTGTGTGCATGTTCTGTTCGGGATAGACCACTGCAAAGAGGGAAAAATATCACCACGGGATGCCTATGCCCGGCAATTGAACACCATGGAGATTCCGGATGAGCCGGCCTGGCTGAGTATCTGGCGCAAACACTTCGGTGTGATGGATCGCCATCGGCGTTGTCAGGGCGAGGTGCTGCTCTTTCCCGGGGCGGGGCATCCGGCCAAGCAATGGCCCCTTGTACAATTTTTTGAACTGGCCGGGTGGCTCCAACGAATCGGCCATGCAGTGCGGTTTGTTCTGGGTCCGGTGGAGCAGGAACGGAGGGTGGATATTCCAGGTTTTTCGGCGAGTTTTCCGGGTTCCTTGGAAAATCTGCAAGAGGTGCTGCAAAGTGCCCGTTTCGTGGTCGGGAACGACAGTGGACCGATGCATTTGGCGGGCATGATGGGCGTGCCTGGGCTGGCGCTGTTCGGACCGGCCTCGGATGCGCAGTGGGGGCCGATTGGCCTGCGGACCATCGCCCTGGATCTGGCTTGCCGACCCTGTACGCAAACCGGACGGATCAGCTGTTCCGAAGCTCGATGCCTTCGAGAAATGCCCCAGGCCATGGTCCGGGAGGAAGTGGGGAAGCTTCTAGCGGAGTGAGTGCCCAGGATTTCCCACATTCCAAGGGACTGATCACGCTTTTTGCAAAAGAAAAACCGGTCTCGCTTCAAGGTGGGCTGCCTTGGAACGAAACCGGCTTTTGCAAAAGGAGGAAGGTTATAATGTTTTTAGCAAACACTATGCCAGATGGAGATCCGGGCTGGTCATTTTGCTCAGTTCCCCCCGACACGTTCTGAATGCTGCATCTTTGCTTGGCTCCAAGAGAGTATTGACGGGTTGAGAGCATTGGAATTGGCCATGGGATAGGGAATGGAGAGCCCCGGAGCGTACAAAAAATTATACCGCTTTTCTTGATTGCCAGGAGTCATGGTGTTTGGCGGTACAAAAAATTCAACCAACCCTCCATCCTGCCTGCTCAAGTTCAGCCAATCCGATGGCTCCAAAGCGAAAAACATGGAGCTTGTGGCTGGAAAGAATCTGGACCACCGTCGAGGGCAGGCCTCCGGCGGGGAAGGGCGGTTGGTGGATGACCATGCCGGGATGCTGATCAGGATCAGTTCCGGGGTGCGCCAGGCTTCGAGAATCGCGGCTGTCCGGTAAGGCTCTGTAGGATGTACCTGTGGCGGACAAGGCTGCCAACAATTCCGTATCCAGCTCCTCCGGTCGAGAAGCCGCGGGGCGGCCGCTGGTGTTGGCACTGGTTGCAGTCAGCGGGATGCCGCTGTGGAGGGCCAGGAGCTGGGCTGTGGGATGGGAGGTCCAACGGACGGCGATAAATCCACGGGAATCCTGCAGAAGGGCCGAAAGCCCAGGCCGGGCCGGCACCAGGATGCTCAAGGGACCGGGCCAGAAATCCCGGATCAAGCGATCCAGGGCGGCGTTACGGTGGTTCGTGACCAGGGACAGCTGGTCCAGGGCGCCGATCAGCACGGGCAACGGCTTGCCCTGCGGACGTCCCTTGAGCCGGACGACCTGTTCCACAGAATCCGGACGGAGAATGTCCACGCCAAGGGCATAGAGGGTTTCGGTGGGATAGACCACCGGCATTCCGTGGCGGATGGCTGCCACAGCCTTGAACATTTCCTGCTGTAGGCTTTGTTTGGTCATCTTTGTTGGATCATCGTATACTGGTCATCTTAGCCTGTTCATCTGGTTCTGGTCATCGCAGCATCCAGGCGCTGACCTGCGCTTCCATTTCCTCGTGGTTGAAGCGAGGGCTATCGTAGCATCCCCGTAAGTGGCGCTGCCGCCACGCCTCGTAAAGGATCACGGCCGCGGCTACGGAGACGTTCAGGCTCTGGATCATGCCCTGCATGGGGATAAACAGGTTGTCCGGGATCAGGGCATCCAGGGCCGGATCCTGGCCACGGTGCTCATTGCCCAGCAGGATGGCCGTGGGGCCGGTGAAGTCCCAATCCGGGAGCGGCTTGGCCGTGGCGGTCAGATTGGTACCGATGATCCGGTATCCTTCTCCGCGGAGCCCGTTGATCATGGTCGCGGCGTCGTGGTGCCGGATCCGGTCCACCCATTTTTTGGCTGAGGCCGAGGAGCGTTTGCCTACAAGGGGGAAGGACTCCCGAGTATAATACAGGTGAACGCCGTGGACTCCAAAGGCGTCGCAACTGCGCAGGATGGCGGAGACATTGTGCGGGTCGTGAATGTTGTTCAGGATCAGGGTCAGGTCTTTCTGGCGTTTGGACAGGACGTCCCTGATCCGTTGAACGCGTTGTTCGGTAATGGACGTTTTCATGTGAATGGTGTGGATGGCCGTTGGATTGCGGGCGATCTGCCTCTGAAAAAAAAGGCCTGGAATCAATCCGTGGGGTGTGAATTGGTTGCAACTGGGCTCGTGCTGCCTGATGACCACTGCATTGGTTCACGTTCCAGGATGACCACCGCGGCGGCGGTGTCCCGGCCATGGGTCAGGCTGAGGTGGATGTGGGTTACCCCAAGCCGGGAGGCCAGGAGTTGGGCTGTTTTGGAAAAGATCAGCTCCGGTTGGCCCGAGGGCCGGCTGGCAACAGCAATCTGCTGAAAGGTGATTCCCTCCCGAAATCCGGTGCCCAGGGCCTTGACCGCAGCCTCCTTGGCCGCGAAGCGGGACGCAAGATAGGGGATCTGTTGCCCGGTGAGAAGATGTTTGCGCTCCATTGCCGTGAGCACCCTCCGGGCAAAGGCCTCCCCAAAACGCTCCCAGATTCGCCGTATCCGCTCCAGTTCGACAACATCCAGGCCCAGGCCGATTATTGGCATGGATATCTCGAGGGATGTCCCTGAACCAGCTTCATTCTTGAATCTCAGGGGACAAATGTCCGAATGGTGTCCGCCATTTCCCGGACTGCTTGGCACAAACCGACATGAATGGCCCGGGCCATAATGCTGTGACCGATGGAATACTCCCTGATGCCCGGCACCTGGGCAAAAGGCAGCACATTGGTGTAGTTCAAGCCATGGCCAAGGTTGACTTGCAGCCCGATATCCTGGGCGATCCCGATGCCCTCCCGGATTTTTCGCAGCTCCTTCATGCGCTCTTCCCGAGTCAACGCGTCACCATAGTGGCCGGTGTGGATTTCGATGTATTCGGCTCCGATGGCCTTGGCAGCGTGAATCTGCTCCGGGTCGGCATCGATGAACAGGCTGGAGATGATTCCGGCAGTATGGATATCGGCCAGGTAGGCCCGCAAATCCTGCTCTCTGCCGACCAGGTTCAACCCGCCTTCGGTAGTCAGCTCTTCCCGTTTTTCCGGGACCAGGCAGACCATGTGCGGTCGGGTTTTCAGCGCGATGGCGTGCATTTCCGCTGTTGCGGCCATTTCCAGGTGCAGGTTGGTCAGGACGGTTTCCTTGAGCAGGTTCAGGTCCCGGTCCTGGATGTGCCGACGATCTTCACGCAGGTGGACGATGATCCCGTGGGCCCCACCCAGTTCGGCGAGATGTGCCGCGGTGACCGGGTCAGGTTCCCGTCCCATCCGGGCTTGGCGGAGGGTGGCGACGTGATCGACGTTGACGACGAGTACGGGCATGATTTGTGGGCTCCTTTCAATGCTTCCAACAAACTTGTTTCAGAGTTGTCTGGTGAAACTCGATGGAGTGGAGTGGTTGGCAAGCGGCATTGCGTCCATCGTGACGGTCACGGTGCAACAGATCGTGGCCCCAAGGCCAGGTTCGCTGTCAATGCTGATTGTGCCGTCCATAAGTTCGACGAGGCTTTTGACGATAGCCAATCCGAGTCCGGCACCCTGGTGTTTGCGGGTCAGGGATTCATTGGCCTGGGTAAAGGATCCGAAAACCAGACGCTGTTGATTCTCAAGAATGCCGCTCCCCGTGTCGCTGACGCAACAAGCCAAGCGGCATTTTGTCGGCTCGGGGTGGTCCAGGGCGAAGACGGCGACATCGATACGGCCCTGATCCGTAAATTTGATCGCATTGCCTACCAGGTTAAACAGGATCTGGCGGATACGGACAGCATCACCGATCAGCCGGGCCGGTACAGTATCGCTCAACTCCTGCTCCAACTGCAAGCCCTTTTCCCGGCAGGCTAGGCCGAGTGTGTCGGTCACGGCCTGGATCAATTCCTCAGGATGAAACGGTTCCTCCAGCAAGGTCAATTTTCGGGCTTCGATCCGGGAGAGGTCCAGAATGTCGCTGAGCAGGCGGGTCAACCGGCCGCCGGAACGGATCGACAACGTGACATACTCAGCCTGTTCCGCGTCCAGCTCCGTGGTTTGGAGCAGTTGCATCATGCCCAGCAATCCGTTGAGCGGGGTGCGTAGTTCGTGGCTCATGTTGGCCAGAAATTGGCTTTTGGCAATGCTTGCAGCTTCCGCCGCTTCCTTGGCCTGAATCAAATCCTCCGCAATCTGGACTCGCTCGGTGACGTCGGCGATGGTTACCAGGGCCAGCCTTCGCTCATCAGCAACAACCAGTGCCGTGGAGATGAGCAAATCTCTGACAGCAATACCGGATTGCGGATCGGTTCCTTTTAGTACGGACAGTCGAGTGGGTTCCTCCAATCGGGATTGCCCGGAATCCAAGGCGATGCGGACATTTTGCCGGAGCAAGCAGCCCGGACAGGCGTCTGAAGGGGTGGGCATGCCTTCCTGGTCGATGATGCACTTGAAAAGCGCTCCGCAGTGCTTGCCCAAAACCGTTTTTTTGGTTTTCTGAAAAAACGTCAACCCGGCTCGGTTAATATCGTGAACCCGGCATTCCTTGTCCAGCAGCAGCATTGTGTACGGAGCGCCATCGAAAATGCACTTGAGCATATCCCGTTGATGCTTGATTTTTCGCTCTGCTTCCTTCAACGGCGTCAAGTCGATATCAATGCAATAGAGCTCTTTCTCTTGTCCGTGGGGCTGGATAATGGCGTGGTTGGAAAAGACCGGCACTTTGCTGCCGTCCTTGTGCATCAAAAGGAGTTCCTCTGCCGGAGTTGTCCGTTGTTGCGTAAACATCCGATTGATGTTTTCCGCCACGTGCGTGCGTTTCTCAGGAGGAATAATCAGGTCCAGCAGGTTCCTGCCCTCGGCCTCCCGAGCACTGTAACCATAAAGCCTCTCACTGGCTTTGTTCCAGAAATGGACTGTGCCGTCGGCATGGTAGCCCTGCACCGCGACGGCAGAGACCTTGTTCAGCAGGTTACGTAATCGAGCCTCGCTGTGCTTCAGGGCCTGGTCGCTCTTTTTGCGGTCGTCGATGTTGCTGACCACAATCCTGATCACCGGCCCATCATCCAAACCTTCTCGATCCAGGCTCATGTCCAGTTGGCCCCAGAAAGTGTGCCCGGTTTTCCTCACCAAAAGCAGTTCACAGGACTGGGGGGTGAGGACCTCCAGAACCCGACTGCGGTGTTTGGCGAAAACGGATTGGGATGATCTGTCGATGAAGCTGGTCAGCTTCTGCTTCAACAGGTGGTTGCGCTCATGGCCGAGGAGGTTACAGGCCTTGATATTCGCCTCCAAAATGACATTCTGGTCGTTCAGTGTCAGATAGCCCACAGGTGCCAGATCGAACAGCCTGAAATAGCGATGACGGGAGCGTTCCAGTTCCTCCCGGCTTTGACGTAATTCCTCGTTCTGGATTTCCAGTTCAGCCTTATGGGTGTTCAACGCTTCCAGCGCTGCCAGGTGCTGACCCTGGGAGAGTTCACGCTTCTCGTCATTCATGGCAAAGTTGCTCCATCCACATGGGCTCAATTATCTGCTGATATGTTGGGAGGAGTCCGGACTGATATGACTGGTTCGGCATGTGGTGTCGTGGAGATAGAGGCCGAAAGGCCTCGATTTTCCCGGTTGCCACAGCTGAAAAAAACTGGCTGGCGGAACGCTGTCCTTTTCGGCCGGGCATGTGTTCTGCATGGCACGTACTGATGTAGTCGAAAAGAATATGGTTGGTAAAGCATCCGTCCTGGGTGCGATTTCTCCTTTTTTGGGGGAATGGGTATTGTAGCGTGGATTCAGGGTGGCTTTGTCCCAGCTCTTGAAAGGCTTTTTTGCCCCTGCGAGCGGAACAGTTGGAGGATATTGTATGCGTAATCTCAGCCCGAAACGCCTCACACCCGCGGTGGCGGAAATTATGGCCGTGGGTAACGAACTGCTGAACGGTTCGGTTCAGGACGGGAACAGTTTTTGGCTCATTCAGAAAATCATGGACCTGGGCGGCATGGTGGGCAAGGTGACGATCCTGCCGGACGATAAAGGGATTATTGCCGAGGAGGTCCGTTTGACCGTAAATCGGGTTTCAGGCAAGCCGCCTGCGTTTCTTTTTCTGACTGGTGGTTTGGGTCCGACAGAGGACGATCTGACCGTGGCCGCGGTGGCTGAAGGGTTGGGTTTGTCGCTTTTTTTGGATATCCAGGCCCGGGAGATGATCCGTCGCAGCTATGATGCGTTGGCGGCAAACGGGGTGATCGCCCAGGGCGGCTTGAACCCTCCGCGGGAAAAAATGGCGCTGTTGCCGGAAGGTGCCACGGCTCTTTCCAATCCGGTCGGTACGGCACCGGGAGTGCTGGTGCGGCAAAATCAGACGGCCATCGTTTGCTTTCCCGGGGTGCCTCCGGAAATGCAGGCAATTTTCCAGACGTCCCTGCACCCATTCATGGTCAATGCTTTTCCCGCTGTAAACCATGCCAGGAGCCGACTGCGCATCCACAGCAACGACGAGTCGTTCCTGGCACCGTATCTCCGGCGTTTTGCCGATCATTACCCTGCCATCCACGTGAAGGCCCTTTCCGGAATCATCGCCGAAAATCCCCAGCTGGAATTCATTTTCTCCGTGGCTGATGAGGACAAGAAAGAGGCAAAAGCTCTACTCAAACGCGCACTTGAAGATTTTGGAATGTGGTTGCGGAGTGCGGGGATCGATTCCCGGGGGATATAGTCGCCTGTGCGGGACGTGGTTGCCTGGTCGTGGGGAATGCTCGGCTCAGGAGCGTGTCGACCGGGGGGGCGGTGTCCAATGGAGTGATGAACGAGAGGTAAAGATGGTCCGGAACTTTGCTTGGTTGGGTATACTGGTCTGGCTGCTGGCCGGGATGGCTTTGAGTGTTTCCGCTCCTGCCCAGGCCCGCAAGGGCGATGTCCACTTCGTGGAGACGGATGTGGATTTGAACGCGGATGGGTCGGCGGTGGTGGCCTATACGGTGCAGTGGCGGGTTGTGGGGGATCGGTTGCGAGGATTTGTGTTTTCCGGGAGTGACCGTTTGGCTGTGGGGCGGTTCAGCGACCGATCCCATGCCGTGGATGACGCCGGGAATCGGTACGGCCTGGAGATCAACCGTTTGCAGCGCGATGCGTATGAAATACTTCTGGAGCGCGGGCAGGGGGTGCGCTCCGGGCATGTGACCTATCAGTTCTGGTTTCCCACCGACTTTGCCCAGGCCGGATATCTGGAACCGACCACGGCGGAGGATGGGCGGGAGCTGGTGGTCTTCAACTGGTCCCCGGTACAGTGGGACGAGGCGGAGCGCCAGCGCCACTACACCTTGCGGGTGCATACGCCCCTCGAGCTTCCGGCGCACGTCCTGGATGCCCGGGCGTATGTCCTGGAAAACGACCTCGTGCTGACCGAGCCTTGGGTCAATGAGCGCTACCGGATCGACTACCAGCGGGGCGAGCACGATCGGTTGGTGCTGCTGTTTCACCGGAGTGCGCCGGGAAATCGGTATCATATGCGGGTGCAGATCTATCTGCCCGCAGTCTGGTTTGACGTGGCCGCCCTGCAGGTCGCGCCTTCGGGGATGGTCGGTCAGGCAGTGGACTCCTTGCGCGAGCTAACCGGCAGGGGGCGATCGGAGCACGGGGCGGACTCGCTGTTTTTCGGCGTAAATGCCCTGTTCGTTCCCGGCGCGGTGGTTCTTTTGGCTTTTTTCTACCTGTTGATGGTCGGCAAGCAGCGGTCCATGGTCAAGGCCCATCGGGGGCTGGACGCCATTCGCTGGGACACCCTGGACTGGACCCCGCCCAAGCTGGTGCTGTCCAATTTCCGGGTCAAAGGCAAGATATGCAAGGATTTGAGTCCCCTGGAAGCAGCCTTTTATCTGGAGATTCCCTTTCGCCAGATTCTGAGCGCCATGTTCACGTCTTTGGTTCGGGAAGGGTATCTGGAGGTGACGACGGAGCAGCCAACGCTTCAGGCCAAGGTTCTGCGTCCTCCGGATGCCCAGCTGGACATCTACGAGCGGATGTTCATCCATGCCTTTGCCAATGATGGGCAACTTTCCCAGCAGGAGCTGGAGGAGATCATGAACATGGCCGTTAGGGCCGTGCAGCAAAAGGCCTGGGATTGCGATGTTGCGGCCACCCAGGCTTTTTGGCGGGAGCGCATCGCCGGATATGACTCCGAGACCCGCGAAACAGCCGCCAGGGAGAACCGCTGGCAGGATACCGAGTATAATCGCTGGTATTACTGGTACCACAATGACCACCCCCGCTATCAACGGCGCTATGCCTGTCAGGAAGACCCATGGCGACACGAAGCGGCCATTCCCGTGGACAGCGATCACCTCCAGCGCAGCTTTATCAACATGTCGCCAAGTTTTGACATGAATGTTTGTCACGACGCGTGCCATTCCGCGTGCCATTCGGCTTGCCACTCCGCGTGCCATTCGGCCTGTCACTCCGCCTGTCACTCGGCTTGCGTCAGCGGCGGGTCACGATGAAACGACCATCCCGGCTGGGCGCATGGCTAACCGGTTGGCGGGAAAGGATCGCAAGTCCGCGGACACCGTCCACCGTGCCTCCGGATTTGGCCTGGGTGGATGAATTTATTGCCAATGTCCGGCCCTATGTCGTGGTCCGTCTGGAGGACAACCTGTTGATCCGGATGCCAAATCAAGCCTATAAACTGAACCCGGAAGGTGCCAGGATTCTGGATTATCTGCTGAGTGGCGGCCGGGTTGCGGAGATCGTCGCCCGGGTCCACGCGGACCATGGCAACAATGGGCGGAATATCAGTCAGGGCCTTGCCCGACCTCTTTGCGATGTGGTTTTGTTTTTGGATGCGGTGCGACGCTGCCTTTCCGGGGAGTTGCGAGAGGACACCGTCACCTGTGCCGTGGAGGTCAGGCCTCTGGAGGTCCGGTTCAGCGACTTGCCGGTTTTGTCCGAAGTGGCGCTTACCGACCAGTGCAATTTGCGCTGCGTGTTTTGCTACGCCGGGTGCGCCGGAGCATGTGGTCGTTCGCCGGAAGATGGTGAGGGCCCGATCATGCATACGGCCCAGGTAAAGCTGGTTTTGGAGCGAATCAGGAAACAAGCTCGAGTTCCATCGGTGAGCTTTACCGGCGGAGAACCCACGTTGCGGGGAGATCTCCCGGAGTTGGTGGCGTTCGCTACCAGGAATCTGGGCATGCGGGTCAACCTGATCACCAATGGTACGCGCGTGTCCAAACATTTGGCCAGAGGCTTGGCTTGCGCTGGATTGGCCTCGGCCCAGGTGAGCGTAGAAGGTCCGGATGCGCTGACCCACGACCGGGTGACCCAGGTAGCGGGATCGTTTGAACGATCCTGCGCAGCTGTTGCCCATTTTCAGGAGGCTGGCATTACCGTGCATTGCAACACGACCATCAACCGCCGCAATCTGGAGATGGTGGTCAAAATGCCCGGCTTTGCCCGCCATCAGTTGGGGCTGGAGCGGTTGAGCATGAACATGGTCATCCCTGCCGGAAACGCGAGCCGGGAGGAGAGTGGATTTGAGTCACCCCTGATCCGGTACAGGGACATGGCTCGGGTGATCCTGGCCGTGCAACAGGCTGCCGCCTTGGTGAACGTGGAGTTCATGTGGTACTCGCCTACACCCCTGTGCCTGTTCAATCCCATTACCGCGGACCTGGGCAACAAGGGTTGCAGCGCGTGTGACGGTCTGCTTTCCGTGGACCCTCGGGGCCGGATTTTGCCCTGTTCCTCCTGTGACGACCCCGTGGGTGATCTGCTCCAGGAAGACTTCCTGACCATCTGGAACCGTCCGGCCGCAACGGCCTACCGTCGTAAAGACTTTGCCCATCCCGCATGCCGGGAGTGCGAGCACTTCGCCTTTTGCCATGGCGGCTGCCCGCTGTATTGGCGCCATTTTGGCTTTGACGAACTGGCAAGGGCCAAGGGGTTTGCGCATCATCCGCCGCCATGTATTCCCTGCGTGCCGACTGCACCAATATCAACCGCTTGAAGAGGCCGCCCCATGAACACGACCACCTCCGGCACACCTCTCATTGCCCGTCCATCCGGTTCCGAGTCACCAATCGCTTTGTCTCTGGAAGAGCGCGGCATCGTTGTGTTCCACTTCTGGCCGTTCATGGCCTACGGCAAACGGCTGGCTCTTTCCTTCATCCTGATCATCGCCGGCCTTCTGATCCAGGCCTTGACCGGTTCTTTCATGTCCGGAGTTCTGCTGTTGCTGGCCGGCTCGGTACTGCTTTGTGTCCAAGGGTATCATAACCGGGTGGAAAGCGGCCGCTTCAGTCCGGATACAGACTGGGAGAGCATGGATATCCAGCGTTTGCATGATCTCCAGGAGCTGGACCGGAACATGCTGCGCTGGAACCGCTCGGCTATGGACGTGACCAATACACTGGGGCTGATCACTTTGGGCGTTATCGCGGCCCCAATGGCTTATGCGATTGTTCATTATCTGGAATACGGGTTCGCACCGTACCCCCCTGAGGTCCGGATACTGCTGTTCAATGCCCTGATCTTGCTGGGGCCGCACTGGATCACCGGCACCCGGCGCATTCTGCGGCTCCCCAAGGTGATGGTCAAGGTAGAGGCCCTGGAGTCCATTATCAGCAGTGCCCGGCAAGAGATCGATGAGGATCAGGTCACGGTGATGATGCTCCTGCGCGGGGAGACGAAAATTCCGGAGGATGTCAAACTGCGCATCCGGATTCCGGATGCGCCCGAGACGTTTCTGGGCATGTACGTTCAGGTGGTGACCAACGACGTCAAGGGAACGAGCTACCCCTATGCCTATGTGGTTTTGGTGGCCAGGCCGGGCTTTGACCTGGAAACGTCTACCAGTAATATTTCCTTGCCCAGGGGCGCTATCAAGGAATTTAAGGTGGAGAACAATGTGGAAGTACTGGTAGTCCGCCAACACACCACCAAAACCAGCGGATACCATACCAAGCCCGCTGACGCGGCGAGAATCTTCAGCGCCGCGCTGGCCATGGCCAAGGCGGCGGTGCGGTTCGGACGCACTTGACGTTTCCTCAGGGAGAGTTATGACGATGGAAACACCCTTGACGGCTCCATTTGACCATTCAGAAAAGAACCTCCCATGGCCGAATATGCAACCAGAGAAGACGTTGGACGGTACTTTGACGATATTAAGGCCCTTTTTCGTGAAACAGATCGTCAATTCAAAGAAACGGATCGAAAAT
>REDL01000109.1 GCA_007693505.1 Desulfovibrionales bacterium | reverse complement strand
TAGGCCACGTAGAACGATGTCAGCCACTCCCGGTCGCTGAGGCCCTCCGGAACCGCCGCGTACCGAGCGGTCACGGTCAGGTCGCTGGTGATGTTTTCCAGATCAGCGTTCCAACCAATAAAAATATGACCCTCTCGCACGGGTTCTGCCGGTGGAACGGCTCGGCCACCATGGTTGACCTGCATGGTCTTGAGCAGCGTGCCGTCGTGGTCCCTGAAGGTCACGGTGTGCGATGTAGGCGGCACGTCCACCCTCGTTGAGGCCTCGGCCTGGGCGGCCTTGACCTCCCGGTTGCCAACGTTGTCCGTGGCCACGGAGTGGAAGGCATAGCTTTGCCCGTCCCGGCCGGTGAACAGGGCCGAGGTCGCTGCCGTGCCTTCCAGCCAGCGGGTCCAGGCCCCGCTGTTTTCCCGGACATGGATGTCGTACGCCCCGACCCCGGAGCCGTGCTCGTCGTCCTCCCCGCTCCAGGAAACCGTGAACGTCTCCGTCGCGGTCACCGCGGGCAGGGCGCTGACCCTGCTCGTGGGCGCGAGGCCGTCAAAGGTGACCAGGGCCTCCTTGGCCGGGTCCGTGCCTTTATCCGGATCCAGCGGGTCCACCTGGTTGGTGTCGATTTCCAGGCTGTAGTCGAACTGGATGGTGGCGATGTTCCGGATGGCCGTGCCGCTGGGCAGGTCGGCCTTGGGCCGGATCAGGTACGTCACATAGCCCTGGCCGCGCCCGGTGGCCGGTTCGGTCTCGGGCATCAAGAAGCCGATGCTGGCGTCCGCCGGCGGCAGGCCGGTGTCCGGATCGTAGGTGAAGAAGTTGAAGAACAAAGTCCCGTTTTCCAACCGGGCATCCACATGGACTTCAATCTCGAAGTCGTACTCGTCATCCGTATAGGCATAGTCCACCACGGTCTCGAAGTATTGCAACCCCGGCGGCACGTTGATCATCACCTCACCGAAACCGATCTCAGCCAGCTCCAAGGTACCCAGATCCAGATGCTCGGACAACACGTCCCGGATGGTCACGATCTGGGCAGGGGCCGTGGCCGAGGCGTAGTTCTCGAAGTCGATGCGATAACTCAGTTGACTGCCACCCCGGACATGATTGCCGTCGCCAAAGCCCGCCACGGTGGTCTTCTCGTTGGGGTCCCAGGAGGCGATGACGCGGGTGGAGCCAAAAGATAAAGTGTAGCCAGGAATACAGTCATGAAGTTGTGTTTGAGGTGCATACGAAAGGCTATGCATCAAATTTCCTATTTCGTTATTCCTATTGCCTGTTTGGCTACCAGTGGTGCAGGCCTGTGGACCTCTTAACCAACGCCATACTCTACCAAAGACCCCTCTACCTCGCGCTTCATCATAAACAGTCTTTGCATCACCAACCACTGGAATTACAGTAATTACACCATCACGAACTATTTCACCACCTGTTCTTAAAGTATTAACATTATTTCTTAACTGTTGTTGTGTATGTCCATATGGATTTCTACCATGCCTAGTAGCTGTATCTTCACCATATGTTTCCATGAATATTACATCTTTGATAAAATTATCAGACTTACGCCGAGCATTTGCAGCGTTTTTCTTATGATTTTCTCCCGCATCTCTAAACCTGAGTACTATATCAGTTACACCGAGAACTAGTAATCCTGTTAAAATTAATCCAGTCGTAACAACTTCTTCACCGTTTGGATCTAGAAAGCTATTTGGATTATTATAGCCATATCTATACCAGTTTATGTCACCCCCACCAAAGCCAATAGGATCAGAGGCCACGAAACGCCCAAGCACCGAATCATATTGGCGTGCGCGTACATAATGCAGCCCGGTTTTATCAACCACAACACCGAATTGCCCCATAAACTTGAACGGATTGGGTTCGGATGCAGCATCGTGCAAACTGCTTCCAAACGGCTGATAAGCATATCTATTTTGCTTCACGCTTCCGGCTCCGGTCAGTTCACTGGTATTCCCCATTGGATCGAAGGTGTAGTAGCTCGACCCAACCGAAGGGGCCGTGCGGCTCACCAGACCAAACCCATGGGTGTACCTGGCAATCAGGTTGCCGGCATTATTATATTCGCCCACCATGTCACCCAATCCGACGGGATCATACACATAATGCGTCACAGCCCCATTCTCGTCCACGGCTACCCGATTCCCCAAAGCGTCATAGGTGTATTCCCAGGTCTCTCCGCCCCGAGTAACGCCCACCAGACGGTTTTCATTGTTATAGGTATAGACCGTGATCCCGTCCGGTCCTGCCTCGCGGATCAGGTTGCCGTCCAGATCGTAGGTATAGGTCCGGTCGCCGACGGTGGTGTACTGATTCAGATTGTTGGCGTCATAGGTTTCTTCCTGGCCGTTGATCAGGGTCCGGATCCGGTTGCCAAGGGCGTCGTATTCGTAGGTCAGATCCTGGCTCGGAACGTCCGGATCAGTGGAAACCAATACGGCCCTGACAAGCTGGCCGCTGTCGTCATAGCCATAGGTCCAGGTCCCGTAATGGGTTTCCATGGCCGTGCGCCGGCCCCGGCGATCGTAGGTATAGGCGAACCGTGAAAGGATTTCGCCGTCGGGTTTGTGATTTTCCAGGGCCAGAAGCCGGCCGGCCGGATCATGGGCGTAGGTGGTGTACACCCCGTTGCCCATGGTCTTGCGGGCCATTCGGCCAAGCTGGTCGTAGGCGTACACAACGACATCCACACCCTCTTCACTCAATCGGTTCAACCGGCCGGCCTCGTCATAGTGATAGTTCAGCACATGGTTGAGCTGATCCGTGCTGGATATCCGACGGCCGAAAGCGTCGTACATGAAGATCAGATGCCGATCATGCGGATAATCGATCCGGATGAGGTAATCATGGTCATCATATGTGAACCGAGTGACACCTTGTTCATCCTCGGCCTCCACAAGATTGCCGCGGGCGTCGTATCGGTAATCGGCCCAGGAGCCATCCGCCGGGTGCTTGCGAGTGACTCGCCCTGCCGCATCGTACTCCAAGGCCATCGCGGCGCCCCGCCGGTTCGTCCAGGCTATGGGATTGCCCTGCCCGTCGTAACTCCACTGTTCCCTGCTGCCGTCCGGGTAGGTCATGGCGGTCAGGTTGCCCCGATTGTCATAGCTGTGCGCAGTCTGCCGGCCCAGGGCGTCGGTGACCGTGGCCAACTGGTTGAAGGCCCGGGTATAGCTGAACCTGGTGGAGCGGTGCATCACGTCCGTGATCTCCACGAGGTTGCCGCGTCGGTCGTAGGCCAGGGTGGCGGTCATGCCGTCCGGATCGGTTACGCTGGTCAGATTGCCCAACTCGTCGAAATCCATCCGCACCGCTTCGCCCAGGGCGTTTTCCGCCCTGACAACCCGCGCCCAGTGGTCGAAAAAGACCCGGTTGGGATTACCCAGGGCGTCCGTGACAACAATGCGGCCCGTATCGCCATGCGTAATCGATACTTTTTCCTGCTGGTCATCACGCCAGACCGCGCTCAGCCGGCCGCGGCCGTCATAGTCGTAGGTCAGGCGCACCCCGTCAGGCAGGACAATGGTGGTCAGGGCATGCCTTCTGGGCCCGGCGGCGGTGTCGTAGGTGTACGTTATGGTGCGGCCATCGTACGCCTGAACAGAGGTCAGGTGTTCGCCAGTATAGCTGTAGCCGGTCCGGCGACCATGGTGGTCCGTCACCGATGCGATGTAACCGGCCGGCGTGTACGTGAAATCCAGACGGCCTCCCGCCGAGTGACTCAGGCGGGTCAATTGATCCCCGGCATAGGTGCAGGTGATCCGGTTGCCGTTGGTGTCCTCGACATACTCCAGCTTGCCGTCCCGGTAGAATTGCACCCCGCCGGATTGTTCGGTCAGCCGGAAACCGCCGTCAACAGCCCGCAGCACGCCCTCGTCTCCGGGCTGGGCCAGATAGCGGCCGGCGTAGCGGCTGTCCGGGTTGAAAATGCGCGGCGTGCCGGTCAGGTCCGAAATGACCACGGTTTCATCTTCCCTGACCGTCAGGCTTTGCCGCCAGTTGTGGGTCCAGCCCCGGCCCATGTCGCCCAGGACGAAACGCCGGGAAATGGGCTGCAAAAAGACCCGCTCGAAGACAATGGGCAGGCCGGGACCTTGCACCGCGGCATCCGCGCCCCCGGCCAGCACGGGCAGCGGACTCAACCCGTCAGCCAGTCGCATGGAAAAGGCCAGCAGGGATTGCACATCCTCCACCCGCGCCCCCTGCCGGTGCAGGTACACGGCGTTGCGGCTGAGCATGGCGATGTAGTCGCCCCAGGTCGTTCCGGCCTGGCTGGTGAAATTGTTCCAGAGTACATTCCAGGCGTCTTCCTGGACATAATCCGGCCGCATCTCATCCTTCAAAGCGGCCCAGTCCGCCGGGGTCGTATCGTCGGCCGTCAGGGCGGACAGCTCCCAGTCAATGGGCGGCCTGCCGCCGCTGGTATCCCAGGGGTGGGTCCAGCCGGTGTAATACACGGGCACCCTGCCGGATTCGCCGGGCTGCAAGACGCCCGGAGTTGCCCCGGAAGCCAGAAACTGCACGGAGCTGGAAAACCCCTGGGGCATGCCTCTGGCCCAGAAGCCGCGGCTCAGTTTATGATGCTCCAGGGTCAGAATGGCCCCCTGCCGGTCATGCTGCACGCCTGCGAGCATCAGCAGGGGCGCGGGCATGGAGGCGTCGCCGGTGTTGGCGTATTCCACGTAGATGGTGGCCAGGGTGTTGTAGCCGATGTTGGCCGGCAGGATCAGGTTGGTTTCCAGCCTGGGCTCACCGCCGTCGATGATCTCCACTGCACTGGGCAGCAGGGCGGTCTGCCCGTTGCGCGTAATCCGCACGGCGTAAATCCCGGCCGGGACTACCCCGGCGGCAAAAGTCGCCGTGGCCTGGGTGAAGGCATCCGCCTCCACCTCGTCGCCCCCGTAGGGCTGACCCGTTGCGGAAATCAGTTCCACGTCCAGAGGCCCGATAAACCCGGCCCCGGTCAAGGTCAGGACCAGGTCGGAGAGCGTGCCGTGCCGGGTGGGAGAAATCCGGGTCAAAGCCACGTCCACCATGTCGAACAGAATGTCGTAGCTCCCGAACTCTTCCATCCGGCCATGGACCAGGGCGTACCAGTTTCCGGCGGCGGCCGCGGGGATCACGAACCGTTCCCCGCCCCGCAGCCGGAAATCATGAGCACCGCGGGTGGGCAGGCTGCCGAAGCCAATGAACACCTCAAGTCCAGAGGGAACGCGAGTCAAGTCCAGCACAAGATTTTGCCCGGCCGTGGCCGTCATCCGGAAATACTGCTCCACCAGGCCTTTGCCATGGGAGACGTTCCTGGACACACCCTGTTCCAGCGCCGGCACCTGGGCCGCAACCTGAACCCCGTGCTCATTGTTCAGGCGATGCAGCTCCAGGACCTGCCATTCGTCATTGGCCGCAACGATCAGATAATACGCCCCTTCAGCCACGGCAGGCATGACCGCGGTCATGGTCTGCTGATAGGACTGACCCGGATCAAGAACCTGGTCCACCATGGCTGAGCCCATGAAAATGTCTTCCGTGTCCAGATACGGGTCCGCGGACAGGTACACGGCATCCCGCCACCCCGGCCCGGCAGGACCCTGGCCCGCGTTGCGCACCGTATAGGTCACCTGGGCCGGCTGGCCCACGGCCAGGGTCCCGGAGACGCCGACATTGGCAACCCGCAAGTCGGGAAGGTTGCCCGGATCGGGCACCACCGCATACGTCCTGGTGTCCGGATATGCATCCACCTGTCCGTCAACCACGGCGGCATACCTGACCTGATATTCCCCCGCCGCCGGGAAACGGACCACCCCGGGATGGCGCACGTCCGCGCTTCTGCCGTCCCCGAATTCCCAGCGATAGCCGGCCGCGGGGTTCTCCAGGGCCGAGCCCCGGAAGCGCAGGCTGTCCCCGGCCGCAATGGTTCCGGAACGAGTGGGCGAAATGATCTCACCTGAACTAGGGCTGGTCCGCCAGGGCTCGAAGAGCACCCCGTCGCTGACCGTGTCCCCCTGGCCGTCGGGATTGCGTTCCGCGTGGTACGGACCGGTCTCATGGCCCCACCAGTTGTTCCGGGCGTCCACCTCCGCGGAATTCTGGTTGCGCACGCCAAAATCCGTGTTGCCTTCGACCAGGTTCCTGTCCAAAACCACGGTGGTGGGCTGGTTCAGCACCAGCACCCCGGTGCTGATGGCGGCAAAGGTGTTGCGAATGATCTCGTGATCGCCGGTACTGTTGTTGAGCAGCAGACCTGCGCCGCTGGAATCACGGATATTGCTGTTTTTCAACGTGAGGTCGCCACTACCGGACTTGTAGAGGCCTGATGACCTGTAGGCACTGTCAAACCAGTTCGAGCGTCCGGCATAGGCGATTTGAATGTATTCCAGCGTGGCGGAACCAACGCCGCCCACAAAAATACCCGGCCACCAGCCAGGCGCCGGCTCGGTTTCCTGCTCATCCCGGTTCGCGTCGCCGCCCACGATATCGTCACGCCAGTCCGTGAAATGGATCGGCGCGTCGGCCGTGCCGCGAGCGTCCAGTTCGCCGTTGACGACAAGTTGCTGGCTCTGGGCAAACTTGAGGACCGTGCCGGGCATGACCTGCAGGCGCGCATCTGCGGCCACCGTGACGTTGCCGCTGACGAAAAAGGAATAATCAGGGCTCAGGTTCCAGGTAACATTCTGGTCCAAAGTCCCACCTTCCAGCCAGGCATCCTGCAGTATATTGCCGGAAAAGCGGGACGTATTGTCATTGAAGGAAACATTCCGGCGGATGAACACCCCGCGGTTGCTGTGCTCAAAGCGGTTGTTCTCCGAAATGAAGGCCTGATACCCGGCGTAGACTTCCAGGGCATTGCCGGAACTGTTATGGATCGTGCTGTTTTTCAGGGTCAGCGCGCCGCTGCCGGACTTATAGAGAGCTGAAGTCCGGTAGGCGCTGTCCAGCCAGGTTGATTTCCCGGCATAGGCAATTTCGGTATGCTCCAGCGTGGCCGAACCGGCTTCGCGCACAAAAATACCGTTCCACCAGCCAGGAGACTCTTCGGTGCCGGTGAAGACGATGGGGGCCGCTGTTGTGCCCACGGCGGTCAATCCGCCATTCACGACCAGTTGCTGGGACTGACTGAATTCCACCCGCACCCCCGGTTCAATGGTCAGGATCGCCTCTTCATCAACCGTGATGCTGTCGGTGATCCGATAGGGACTGCCGGCAAGGGCCCAGGTTGAGTTGGAAGCAATCTGACCACCTTTAACACCAACTGGGCCCAGTGCGTTCCCGCTGAAAACGCAGCTTGCGTAGTCGATGAGATGATTGAAGGGCTCCGGCTGAAGACCGTACCCCTCGTTGTTGGAAAACGTTGATCCTGCAACCGTCAACTGGCTGGCATGGACACGCAGTCCGGACCCCGCGTTGCCAGAAAAAAATGAATTCCCCACCAAAGTGGTTCCGGTGCTGCTGCTGAGATCAAGGCCATGGTTGGAACTGAAGCGGATGAAGCTGTTCTTCAAGGTCAGCGCGCCGCTGCCGGATTTGTAAAGGCCTGAAGTCCGGTAGGCGCTGTCCAGCCAGGTTGATTTCCCTGCATAGGCAATTTCAGTGTGCTCCAGCGTGGCCGAACCGGCTTCGCGCACAAAAATGCCGTTCCACCAGCCAGGAGATTCTTCGGTGCCGGTGAAGACGATGGGGGCCGCTGCTGTGCCCACGGCAGTCAATACGCCATTCACGACCAGTTGCCGGGACTGACTGAATTCCACCCGCACACCCGGTTCAATGGCCAGGGTCGCCTCTTCATCAACCGTGATGCTGCCGATAATTCGATAGGGACTACCGGCTACCGCCAAAGTCATGTCCGCAGTACGCGTCCCGCCATGAATCCCCACACCGGCCAGCGTATTTCCGCTGAAGGCGTTGTCGGCGTAACGGAGCGTATCATTGACTTCCTGCAGGATGCCATACTCTTGATTATTGCTGAATGTATTCCCTCCAGCCGTGACGGTTCCAGAATAGCTCAACCGCAATCCGGATTTGCCATTCACGGTGAACGCTGAATTCTCAAGTGTGGTTGTTCCGGAACTGGCGTTGACTTGAAGGCCTTCTCCGCCAGAATCATGGATATTGCTGTGTTTCAGAGTGAGGTCGCCACTACCGGACTTGTAGAGGCCTGATGACCTGTAGGCACTGTCAAACCAGTTCGAGCGTCCGGCATAGGCGATTTGAATGTATTCCAGCGTGGCGGAACCAACGCCGCCCACAAAAATACCCGGCCACCAGCCAGGCGCCGGCTCGGTTTCCTGCTCATCCCGGTTCGCGTCGCCGCCCACGATATCGTCACGCCAGTCCGTGAAATGGATCGGCGCGTCGGCCGTGCCGCGAGCGTCCAGTTCGCCGTTGACGACAAGTTGCTGGCTCTGGGCAAACTTGAGGACCGTGCCGGGCATGACCTGCAGGCGCGCATCTGCGGCCACCGTGACGTTGCCGCTGACGAAAAAGGAATAATCAGGGCTCAGGTTCCAGGTAACATTCTGGTCCAAAGTCCCACCTTCCAGCCAGGCATCCTGCAGTATATTGCCGGAAAAGCGGGACGTATTGTCATTGAAGGAAACATTCCGGCGGATGAACACCCCGCGGTTGCTGTGCTCAAAGCGGTTGTTCTCCGAAATGAAGGCCTGATACCCGGCGTAGACTTCCAGGGCATTGCCGGAACTGTTATGGATCGTGCTGTTTTTCAGGGTCAGCGCGCCGCTGCCGGACTTATAGAGAGCTGAAGTCCGGTAGGCGCTGTCCAGCCAGGTTGATTTCCCGGCATAGGCAATTTCGGTATGCTCCAGCGTGGCCGAACCGGCTTCGCGCACAAAAATACCGTTCCACCAGCCAGGAGACTC
>REDL01000107.1 GCA_007693505.1 Desulfovibrionales bacterium | reverse complement strand
CAGTGTTTCCTCTTCTGCAACCTGGACTGTAACCGGAGAAGGATGCTGCTGACCTGCTGTAGGTGCTGATTTCGAACATTGTCGCCTCTGAGGGATCTGAGCAGATAGATGGCGGCGTTTCTGGGCTCATTGGTGTCGCCGCTTCGGGATATGAGTAGATCGTTATTTGTTACACCGTATTCGGCACAGACAACAGCCAAATATCCTCGGAAGAAGGTGCAAGAAATCGGGAATCCGGAACCTCCTGATACAGTTTCTTGTCGAAAAACTTCTCCTTGATGCTATGCAAGAACTGGAAGAGCGGTCCCGTCATGCCCATGGCGTCGATTGAAGGCTCGCGACGTTGGGTCGAGTTTGGTTGCCTACCAGACATCCATTTGGCACATGCTGGATGGGTGTTGGAGTCGGGGTGAAAGCTACTGTGGACCTTGAGCTCTTTCTTTCAGTGAACTTCGTCAAGCTCTTCACAACTCTGTTCTTGAAAAAGGCTACGATGGATGCCATGAATACATACGTCGACTTCAAAGCACAGATCGGTTGGGAGATCGACATAGGAGTATTCGATTGGAGGCCGGAACGCCGCAAGGAGTGGTGATCAGTCCTTTGTTGGCCAATAACTTGTAACTACTCAGCACATCCTGAGTTGAGCCCATTTTCGACGCTGGATTTTCGCCTGCGTTTCCCATGCCGCCTCCCAATCAGTCATACCAGCGAAGCCTGCCCTCGTGCAGACGGGGAGCGGGTATTCAGAACGCTTTAACACGGATGAGCGGAGTAGTTACAAGAAAACGAAGGTTTCAGCTGATTACGCCTTGGTCACTCCAGGGCCTGTTATGCCGTCCACGCCGAGCTGACGTAATGTGCCGATTTCAGCATCCGTTCGCACGCCTTCCGCGATCATTGTCAGTCCAATGGAGTGGCCGAGGATACACAGTCCGCGAAGCAGGTTCTGGTTGTTGCCGTTGTTGGCGATATCGTGGACCAGGGCTCGGTCGATTTTCAGATAGTCAAGTCCCACTTCCTGCAAGCGATTGATGCCGGTAAACCCGGCACCGGCGTTTTCCAGGCCCACTTTGCACCCCAGGGATTTTGTTGTGGTGCAAAAATCCAGATAAACATCCAGGTGGACGATCACCAGCCTCTCGGGTGATTCAATCCACAGGCGTTGGGCTTGTTCCGGATTTTTCTCCAGCAGTTTCAAAAGCTGTCGACGGACGCCCGTATCCCGCAAGGCCTCCAAAGAGAGATTAACGGCGATGTCCTCGCTGAGCGCGGCCTCTCGGAGTTCGGAGATCGCCCAGCTGGCCATGGCCAGGTCCATTTTCGGAAGCATCCCCAGGCGTTTGGCCCAGGGCAGAAAACTACCGGCGGATCGAAGTCGGCCGGCCAGGAACAGACGCATCATCGCTTCATGGTGCAACAGCGTCCCGTTCATGGCCAGGACGGGGAATTTTCGGGCCTGGACCTGATTATCGGAGATGACTTGGGACAGGGCCGCTCGCCATTCGTCCTGGTTGCGAAAAATGGTGTCGTGTTCTTGAAAAATGGAAACTTCGGAACAGGTTTGTTCGTTTTGCTCCGCAACGGCCAACAAGTTGTCCATCCGGATCAAAAGGCTGGAGCGTTGTTCTCCGGCCTTGAAATAGCTGGCGGCATGGGGAAGGGCCAGCCGGACCCGAGGGGGGTATTCCCGTGCGAGGTCGTCAAAACGTCGGCACAGGTCGGCGCTGAGGGCGTGGATGTCCGTTGCTTCGCTGAGCAGCAAGACAAATTCGCTGCCTTTGGTACGGGCGATGTGGCTCTCGGTGTATGTGTCCGCATGGTCCTTGGCTGTGTTGCGAAGGGTCATGGCTATCTCGCCGAGGAGATCGTCCGTGCTCCGGTAACCGATGTTCCGGTTGATTTCCGCGAGGTTCTGGATTCGGAGCAAGACCAGGGCATGGGTGCTTTCGCGATCTTCGTGTTGGAGCAGTGCGTCCAGGATATCGAGAAAGTGTTCCCGGTTGGCCAGCCCGGTCAGCTTGTCCAGTTGGCTTTGTCGGCGCATTTCCTCCAGGCGGCTGCCTTCCATTTCCAGGGTATGCCGGATTCTGCCGGACAGGATGTTCATGGAGCGGACGACTTTGGCGAATTCCAGGGTTTTGGGCTCGCTGGAGGTGATGAATCTCCGTTCGCCGATGGCCTCGGCCTGATGCACCACGCTATCCAGCGGGCGGGTGATGCGTTTCAGAATCAAGCTGCCCACCAAGCCACAGAGAATGGCCACACCCAGGAGCCAGAAAAACAGTTCCTTGGTCGTGGTCCACAGGGCTTCCCGGGCGAATTGACTGGTGCTTTCCAGGTATACTGTTCCAAACTGTCGCCAGCCGTCCTGGACCTGGGCCACTCCCGGTTCAACGTGCAGGGGGGCGAGGCGGGAGAACCAGTCCGGAATGGAGGAGCGGTCCGGTGCGTCCTGGGTTTTCAACTGGAGAGTGGAACCCAGAGGATCGACCAATTCAATGCGCCGGTAATGCCCGGTGTCGAACTGGGCCGCGATCAACAGTTCCAGCAGCACCGGGTCTTTTTCCATCTGGGAAAGGGTCAGGGCGAGGGTGTTGGCATTGTCGATATTCTTCAGCCTGAGCTGTTCCTCGAAGTAGCTCCGCGCGGTCTGGGTGCTGGTGGCCAGGCTGCCGAGAAAAGCCAGGATCATCAATACGGCGATGGCGATCCAGAGTTGTTTGATCAGGGACATGGACTCTCTCCTTGTGGGGGGCGCAACGTCCGAAGCCGCCTCATCTGAGTGGTCGGCGGTTAGATGCCAGTTCAACAGTCAACCGTCACGACACGCCGCGTGTCTTACTCAAAATGCATGCCCTCCCGGCGTACCCGGTCCAGGACCTCCCGCCAATGGGACAGCCGGGCGGATGAGGGGCCCGACGGGGTTGACCTTAGGCCGACAAAGAGGCCTTGACTGTTAAAACTGAATACAGGGATCAAATCGGTTCGGCGTGATGCCGGGAGCACGTCACGGATCATGTTGTCCAGAATCAGTGGTTCGCCTGCCGGGTCGGGATAGTAGCCCAGGACCATATGGGGCTCCCCGCCGGAGCCGGTGCGAGGACCGGCCCGGACATAAATCAGCCGCAGGTGTCTGTCGTCGATGCCCAGGAGACGGAGACTGAAATATTTGGCAATGGCCCAATCCTCGCAGTCGCCCCGGCCCATGCCCAGGGTTTCCAGGGGCGTTGCCCAGTAGTCCTCCTTGCCCCACAGCCGGATGTCGGTTTCGTACCGCAGGTGGCGATGAAAAAAGCGGCTGACGTGGCGGACTTTTTGGTCGTCAGGCAGCTTGGCGACTTCCTCAAGCATTTTCTCCCAGTCATGGGAAACCCGAAGTCGTTGTGCGCCGAACCGCTCTTCCAGGAGCTGGTGGAATCGTTGGAAATCCATCCGTGGTTCGCTGTGTATGGAACCAGCGTCCAAGATCAGGCCCAAAGCCAGGCCTGAGACCAAGGCCAGCAGGGCCAGGAGAGGAGTCCGACATGTTTTTCCAAGCATCAGCAAGGCTGGCTGACAGCGTCACGGTTTCGTATCCGGAATCTCAGCGCCAATGGCCGGATATTCGTGGTGCCGCTTGTGGAACAGCTCTGGGTCATGGCGCTGAACCTGTCCTTCACCTTCCGACGTCTGTCGTCCGTCGGGTTGAATGCCCACTTCTCTCCCGCCTTATTGCGTTTCCTGTTCAACATCATCACATGACAAGCCAAGTGCGGTGAAAGTCGAGTAACTACTCAGCATATGGTGCTGCTGTTGGCCGAGGTCGGTATTGATATCGGGATCGGTCTTGAAAACACTGGGAAGCCCATCAAATGACTTCAGTTGCGAATCCGACCCTGATACCGATTGTCGGGGGCAAGAGCAGGCAGAAATTGTGCTGAGTCGGAGTTACAAAGTCGAAATCAAAATCAAAATCGTAATTGCTCAAAAAGGCCGGGCAAACCCCAAATTGCCTCTGCCCCTGGATTCCCGCCTGCGCGGGAATGAGTGAAATTGCACGTTCTCTCAAGCTCGTCATGCCCGCGAAGCCTGTCCTCGTGCAGACGGGGAGCGGGCATCCAGGTCATACTTGCCACAAGTTTTTGAGAAGTTACTCAAAATCGCCATAACTTACTGATATTTATTTTGATCTCAATTTCGGAAAGAATGCCAACCTGGTCAGATAATTCCATCTGGTGGCATATTGGAGTTATCTGGCAGCATTTCGGGGTAACAGGGGTTGCAGTTGCCGCAGTTGTCCTGGTTCAGCCGCCAAAACAAGTTGGACCAGAGGGAGCAGTTCAAATTCAAGAGCGGTCCGGACCAACCTGCGGGGATTGTCCCTCCAGGCCAGCAGAATCTGAGAGCGGATCATTTGCGTCAGTTCAGGAGTCCAGAAGGCCTGGTTGCGCGCGGCCAGAGCCAGTCGCCAGCCGAGCAGGTCGGTCTTGGTCGGGGCGATGTATATGGAAAGCCGCAACGCCGCGATCACATCCTCCGAAGGACCATCCAGAACATACTGAAAATAGGCCAACTGGGCCCAGGCGTCGGCATCAACCGGCTCCCGGGCCAGGGATTGGCCCAGGGAGGCGCGGGCAATGCCGAGCAACGGGGCATCCGGAATGGTATCCTCTTCCCGAAGGGTGTCCAGCTTGGCGATGAGCAGGGCAGGGTAGTGCAGATGAGGTCCGGGGAGCAGCGTCTTGTCCAGGCCGCGGGATTTTTCCAGGGCCGTGGTCAGTTGCGCGGAAGAGGGGGTCTCACCCATGGCCAGAAGCCGCTCGACCTGCAGGGCTGGCCACGTTTGCGTTGCCGTGAACAGCCAAAGCAGGCACAGTCCAAGGGCTGCGACCAAAACCGTCAGGATCAGGGCTGGCTCCAGTCGACGGGCAAGCCCGGTGCGGGAAGAACGTGGCATTGGGGAGCCTTATCACAAAAAGCGGACCTGGTCGGCCTCCAGGACGGCACAGCTGAGCACGCCCGTGGCATAGGCCCCGGTATCCAGACTGATCCGGTTGGGCCGCACCTCGGGTTGGTCAACGATGCTGTGACCGTGCACGATTCGGGCCCCAAAGTCACTGGTCGAAGAGAGAAAATCGTCCCGAATCCAGAGCAGGTCCTCGGTTTTCTGGGAACCCAGGGGCCTGCCCGGGCGCACTCCGGCATGCACGAAATAGTAGTCGCCCAGGGTGAAGCTGGTTTGGAGCAGACGCAGAAAGTAGAGATGATCATCAGGCATGGCATCCCGCAGGGCCTCCCGGAACTCAGCGGCTCGTTTCCCAGTGGAACCGTTGCCGTTCACGCCCACCCGGTAATTCATCAAAGTGGCTTGAGCGCCAATGGACATCCAAGCCTCCAGGTGCTGGGGATCTTCCAGGAAGCGCAGCATCATTTCCTCATGGTTTCCCCGCAAGTACACGGCCTGAAAACCTTCGGGCAGACCGGTCAGCAAGGTGTCCAGCACCTCCCGGACCTGCAGGCCCCGATCCACGTAATCCCCCAGGTAGACCACCACGTTCTCCTCCATCGGAGAACTTCGGGCATCCTCGGTCATGCGCAGGTGCAGCCGTTGCAGCAGATCGGCACGGCCATGCACGTCGCCCACGGCATAGACCCGAACGCCTTCCGGAACACGGGAGCTGGAAGGCCGGGCCCGGGTAGTGATCTTTTTCAGGAACGCGAACATGGTTGGATGTCGCTAAACCAATGAGCACGTCTGCCGGATGGTATCATTCCTGATAGTATTTTTTGTACTTGCCATAAAAGTACCCATAACCGCCGTAGCCGTACCGGGCCTGCTGGCGGACGTCCACCTGAGTCATGACAATCCCGCGGACCTTGATGTCCAGGTTCTTCATCTGGTTCAGGGCCGAGCGGACCATTTCCCTGGGGGTTTCGGACCAGCGCACCACGTAGACCAGAGCGTCCACGGACCGGGCCAGGGACCAGGCGTCGGCCACGCCCATCACCGGCGGGGTGTCGATGAGCACCAGGTCGTATGTTTCTGAGAGGTTCTGCAGCAGATCAGCCATGCGCTGGGATCCGAGAAGCACCCCGGCGCTGGCGGTGCGGCCTTTGGCCAGTATCAAATGCAGGCCGCTGACTTTGTCCACGACCAGGGCGTCCTGGAGTTCGGCCTCGCCCAGCAGCACATCCTCGAGCCTGGCGTTGGGCAGAGAATCGATGGTCACGCGTTTGGTCAGGGCCGCCCGCCGTAAGTCCGCGTCGATGAGCAGCACTTTGACCCCGGAAAGCGCGGTCAAGTGCCCCATGGACAGGCATAATGTGGACTTGCCCTCCATGGGCATGGACGAGGTGACCATCACGGTTTTGGGGGGCTTGTCCACGTTGCACAAATGCACGGCCGTGCGCACTCCGCGCAAGGCCTCGGCAATGGCGGAATGCGGCTTGTCCAGGACGTACTCATCCGGAAAACCCTTGCGCCGGGCCACGGCCGGGATCATTCCCAGCACGGGCAGGCCGGTGGCCCGCTCCAACTGCTCCGCGGTGCGGAAGCCGCGGTCCAGGGCTTCCAGCAGAAAGGCGCCCATGACCCCGAACATCAGGCCCGCGGCCATGCCCATGCCCATGGTGAGCCCTTTTCTGGGATAGGAAGGGGCGGAGGGGACTTCAGCCGGGGAGATGATTCTGGCATCGGGACGCTGGAGTTCGTCATGCTGCCTGATCTCCTGAAACCGCCCTAAATAGTTTTCATAGAGCCTTCGGGAGGATTCGGCCTGTCTCTCCAGTTCCATGAGTTCCAGCTCAGCCTCCATGGCCTTGCCCACATCCGTCCGGAGCCGGTTCAGCGACTGGACCAGTGACTGCTCCTCGGCCCTGGCCACCAGGACGTCGTTTTCAAGGGATTTCAAAATGCGGACGGTCTCTTCGTTGACTTTGTCCTGCACATCCCGAATCTCGGCGTCAACCTGAATCATCATCGGATGCCTGGGACCGTACCGCTGGCTCATTTCCGTCCGTTTGCCGCGCAGGCTCGCCTCTTCCGCCCGCAATTGGGTGATGCTTCCGGAATCCAGAATGCTGCTCAGGGCTTCCAGGCCTCCACTCTCCATCACGGATTTGGCCTGGGACAGGGCCGCCTCGGCCCGGGACCTCTTCAACCTGGCCTGGATCAGTTGAGCATTGACGTCGCTGACTTGCTGCTCCAGGAGCGTCCCCGCCCTGGTCTGGATCATCCCGCTTTGCTGGCGCACATTCTTCACGGCCTGCTCCGCGGCCTGCACCTCCAGGCGCAACCCGTCCAGACGCTGAATCAGCCAATCGTTGGCTTGGCGGGTGGTTTCGAATTTGGCCTCCAGCTGGTCGTTGATGTACATTTTTGCGACCGTGTTAGCCATGAGGGCCGCCATTTGCGGGTTCCGGGAGGTGTAGGAAATCGTGATGATATACGAATTCCGTCGGTTTTCCGTCTGCAAACCTTCTTGCAACACGCCGACGATATTTCGTCGAAGCAACAACTCCCGCTCTTCCGGACTGAGTTCCTCAAGGATGCGAAAAGCTGAATCGGTTTCCGTGGTTTCCAGATCGTCGGCTTTTTCCGGCCAGAGCCCTTTGAACCATGCCTTGATCCACGCCTTGAACTCCTGGATGTGCCCGACATCCTGAACTTCAGCCAGGGCAGGATTAAATTCAGGATTTCTGGCCAGGTCGAGCTGATCGACGACCCTCTCCAAAAGGGAGGTGGAACGGATTATCTCCAATTCCGTGCCAAGGGTGGCCGGGGTTGTCCGGCCACCGGTATAGACCTCTTCCAGATTCAGGATGGAGGTTTTGCGAAAGTCGAGCACGAGGCTCGTTGTGGCGGTGTATTGCGGGATGATCTGGGAAACATACAGCCACGTGATCACCGACATCAGCAGGAAAAAGCCGACAATCACAAGGCGGTGCCGATTCAATTTCTGGAAAAGTTCCCGGAGATCGATTTCTTCTCCGTCGCTGGGCGGAACGGGAGACTGGTTCTGGCTTGTGGCGGAGACGCGCTCTTTGGGTAGTTCGACTTCACTCATGGGGGAACACTTGTTGGTTGATGACGTTGTTGGGATTTTCGTGACGGGAACCTACATGGAGAGAGTGACGCATCGTGGCGCGGAGAAGCCAGCAACATTGCGCACGATCGGCTAGAAGAATCTCTCCCGGATGGTGATGATGTCTCCGGGGAGGATAAGGGTGGAGTGTTCCCCCTCCAGGGTGATCGTATCCGGGTTGTTTCTGGTAATTTCAGCCCTGTTTTGGCGGGCCCTGTGCGTGTATCCGCCGGCCATGGCCACGGCGTTCTGGAGCGTTATGCCGCTCACATACTCGTACTTTCCGGGCTTGTTCACCTGGCCGAGAATGTAAAAAGGCCTGTAGTTGAGGACTTCAATGCTGATGCTGGGGTTGACCAGGTACCCGTCCCGGAGTTTGTCCACCAAGATCCTTTCCAGATCCCGCGGAGCATGCCCACTGGTCTGTACTTCCCCAACCAACGGAAAGGATATGTATCCGCTCCCGTCCACCTGAAATTCTCCGGAGAGTTGGTCCTCCCCAAAAACCGTAATCCTGACCTTGTCGCCAGATCCCAGTTTATAAATGGTTTCCAGGGCCTGTTGAGTATCGTGGCCATCCTGCGCCTCAACCAGGCTGAACGGTCCGGCAACAACGGACAGGAAAATGAACGTCATAACCGTTTTGAGTATCAAAAAACGCATAACACCTTCCATTGCATTTAATGTTGGCTTGTGATTCCAAGTGGCTTCCCTTTTATCACCGGACGTGGCGCAGCTCAAGAAAAAAAGCCCGTGAAGACTTCTCCACGTAACTGCTCAAAAACTTGTGGCGAGCTTGGCCTGGATGCCCGCCTGCGCGGGCATGACGAGCTTGGCAAAACGTGTCACTCCAAGTCATTCCCGCGAAGCCTGTCCTCGTGCAGACGGGGAGCGGGAATCCAGGGAGCAAGGGAATGTTCATATTGTGCCCGGCTTTTTTGA
>REDL01000069.1 GCA_007693505.1 Desulfovibrionales bacterium | reverse complement strand
TGTGGCGCACGGCCAGGACCAGGCAGTCGGCACCCTGGAGCGTCTCGGTCAGGTCCTGGTGCACCCGGGTCTCGCTGAGCCGTTCCTGGTTGCGGAAAAAGCGGGCCCAGGAATGGCCCGGGGCCGGGTAGACGTCCTGCTTCTCCAATTCCCACCAGTGCTTCACATAGGGATCGTGCACGACCACATCCCCGCCCATCTCGGTCAGCTTGCGGATGATCAGTTCCGAGCCGCTGTACCGGGTGTCGCCCACATCCTCCCGATAGGAGGCCCCCAGCAGGGCGATGCGCGATGCGGCCACGATCCGGCCCATGTTCCGCAAGGCGTCGCGGACCAACTGGGCCACGTGCAGGGCCCGGGTGTCGTTCACGTCGATGGCCAGGGGGGTGATCTTGAAGATGTCGTCCTCAAAGCCCATCAGCGTGGAGTAGGCCCAGACGCCCAGACCGCCGTCCTTGGGCAGGCAGTAGCCGCCGATGCCCGGTCCGGGGAAGAGCATGTTGTCGTGGGTTGGGCGGACCTTGACGGCCTGGATCACCTTGACCAGGTCCACGCCGTTGCGTTCGGCAAAGAGGCTCCATTCGTCCATGAAGGCCAGGATCGTGGCCCGGTAGGAGTTTTCCACGATCTTGGCCGTTTCGCTCTCAATGGGCCGGTCCAGGACCGTCAGGGGGAATTCCGTGGTGTTCAGCACCGCGGAGAGGAAGTCCCTGACCCGTTCGCGGGATTGCGGATTGATGCCGCTGCAGACCCGCCAGAAGTCCCGGATGGAACGCACGTAGTTCCGCCCGGGCATGACCCGCTCGTAGGAATGGGCCAGCAGCGGCTCCTGCTCGGTCAGGCCGCGGGCGTCAAAGGCTTTACGCAGCAGGGGGTAGGCCACGTACTCCGTGGTTCCCGGCGGTACCGTGGTCTCGATCAGCACCAGGCATTCCGGTGGAATCTTTTCCCCAATGACCTTCAGGCAGTCTTCCAGGGCGCGGATTTCGGCATGGCCCTGGCGCACGTCCCCCAGCTTTTCCTTGGTGTAGTCGCACTGCACGTCCACGACCACCACGTCGGCCAGGGTCAGGGCATCGTAGGAAAAGCTGGCGGTCAGGGTCTTCTTTTCCAGAACGCAGCGGCTGATCAGCGGGGCGACTTCCGGGTCCTCGGCCTCCACCGGGGCCTGGCCCCGGTTCAGATAGGCGATTTTCCAGAAAGAGCGGGGTGACGGTCGCTGCATGCCAATGACAAAAAAACGCGGCCGTCCTTGGTCATCCACGGCGTCGGCCACCACGCCGGCCATCACCGCGCCGACAAATCCCACGCCCATGACTACCACGATCTGTCGGCCGAGTGCACGCTGCTCGGCGCAAAGGGCGTCCAGCCGCTGCAGTTCGTGGGCATAGTCCTCGTTGCAAGGCAGGGGAAAGGCCTTGCCATGCGGGCAGGTGGAGACGTCCGGTGCTGGCACCGGGAGGGGTTTGTCAATGCACGGTGAGAGGGAGGGGGTGTTCATTGTGGTCCTCGTTTGTTTTGTGGGTTGGGAAGGTTCATGAATGTTTCAGGGAATCCATGCCGGATTCATAACAGAGTAGGGTATGTGATCTATGCGTCATTCCTGGGAAAGCCAAGGTTGGGCTATTGTCCGCTTTTTCCAGATTGCGGTTCCCACGGCATGGCCGATCAGGGCTCCGGCGACCATGAACAGCCAGTCGGTGATGTCCGGGTAGCGGGGAGGGATGAAAATCTGGCCGAATTCGATCAGGCCGGCCAGCAGGCAGGCCATGGTCCCAAAGAGAACATAAACCGCTCGACGGGCGTGACCATGGAAATGGCGGCTGACCAGCCATGAAAACAACAAGCCCAGGGGCAAAAAGTAGGCCAGCAGTTCCAGGATGTTTGCGGCGGAGTGCAGGTAGCTTTTGCCCACGTACATCTGCAGGGGAATCATCCCCATGTCCCGGACCCTTCCAGCCAGGAATGTTTTGTCGAATTGAAAGGTAAACGGTGACCAAAACCGAAGAAGGGCCAGAGAGAACCATCCCAGGAAAAGGGTTGCCCCAAGAAGGATATGGCGGTGCAGAGCAATGCCCTGGGGTTTGGGCCCCGACATGAGCACGTTTCCGCGTTCTTTTCCCAGCCGCCACCCGACACCGCCTCCGGCCAGGGCCAGGATGATCGCCGTAGCATCCGTGGTCCGGCTTCGGACGAAGATTTGCATGAACTCCAGCGAAGCAGCCAAGGCGATGACCGCAAGGAGGATCGGGATCAAAGGCCAGGACCGGAACTGGGACAGATACCAGCCCACGGGAACCCAGATGAGGACAGAAGGAAGGCTGTGCAGCAGGTCCAGGGGACCGGTCCAGGACTGGAACGGGACGAGCAGAATACGCCCTTCCTCCCATTGCCGATACAGGGAGCCCAGTTTGGCTGTCATGTCCAGTGGCAGGAGGTGGCCCAGGAGCAGGAGGCCAAGGTAACACCAGAACAAAAAGGCCTCGGTGCGCACGCGGTCATCCTGGAAAAGCAGGGCACCAAGCATGGTCCTGGTAAACGGCCCAATGGCCAACCAAAGTGTAGCTCCCATGGCCCCGCCAAGGGTTTGGGCCAGAATGTCGCTCAGTGTCGTGATCCGACCTGGAAAAAAGAGCTGCAGGAACTCCGCCGTGCCGGCCAACACGGTGCTGTAGGCCACGGCCGGGACCAGCAGGGCCAATGCCGCGAGACGGCTGTTCCGGGTCTGGAAGGCGGCGAGAAACAGGAAGGGGCCGGGTATGCCGATGAGGATGTTGGCCAGCAGGTTGGCTCGTGAGAAAAGCCGTGGGGGAGAAAAAATGATCTGCTGAAACTCGGCCCAGGCCTGATCAAGGGGCACCGGGGCAAACCGGAATGGAGCCAGGCTGCCGTAGATCACGAAAACGGCATGGCAAAGTAGCAGGAGCAGGAAAAGGCGCTGGACGCCGTGTTCCGTGGACATGATTGGGCGGGGTGCGTGCTGAACCGTGCTGAACGTTTTTGCCTGACTACGCTGTTCATTGCGGGTTGTCACCCAGCGGGCTTTTGGTCACAAGGCTGAAAAAGGTCACATGAGACCATGAAAATATGAAGGAGAGACTGAATGTCCAACGGATTGCCGCGGATACGCCGCGAATGTGACGAGTCTGCAAGGCCCGTGTCGATCATCCCCATGGCCGTCGCCGTTCTGCTCCTGGTTCTTGGGTGGGCGGCAACCGGCTGCGCGGGACACTCCGCCTTGGCCTCGATCAATGGGGATGTCTGCCCGTCCAGGGTTCTGGTCCTGTACAATGCGGACTGGGGGGGGCGCCACCCCGGAGAAGTCGCTCTGCTCGGCGGTGAGCAGGAGTCGCGGGCCGTGGCCCTGGAGTACGTGCGCATGCGCTGGGATCCGGTCTCCGGAGAGCGTCCGGCTCTGCTCGGGCTGCACTGCGGTGGGGGGGCGGAGAGCCCGCTGAATCAGGATCATCTGACGGAACGCAGCCAGGATAACCACTGCGGGGTTGTGTATCAGGGGCCGGAGGATGATCAGCCGCGTAGTGGCTGTGATCTGCGGGACAGCCGTTTGGTGGAAGTCGTGTTGCCCGATTCCGAGAGCGCCTGGGACCGGGACTCCCTGTACTTGGAGCTCATTCCGGACCGTTCCATCGGAACAACGCCCATTGTCCTGGTGGAGGGAGGACTGAGCCGGTTTCCGGGTGCGGTTCAGGTTCAGCAAGGTGACGAGTGGCAGGTCCGGGCCAATGGCCGGACATTTTTGCACGGTCAATTTACCGCGGTTGCCCGTTGTCGGAATATGGACGGGGAACTACACGAATGGCGCGCTCCATTCCACGATGCCCAATATGCGGCATTCAGCAGAACCGGTGCCGATGGCATCCGGGACGACCGGAACTACCTGGACTGCGTGGAGAATCCGGTCAGGGCCTTTCTTGAGGACCCGGAAAACGCCCGCCCTGACGGGACGCTGCTCAGGGATCATGTGCTGTATATCGTTGTGGCCTACGGGTTGCCCAAAACCGCTGTGGCCCGCTACGGCATAGCTCCAGGTATCACCGAACGGTTGAACAACTACGGTCCGGATATCGATTTCGGGCAGCGCCTACAGATTATGGCGTATGACCTGGAGGGCGTGCATCAAAACCGGGTTGGCGCGAAACGCTTCTTGCCCGCTCGGGGTGAGACGGCGGCCTTTGGCAGATACCTGTTCCGGACCGAGCTGGCTGAGCCGCTGTGGGGGGTGGACATGAACCCGTTTGTCCATCCCCAGGCCTATCAGCGGGAGGCTGGAAAACTGGATACGCGACCACCACGGTTTACATCTGCCCAGCGTGCCTTTCGACCGGACCGTCACCTGTATTTCAGTATGCGCATTGATGGACATAGCGCGTTGGAGGCTATGGATCTGATTCATCGGGCGGTCTACGCCACCCGGTTTGCCGGTCCGGCGATGGGCGTGCTGGAGAGTGTGCCGTTGACCGCCAGCCCGGAGCGGACCGGGGACATCTCCCGTGACCCAGGTAAGCTGTTCTGGGACGGGGGGTATCGGCATCTGTTTCGGGAGCCCTGGGGGCGAGGACGGGTGCGGATTGCCCTGTTTCGGTTGGCCCCGGACATGGGATTCTTGAATACCACTCCGGTTTTTCTGCCCGGAGGGATTGCTACCCGGGTGTTGTCCCGGTCCAGCTGGAACCGGGAGGACTCCCCCCTGAACGAGTATCTGCGCCAGGGCGTGACGGTAACGGCCGGTGCAGCGAGATCAGGGGGCGGAGCGCCGCACATCCACAACCATAGCTTCTGGGACGAGGAGATCTTCAATCCGCTCTTACTGGAGGGGTATCCGGTCGGCGAACTGCTGCTGATGAGCCAGATTCATCTGGGCTGGGTCACCAGTTTTGTCGGTGACCCGCTGTACCGATTGCCGACGCTGCCTTCCAGGCCGAAGCAATGGGAGGAACTGGCCTGGGATGAGCATGTCCGGGTAACGTTGGTCCATGATCCGGACGTCGGGCCGGGATACCTGGTAATGGTTGATCTGGAATCCACGGTGGAGGAACCGCGGGTGGCCCAGTTGCGTTTGACGGGCAACACTGGTGCCGTTGGTGAAGGTGATTCCTTTGTCCAGGGGCGGTTTTCCGCGCGGCCGGCTGTTTTTGTCCCGGCCGAGGCAATGCACGGCAGGAACAAATGGCGCGTGGAGCTGATGGATCCTTTTGGGGAGCAATATCGTCTGGAGGGCAGGCTGCCGGATACCCATGGCCTCAAACCGGGTTTTCATCCCCATCACTGGAGTGGTGCACCGCAAGCCGGACAATGAATTCCGCGCCCACGCCGGGAGTGTTGCGGACCTCGATGCGTCCGCCATGGGCCGTGACGATCTGTTTGCATTGGTAGAGCCCGATGCCCAGCCCCTTGGGCTTGGTGGTCTTGAACGGGGTAAACAGGCCGTCGTGGAGCAGGGCAGGATCGATGCCGCCGGCCTGGTCACGAACGTGCAGTGCGGCCTCCTCTCCGTCCTGGATGATGGCCACGGTTATCGGGTGGGGTGTTTTCGCGGCACCTTGCGCTTCCAGGGCATTGAGCAGCAGGTTGAGCACCACCTTGCGCAATTCTTCGCGGTCGCCGAGCACCCAGAGGGATTCCCGGCCTTCGAGGCGTACCGGGGCCGCGGCAAGGCTGGCCGCGGTTTCCCGGGCCAAATCAGCCAGGTCCAGCGGGTGGAGATGGAGGCTGATGGAACTGGGCAGGGTTTTCAAACGAGAGATCAGAACATTCATCCGTTTGACGGTGTTTTCCAGGGAGACAAGCATATCGTCCTGAAATTCCGGATCAGCCATGTATTCCCGGGCGTTGTCCAGCATCAGGGACAGGGTGTAGACGAGGTTCTTCAGATCGTGGGCCACAAAGGCCGAGACCTTGCCCACGGCTTCCATCTCTCGGGCCTGGGCCAGCTGATCGGCCAGCCGCAGGTTCATCAGGGCCAAGGCCACCTGGCGGCACATGGCCTTGATCAGGTCGTAATCTTCAAATGTATAGACTTCGCCTTTATCCAGGGGGGCTCCCAAGGCGATGAACCCGTCCAGGCGTTCGTTCAGGTTCAGTGGGGCCAGGAGAACGATCCTGTTTTTGCGAAACAATTCAATAATTTCTGGGGTGTCGCTTGCCCACGAATCCTGGCGCAGATTGCAGATCCAGTCGGAATGGGTCATGGGGCGCAGCAACGGGTCGTCCGCGGCCACGGTTCCCGGTTTGCCGGCCATGGCCAGAGTGGCCCGGCTTTGGAAGACATTGCTCTCGTAATCCCGCAGAAACAAGGCTGCGGAGCCCATGCCGAAGGTTTCACAAAATCCGGCCAGCACGGCGGCCTCCAGGTCCTCCCGGGTTTTGGCCCGGGAGAGATGCTCGGTGAACTTTTTCCATTCCAGGCGGTAGTCGTACTTGTTCTCGTAAAAGTGCTTGGTCAGGAAAACCAGGATTTTGCGTTTCAGACTGGCCGAGAGCAACACGACGAGCAGGGCCGCTCCGCTGATCAGGGCGATGATGGCCAGGAGAACCTTGGGAAAATCCGGACCAAAATGTTTCATCCCCTCGCCCAAGAGTCCCAGGCCCAGCAGATAGATGCCCACCACCAGCAAGACCACGGACTTCAGGGCCATCTGGCGGGAGAGATTGATGCGCGTGTCCGCGCCGCGGATGGCCAGGGAGTAGCCCATCAGGGCGACGCCGAGCAGCAGAGCCGTGGAGCGCAGGGGGACCAGTTGCAAATTGATGGTTCGGTAGAGCAGGCCTTGGCTGAAGTAGACGAGCAGTCCGACCAGGATGACGCCGGCCCCAATCAAGGCCAGCTTGATTTTCCAGCGCTGGTCATGGGCGCTGGCCACAAGGGTCGTTTCCAGGTGCACCAACGGGAGAACCAGGAACAGCAGAAGCCCGGTATAGAAGAAAACGGCCTGGCGGGTCAGAAACAGCAGGCGTTCCTCGGCAAAGTCCGGAGAAAAATAGAATGCCTCAAAGCTGGCGAGACCGGCCCAAACCGGGAAGGCACAGCTCAGGGCCAGCAGCACAAGCTGGAGCCGGGATATGCCCCGGACGCCCTGCGCCCTGGCGAAGGTCAGGCTGAAGCCCAGCCAGGTCGCGGGGAGCAAGGACTCGGTCAGCATGCCCCAGCGACGGTACCGCTCCAAACCCGCCGGATCATGCAGGGCCAGGAGGTCGCAGAGTTCCAGTCCGGCGGTGGTGAGCAGGGCGCACAGGAGCAGGACCATGTCCAGGCCCCTGTGCCGACGTGCCATGAGCAGCAGGGGCATGCCCAGAGCCAGGAAAATGGCCAGGATGGAGATCAGCGGCAGATACATGAGGGGGGGGGCAGGCCCTTATCAGTCCGTTGAAAAATTCCCAATTGCTGCGTCGCTGCAAAAAGTTCAAACTCTCACGTATAAAAAATACGCGTCGACCTTGAACTTTTTTTTGCTTCTTGCACTTGGGATTTTTGAACGGACTGCGGATAATAACTTTTTCAACACTCAGCTATCGATTAAGGCTCAGTCGGCGATCAGGAGGGCAGGAACTCCCGAATGACCGGGGAAAAATCCATGGCAAAGGCGCGGGCTCGCTCACGGGCCTGTTCCAGATCTCCCTCGTATCGGGTGGAAATACGAATAAAGGCCGTGTCCCGGCGGCCATGGAACATCGAGCTGGTTATTTCAGCAAGCTTCAAGCCAAATTCGGAGTTGATGGTCTTGTCCCGGGACTGAAACCAGTACAGAAACAGCTCCCGGCTCGGTCCGAATTCATAAACGGCTTCGACGACATTGAGTTGGGTACCGTCCAGGTCCAGGATGATGCGATTGCTGAAGACTTCCTGCCATCCCCCCCCAGGCAGGCAGTGGCGGGGCGAGTGGATGACCCCGGTGCCCTTTCCGCCGTCGTAGAAACCGATATGCAGGTCCACTGGACGTAGGTCGTCGCCGATATAGGTCCGGTTCAGAATGTCCGTGGGCTTGAGGATTTCCATCACTCGTTCCGAGAAGGCGAATTCATTGACCAAGCGCCATTCCAAATGACGTTCCGGAAACTGGACAAAGGGCTTGTTGACCGGCGGGGTTATTCCGGCATGAACCTGCATGTAGAGAACGCCCAAAAGCAGAAGGGCGTAGACAAGAATGAATCGTTTGGTTGTCAGCATGATCCGCTCCATGGAGCCAGGATGAATAGTTGGAAAGCTCCCCATTGCCGCGACGCAGTAATGGGAAGTTCTGAACGAGCTGTGGATAGGGACATTTTCACCACGCAGTGAAACCCTCACAAGCCAAAAATCAACACATTGACATTGCTCGCTACTGTTGCATTTTCTTGGTTACCCAGCACCCAGCACCCAGCACCCAGCACCCAGCACCCAGCACTTAGCACTTATTTCTCCCCCGTCCTTTCTGCTTTCCCGCCAAACAGGCTGAGCAGGCCGCCGAGGCTTAGGAGCAGGACCATGGCCACGGCGAAGACGGCAAAGCCGGCAAAGTCGTGAAAAAAGCCTTCGGCCACCTGGGCGCCCCAGTACTGGGCCAAAAAACCGGTAACGATCACCCGCATGGCATTGGTCACCACGGCAATGGGGATGGCCGAGGCAATCAGGATGGTCTTCTTGATATGGCTTTTCTGGGTCAGGAAGGCAAAAGCCACGGCCAGGGCCAGCAGGGACATGATGGAGCGCAGCCCGCTGCAGGCGTCGGCCACCTCCAGCACGGTATTGGGAAACATGATGATGTTGCCTTCGTGCCAGACGATCACTCCCAGCAGTTTGAGGGTGGCTACCGAGATTTCGGTGACAAAGAGCTTCAGGGGAAAGGCCGCTGCGTCGTAGATGATGTACGGGATGGGTATCATCAGGAACAGAAAAAGCAGCGGCAGGGCCAGAATCTTGAAAACCTGGATGCCGAACCAGTACAGGGTCATTCCGCAAAGCAAGACCACCAGGGAGGAGCGCATGGTGAAGTATTCCGTACCCAGCCAGCCCAGCAGCAACAGGCAGAGCCCAAGCAGAATCACCACCAGTCCGAGGTTGGATGGCTGGATCTGTGTCGCCTTGAGCTGGTCCCAGCGCTGGTAGACGAAGAAGGCCGAAATAAACGGGACAAGGAAGCCGTGGGAGTAGTTTTCATCCGCGGCCCACTGGGCGACCATGTCCGGAACGATCCCGGCATAGAGAACGGCAAGCACGGGAAAAACCAGCACCAATTGGACACGATAGGCCCGAAGAGCTTCGAGAAACGTCATGCGGTATTCCTGTTTAGAGGATCGGGGAGTCGATGAAAGTAGGTTTTTTTTGTTCGCAAAAAGGTTGTTTCCAGCAAAGTCAGACGAACAGGTCATGAAATCTTGTCTGCCCAGGCGGTACGGCCTGATGCATCACTGCTAAAGCAGGGAAGCGCTAACTTCCGTACCGAAGAATACCCGGAGTGTGTTGCGTATGGATAACTGAACTGTCCGATCAACCTGTGTCGGTGGTATGCTATTCAAAAAACGGGCCTGGCGGCACCCTCGGTACAGGGTGATGGTTAGAATTCCTTACGCAGTTCCAGGGTTACCCTGTTTTCCTGAAAATTATCGTCGGAAAGCGGATCTTTGGAGCTGGAATCAAAATATCTGTAGAAAAGCGAGGCTTGCAGCGTTGGTGACAGGAGGTAGCGGAAGCCAAGAAAAGTACGCCATTCGTCAATACGGGCGTTATCCTCCGGGGATCGGCGTTCCGCGCCGAGGCCCGCATTGGCCGTGAGCCGCTGGGTCAGGGAATGGGTCAGGGCGAGGGTGGCGGCGGTTTTGGTTTCCTTGGGTTGGTCGAATTCGGAATAGGAGGTGCTCAAGCTCACGGAACCGCGGCCATATGGGCGGACCACCCCAAGTGCGTAGACGGTTTCCTGGCGGGTCGTCTCTCGCAAGGGATCGTCGATGTAGCGGACTGTGGTAATGAAGGTTGCGATGTAGCGGCCGATCAGTTGCCGTACCCCGGCATTCCAGGTCAGGTCCGTGGTGTCCGTGTCACCGCGCGTTGGGGTGATCGGGGTGGTGACTTCGCCGAAGATGGAGGTGGCTTCTGTGAGGCGGTGCTGGAAGCCGGCCCGGACAAATGGATCGGTGGAGGTTTCCCGGCCTTGGACATCTACCCGGTCTCGTTGCCGCCAGGTGATCCCGAAATCGCCGTAGACCCGGGATTCCGGTCCATAGGTATAGCTCGACCCACCATAGACATTGTGCACGTTCTCCTGGTCAACCCCATCTTCGTCATCCCAGCGCTTCCAGGTTGAGGAGTACCCGGCATTCAGCCCCCAGGCGCGGGTCAACCGGTATTCGGCACGGGCAAACGTATGGTGCTCCTCACTATTGTCCGCGCTATCGTCCCGGTACCAGATATTGGTGTACCGGTAGCCGGTTCCCAGGGAGGTTCGATCCGTGGGGTCGAAGGCAAAATAGGGGGAGATGGAGAATGTATTGCGGTCCGTGGATTCCCGGTTGCGGATGTCCTCGAAGACCAGGGCCTCATCCATCCGATCTGGGGCATCGCCGTTGAGGGCGGGAATATCCTGGGCGTCAACGCCGTTGGACGGTGCGTCGAGAAATTGCGGAACCGTGGAGCGACGAACCACGTTCAGGTCGGTTCGTTCAAAAACATTGTGTACGTCAAGGTACATCAGGTTGTCGATAAGCCGCGTCAGCCCACGGACATTCAAGGTATGCCGGAAGTCATTCTGGCCGGTGTCCCCGGTATCGAGAATGACCTCTTCACTGTAGTGCCGATACTCCAGGTTGTAGTTCAGGTTCCAGTCCCAGAAGGGAGCGGTGTAGGTTGCGGCAATGTTTGGCGTGACTTTGGTGGTGAATGCGGAAACCTTTTCCCGGGTCTGGTTGACGTTGTCCGAGTATTCCTCGCTGATGGCAATGGATGGCTGGACACGAAATTCACCTGCATGGCTCGGTAGTGGGGGAAAAAGAGCAAAATGGCCGAATACCAACCCCCCGCAAAGCAGCACGACCGAAAACCTTCGCTGCAGTCGGAACAACAGTCCGGCAACGGTCCAGAATCGCCTGTGCAGTCGGGGGGGCATGGTTCAATCCTCCGGGAAGGTGGTTTGTTCTGGCTGGTTTTTATCAGCGGTCAAAAAGGCGGCGAAAAAAGCCTTTTGCTGGAGCCGCGACAGCCTCGCTTTCCGCAGAGGCCGTTTCACCATCCTTTTGCGCCGGCTCTGGCGGAGCATGAGATGGAGTGCGTAATGCCGATGCGCTGACCGAGTCCGCAATACGTGATGATGTTGCGCCGTCCGGCTCCGGGAGAGCACCTCGCACTGTCGCCTCCAGCCTGTCCATGCGGGCCACAAGATCCAGGGTGATGGATTCGGTGTCTCTGGCAGTCAGGCGTTCCAGGACCTCGATGCGCCGATTCATGTCCTTGAGTAGGGTCGTCAGCTTGATCTTGGTACGTTGGGACTCAGCCTGATTGTCCAGACTTGTGATGGCAGCCGCTGATTCGCCGTGATCTCTAACCGATGATCCCTCATCCGTGTCCCAGAATTGCTGCGCAAAATCAAGCTCCGTAACAATTTCCCGGGCCATTTCCCCGTCAATGGCCCGGACTTCGGCGGCAAACATGGAGAGCATGAAAAAGTCGCAGATGATGTTGATCAGTCGGGGGACTCCCCGGCTCTGGGCGTGGACCAGGGCCAGGGCGTCCGGAGAAAATTCGGCGGCGTGGCGATCACCGGCCCGCTCCAGGCGGTGCAGGATGTACTGCTCGGTTTCCTCTAGAGTCAGGGGCTGGATGTGACAGTTGATGTTGATCCGCTGGCGGAGTTGAAGCAGTTCCGGGCTGGTCAGCACCTTTTTCAATTCCGGCTGGCCGACCAGGATGATCTGCAGCAGCTTGGCCTGGTCCGTCTCCAGATTGGAAAGCATCCGGACTTCCTCCAGCAGTTCCGGGGACAGATTCTGGGCCTCGTCGATGATCAGCACCGGCTGTCTGTTTTGGGCAAACTGGTCGATCAGGAAGTCGTTGAGTTCCCGAAGCAGGGTGATCTTGTCCCTGCCCTGGGTCGGCAGGCCGAAATCATCATTGATCAGGGCAATAAGCTGCTCGGAACTGACCTTGGTGTTGAAGACCTTGGAAAGGACCACATTGGGCAGTTTTTTCTTGATCAGATCCCGGATGATGGTGGTCTTGCCCGAGCCGATTTCCCCAGTGATCAGAATGAATCCGGATCGGGCCTTGATTCCGTAATCCAGATAGGTCATGGCCCGCTTATGGGATTTGCTCTGGTACAGAAAATCCGGATTGGGCAGCAGATCGAACGGTTTGGTATGGAGGCCGAAGAAGGATTCGTACATAGGGGAGTGCTGAGTGCTGGGTTGAGAGTGCTAAGTGCTGAGTGCGGAGTGCTGAGTTTAAAAGTTGAGAGTGCTGAGTGCTGAGTTGAAAGTTCTGAGTTGGAGGGTTTAGGGGGTGCGGTGGTGGTTCAGGGATGCTCGGAGTCCGTTGATGATCCGGGATGTTTCCTTGGAGAGATCGTGAGCTTTTTGGAACTGGTCTTGAGATACGTAGCCGATGTCCAGGGCCACGTAGAGTTGGGAGCGCACTTCCGCGCATGAGCCTTTGGCAATGACCAGAAACTGATGGAATTCGGCCTTGCCGGACCGTTCACATCCCTCGGCGATATTGGACATCACGGAAACCGCTGCTCGTTGGATTTGTCCTCGTAGACCGTAATCTCTGCAAAATGGCTCAAGCATGGTCAATGTAATGTATAGATGCACTTCGTGAGTTCTCTGGCCCGTTGCCATGCAACCAAGTTCTCGAGCTGACGGACTGGAAGTGACCTCCTCGAAGGGACTTGACAATTCATGCGACATCCCAAACATTTCTCTCAGCTCTCAGCTCTCAGCTCTCAGCTCTCAGCTCTCAGCTCTCAGCTCTCAACTCTCAGTACTTGTAGGTGTTATAATAGTACGCATAACTGCTGCTCAAGGAATCCGGGCGGGCGTGGTTGTAGACCAGGCCGAGGAGGTTGGCGCCGCGCATGGCCTCGCAGGCGTCCTGGATGTTTTCCACGGTGGAGAGTCCGGATTTGACCACGACGATGACCCCGTCGACAATGCCGCTCAAGGTCCGGGTTTCGGCAAAGGGCAGCACCGGAGGGGTGTCGATGATGATGTACCGGTCCTGATAGCGGTGCTTCATCTCCCGAATCAGGTCGCGCAGCTTCTTGGAGGAAAACAGCTCTCCGGGGTTGGGTGCCACCCGTCCCGACGGGAGGATGACCAGCTTGCCGATGCCGGTCTTGACCAGCACCTCGGAGACCGGCGTGTCGTCCAGCAGGCATTCGGTCAGTCCCGGGCCAGGAGGCGCGGTCTTGTCCAAATAGCGCATGATGGACGGCTTGCGCAGGTCGGCGTCGATGAGCAGCACGGTGTGGTCGTATTCCTGGGCCAGGCTGATGGCCAAATTCAAGGCCGTGGTGGTCTTGCCTTCGCCACTCATGGCACTGGTGATCATCAGGGTGTTTTTGGTCTGATCCGAACGGGTCAGTTTGATGATCATTTCCTTGAGTTTGCGGTATTCCTCGGCAATGGGGGATTGCGGGTCCGTGGCCGTGACCAGGGTGTTGTTGGTGATGTTCAGGTTCACACTGGCTGATGTAAAGGCTTCCGGCGGAAGCTCGGATGCGGGCAGGGGCTTCGTCGGGGCAGAAGGGGCACGGGGCGGTAACTCGGGCTCATTGGGTCCGGTATTTCCATGATCGCCACGCAATCTGGCGGCTTTTTCAAGGGCTTCTTCAATGCGGCTCATATGTCGTGTTCCGGCGGGTTGGAGGGGAAAAGAAGTGCGGTGGCCGATTCACCGTAAAATGGAAACGGCCACTGTTCATTCAGGTAAGGCTGGGAGTGGGCGAAATGTGCCGGCAGCAGCCCATCAACGGTACTCGTACTCAGAAGACCGTCCAGTATAGTTGTTTCAGGTACCCCACGAACTGATCAACTTCCGGTCGAAGAAGCTGGGTCTGGACGACGTTGTACAGGATGGGCACGTCAAAGATTTCCAGGAGCATGACCCCGGCGATCATTGCCACACCGATTCCGGCCAGAATGTACAGGACAAGGTTTCGGATACGCTGTCGGCGCACAAGAACAGGGTTCTCCATCTGAGGAACTACTGCCAGCACGGGAAGGCCCATGGCTTTCAGTTTGTCCACATGCCGTACCGAACGATCCAACTGGTCCAGTCCAAAAGCCATCCCGGCCCCCAAGCCAATGCCGCCGAACATGCCCAGGATTATGAGCATCAGCCGGTTCGGGCTATGGGGGGAGGTGGGCAAAATGGCCGGGTCAACAATTCGGAACGAAGTGGTCTTGTCCTGAAGCTCCATCTGTCGGGATATTTCGGCCTGCCCGTAGCGGTCCATCAGTTGGGAGAGGACTTTTTGCTGCTCTTCCCGCTTGTGTTGCAACTCCGCGAACTGAGCCTGAGCCAGGGGGATGTTTTGCAGCAGCTCGTTAAAATATTCGATCTGTCGCTGTACACGTTGCTCCTGAGCCCGGAGTTCCTGGGCCTGGACGGTGTAGATATTGGCTCCGCGCGGTCTGGAGCTCATGCCGGTGGACTGTGTGGTGTTGCCCTGGGGATTCTGTTCCAGGTGTTGTTCCAGCATCTGGATTTCGGCCTGGACCCGGATGACTTCCGGATACGCCGGGCCATAGCGTAACAGCAATTCGGACAGGCGATTTTCCAAGAGATCCAGGCGGCTCACGCTACCCTGAACCGGAACTCCTTGCTGGTTGAGCATCAAGGAATCCTCGGCAGCAGCCCGGGAAAGCATCTCCATCCGGCGCAGTGACAATTCCTGGAGGCGATCTTCGGCCATGGCAATCTGCTCCAGGAGTTGACCTGGGTCACGGTTCAACAAATCACCCTTGCGGGTGCGCAGTTCCATAACCGCTGCATCGGCAGCATCCAGGCGTCCGCGGTGAATTTCGATCTGTTCGGCGAGAAAACCAAAGGCTGCGTATGTGTCGTCGCGGCCAGTGGCGATATTTTCCTCAACGTAGCGACGGACCAGGGTGTTCACGAAATCCCGGGCCTGTTGCGGGTTCTCATGAACAAAGGAGATGATGAACAGATCCCGCCCACGAATACGGATGTTGAGGGCGCGGCGGACATCCTCAATCAGCTTCTCCAGTTCCGCGTCATTGCGAGCCGTAAGGTCCAGATTCAACTCGCGAAGAACATTATGAAGCATGGTCCGGCTTTGCATGGCCGTACTCAGGACACGAATCTTGGCGTCCATGGATGGAGTCACGGCCACGCCACGCATCAGGCTGGCCATCAGATTTTCCTCGATGAACACCGTGCTGCTGGCCTGGTACTTGTTGGTCTTGACCATACTGAACAGGATGGCCGCAAAAGTGACGGCAATTGCTACGAAAATAATCAAAAAACGGCGGTTGAAAGCGAGGTGCAAATATTTTTTGATATCCAAATCGGATTGGGTGGTCATGAATACTCCAAAAAACCGTGGAAAAAGTGATGCTGATCAAAAGAAAGATGTGCTATTTTTTAGAGCCTAAAATAACCCTTCCCGGATAATCACGTAGTCTCCTGGCTGCAGGGTGATATTCTGGCTGGCGTCTCCCTGCAGCAAATCCTTGCCACGAACCGGAATGGTGATCTCCTCGTCATCCTGCTTGCGGATGACTACGGTCCGGTTTTCACGGGCAAACGGCGTGAACCCACCGGCTTCCAGTACGGCTTCGAGCACGGTCAGCCCTTCCCTGAAAGTGATGTTCCTGGGGTTTTCCACCGCACCAAGAACATAGACATTGGGCTCGCGCAGCGGCGGAATATAGATGACATCGTTGTTGCGCAACAGGATGTCCTCTCGAATGTCACCCTCAACGATCAGGGCATGAAAGTCTTCCTTGATCTTTTCCCCATCCCGGAGGACATAAGCCGCCCGCAGATCGGTATTCTGGAGACTGCCCACCGTGCTCAGCATCTGGAGCAGCGAGGTCTGGCGCAACAGATCCTGAACCCCGACCTCCAGGCCGCCGCCAAAAAAGAAGACCCTGCTGTTGGTGATCGTCTGCACGGAGACCGTGACAATGGGATTGCGGACCAGGTCTTTCAACTGTTCCGTCAATTCGGCCTGGAGCTGTCCCGGGGTCAGGCCGCTGGCCGTCACATCTCCGAGACCGGGAATGGTGATCTTCCCGTCTGGGCGGACCGTGGCCGATACACTCAGTTTCGGTTCATCCCACACCGAAATGAACAACCCATCCCCCTCCCCAATTACATAATCCTGCGCATTCCCCAGGCCGGGCAGGAACAAAAACACAGCAATGAAAACCATCAAAAGATATCGTAACATACTATCTCCTTTGGGTCAGGTATCTGAAAAGGGAAGGTCAGAGTTGAAAGTTGAAAGGTGAAAATCGAAAGTCAACAGTAGAAAGAGGAATAGGCGATAACAGCATGACAATACGTTACCTATAGTGACTGCTTTTTCTCAGCACTCAGCACTCAGCACTCAGCACTACCGACTGCCCTCACGAAACAGAATCACACTGACTGTCCGGAGCATGATTCGCAGGTCAAAGAGGATAGACATGTTTTTCACGTAGTAAAGATCGTAGCGCAACTTTTCGATGGCGTCCTCCACCGAGGAGCCGTAGGGATAGCGGACCTGGGCCCAGCCGGTGACTCCGGGATTCACGTAGTGGCGTTCGGAGTAGTAGGGGATGACCTCTTTGAGCTTGGCCACGAATTCCGGCCGCTCCGGCCGGGGGCCGACCAGACTCATGTCCCCCAGGAGCACGTTGAACAGCTGTGGGATTTCGTCAATACGACTCTTGCGCAGGAAATGGCCCAACTTGGTGACGCGGGGGTCGTCTTTCTGGGCCCAGACCGCGCCGGAGGCCGCCTCGGCATCCTGGCGCATGCTGCGGAATTTGAACAGGGTGAATTCTCGATCGCCCTGGCCCACGCGGGTTTGGCGGAAGAAGACCGGACCCGGCGAGTCCAGCTTGATCAGCAGGGCCACGACCGGAAAGATCGGGGCGGTCAGGATCAGGCCAATACCCGCCGCGGTGACGTCCAGCATTCGTTTGGCCAGACGAATCAGACTGTTGATCCGAAAGCCGCTGGAAAAAATGAACCAGCTCGGGGTGATGTTTTCCAGCAAAAGCTTGCCGGTAACCCGCTCATAGAATGACGGGGCGTCCACCACGTCCACTCCGCTGACCTTGCAACTGAGCATGTCCTGGAGGGGAAAGGTCCCGCGGCGCTGGGTCAGGGAAACCACGACCTTGTGCGGCTTGATCTGTTTCACGGCCTCGAAGAGACCATGGCCGTTGGGTACGATTTCGCCGCGGGGAATGACGACGGGTTCGCACTCCAGGTCGTAGTAGCCGGCCAGTTGATATTGATGGCCGTGGGCGCTGACCAGGCTGCCCATCTGCTGGGCCAGGGGGCCGGTGCCCACGATCAATACCCGTTTGGTCAATCCGGGCATGATGTTCAGGCGCTGAAAGAGCGTATGCCAGGAGAACTGCAAGGCGCCGAAGATGGCCAAGGCCGGAAGGAGCACGCCTCGTCCGTACATGGTGGTGGGAAACAGGTAGTACAGGGCGGACAGCAGGAAAAAGGACAGGGTTATCCCGAACAGGATGCGCATGGCCAGGCTGCGGGAGGTGATGTCCTGACGCTGGGTGTACATTTCCACGAAGAATGAGGAGAAAAGCATGACCAGGACAAAGGCCCCAATCTGTTCCATGGTGATGAATCCGGCCTGGAAGATTTCTCCAAAGCGGAGCAGCAGGGCAACATACAGAGCGCCCAGGGCAAGAGCCAAGTCGCCGGCGGTCAGTGTTGCGTGAAAACGATTCATGGACGATTCCTCCGGACAGAGATTGATCTGATGAAGGTTACAGTGTTTGTTCCAGTTCTTGCATCAGGCGGCGGGCGTCGTCCCGTTCCGGGAAATTCTCATGCTCCAGGGCTCTGGTGACATGTTCCAGGGCTTTTTCCGGCTCGTCGGTCATTTGGTAGGCCATGGCCAGGTGAAAGCGGACAGTGGGGTGGTCGGGCAGCAGCTCCACGGCCCGCTCCAGGACCCGACGGCCTTCCTCGGCCCGGTTGTTCTTGAGCAGGGCCAGACCAAGAGTATCCATGATTGCCGGGTTGTTCTGGGCCTGGCGAAAAGCCCGTCCGGCCAGCTCCAGGGCCTGTTCCGGACTGCCATGGCCCTTGAGGGCCTGATAGGCCAGGTTGTTCAGGGCTGGGACGTAATTGGGGTTGATCTCCAGAATGCGCTGGTACAGCTCCATGGCCTGGGGGATTTCATTGCGGGCCTCCAGGATGTTGCCCTGAGCGAACAGGGCCGGAATGAAATTGGGATCGATCTCCACGGCTTGGGTAAACGAGGCCATGGCTTCGTCCATGGCGCCCTGGCGAGCCTGTAGATTGCCAAGGCGGAATTGGGCCTCCGCACTTCCCGGGGCGGCCTGGATGGCCTTTCGGATCTGTTCCTCGGCCAGGTTCAGGTCACCCGCGGTTTCATGGATGGACGCCAGCAGGAGGTAGCCGCGGTCCGCATCCGGAAACAGGTTGATCAGCTCCTGGGCCTGGTTGATGGCGGCCGGGACGTCGCCTTTATGGAGAAGCGCCGCAGTCAGCAGCCGGATACCGGCTTCCGGCTGATCGGCCTTGATTTCCTCAAACAGGGCCACGGCCTGGTCTACCGCTCCCTGGCCCATCAGGATCCGGCCCTTGACCTCTTTCAGGGGCTGGTTGTCCGCGGTGGCGGCTATGCCTTGGTCCAGTAAGGTCTTTGCTTCATCAGGCCGACCCTGACGAAGCAGGTGCTCGGCGGAAGCCAGAAATGCCTGGGGCTGATTCGTGGCTCTGGCTTTAGTGAGATGGGCTTCGGCCTGGTCGGTGTGGCCAAGAGCAGTGGACAATCCGGCTGCGGCAAGCAGGGCCCGCAGATTGTCCGGATGGTGGGCCAGCAGGGCGGTGTACTCGGCCAAGGCCAAGTCCAGTTGTCCGCGGGCCTGATAAAAGGAGGCCAGGTTGAAATAGGCCGATGGGAACTCGGGACTGCGTTCCTTGGCTGTGGTCAGGTATTCCAGGGCCTGTTCCACGTTGTTCTGGGCAAAGGCCACCGCGGCCATATTGTTCAGTAGCGGGGCATCCTCAGGGCCTCCGGTCAGAGCCTCTTCGAGGGTGGCTCTGGCCTGATCCAGTTCACCTTGTTGCATGAGATTGGCGAACTGGAGCATGCGAATGCTGGTCTGGTCCGGGGCCACCCGGATGGCTGCATCCAGGCTGGCCGTGGCTTCCTCGCCCTGGCCGCTGCCCAGCTGGAAAATGCCCTGCTTGAAAAAGGCGTCCGCCAACTGCGGGTTGAGCTGTGTGGCGCGCTCCAAGGCGTGCATGCCGCTTTCGAAATCGCCCATGGCCATCTGCACGCTACCGAGAATGTTGTAGGCCATGGCGTTCTGGGGGTCCTGACTCACGATCCGCTGGGCCTCGGTCAAGGCCAGGTCCAGGCGTTGCTGCTGCATCAGGATCATGGCCGTCATCAATCGGGCCGGGATAAAGTCCGGGTTGCGGTCCAGGATGATCCGGAACTGGCTCAAGGCGCTCTCCAGTTCACCGGTCTGGTGCAGGCTGAGGCCGAGGAAGTAGTGGGCGTCAAAGGCCGGCTGGATGCCGTTGGCCCGCTGCAGGCTGACGATGGCTTCCTGATAGTCACCCTCACGGAAGGACAGAAGCCCCTGCAGGCGACTGCCTTCGGCGCGGCGGGGGAAGCGTTCGTTCAGGCGGTTGATGACAGCCTGAACGGCATCGGTATCGCCGGCATCCAGTTGCAGCAGACCCTTCTGGTAGAGCGTTTCGGCATCATCGGGATTGGCCCGGGTTATGCGGGTATAGACTTCCAACAGACTGTCGGTGTCGCCCTGGCGGCGCAGCAACTCCGCCTGGACATACAGGGCTTCCAGGTTCTGTGGCTCCAGAGCAAGCACCTGGTCCATCCGACGCATGGCCTGCTCGGAATCGCCTTGAATCATCAGCACCTTGCCCAGACCCAGGTGGGCTGCGGCGGCATTCGGGTCCAGTTCCAGGGCCTGCTGGAAGGTGTCTTTGGCTTCGGCGAATTCACTCATCCGTCCCTGGATTTCTCCCAGGATGATCAGGGCCTCCACGGAAAGTGGTTGGGTCTGCATATACCGGGTGGCCTCGGCGTCGGCCTGGGGAAGACGGTCCGTGTGCAGGTAGATCCGGGCGAAAGCCAAGTTCAGGCCCGGATAGTTGGGATTTTGAAGCTGAACCTTGCGCAGTTCCTGCTCCGCGGTTTCATAGCGCCCGAGTTCCAGGTAGGCCATGGCCAACTGGTAGCGGGCATCCACGAAATTCTGATCCTTTTCCAGGACATTGCGGAAAACAACCACCGCACCGGAATGGTTCCCGCTTTCCATTAATTGCAGGCCGTCCGCAAAGAGTTCTTCAGCCGTGCCGCCGCCACATGCAGCGGTAAACAGAAAAAAAGCCAGTACGGGAATTGTCAGGTATTTGATCAAAACAAAATCCTCCATGGGAAAGGAATAATCAGAACCGTCCACGCGGACGGGGAATATTGCTCAAGCTGCAAAATTCAAGAATCATGCCGTGCATCATGTATGTGCGATCTGTATGAAATAAATAGATTTATTTGATTCTTTGGGAATGTCCATATTAAGGATACTGTCCACTGATCCACGAAAAAAGGACGCGGCAGGCCGGAGCAAAAGGAATATGGGAGGTGCTGGGGGCTGAGATGGGTCTTGTCCGGTAAAACCGGACAAGACGTGTTCCAAGGGAATGGGAGCAAATCGTTCTACCAGAAATGCCACTGTCCGGTCTGGAGCACATACACGGCCAGAGCCAGGTTGGTCACTGCATGGGCCAGGATGCACTGGGCCAGGCTTTTGGTTCTGTAGAGCAGGAGGGCATAGGCCATGCCGGCCATGATCCCGGCCAGGATGAAATGGTGGGCCAGACCGAAAAGCACCGCGCAGATCAGGAAGGAAGGCAGCGTGAAGGTGCCCAGGGCCACGGCGGCGAAGCGGGGATTGATGATGTAGCGGAGCAGGAAGGAGCGCCAGAAGAGTTCTTCCATGATGGAGACCACCACCACGGCACTGAAGACCCGGATCAGGATCATGACCAGGCGCAGGACATCATCCGTGAACACATGGGGATTGAAGCCGGGGGGCTCGGTTAATGCTCCAAAAGTCCAGTCCATGTTGATCCAGAGCACAAAGACCACCAAACCGACGCCGATGCTCAACAGGGTTTGCCCCGGCCGGCGCAGATCCGCCCAGTGCAATTCGGTGTAGGCCTTGCGCAACAGCAGCAAGGCCACCAGGGCCGCCAAGGGCTTGAGGGGATAGAGCAAATGGAAGGTCATCTCCGAGAGGGAGATCCACTCCCGGGAATCCAGAAAACGCAGGCCCTCTTCCAGGCCGATAACGGCCATGAACAGGGCGAAGGGGAGAATGCGCGGCCAGGCTTTGGTGTGCATGATGGGTGGTGGGTTGGAAGTGTTGAGTGCTAAGTGCTAAATGCTAAGTTCTGAGTTGAAGATTGAGAGTTTTTTAAGATCATATATCCCGAGAGGATGAGATCGTAAAGGGGGAGATCGGCCCGGGCCATGTGCACTGTCGGGAAGAGCAGATTATTGCGCCACCCCTTTCCCGAGGCATCGCATTATGACCTGCATGATCCTCCTCCGATAAAATCCCTTTAGCGCTAACCGCTGGCAACAGCTTGATAGCGAATATCACAGGGGTACGCATCCCATTTGAAGTCCTGTTTTCGATTTGCATGTAAATCGAAGGTGGCATATTGGCAAAGCATGTTTCCTCGTATTCTCCAGGCCGATCGATTGGCGCGACGATCCTGCTTCCTCTGGGGGCCGCGTCAGGTGGGTAAGAGCACGTTATTGCGACACCTCTTTCCCGATGCACCGTATTACGACCTGCTCGATGCGGCCTTGTTCCGACGCCTCAGCGCCAACCCCGTTCTCCTGGGCGAGGAGTTGAAAGCCCTCGGCTGGGAGCAGGGGGTGCAGCCATGGCCGATCATCATTGATGAGGTCCAGAAGTTGCCGGAACTGCTGGATGAGGTGCATCGCCTGATGGCCGGATACGGTTGGCGCTTCATTCTCAGCGGCTCAAGCGCCCGGAAGCTGCGCAAGGGGGGAGGAAATTTGCTGGGCGGTCGGGCGGTGAGCCGGGAACTCTTGCCCTTGACGTCACGGGAAATTCCGGATTTCAGCCTTGAGCGTGCCCTGAACCACGGCATGCTTCCGGCACACTATCTGGATGACGATCCCGGGGAGTTGATTGCAGCGTATGTCGGCACGTATCTCAAGGAAGAAATTCTGGCGGAGTCATTGGTTCGCAGTCTTCCGGTATTCCAGCGATTCCTGGAGGTGGCTGCGCTTTCCAACGGTCAACCAGTCCAGTTTTCGGTCATGGCGCGGGAAGTTGGGCTTTCGGGGCCCGGTGTCCGGGGACATTTTGAAATTCTGACCGATACGCTGCTCGGTTTCTGGGTGCCGGCCTGGCAAAAGCGCCAAAAACGCCGGATCATCACCGCGCCGCGATTCTACTTTTTCGATACTTGCCTGGTAAACGATCTGAGTCGTCGAGGTGAACTGCGTCCGGGCTCTTCTGCATTCGGCACCGCCTTTGAGCACTTCATCCTGATGGAGTTGCGGGCCCACTGCGCCTACTCGCCGCGATCTTATCCCATATCCTACTGGAGAACTTCCTCCGGCCTGGAAGTGGACGCCATTCTTGGCAATGGAGAGGTTGCCATTGAAATAAAATCTTCCGAGCGGCCGAACGCCGACCACTTGAAAGGGCTGCGGGCTTGGAAGGAAGAGCATCCGCCCAGCCGATGTATTTTGGTCAGCCAGGCCCACGCATCTCGGATCACCGAAGACGACATTGAAATCCTGCCCTGGAAGGTATTCCTCGATCTCCTCTGGGCCGATGCCCTTCACCCTGATCGACCACAGACAACAGAGACCACGCAGCGCTGATTCTCTCTGCCGGCCTTCCTTGGCCTCCCTGCCCCCTTCTGCTCCTTGCGTATCAGCAATCTTCGGATTCGTCCGAAATCAATTATCCTTGAAAACTTCATCAACGCTCTTGGCATCCAGCAGTTTCTCGGCCCAGAGGTCCAGTTGTTCGGGCGTGGCCTTGCGCAAGCGCTCCTGGAAATGAAGATCCAGAATATCTTGGCCGAAGCGCTTGGTGAGTTGGCGTTGGATAATAGCTTGGCGGCCTTCGACACGGCCTTCGACACGGCCTTCGACACGGCCTTCGACGCGGCCTTCGTCGCGGCCGAGATTTTTGATGTACTGTGTGAGCATGGCGGTCTCCTCGTGTTCCATGATATCGGCGCAGATGGTCTGTTGTTCTTCAGGCTGAATCTGGGCGTAAATATCGATAAAATCAGTATATTTTTCAAACAGCATCCGTGATGCCAACTGATAGAGGCCCAGATAGGCGTGGCGCAAAACTTCCAGCCGTTCAGAGGGCGGGTACTGCATCTTGGGCATGAGGATTTTGGCTACGGGGTTGTTTACATTGTAATAATCTTTGGCATGGAGGGCAAACAGTTTCAGGTGCACGTATTCGAAGTGGAGGAAGGTCGTTGCGCCAAGACGGCTTTCCAGCAAGCGAGGCACATCCTTGCGCCAGGCCCTGCGATCCGTGAACAGGACCGTGGGCACCACCACGGCGTCCGGATGGGCTTCCATCAGGTCCGTGGCGTAGCGCAGCAGCCTGTAGATGGAGAATTTGTCCTTGTCCTCCTGGAACTCCACCAGCCAGAGCAACACGGCTCCGCGTTCAAAACGGAACAGGACCGGCATGTCCAGGGCCAAGGCGGGATCAGACAGGCGATGTTTGCGTGGCTCCTGGCGGACAAAGGAAATTTCCAGCAGCTCACCGTACAGTTCCAGAGCCTGCGGGTAGAACAGTTCCAGGGACTCACGCGGGAAGTCCAGGAAGACGTTTTTGAAGTTATGGTCGTGGGATTCTTGGGGCATGGTGTGGTTGTGTAGTTGAAGTTTTTTCTGCGGGCAAATTATCCAGCGACAACTGGCGGCAGTTTTGAGGCCGCAATGGTCCGCGGCCGAAAAGAAACCCCGTCCCCTGTCTTGTCCCCCTTGTCGAGCGAGCCTGTTTGCGGCGAACGGGCGGTTTAATAAAGAAAAATTAACCCTACAACGCAACTTATTCAATTTGAAAAACGGCTAGCTTTTTTCGCCTATGCGATAGCCGAGCTCTATGGTTCTTTTTTTGGATCCAGGCAACCTGATCAAGTAAAGTTTGCAAATCAAGTATTCTTAATTTTAGCAGGCCTTTGAATAAAAGTCTAAGCAATGAGAGCGTAATGGATGGTGCTTTTTTTTTCCAAAATAAGCTTTAGATGCCAGAGAAAGAAGTGACCCAAGTCAAGAAAATAAACATGCCCCTTTATTCTTCTTGATGGGCTTGGCGCTCGTGCCATCATCAAGGGGGCGAAATGTGCCTCCGGTTACAACATGGTTTTGAGGTCAATTCCACTGTCAACGTCGAAGAACCTTAAAAACCTGTCCTCGTCGATTATGCTCGAACAAAAAGAGATGGAACAGGAGTGTATTATACGTTGGCATGGATTTCGGAGCTGTATTTCTTGGGGGAGCCTTGCGGTGCATGGGCTGTGGGTCTTTACAGAAGCGGGGGGGGGCGGAGAAATCTGGGTCGCCAAACGGTGAGTGTCGTAAAACTTTACAGGTGCATGTCGGTTTTTCTTACAGCGATATTGGTCTCTGTTATATTCAGCTATTTCAGATTCTTATTGTGTATTCGGGTTGTATGGCCTTTTCCAAGGGTGCTTGCCGGGTGACGGTTGAAGACGAGACTTGCGAAGGCAAGGTGAAGGATTTTCATGAAACATAAATAAACAAAACGTTGAGGTTGCTTATATTTGTTTGTTTTTACAGAACTTTATTTTTTGCTTTAAGGAGACTGGAGTTGCTGTGGTGCAGAGAAAAGACAGAAAGCCTCTCTCAAGGCGTTGTCGTAGAATTTTACAGACCCAGTTTGTTGTGTTTTGTTTTTTGCATATATTTCAAAATGTTATTATTTGGCATGGTGGTTGCTAGGGAGAAGGTGTTCGGTTGATGGAGAAAGACTCCTTTGGAGATATCAACACATTACAACATGAGGAGAGGGTTATGAAACTCAGGAAATTATCAAGTATGGTTGCGGCATTGTTTTTGAGCCTGTTCTTGGCTGTGAATGCCCAGGCGTTTTCATCTTTTAGCTGGGATTTATCCACGATAGGAATACAGGCGGCCATTGCGGGAACTGGCACGACTTCGGTAATTAATTTTGATCAATTGTATGGTTTTACAAATGCAGGAAACTTTGCACCCGATGCAACTGTTGAACAGGATCTCGGTGCAGACGGGATCTTGAATGATGGTGACGTGTTTACTGAATTTGGTGTTTTGGGTTTGGTTACTGTTGATGGTGCGGGCTCAGTGTTCTCGACTCCAGGTGGTGACTCAAGAGTAATTTATTACCGCTTTAATGATCTGCAGGGACAGATTGCCAATTTTAACAATCCGACCGGAACTGATGCTACGATTGACAACTTCATTGCTGATCCGGATTTTTTTGGACAGCTTACCTACGATTTGGTATTCACTCCCGGTGTAGGGACCATTGAACTCCTTTACGGCGTCGATTTGTTCTCTGCACCTTTGGGGACCATCGCTACCTTCGAATTGACCGCTGGCCAGGGAACGGGTCCGCAGTTGCTTGCTGGAGCCGGTGGAAACTCACCCTTCAGCTTCAATATTAACATGCTGTCTGTCATGGACGATTTCTGGACCTTTAATGGCACGAAAGCTGAAGACCTTCTTGCCGATGGTTTGGCGATTACGGGTTTTGCCGACGTCAATGCTCGGGTGACCAGCATTGTTCCTGATGCTGACAACAATCAATTCATCATTGGCATTGAAAACAGCGGGACCATGCGTCACAATGTCGTACCTGAGCCTTCCACCATCCTGCTCCTGGGTGCCGGTCTGGTCGGTCTCGGATTGCTGGGTCGCCGGAAGATGATGAACAAGTAAACAGGTCTTTTCAGACTGCATGACAAAAAAGGGAGGGCCTCATGGCCCTCCCTTTTTTTTTGGAGAAAGACTTGGTTTGTAGGGAAGTGCCCTTATCAGTTGAAAATCTTCCAATTGCTGCGTCGCTACTCCGGCACTTGCTTTTGCCAAAAACACATTCGGGTATTTCGGTAGGAGAACCCCCGATAAGTACCGGATTGTTCCTTGCATTTATTTTTTGAACGACCCTCTGTGGATAAGGACTTTTTCAACACCCCATTATGGGCCGTGAGCAGATTCTCTTGGTTTGAAATTCGTGCATGGACAAATTTTCTTGAGTTGCGACAGAAATAAATTTACCCGTTATCAACGTCCACATGGATCGGGGATGGAAGTGCCCGTTCCGGAAGCGGAGCGGTCACAGGGAAGCCTTGGAACCAATATTGGTGTCTGGCAATGTTGCCGGTTCATCATCGGATAATGACGCAACCATAGAGAGGGGGTGACGGATGGTTTTTCGAAATGACCGCGTCCTGGAAACGGAATCCATGGAAACGCTTGAGGAAATCAGAGCCTATGATCTGTTGACCCTCAAGTATCTGACGATTCTGCATAACGGTTTCGTGGAGTCCGTGCTTGGGCTGAGTCCTGCAAGCGGATCATTTTTGGAGGTGGGGTGCGGAACGGGGCGTATTTCCATTGGTGTGGCGAAATTGGCGGAGGAACAGATTACGCTCACGGCTGTGGATATTTCGGAAAATATGTTGGCAGTGGCGCGGGATAACGCCCAGCAAGAGGGTGTGGCCGGGCGGATCGATTTTCAAACCGGAGACGGGAAGCGGCTACCTTTTGGCGATGCCGGCTTTGATGCGGTCTATTGTCACAACATGCTCCACCATGTTCCGGAGCCCATCAACCTGGTCAGGGAAATGCATCGCGTGGCCAAGCCGGGCGGTGCGATCCTGATTCGGGATCTGGTTCGGGTTTCCTCTTTGGAGATTCCGTTGCATGTGCATCTGCTTGGGCTGACCTACACCCGGCTGATGAAAAAGGAATACCGGGACTCCATCAAGGCGGCCCTGTCAAAACAGGAGTGGCGAGAGATGGCGAAGCAGGCAAACATCGAAGGGGCGGTGATCAACAGATTTTTCATTACCCACCAGGGTCTTGAACGACCGGCGGCAAATCGCCGGAAGGAGCGGATCACCGTGCCGACGCCATGCCACATCAGGCCCTTCAAGAACATGTACGTCAGTCCGCTGATAAGCCTTGGCTGATCCGTACAGGTCATAACGGCGGATTGCCGCTTGGAAAAATGGACTAATCAGCGATTGAACGTACCTTCTTTGTCCCGTCACGGTGGCGTGATTGGTAGGGTTCGTGTAGCTGCCATTGACTATCTTCGTCCACGTGTAAGTCCACGTGAGCGTCCACGTCCACGTCCACGTGAACGTGCACGTGGACCGAGACGCAACTGAACCATCTCTCCGGATTTTGTTTCAAAGTTCGTCAGCTCAACCCGCGAAATCCACCGAATCAGGAGTGGATCTTTTGGAGGCGAGGCCCCAGCAACCGGGTTTTGCTGATTCCCAGCAAGACGGCCGGTAACAGAAGAAGGTCCCCGACCAAGGCGGTGAGCATGATCACCGCGGTGAGAATCCCGAATTGGGTGGTGGGGATGAAGTTGCTGAAAAGCATGATGCTGAAACCGGCGCAAAGCACCAGGGATGTGATGATCAAGGCCGGACCCTTGTCCTGAAGGGTCCGCTCCAGGGAGGTTGCGACATCCTGCCCGGCGTTGCGTTTCGCGGCATACGTGGTCAGGAAGTGAATGGTGTCGTCCACGGCGATTCCCAGGGCGACCACGGCGATCAGCGCGGTAGCTGTGTTCAGGGGGATGGCGAATAGACCCATAATCCCGAAATTCAACACGATTGGAAACAAATTCGGCAGAAAACTGATCAGCCCCATGGACAGGGAGCGCAGGCCGAGGATCATGATCAGGCCGATGACTCCCGTGGCCAGGGCGATACTGGTGACTTGCCCCCGGACAAGGGCCTCGATGGTGTTCACGTTGTGCATGGCCTGCCCGGTGACCCGGATGTGCAGTGGGTGGTCATCGAGATTGCTGATGAAGGAGCGGATTTCCTCTACCAGTGCGGCCTGCCCCGCGGAGCTGTGCTCGGAGATGCGCACCGTGATGCGGGCATGATCATGGCTCGGGGTAATGAAGTCGGCGATATCGTCGGAATCATAGAGCAGGAGATACTGGGCAGTCAGTTCACGGCTTTGGGGCAGGGTGTGGAAGCCGGGGAGCCCGTCATGGAAAGACTGGTTCATGTCCTTCAGGAAATCGTTGAAAGACATGGTCCTGTCTACGGCCGGCCTGGCGTCGATGAACTGCTGGATGGCTTCGATGATGCGCAGATTTTTGGGCTCCAGAAACGCATCCGGCTCATCAGCCCGCAGGGAGATGTCCAGGCTGCCAACTCCTCCGAGCCGGGACTCCACGAAAGCCAGGTCCTGCCGAATCGGGCTGCCGCTTTTGAAGAATTCCAGGAGGTTGGTTTCCACGGGAATTCGGGTTGCCGACCAAATGCTGCCCCCGATCACCAGGAAAAAGAGACAGATGATCACCTTGGAGTGTCTGGAAATGAGCCGCCAAAGCCAGTTGAGCAGAGAGGTGATCCGGAGTGTCTGCGTTTGCCGGGTGTAAATTTTTGCCGGGTCACACAGGAGAATCAGTGGCGGCAAAAGGAAAAATGTCAGCAAGAATTTGAAGACCATCCCCGCCGAGGCCATGAATGCAAATTCGCGAATGGGTTCAATGGTACTCACGGACAACGAAAGAAAGCCGACCGCTGTGGTCACGGAGGTCAGGAAACTGGGAACGATGACTCTGGCCAAAACATCGGCCAGGGCTCGCGGGCCGGTTTGGGCACGTTCAAGCGTTGACCTGGTCAGAAGCGAAAAAATGTGCACGCTGTCCGCCAGGGCCAGGGCCATGACCAGGGGGGGCACGATAATGGTAACGTTGTTCAAGGTGATTCCAGAAAAGGCCATCAACCCCATGGTGGAACCGACGCAGGCGGTAATTCCGGCCAATCCGATCAGCGTGAGGCGGGTATTTCGGAAAAAGATCCAGGGAATGGTGATAATCAGCAGGTAGGAGAGGGGGATGAAGCTGAACATGTCCGCCTTCATGTATCTGCTGAGATCGTAATTGGTGATGGTCCAGCCGGCGAGGGCGAAGCGTTCCACGTCACCGCGGTGCTGTTCCAGAATTTGCCGGGTCTGCAGTAGCAGATTTTTTCTGAATCCGCTGTCATCGGGCTGGTCCAGGGGAAAAACGACAATGGCCGCGGTTTGAGCGTCATCGGAAATCAGGTTGGCGCGGTATATCGGCTTGGCCATGGCCTGCCGCCGCAACTGCTGGAGCTCCTGGGGGGTGCTGGGGATGGATTCCAGAAACGGACGGACCTCGAAATAGCCGTCCGACCCGTCAATGTAGTCCACATTGGCCAGGCTCTGAACGTCCCGAACACCTGGGAGCCGTTCCAGTTCGCTGGTTATGGCCGCCAGGACGGAAAGGTTCGGGGCAGTAAAAATATCCTGGCTCTCGAAGGCAATGACGAAAAACTCGTCATTGCCGAAAATACGTCTGATTTCCTCATAGTAGTCGGCGTCCGGATCATCATCCAGGGCAAAATAGTCCACATTGTCCACGGTACGGATCAACGGGGCATGGGCCATCAGCGGCAGCGCCAGCAGGAGGGCCAGGACCAGGCTGGCCACGGGGTGGCTGACGAGCAGTTTCGAAAGTCGTTGGGCTCTGGTGGGCATGGGGACTATTTTTTATTGCTCCAGATCAGGCGTGACAGAGCTGTGAACGTTGTCGTTCAGGGGAGACTCTTACCGCCGCCATCGCAACTGTCAGGCCCTGAGGTGTTCCTCGTCCTGCCGCCAGGTCCGGTGCCGGATCGCCGGCCCATAGCCCATGCGGAAGAGCATGATCTCGCTGTGGCTGTCGAGGTTCAGTGCCGGGAACAGGGCCTGGTAATCGCCCCAGAGCTTCTCCAGGAGCGCGGCATGGCCGGGGGAGAATCCCTGACCCTGGGCATCGCGGACCCGAAGGCGGAACAGGGTGATGGCGGTCATGGGCTGCATGCGCAGACCCAGGTAGTCCAGCACCAGCCAGATGCGTTGCAGGGCCTGGCCGCCACGCAGGAAATCAGCGGTTTCCCGCCCATCAACCGAAATCAATCCGGCGGCTCCGCTGTTCAGGATGCCCTGGGCCGCGTAGGAAGCCACCATGCGGCTCATGCCCAGGGCGTTGAACACCTTCATTACGGACCAGGGCCGGGTCATTTTCAGAAACAGCTCGCCCTGCAGGCCTGCTTCCAGATTTTTCAGGGGCAATCCGGTACGGTCGGTCTCCGCCTCTTCCGGAGTGAAGCGGACCATGCTCATGAAGTGCTCGTGCAGGTCGCGGTGTTCGGAGCGGATTCGGTCGGCCCGGAATACAATTTTGGCCAGCTTTCGGAGTTGCTTTCGCTCCGTAAGCAGATGCAGGTGAGTGCCGGAGAATAGGGATGTCTCCCTCTGCAAACGGCTGATCATCCATTGCGGCAGGGGGTGTTTCTGGAGAGGTTTGCGATTGGTGCATCGCCACCAGACATGCTCTTCCAAGGGATCGGGCGGGCATTGAACCTGTTCCAGGGGCAATCGCCCCATGAGGGTTGGTTGGACAGGGTCCGGGACAAGCATGGTCTTGGCGGTCAGACCAAACCGGGTAGCGGCCAGGCGCATGTTTTCCAGGGCTGCGCCACAGGCAATGATGGAGGCGTATTGGTTGACGTTGAAAAACGAGGTATCCGCGGCAGGGTTGAGGAACAGGGATATGGTGTCATCCCTGACACTGAAGCGCCAAGGCTGGGCATTGTCTCCAGAGGGAGCCTGGATGCCGGCCCGGATAATGTACGCGAGCACATCTTCCGGCAACGGGCCCGGACCTTCCGGCGATGCCGGGGCCGTGGGCGGGTGTCCGGTGGGGCCGGATGTGGCCGCGATGAGCATGGTTCTGGCCACCTTGATCTTTAAACGCTGGGCGGGGTTGCGGTTTCCGCCACGGAGCTGGCCTCGGCGGCATTGCAGGGTGTAGGGGTCAACCTGAAAGAAGTGCGGTGCGGGTTTTTGCCCAGGGCGGCCGAGGATGATCCGCACAGCTTCCGCGGCCGCAAGGGCGGAGCAGATCTGGCAGGCAATGTACAGGGACGGACCTTTCTTTGATTTGAGATCCACGCGAGAGGTGTCCATATAGGCCAGGTGAGTGGCCCGCGGCGCGAGACCAAGGGCGAAGCGCAGGTACTTCTCCTCCTCGGGCAGGGCGTCGTGGACATCAAAGTATTGATCAAAGCCCATCCCCTGTGCGGTGAAGACGAGCAAGGCGGAGCTGAAACCCAGGGGGCCGGCCGTGATCACAGGAATGCCCAAGGCGCGGGCGCGGTTGAACAGTTCCCGGCGGACTGTAAACTGAAAAAAGTCCAAGCCGTCCAGAACAACGTCTACCCCCTCCAGAAAGGCATCCATGTTTTCCGAGGTAACGCCTTGTGCAAATGGCGTAATGTGCACAAAGGGATTGATGGCCGTGGCCTGCTCACTCATCACGTCCAGCTTGGGACGGCCGAAATCTGGAACTCGGGCCCCGTATTGGCGGTTGATGTTCACCGGCTCAAATAAATCATAGTCTGCCAAATGGAACCGGCCAACACCGCTGCGAACCAGGGTGATCAGATGCACTCCACCCACGCCGCCCATGCCGGCAATCGCCACGGTGGACTTGGCCAACCGCTCAAGCTCTCCAGGGCTCAGCAGTCCGACGTTCCTGGAAAATGCAGTACGATGATATTGATCTTCGGAATTCAGATTGTACTTCTCGAGGATCTCGGCGATGAGTGGCTGGTTCATGATTTTCCTTCCAGTTCCGAATGCATGAGGGGATACATTTTATTCTCTCAGGATCAAGATTTAATTTTGGCCTGAATGGCGGAAGCGGTCAAGCGATGATTTATGCATTGAGATCATACGATGATGTTACTGCAGAAAGTCGCAAAACCTTGAAATTCGTCATTCCGGCGAAAGCCGGAATCCAGTCTTTCCAGGGTGTTGAGCAAAATCACATCACACGTTTTCGCAGGAAAAGGGACTTTATGCAGTGACCTCATACGATGGAGTATGTGCTGCCATGATTCTCGACCAGATGGATGGTCAATATGTGAAAATATCGCTTTTTCTTGCATTCATCTGAGCTGGGAAGTAGAAAAATACCCAGGAAGCTCCAGGAAGCTCCAGGGATGGATTCTGGCCAGCGCTGTCCGGTATGTCTGCCAACCCCCTTTCTATTCCATTTCTGTATGCAAACGCTGTTAGACAGGCCTTCTCGTCCACTTTTTCCAGCATGAGTACATTCAAGTACATCTTTGCCCTGTATTCAGAAAATTGTAAGGTCGTTGCAAATGCAATCTTGAAACAAGTTGTTTTTCCCGTTCTTTTCCAGGAAAAACCTTTAACGAGGGGGAGTCACATGTTTTCCATTGGGCAGTTCCGTTTTGTGCGAGCGGACACGCAAGAAATGAAAGAGGCAATTTATCGTTTGCGTTACCGTGTTTATGTGGAAGAGTTTGGATTTGAGAAGCCCGAGGATCACCCTGAAGGCCTGGAAATGGATGAATTTGATCCTTGCTCCATTCACTTTGCGGCATTGAATGAGCAGGGTCAGGTCATCGGGACCATTCGGATGATTATGAGTTCTCCCAGAGGGTTTCCGATGGAGCATGCTGCAACATTTGGATTTATTGGTGAAAAACCACAAAGTGAAAAAATCTCAGAAATATCGCGACTGGCTGTGGACAAGGACTACCGTCGTCGACTTGAAGACGGGTTCTACGGGGTTGAGTCCTATTTGCTAAAGAAAGAAGGGGGGGTGCTGGAATCCGAAGAAGCACTAACCGAAGCATCCAGCAAGCGTAAACGGCCCGTCATTGTCCTCGGTTTGTACAGGCTGGTCTATCAGGAGACCAAACGTCGGGAAATCAGCCATTGGTACATGATTGTTGAAAAAGCCCTGTGGTACGCCCTGAAACGTTTCGGATGGCTGTTTCATCAGGTTGGAGAACCCGTGCAATATCATGGTGAACGGATTCCATATCTGGGCATACTGCGAGATGTCGAACCATATCTCATGGAAAAAAAGCCTGACTTGTTCAAATTTTATGCAGCGGGACTCGAACGGAATCTTCTGCCGGAAAATGTGAATCAGTATTTTGATTTAGCATAACAGTCCGTTGTAAATCTTCCAGTTGCTGCGTCGCTCTTCCAGCACGTACTTTTGTCAAAGGCGTTTTCTCGCATTCCGGTACGAGGCTTTTCAGTAAGTGCCGGATTGCTCCGTGAACCTGGATTTTTGAACGGACTGTGGACAGAAATTTTTCAACACCCAGTATACAATGATGTTACTGCAGAAAGTCGCAAAACCTTGAAATTCGTCATTCCGGCGAAAGCCGGAATCCAGTCTTTCCAAGGTGTTGAGCAAAATCACACCACACGTTTTCGCAGGAAAAGGGACTTTTTGCAGTAACCTCATACAATGTGCCTCAGAGAACAAGGCCCGGATAGCACGTTGCAAGGTGCTTTCTGAACTGGGGCGACAGGTCTTCAAGAAAGCAGGGATTTTCTTTGGAAAGCATTCTGGTGATCGTTGGGGCATCAAAAAGCTTCGGTGGCTTTGTTGGGGTGTCCGGGCTGTAGATGCTCTCTACGATATTGTAGTTTATAGCGATCTTAACGGAAAGATAGTAGGTGAAGAATTGGTGTCCGATCGTATATATCAAACTGGATCGCTCAAAAAAATCGCGTACTCTGTCAACGTCAACTCGAAGCCCTACGGCTAACGCATCCACCTTGGAGTAATACTTTTCTTCCCCAAAAACAGTGAACGGAAAGTAGCGTGCATAATAGGCAACGTGGCGGGGGTTGACCATGATGCAGATATCGTTGACATCCTGAAATATGCTGTAAAGAAAAACCAATCGAGTAAAATTCATGGCGATATGGAATCCTGTCAGCGATTTTTCTGAGGCAAGGGAGGTGATTTCCAGAATTTTTCGTTGGTTAGCGCGAAGTTTCGCAAGCTCTTCAGCATACAGGCAATCCATTGGAAGTCCGGTTTCCGGGGAGTCATAGACGATAGTCGCTGTAGAAAAAATTCTGTTTTCTTTCTTTGCGATAAAAACAGTCGACTCCGGAAGAAGATGGTATTTGGTGAAAAGAGTTTTGCTTGTCTTCGTCGTGACGTAACCTGCCTTGCGGTATTCCTGATAAAGGAGATGAAAGGCCTGGGAAAGTTCCTTGCGGGAGGATGCGATTTTAAAGGAATAGTCAATATCACAAAAAGAAGGGTAGTCCGGCGTGCTCATTGGTTCCGCATCCGGGAATCGCAACCAGCGCTTTTGGGCTAAGGGCATATTTCCTCCATTTCAATCAGACTTATGACTGCGCGATGCACTTCGATATTCAAAGGCATGATTATGTCAAGCCAACATCTGGCTGGTTAGATGTATAATTGTTCATATCCTAAATATCGTCAGAATATGTACTTGATATTGACATAAAAACGGTCATTATCCCGAAATCTACCCAGAATTGATGATTTTGGCCCTTCAACCAGATCTGCTCCAAGAGTAAATTCCCAGTTGCCATCCGGACGGACCACAATGAAAGGGCGAAGCAGGTATGCATCGTCCACCAGGTTATAGTGGTACCGGAAGACCGTCTCAAAGTTGCCCCGCCAAAAAGCCCGACTGATTTCCCCGTTCACGGAAAAATCATTTTTTTCCCAAAAAAGCAGGTCCTGGTCATGTTGAAATATGACCTGATGACCGAATTGGATATTGAGGTACCACTCATTCGCACTGAGGTAATCCACCCCAAGAACATATTGCAGAACTGGTTTTTCGGTGGAGTCCAGATTGATGGTATGCAGGGTCTTCCGGTCAAAATAGGCTGCTTCGCCACGCAGACCAAATTGAGCCAGCGTTGTCTCGAGCTCCAGACCAACAATGTTTATCCGGCGAAAGGTGGCTGCGAGTGCGGCTGGATGGTTCCATGCCTGAAAAGACGAGGACTGGCTAAGGACACCATTTCTTTCAAATATCTCCATGGCATCCGGGGTGAATCCCTGGATATGTGGAAGCTTTTGCCAGGCATAGAGATAGCTTGCGGCCATATCCATGTTTCCTCGTGTCTTGGAAACTCTCAGCCCCCAGTCTCCATTTGTGAAGCGCCGATGTGGTGTTTGCTCCAGAACTGCAGGCTGCTGATACAAGGGGTGAGGAGAGACTGCGGGTGTTGGAGCCGTGACCAGATCCTCGATTCCTTGGAGTAGGGACCAGTCCGTCCCGAAGTAGGCAAATCGTGAAGGCTCAAAAAAAGGTATGAAGACACCTTCAAGAGTCATTTTTTCAGAAAAATAGCGTACCCTGGCCATCCAATTGGGAATTTTGCGATCCTCACGGTCTGGTAAAAGAAATTCTCGAAGGTCCTCTGGGTTGAGGTTGTCAACTGGGCTGACTTCATCTGTTTTGCCCCAGCGGATGCGTTGGCGACCAAGTCGAACTTCCCAGGGATTCCTGGACCAATGCATATAGGCCTCAAAAAGCTCCAGATCCGAATCGCTGGTTGTCTGGTTTGATTTGAACCGGAGGTAGTCGGATTGCACTGAGGCCAGGAGGAAAACGTCGTGATCACCTACCTGCTGAAACATGTCTTCCGGTGTGGCCCCAGGTGACCATTTGCCTTCCAGCCTGATCCGGTTGCGAAAGGTTTGTGGGATTTGGGAAGAGTTTGCCCGCCGGGTGTTCAAGGCTGCTTTCAACTCAACAAAACCGCCGAGTTCCAAGGAATCCGGAAGCAACGATGGCTTTGTTTCGGAGGCGGCGATGTGTGTAGTGGGGTCTGCGGAGAAAAGCAGTATAGAGGGCTCGGACTGAGAGGAGGCCGGTTGTGGCTCGGAGGTGGCTGTTGCAGGACCACGGGATACTGCAGTCGGTTGCAGGGAAGTCGAGTTCAGGGCCTGTTTTGAAGGTGATGGCTCATCAGTTTTTTGCGGAGAATACATGATGACAATATCATAAGTACTCTTCTCGCATGTTTGCGGCTTCGCAAGCGTCAGGAAGTCCTCAGGCTGATGAAGATCCAGGACAACACGTACGGTTTGCGAAGTATGCCGAGCCGCGCGGATGCCTCGGATACCGGGGTGTGGCGAGTCCAGACTCAGGAGACCTTTTTTTTGCAAGGTAGCCGGGTAGAGGTCCAGGACGTACCGGTCAGGGGAGGATAGCGTGAAGGAATGGACCTGCTCCGGTTCACTGGAGATGGATAGAATGACAATATCATTGCCGTTACCGATAGTAAGCGCAACATTGGGAGGTTCTGACGGGCTTGCGGCTCCTGCAAGTGAAGGGAAAAAACAGAGTGCGCAACATAGGCAGAGAAGAGCGACCTGTTTGTGGAGCCGTTTGGTAACGTTGTTCATGGATTCCGGAAGCTGGGTCAGTAAGTGTGGTAAAGACAAAAAATCCGTTATCTTAGGAGTAATCCCGGAGAAAATGGCAACAAGCGTTGGCTCTGTCCGAGGTTTCAGGTTGCTGCCATGTGGGCTATGGTTGTTTACTCTATCGGCGCAATCTGGTGCCAACTTTACATGCTCAGCGCCCAATGGCGCTGTCAGAAATATTCTGGTGTCATCCAGGCCATAGCAAAACTCCCAATTGCTGCGTCGCTACTCCGGAACTTCCTTTTATCAAAAACACCTTCGCGTATTCGGTGCGAGACTCTCTGGTAAGTGCCGGATTGCTTCGTGCACGGGGGACTTTTGAACGGACTGTGGGCAAGGAATTTTTCAACACTCAACTATTGAAAGATTATCCCGGTGTGACGTCGACTTATCTTCAAAACGTTGGATGGATTCCTGAAATTCCTGTGATGATTTGATTTTTTCAGATTGTAAAAAATAAATGTAATTATTCTATGCAGATGGCACTCTTTTGTCAAAGTTTTCCAGGTTTCACCACGCCTCAAGGTTTTGGCGTGTAAAAAGAGATTCCGGTAACCCCGAGTTGTAGTGTATTGAATGGATTTCCAAAATAGTCCTGTGGCCGGTGCCAAGGTCCTCCATTACCACCTTGGTTTCCGTCCAGATTTCCTGGATACGCTCCAGCTGAAGAACACGATACTGTTTAATGTGTTGCTCCTGTTTATCGAAAAAATCGATTTTTAAGGGAACAAAAATATCCTGGGCAACCCAAATACGGACCTTTCCGTACTGGGAATTGCTTGTGGGTTTGGGATGGCTTTCAAGTATCCAGGCATCCACGCCACCTAGGGACTCTGTGCCGGTAATTGCGTGTTCCGCGTCATCCACCGGGCGGCGTTCCATGTCTTCAAATGTGAAATCTGTATTCACAAAACTGCGATTTTTTTGTGCTGTGGCGATCCGTCGGGTTCGGTTCAAGGCAGGGAGGTAGAGAAATTGTTCTGTTCCTCCCTGGCCGTCCTCTATGGACAAAAAACCGGTGCCATTGATGTCCGCCGGCGCGGTGAAGCGCATGAAGGTTTTGCGAATTGGTCCATCATCCCGAACAAGAACGGTCAATTCCCGGATTCTGTGTTGCCCCCGGGCACTGATCAGTTCCATCGTCATTCGGCTTTGCGAATCCTGCCCGACATCCCTGTCGTAAACCCGCTGGGCAATTTGCTTGGGGGACAGTTCTTGGGCAAATACAAACTTATCTGGGGCGAGCAAAGAAAAGAAAAATAATAGAGCGACAAGCCACAATGTGGCCGGTTTGTGACGGGACATTTGATTTCTCCAGGTATGCTCGGTGTTATCGTGCAACTCCGGAGATCATTAAGGAGAGGAGCGGCGGTGTCAACCATGAAAGACGAGGCAACACCGCCTGAATCCTGAATTGAGGCGAGAAGGTTGAGAGGAGATGGCGGAAAAATCGCTCAGCCGGGTACGGTTTCCTCCTTGTTCAGCACCCGCACCGTTCCACCACATGCCGGGTATCCACGATCAATGGGGCGTTTTCGGCGATGGCTTCCCAGTCGTAGCTGTCATGGTCCGTGACGATGACCACGCAGTCGGCTTCGGCCAGGGCGCTGTTCAGGTCGGGTTCCGATACCAATTCGATCTCATCGTGGTTGAAGCTGGGCACATAGGGGTCGTGGTAGCTGATCAGGGCGCCTTTTTCCGCCAGGAGGTGCAGGATGTCCAGGGCCGGGGATTCGCGCAGGTCGCTGATGTTCTTTTTGTAGGCCACGCCGAGGAGCAGGATCTTGCTGTCCTTGACCGGCTTGCCGGCCTCGTTGAGTTCGTCCTGGACCCGGGTGACCCAGTAGCGGGGCATGGAGGTGTTGATTTCGCTGGCCAGCTCGATGAACCGGGCGGTATAGTTCATGGTTTTCAGCTTCCAGGAGAGGTAGAGCGGGTCAATGGGGATGCAGTGGCCGCCCAGGCCCGGTCCGGGGGTGAACTTCATGAAGCCGAAGGGCTTGGTGGCCGCGGCGTCGATGATCTCCCAGGCGTCCAGGCCCAGCTTGTCGCACATCAGCAGCACCTCGTTGACCAGGCCGATGTTCACGGCCCGGAAGGTGTTTTCCAGGAGCTTGACCATTTCCGCGCTCTCCGTGGAGGAAACCGGGACGATGGTTTCCATGGCCGCGCCGTACAGGGCGGTGCCGGCCACCAGGCAGTTGGCGGTCACCCCGCCCAGGACCTTGGGCGTGTTCCTGGTGGTCCAGTCTTCACGGCCCGGATCGACCCGCTCCGGGGAGAAGCAGAGGAAGAAGGTTTCGCCGGGGACCATGTCCTCCTGGTGCATGAGCATGGGCAGGATGACTTCCGTGGTGGTACCCGGGTAGGTGGTGCTTTCCAGAATAATCAGCATGCCCGGGTGCAGGTGGGCGGCAATTTTCTGGGTGGCGTCCAGGATGTAGGAGATGTCCGGGTCGCCGGTCTTGCGTAGCGGGGTGGGCACGCAGATGCTCACGGCGTCGCAGTTTTGGAGCACGCTGAAGTCGGTGGTGGCCGAGAGCCGGCCGGCATCCACCAGGGATCGGACGGTCTTCGCCGGGACGTCCTCGATGTAGGACTCACCCTGGTTGACGGCCTGGGCCTTGTCCTCGTCCAGGTCGATACCCACCACGGTCAGCCCGGCCTCGGCAAGAACCACGGCCAGGGGCAGGCCGACATAGCCCATGCCGATGATGCCCACCGTGGCGGTACGGTCCTCAATTTTCTGCAAGAGTTCGGTTTTGTGCTGCATGCTGTTTTCTCGTGAGAGCGGTGAACGGGTTCAGGCCGCTAGTTGCGTGTTGAAAAAGTCCTTCTTCTGGCAGTCCGTTCAAAAATCCCAAGTGCAAGTTGCAAAAAGAAGCTACCGGACACGCCCTTTGTCCGGCCCTCACGGGCTGTGGCGTCGCCACATTTTCGATTTGCCGTCCTGGCAATCGAATCAAGATCGAAGCGTATCTCTTCATACGTGAGAGTTTGAACTTTGTGCAGCGACACAGCAATTGGGAGTTTTTCAACGGACTGCTACAGTGCCCATTTTTTCCATATACCAGGATGCGGCCAGTTTCAGGCCGTCATGGACCGAGTACTCCGGGGCGTAGCCCAGCAGGGTGCGGGCCTTGGCAATGTCGGCCAGGGAGTGGCGGACGTCTCCGGCGCGAAAATCGCGGTATTCCGGCAACACGGCCGAGACCGCGGGGTTGCGGGGGGCGACCAGGTCGCGGATGTACCCGAAGAGCTCGTTCAAGGTGGTGCGTTGTCCAAAGGCCACGTTGTAGACCTGGTTCGCGGCCTGGTCGCTGGTGGCGCAGGCCGCGAGAATGTTGGCCTGGACCGTGTTGTCGATGTAGCAAAAGTCCCGGCTGGTCTCGCCGTCGCCGTTGATGAACGGGGTTTCCCCCCGCAGCAGGGCGGCAAACCATTTGGGGATGACCGCGGCATAGGCGCCCTCCGGGTCCTGGCGCGGTCCGAAAATGTTGAAATAGCGCAGCCCGATGGAGCGAAACCCGTAGCATCCGGCAAAGACCTCGGCGTAGAGCTCATTGACGTATTTGGTCACGGCATAGGGGGAAAGCGGCTTGCCGATGGTCTGCTCCACCTTGGGCAGGCCGGGATGGTCGCCATAGGTGGAGCTGGACGCGGCGTAGACGAACCGGGACACCCCGGCGGAGCGGGCGGCGGTGAGCATGTTCAGGAATCCGGTGACGTTGTTGGCGTTGGTGTCCAGCGGGTCCTCCAGGGAGCGGGGCACGCTGCCCAGGGCGGCCTGATGCAGAACGAAGTCCACGCCGTGAACAGCCTGTTCGCAGGCTGCCATATCCCGGATGTCGGCTTCCAGAAACCGAAAGCGGCTCCACGGCGTCGGGCCGACGTCATCGCGGACCTCGTCCAGGTTCTTCTGGTAACCGGTGGAAAAATTGTCCAGGCCGACCACCTGCTGATCCAGGCGCAGCAGGGTTTCGACGAGGTTCGAGCCGATGAACCCGGCCGCGCCGGTGACCAGCCAGGTCCTGGGCGTTTGACGCAGGGATTGCTGGACGGCGGTGTAGCTGTCCGTTGTCTTCATAACGTCTCCTGGGGATAATGCGTAACGAAAGGGGGGAAGAATACGAAATTGGCCGCAAAGAGCAGCATCAATTCAATAGCGGCCGGGAGGTGAAGTGGTTTTGGAGCAGGGCTTCCGCGGCGTCGGTCTCCAGCGGCTTGGAAAACAGCCTGCCCTTGGCCGAGTCGCAGTGCATGTCGCGAAGCAAAGCCAGTTGTTCCTGCGTCTCCACGCCATCCGCCTCAACCTCCACGCCCAGGCTGTGGGCCAGCATGATCGTGGCCCAGACCATTTCCTGGTAGTAGCTGTTGTCCGGCAACCGGGCAACGACCCGCCGATTCACCTGCAAGGTGTCGATGGGCACGAAGGGATAGCGCTGCAGGGAAAGCAGCGTGGAGTATCCCGTGCCGTAGTCGTCCACGGCCAGCTGGATGTCCAACTCCTTGATGCGCATGCACAACTCACCGAAATCATCAAAGCGGTGCATGGCCATGCGCGAAAATTCCAGTTTCAGGTTGCAGGTGTCCAGATCCGTGATCTCGAAGACGGTCTGCAGTGTTTCAGGAAGTTCCGGGTACAGGAAGGATTCCGCGGTCATGTTCGCGGTGGTGGAGAGTGCAGGGCAGTCGTAGGTTTGGTGCCAGGTGTGCATGCGGGAGCAGACCTGGCCGAGCATCCATTTGGTCAGGAAAACAATGTTCTCCGGCTCCTGGAGCGGCAGGAAATTGGCAGGATGCAACAGGCCGTGCCGGGGATGATTCCAGCGCAGCAGGGCTTCGAAGCCGATGAGGGTGTTGTCGCTGATCCGGTGGGAGGGGAGGTAAAGCAGAAACATTTCACCCCGTTCCATGGCCCGCTGATATGCATCCCAGGGCAGGTCCGGCTTGCGAAAAAGGGTGATCGGCGGCGGCGGTGGGAAGGGGGAGCCGTTTTTTTCGGACATGGACTTATACCGGGCCTTGTCCGCGTCGCGCAGCATCTCGGCGGCAGCACTATAGCCTGGAGAAAGTACCAGGCCGATACTCACGGAGCAGACGGTTTCCAGCTGCTCCGTGATGGCCAGCGGCACAGTCAGAGACTGCTTGATCCGCTCCAGGACACCGACGGCTTCACGCTCGTCGTTGATTTTATCCAGCAGAAGGACGAATTCATCATCACCGTACCTGGCCACGAGATCCATATCGCGCACCGCATGCTGCAGTTTCCGGCCGACCTGGACCAGAATTCGGTCGCCGAGAACATTGCCATAGGTTTCGTTGATCACCTTGAAGTCGTCGATATCCACGAAGGCAACTGCGAAGAGATCGTTTTCCTGGTCTTTAGCCCTGCGCAGGGCAGCTTCGACCCGATCCACAAACAGCGATTTGTTGGGCAGTCCGGTGAGCTGATCCGTGAATGTGTCCTGGAACAGTTGCTGCTCCACGGCATGCTGCTCGGTGATGTCTTCAACCACGGCAATGAAGGACGAGGTGCAGCGGGGGCTCTGGTCGTCCGGGACGTAGGCGTCCAAGAGAATTTTGCGGGGTTGCCCGTCCTTGGCCAGCACGTCCAGCTCGAACTTGGAAATGTTCCCCTGTTCCCGCACAGAGGCGAACAACCTGTGGTACTGTTCCGGCACTGGACAGTGCTTCTCCCACCAGCGCATCCCCTGTTCCTGGGCACCCTGTGCATCCGAACAGCCAAACATTTTCGCAAATGCACTGTTGGCATAGAGCAGTGATCCGTCCGCGGCAAATTTGGCCAGGCCGCGGTGGGACATCTCAAAAATACGCTGGTAGCGGCGTTCCACCTTGCAGAGCGAGGCGTCCTGGAATGGGTTTGCCCCGGCCTCGTGAATGAGCAGCAAGCGGACCATTTTGCCTTGATCCGCTCCGTCCGGAATGGGGTGGATGAAAAACGTCACCGGTGTGGCTTGCCCATCTTGATCGTGGAGTTGGCCATGTCCGCTGCGCGGGGCATGATCAGTCGCAGGAAAGGCGTTATCCAGGGGGGTTGCCAGTTTGATGGCCGCGGAGAGGAGGATTGGAGTATCTTCGTCTTTTCGGGCAATGCCCGTGAGGTCGGCAAAGGATTGGTTCCAGTGCAGGAGGCGTTCTTCGTGGTCGATAATGCAGAATGCCGGTCCGTGCTGGTCCGGGCAGGGGGAGGCGAGGGGGGGGTGTTCCATGGATCGATTCCAGTTCTAGAAGCGTGCGCCCGGAGTCCGAGAGAGCTGGATTTTGTGCAATAGGCGCAACAATGTTTTTGTATTTATTTCAAGATGCATGCCAACGAGAGGTATGCAAGGAGAATTGAAAAGCTGTTTGTTTTCAATGAGATTGTGGCTGATTTTCACGGAAAGCGTGATTGATTGCGCCAAAGAAGCATGGTCCGGCAAAAACGGATGGAGAGGGAAGCATTCCGCATCTTTTGATGAGCCTCACCCCATTTTATGCCGTCCCTTCAGGACTGGGCAAAAGAGATTATTGATAGTCCCAGGGCGTTGCCCCGGCTTGTTTCGCCCTTTCAGGGCTTGATTTCAGCCCCAAGGGACGACATGTGATAACAGCCCAGGGCAACGCCCTGGGACACCGACGGGAAAGCAGAAAGAGCCCTGAAAGGGCGACCTACCTTAGCCGATCGCAGAATTGTGTCATCAACGCGGAACTGCGTTCGATGAAGAGTGACATGGTGTGGTTGGGGGGGCTGTGAGGGAGTTTGGGAAGAGGGTCGATTTCGATGGCGATTTCGATTTCGATTTGGATTTGGGAAGGGATTTGATGTTTGGGAAGGATTGGGAGGGTCAGCGGAAGGAAACCGAATGCTTTTTGAGCAGTTCGTAGAACCTGGCCCTGGAAAGGCCGGAGAGTTCGAGGGCAATGGACAGTTCGGCGTTGGAACGGGCGAGAAGTTCTTTCAGGTAGCGTTTTTCCATGGTCCCGACGGTCTTTTCCCGAAGTTCCCGCAGGGTCGGGAAGGGGGCGTGCGGGTCGCTGGAAAAGGCTTCGTCCAGTTCGCCCGGGGGCGGGGCAAGGCCGTCGAGCCGGGATATCGTGGCAGGGTAGACGGAGGGGGATTCCGAGGGGGATTCCGAGAGAGATTCCGAGAGAGATTCGGGGGAAGATTGGGTTTCCCGGGCCATGGGCGGCACATGGTCGGAAGTTGTCCCGGGTGGAGCGGTTTGGCCCGATGCGGCCGTGGCGAGCGGGGTCATGCCGACATCCTCGCCGTCTTCGTGGTCGTCGTCGTGGTATGCCGGGTCCTCGGATTCCTCTGCAATGGTGTTGTTTTTCGACCTGATCAGCAGGGCCTGCTTGATTTTGATGCGTAAATTCATGGGCAGGTGCTCCGGGTACAGCACGCCTTCATCCCGGGTGGTAAACAGGACGTTCTCCAGAAGGTTGAACAGCTCCCGGACATTTCCAGGCCAATCGTAGCTTTCCAGAGCCTCCAAAAATTCGGGAGACATGCCCTTGGTGGGCACCCGGAACTGCTCGCAAAGGCGTTGCATCCGGTGTACGGCCAGGTCCTTGATGTCCTCCCGGCGTTCCCGCAACGGCGGCAACTCAATGTGCATCGCCTGCAGCCGGTAGAGCAGATCCTGGCGAAAGGCCTCCTCCACGACCATCTCTTCCAGGTCGCGATTCGTGGCACAGACCAGGCGAAAATTGCTGGTACGTTCCGTGGTTCCGCCGACCTGACGGAAGCGGCGTTCCTGCAGGACCCGGAGAAACTTTTTTTGGGTTGCCAAGGGCAGCTCGCCGATTTCGTCCAAAAAGAGCGAACCGCCGTTGGCCTGGATGATCAGGCCCTCCCGGGCTGCTGACGCCCCGGTGAAGGCGCCCTTGACCGACCCGAACAGTTCCGACTCCACCAGATTTTCGGGCAGGGAGGCGCAGTCCACGGTGACATAGGGCCCCTTGGCCCGTGCACTGTTGTCGTGAATGGACTTGGCGAAAAGCTCCTTGCCTGTGCCGGTCTCCCCGGTAATCAGCACGGACATCTCCGTGTCCGCAACCTGGGCCAAAAGATCCATGCAGGCCTTCATCCTGGGACTGGTGCCAACGATCCCCCCGTAGCGGAGCGCCTTGAGGGAGACGGTGGACTTTTGTTTCTCCCGATGCTGCAGGGCCCGGATCAGGGGGAAAATCATGGACTTGAGAGAGGAGGGCTTCTGGATGTAATCCCAGGCACCGCTGCGAATGGCCTGTTCCGGCCCGTCCGGATCGGAATCACCGGTGATGATGATCACCTCCGGTGCACCCGGCCCGTGGCTGATCCGGGCCAGGGAGTCCATCCCTCGGCCGTCAGGCAGGCGGACATCCAAGTATACGACGTCGTAGCTCGAGTTTGTTGTGGATTGCAACCCCTGCTCCAGGGTATGCGCGGTTTGCACCTCATGGCCCAGGCGGACGATTTTTTTCGAAAGCACCCGGCATATGGCTTGGTCGCTGTCAATGATCAGCACGCGGGCCATGCAGCCTCCATTCGGGAAGCGCGGGCTCCGGCATGTCTGGCTCCGCTGCCGGTCTCTGCCGCCAAAAGTACGGGCATATTTCCAGGCCGAGGAGGTGTGGTTGCAGGGGGAGGATTGCCGGAAGGCTTTTGCAGGGAGGACGGCGATGGAGTGCGAAAGCGCGGCATTGATTTCTCAGGTGATCCTTTGCTGGTATCGCCGGGTCGTTTGAACAGGGACGACGTTGGGAACGGGAAATGGGCAGGGAGAAAAGTAGGGATTCATATCCTACCGTTTCCGTCTCTCTGGATAGGATGCCACGGCGGGCATGTCAACAAAAAAAAAGGGGGGTTGATAGCCAATAATTTGATAATATTGGATTATTTTTTGGGCAATTTGTTGGATTGGGTGGTCAGGGGATTTAATGTGCACAAAATAAATAATCCGGCGTTATGAACCCTCCCAGATTTGATACTGTGCAGGCGGCATGCGGGTGGGCATGCGACGGATGCTGGGGTGGGGGACCGGGTTTACAATGATGGTGCTTCCAGGTCTCCGATCCGGCGTTCCAGTTCCTCCAGCTGTTCGATCAGTCGTTCGGCTTCCTGCTCCACCCCATGGTACTCCTTGCTCAAACGGGTGAATTCCTCACTGCGGGCATAGGTCTCCGGGTCGGCCAGAATCTGTTCCAACTCGGTCTGGCGAGCCAATGTGGCCTCCAGCAGCGCCTCGCAATGGCTGAAGTCCGCCCGGAGTGGTTTGAGTTGGCGGGAAAGGGCATTGCGATGCTGGGCTTCGACCCGGCGGCGTTCCTTTTCCAGCTGGCGGGCGGCTTTTCCGGATTGGGCCGGTGCGTCCAGGGAGGGGCATTCGGGCTGCGCGGATTGCTTTTGAAATGCCTCGTATTCCTCAAACCCACGGGAAAAGATCCGTAACCCCTCCGGACCGACCCCCCAGACTTCCTGGGCCGCCTCGGCCAGCAGACGGCGATCATGGGCCACGAAAATCAACGTGCCCGTATATTCTTCCAGGGCGCTCATCAGGGCCTCGCGGCTTTCCAGATCCAGATGGTTGGTGGGCTCGTCAAGGACCAGAAAATTGGCCCGGGCCGCAAACAGAGAGCCCAGCAGCAACCTGCTTTTTTCGCCGCCACTGAGGCTGGCCACCGGGCGCTCCCAGTACGTTTCTCCCAGGAGAAACAGGCCGAGAATGGAGCAGACTTCGAAGTGGGTGGCCTTGGGGCCGGCCAGACGTCGCATTTCCGCGAGCACCGAAGTTTTCGGATTGAGAATTTCCGTCTGGTGCTGGCTGAAGTAGCCCATGACCATGTTCGGCCCAACCTTGATCCGGCCGTCTTGCGGGGTTAAATCTCCGCTGATCAGTTTCAACAGGGTGGTCTTGCCCGCCCCGTTCGGCCCGGCCAGGGCCACCTTCTGTCCCCGGTAGAGCTGGAAGGTCAGCGGGGGCCAGAGCGACCGGCCTTGGTCAAAAGCGTATTCAAGTTCCGCCGCGGCGAGAACGGTCTGGTCGCCCCTGGTGGGTTCGGGCAGAGAAAACGAGAGCGTTCTGCCACGGGTTTCCGGGCGTTGGCCTCGCAGTTCCTCCAGTTCTTTTTGCAGTTTGTCCGTGCTCTTGAGCTTGCTCTGGGCTTGCCGGGCCTTGCTGGCCTTGAAGCGAAAGCGGTCGATGAAGGCGGCCTGGTGGCGTATTTTTTCGTCGATGGCTGCGGCCTGGCGCTCCCATTGCTCCTCCATTTCCTCCCGCCATGCCAGGAATTCGGAAAAGGTGCCAGGCCGAAGAATCGGCTTGGCCTCGCCCAGGTACAGGGTCTGGGTGGCCACCTTGTCCAGAAATACCCGGTCGTGGGCCACGAAGATCAGCACGCCGCTGAATCCAAGCAGGTATTCTTCCAGCCAGGTTACGGCTTCCAGATCCAGGTGGTTGGTCGGTTCGTCCAGAAGCAGCACATCCGCTCCAGCGGTGAGCACCCGGGCCAGCTTGGCCCGTTCCCGCCAGCCACCGCTCAAGGCCTGAAGCGACTTGTTCAGGTCGGCTTCGGCAAATCCCAGGCCGCAAAGAATGGTCTTGGCGCGGTGTTCCGGGCTGTAGCCGAGCTGATGCTCCAGGATGGTCTGTTCCTCGGCCAGGGCGTGCAAGGCCGCCTGGTCCCGACACCGCACCGCATCTTCCCAGCGTTGCCAGAAACCGGCCCAGGACGGCAAGGCATCCATGACCCAGGCCAGAAGCCCGCGTTGCAGGTCCCCGGTTTCCAGTTCCTGGGCCACATAGCCCAGACGTGCCCCGCTGGAGGTGATCACCCGGCCGCTGTCGGGCTGGGATTCCCCGGCCAGGATGCGCAGCAGGGTGGACTTGCCCGCGCCGTTGGCGCCGACCACGGCCAAGCGGGTTCCGCCGACGATTTCCAGGTTGAAATCCTTGAAAATATCCCGACCGCCGTAGGATTTGGTCAGAGCGTGAATGGTGAGTTTGGACATGGGTTGTGTGAGTCAGGGGTCAGGGGTCTGGGGTCAGGGGTCAGGTTGATGAGGAATGGCTGTTGTGTCAAGAAGTACGGGAGATTGGTTTGTTTTTTTTTTTTCGGATTCGCGCGTGCTCGTTTTAATGGCTGCACTTTATTTTATGCACGGGTGCCGCCCTTGGGGACTGAAGGGGGGTGAGGGTGTTTTGCTGTTTCGGTGTTTTGCGAAGCAGTGGGCTTTTCGATAGGGTCTTCGTGTCTGCATGACGATCAATGGTCAATTTCAAACCCGTCAATTTCAAACCCGCTTTCGCGGGGCTTCTGGAGGAATGCATGGAACTGTCCAACAAGAAAGTCATGGTCATGGTGGCCGAAATGTTTAATGATTATGAGTTTATTTACCCGTATTACCGGCTTCTGGAAACCGGCGCCCACGTGGAGGTGGTGGGAGCCAAGGCCGGAGTGGTCTATTCCAGCAAGGTCGGGACCACGGCCACCAGCACGGCTGCTGCCGCGGATCTGAATCCGGAGGAGTTTGCCGGTGTGGTCATCCCAGGCGGGTATGCTCCGGATTACATGCGCCGAGACAAGGACATGGTCCGGCTGGTGCGGGACCTCCATGGGCAGGGCAAGGTGGTCGCCGCCATTTGTCATGCCGGGTGGATGCTGGCTTCGGCCGATATTCTCAAAGGCCGCACCGTGACCTCATTTTTCGCGATCAAGGACGATCTGGTCCATGCCGGAGCCAACTGGGTGGACCAGGATGTCGTGGAGGACGGCGGGCTGATCACCAGCAGGACCCCTGATGATCTTCCAGCCTTCATGCGCGCGGTGGTGGCGGCCCTGGGCCGGGTCTGATTGTTAAAAACATGCAGACGAACCGCGCCCGCTCCCGATGGTCGCTCAAGGTGCCAGGAACGCCAAGAAAAAGATGTTTGGAAAGCAGGGAACAAGCTGCTTTCCAAACACATTGCCCTTCTCTGTCGCGTGGAGAAAAAAACCTTCTGAGCGTTCTCCGCGTCCTTAACGAAACGAGCGGTTAGATGCTGCAAGTGTCCACGGATTCTAGACCATCCCCAGGTCAAATCATGTACTTGATGTCTGAAACGTGGGTCGGGTAGGCCCAAAGCAGGCTTTTGAGCTGCGTTCTGGTCAGGCCGAACTTGATGGCCATGGCGAAGATGTTGATCATTTCCTCGGCATTGTGGCCCAACAGGTGCGCCCCCAGGATGGTTCCGGCGTCCTGGTTCAACAAGACCTTGTAGGCCGCGTGTTTTTGGCCGATACGCCTGGAGGTCATCCAGACAGTGGCGTCGCCGGTGTTTACGGCCAGCTGAAATCCCTGTTTTTCCGCAGCCTGCCGGGCTCCCTTCTCGCTCATGCCTACACCGGCCAGGGTGGGCATGCTGAAGACCGCATGGGGCACAGCCATATGGTCCGCCTGGGTCCTGTTGCCGCCCAGAATGTTGGCTGCCGCGGTTTCCGCTTCCATATCCGCGGTGGTGGCCAGCTGGTAGGGCGTGTCCGCAACATCCCCCACGGCGTAGACCGCGGGGTTGGAAACGCTCTGCATGAAGGCGTTCACGGTCACCCCTCGTGGTGATGCGGCGACCCCAGCCACATCCAGGGCCAGGTCATGCACCTCGGGCACCCGGCCCACGGCCACGACGGCGGCATGCACCCGGAGCTCGGAGGGTTCCCGGCCGGAGAGGGTCAGCATCAAGTTTGGGCCGGCCTGCTCCACCTTTTCGACCCTGGTTTCCGGGAGCAAGGTGATGCCCAAATTCCTTCCAGCCTCCAGCAACTGGTCAACCATGTCCGTATCGAAGTTGCGCAGAAAGCGATCGCTCCGGTGGACGATTGTCGTCCGAACACCGGCCAGGGCGCAAATAAAGGCGAATTCGAAACAGATGAAGCCACCGCCCAGGAACACGATGCTTTCCGGCAGGTTGTCCAGCTCCAGAAAAGCATCGCTGTCCAACAGCAGGTCCGCACCAGGAATGGGCAATGTTCGGGGAACGGTTCCGGCGGCGATGACGATGTGCTCAGCTGTATGGGTATCAGAGCCGATGCGCATCTGGTTGGGGCCGGTGAAGGTCACGGCGCCATGGGCCGTGTTGATTCCAGCATCGTGAAAGCCCTGTACGGATTTCTCCGGCACCGCTTCGGTGAAATCCCGCTTGAAGCGCATCAGGCTTGGCCAGTCCAGGCGGCTTTCCCCGGTTATCCCCTGGCCATGCAGGGCGTTGGCCCGGTGCATGGCCGTAGCCGCGGCCACCAGGATCTTTTTGGGTTGGCACCCCCGCATGGCGCAGGTCCCGCCGAACGGTCGCTTGTCCGCCACCAGGACGCTTTTTCCAGCCTTGCGGCAGGCATGCGCCGCGGTATAGCCTGCGGTACCGGAGCCGATGACGATCACATCGTGCTGTTGCATTGTATCTCCCTTTATTGTCTCTCTTTTGCCCTGCATTTTCCTTCTTTCAGGCCCCGACTGGCCGTTCGCGATGCCAAGGAAAACATGAACGTCCTGAAAGATAAAGGGCGGTGTTTTGTTTTCAGGGCGCGGCATCTCGCCTTAATGCCGTAGAGGGTTTCAATCGGGTTTTTTCTCTGTAGGGGCGGCCGCAAGGGCCGCCCTGGATGGGCGCGGCAATGCCGGCAATGGCCTCGAAAAAGGGCAGGCGCAAGGCCTGCCTCTACCGTTCATTTGGCGTTCATTTGGCGTTCAGGTGATGTTCAGGCGGCGGTCAGGCGGGAACCCTGTGCCGGAACGGGGCGCCGGCCAGGGTGGGCCTGGTGCGTGCACTCGTGATAGATGTTCCCGCACTCACCGTTGTGATGCCTAATCCTCCAGGTCGTTGACCCAGCTTGTGGCCGCGGCCACGGCTGGAAAGCCAATGGTCGAGGTGAGGACGATCAGGGCGTGGCGGACTTCTTCTTCCGTCGCTCCGGAGGACATGGCCCGGCGGGCATGGCTGTGCACCGCCCCTTCCATGCGCAGGGCCGTGGCAGCGGCCATCTGGAGCAGGTTGACGGTCTTCTCGTCCAATGGTCCGGCATCCCGGACCACCTTGCCCAGATTGCCGACCGCGGTCATGAAGTCTGGATGATTTTTTTGCATCTTCTGAAAATTTTTCGGGAGTTTGTCTTTGGACATGGGGATTCCTTTTGTTGATGATTTTGGGTGACCGTTGCGGTTGATTTCCTGCCATGGGGCCGAGGTTCCCTTGCCTCGAGGTGCTGCATGCCGCCTTGCAATCTACCAAAGAAGGTGTAGGTTATCCAGCTATCTCCCTGGCCTGTTGTGGTGGAATCCAGGTGGTGGAATTCGGGCAGGGCTGGATCCATTTCTTGATGATCAAGGCAGGTGCACATGAATACCATGAACTACGCATTTCTCTGTTCCGCGCCGCCTGCGCCCAATGGGCTGAAGGCGGCGGTGGTCGGATCCGGGCCGGCCGGGCTCTCGGCAGCCGGGTGGCTGGCTTGCGCGGGCTACGAGGTGCATGTCTACGATAAACTGCCCAAGGCCGGCGGGCTGCTGGTCTTCGGTATTCCCGGCTTTCGGATTCCGGCCAAGCGCATCGAGGACGCCGCGGAAAAGCTGGCCGCGGAGTACGGAGTTCGCTTTCATTTTTGCACGAAAATCTGCACCCAGGACAAGGTTTGCGAATCCGGGGACGAATTCGTGCAGGAAATGGTCAGCCTTTCCGATCTGCTGCACGAATGCGCCGCGGTGTTGATCTGCACCGGCAGTTGGCGGCCGCGACGTCTGAACATCCCCGGTGAGGATCTGCCCGGCGTGTACACATCTCTGGAATTTCTCTTCCCCTTGCGGGCCTGCAAGATGGCTGAGACCCGGGTCGCGCCGCCACAGGTCGAGGGCCGGCGGGTGGCGGTGATTGGTGCCGGGTTGTCCGCGGTGGATGTGGCGCAGAGCTGTCTGCGGCTGGGAGCCGGGAAAATCAGCATGCTTTACCGCAAGACCGTGGACGATGCGCCTGCGGGCCGGATGGAGATCAAGCTCCTGCGCCAGCGGGGCGTGCATTGGCGGGAACAGGTTACTCCGATCCGGATCACAGGGGAGGATCGGGCGCGAAAGCTGGTCTATACCCAAGCCGGCGTGGACCAAAACGGGGAGCAGGAATTGGACGTGGATCTGGTGGTGGCGGCCATAGGAGAGGTGCCCACCAACCCCTTTCCCCGCGAACTCCGGCTGGAGGACATTTCCAAAGACGGGCAGGGGTGGCTGCAGATGACCAGGTTCGAGGGCGTCTTTGTGGCCGGGGATGTGCTCACCGGTCCGTCCAAGATCGGGCGGGCCATCCTCAGCGGCCTGCGTGCCGCGGAATCCCTGGACGGCTGGATCAAGTCCAGGGATCCGAATGCAGATGCCGCAAAGGAGGCCGATCATGGCTGAATCGAAGAAAACCCTGTATATCGACTACAACTTGTGCATCGGTTGCGAGAGCTGCGAGGCGGTCTGCGGCTATCTTTACGGCCAGCCGCGCATCCACATGACCCGGACCAGCGACGGCATCACCGTGCCCATCAGCTGCCACCATTGCGCCAACCCGGCCTGTCTGAAAGCCTGCAACGTGAACGCCTTCCATCAGGATGAGGATGGGGCGGTGGTCCTGGACCCCAAAGCCTGCGTCGGCTGCATGGTCTGCCTGTCGGTCTGTCCCTTCGCAGCCATCTCCCATTCCCGCTCCGGTCCTGATCCAGTGGCCAAGTGCGATCTGTGCGCCGTGCGTCGGGCCAAGGGCATGACCCCGGCCTGCGTGGAGATCTGTCCCTGCGGGGCGATCCTGTTCGGCAGTCCGGATGAGATCGAGGCCGAACTCCGACAACGGGTGGCCGAGGGTATCGTTCAGTCGCACATGCACCCGGAACGCTTTGGCACCCAGGTGGGCCTGCGGGCCATGAAGAAGTCCGTCAGTGTCGAGGGGTATGCCGCGGGCCGGAAAAGCGATCCGGAAGACTGATTGCAGGGCCGCAATCCTGCTGATGCGGAGGCGATCCGTCCCAAACAGGGCAAGCCAGCCTCAAAAATTTCATAGAGTTACGTGAGAAGAAATTGCCCTGCGTGAGGTGGAGACGGGGCCAATCTCAAAAGAGGGAAGCTTGGGGGGTGGGCGCGAAGGGGGGAAACGTAACCCTCTGGCGGTGTTTTGTGGTCGGCGTGGATGCGCTACGAAGGAGGGCCGCTGGTGGGGCCTGCCTGGGTATGCCGCAGGATATACGCCGCGGTCTCCTGGGCATCCATGGGCCGGGAGAACATGAATCCCTGGGCGTTGTCGCAATCAAGTTCACGCAGACAGGCCAGCTGCTCCTCCCGTTCCACCCCCTCGGCAATGACCGAGAGCCCCAGCGCTCTGGCCATGGAAATGATCGAGTTGACAATGTGCAGATTGCCCTCGGCCTGCTCGTTGCCGCTGATGAAGGATCGGTCGATTTTGAGGTGGTCGATGGGCAGACGCTGGAGATAGCTCAGGGAGGAATACCCGGTACCGAAGTCGTCAATGGCAATGCGCACCCCCAGTTCCTTCAGGCGTTGCAGCTCCCGCGCCGTATGTACCGGGTCATGCATCAGCACGGTTTCCGTGATTTCCAGCTTCAGGGAACCAGGCTGCAAGCCCAGATCGTGCAGGACACGGGCCACATACCCCACCAGGTCATCCTGCAGGAACTGCAAAGAGGAGACATTGACACTGACAAAGAGATCCGCGCCGCCTGGAAACGATGTGCGCCATGCGGCCAGCCGCGTGCAGGCTTCCCGGATGACAAACCGGCCCAGAGGCAGGATCAATCCGGTATCCTCGGCCAAAGGGATAAATCGGGACGGCGGTACCTGCCCCATGCCCGGATGGTTCCAGCGGACCAGGGCTTCGAAACCCTCCAGTTTGCCTCCGTTCACGCGGATGATCGGTTGGTAATGCACGTTCAGGGCATTGTCGGCCACGGCAAGGCGCAGCTCGTTTTCCAGGTTCATGGATTCCTGCAGTTCCAGGCGCATGGAGCGATCAAAGAGCAGGTTTCCGCAGCGTAGCTCCTTGGCCCGGTACATGGCGATGTCCGCGTCCCGCAGGAGGTCTTCGGCGCTGGCGTATTCCTCGGAGTGCATGACCACGCCGATGCTGGCCGCGGGCCGAATTTCTCCGGCGGGGAAGGCCAGCGAGCCGCGAAGGGTCTCCTCGATGCGGCCAACAATGGCCAAGGCTTCCTCTTCCGAGGTGAGTTCCTCGAGAATAAGCGCAAACTCGTCCCCTCCGAGCCGGGCTACGGTATCCATGGAGCGGATGCAATTGGTCAAACGTCGTCCGATCTCCACCAGCAGATCATCCCCGGCCTGGTGCCCCAGGGTATCGTTGACCGACTTGAACTTGTCCAAGTCCACCATGACCACGGCGTAGCGGTAGCCGGGACGGCGTTTGCCCCGTTCCACGGCCCGGGCCAACCGCTCGGCAAACAGGCTGCGGTTGGGCAGTCCGGTCAAGCCGTCGTGGAAGGCCTGGTGGGTGATCTGTTCCTCAAAGGCCTTTCGCTCGGAGATGTCCTGGTAGATGAAGACCACGCCCTGTGTGGCTCCGCGAACCTGCAACGGGAAACCGATCATGGACACCGGAATCAATCGGCCGTCCTTGTGTCGGCGTTGCGTCTCGGCCTGCATGGCATTGCCGGACAGCACCGCGGCCCGGAAGGTCTCGGTGTCCGCCATGAGTTCCTCGGGAACAATGAACCCCCGGATGGAAAATCCTCGAATATCCACGGCCCGGTAACCGAAAAGCCGCTCAAAGGCCATGTTGGCGTCGATCACGTTGCGTTCCATGTCCGTGAGCACAATGGCCTGCGGCGAATTGGCGAACAGCTGGGTGAACAGTTCCCGCTGGGTTTCCAGGGCTTCCTCGGCCAGTTTGCGGCGGGTGATGTCCACCACCGTTCCCTCGAAATAGGCGATCCGGTGTTGGTCGTCGTATACCGCGCGGGCATTTTCCGAAATCCAGATCCGGCTTCCGTCCTTTTTGTAGACCTCGGAAACAAAATCCCAGACCGCGTGCTCCTGGTCCATGATCCGGATGAATTCGTCCCGGCGGTTGGAGTCGACATACAACTGCGTCTTGATGTCCCGCAGAGCCTGGATCATTGCCTCGGCGGATTCGTAGCCATAGATTCCGGCCAGGGCTGGATTGACGTCCAGATAGCGTCCGTCGGGCGTGGTCTGGAATATGCCCTCCACGGCATGGAGAAAAATGGAGCGGTACTTGTTTTCCGCATCCCGAAGCATCCGCTCGGCCTGCTTGCGATCGGAAATGTCCACGAAAATACACCAGACCAGATCCCGCCCGTCTGCCAGGGTAAAAGGAAATTGAGAAACACTGGTTTCCACGGTCCGGTCAGCCCCGGCTTGCTAGCACACCTCCAGGCTGTGAATTGTCGCATCACCGCGCAATAGGCACTTTGCGCGCTCCCTGTACTCCGGGCAAGGCCGCGGCATGTCCTCGGAAAACTGTTGCACAGCGGGGTCACCTGTCGCAAACATCCTGGTGAATGCCGCGTTGCGGATCACCACCCGTCCCTCCGGTTCGCGAAGGACCACAGCGTTGGGAGATCCGGCGAAAAGCTGCATGAATGCCTCATCAGCCGGAGGAGCGCTTGCGTCAAGGCGGTGCTTTGGAAAATTCATGTGCATGGGGGGTGGCGTGATTGTCAGAATGGTGGCCAGGTGCGTGAAAATCGCAGTGGTTCATGACGAGCGGAAAACCTGTTTTTTGTGTGCAGCGTGGTTTTCCACCAGGCGATGTGTTCCACGCGGCAAAAGGACTACGGATGTTTTTGGAAGACATGCCGGACACTGAAACATTTTGTCCCCCGCACCTGAGTCGATCAGTCCATCAAGGCGTGGACATGAACCAGGGCCGCTGCGGTCAGGCCAGGTAGATCGTAGCCGCCTTCCAGCAACGAAATCACCCGACCCTGGGCAGTGGATCCGGCAATATCCAGAACAATTGCGCTTAACGCGGCAAAGTCCTCCGGCTGCAGTTGGAATCCGCCCAAAGGGTCCGTTGCCAGGGCGTCGAACCCGGCGGAGATGAGCACCAGTTCCGGCTGAAAGGTGCGGGCTGCCGGCACCAGGCGCTCCAGAAAGGCGTTTCGCACCGGGATGATGTCCGTGCCGTAGGGAAAAGGACAGTTGATGGTGTACCCTTCCCCGGCGTTGATGCCGGTTTCATGGGGCTCGCCGGAGTATGGGTACCAGCTGCTTTGGTGGGTGCTGAAAAAGAGCACGGATGGGTCGTCGTAGAAGATTTCCTGGGTGCCGTTGCCGTGGTGCACGTCCCAGTCCACGATGAGGATGCGCTCCAGTCCATGCACGGCCTGGGCGTGCCGGGCGGCCAACGCGATATTGTTAAAGATACAGAACCCCATGCCCTGCTTGGGGCGGGCATGGTGTCCGGGGGGGCGCATCACGCAAAACACGCTGTCGGCCTGCCCGGCCAGCACCGTGTCCACGGCCGTGATGGCCCCCCCGGCGGCGTGCAGGGCCGCATCCCAGGAACCCGGGCCGACATTGGTGTCCGGAAAACCCAGACTGCGGTGCCCGTCCTGGATGCGTTGCCGGACCAGTTCGATGTACTCCTGGCTGTGGCAATAGCGCAGTTCCGCGAGCGTTGCCGGACGCGGGGCAAGCCGCGTCAGATCAGCGGTTTCCCGGTCCTCTTCCAGGGCACGGACCAGGGCCGTATAGCGCATCGGGCTTTCGGGATGCCTGACCCCGGCGTCATGCACGGCAAATACCGGGTCGTATAACAAGGCGGTGGTCATGGGTTGGCCTCGGCCTTCAGATGGTATCAGCGATCCGTCAATTCGGTGCCGTCCTGGGGAAATTAGCCCATGGGCGTATTTTCCATCAAAGCCCAGACGCCGCATGGGCAGCATCTGCCACAGAAGCCGCAACCGATGCATTTGTCCGGGTTGGGAATCCGTTCGTACTTGCCGTTGCCCAGGTCCTTGCGCTCAATGGCCGCGGTGGGGCAGACCGCGTCGCACAGACCGCAGTCCATGCAGGAGCCGCAGGAGGAGCACTGGGAGGCGCAGTGTTCCATGTCGTTGTATTCGGTGATCCGCGGGTCATAGTATTCCAGGGTCATCCGGGAATAGTCAATGCGCTCGGAGGTTTCGCTGTACTCGATGGAGTAGTCCTTGAGCCAGGCCGTATCCACCAGCGGGCGTTTGCCTGCGGCCATTTCGTCAATGACCTTGGCCGCCCGGCGTCCCGCGCCAATGGCATCGGTGAGCAGACCGGGCTTGACGATGTCACCGATGGCAAAGACCTGGGGGTCGGCGGTCTGGTTGTTCTCGTTGACCAGAACAAAGCCACGATCCGTGGCAATGGTTTCGGGTAAAAAGCCCAGATCCGGCAGATCGCCGATGGAGATGACCACGGTATCCGCCGGGATGACCTCTCCGGTGGTCAGAACCACGCCCTCGGCAGTGATCTCCCTGGTGAAACAAGGGTAGCGGAAGATGGCCCCGGCGCGCTCGGCCTCCTTGCGTTCCTCACCAAAGGAAGCCGGTTCCTGAATGTCGATCAGGGTGATCTCCTCGGCGCCCAGGCGGTGGGCCTCTGTGGCCACGTCGCAGCCCACGTTGCCCGCGCCGATGACCACCAGACGCTTGCCCACGGGCTGGTTGTCCAGCTTGGCGTTTTTCAGAAAGGTCAGGGCCGGAATGATCCGCTCCGCACCGGGAATGGGGATGGTCCGTGGTTTCTGGGCGCCGGTGGCAATGACCACGTAGTCAAAATCAGCCTTGAGCTGCTCGAATTCCTTGTGCGTCAGGTTTTGTTGCAGATGGACATGGGGCAGCACCTGGCGAACCCGATCGATCTCCGCGTCCAGGACCTCTTTGGGGATGCGTTGTTCCGGGATGGCCGTGGCCATCTTTCCGCCAAGAACCTTTTCCAGGTCATAGACCCAGGTGTCGTGCCCTTTCAACCGCAACTGCCAGGCCACGGAAATTCCGGCCGGGCCACCGCCGATGACCGCCACCCGGGTGCCGCTCAATTCCGGCAGCTTTGGAGGCTTGGAGCTGACGCCCTTTTTGCCCAGAAAGGAAATATCCACGGGTTGAAGGTTGCCGGCCACGTTCTTGGTACAGCCCTGCATGCACAGATGCGGGCAAAGATAACCGCAAATGGATGCCGGGAACGGGGTAAAGGCCAGGGCCACGTCCACGGCCTCATCCACCTTGCCTTCGCGGATCAGCCGCCAGCGTTCCTGGACCGGCATGCCCGTGGGGCAGGCGGATTGGCAGGGCGCAAGGTACTTGCGGTGTTCCCAGATGGGCACGTAGCGGCGCAGGTTTCCGGTGGTGATCAGGGGAATCGGGCTGCGGTCCAACGTGGTCAGGTCTCCGATCAGGCCGCCGCGGCCCAGTTCCTTGTCCCAGACCTCTCCATGAAACTGGGCCATGGAGCGACGCTTGCCCCCGACCTTTTCCATGGGCGTGCGGGCGACAATGCACTGCCATTCCTCGCGTACGGTCAACCTCTTTAAAAGCCGTTTGCGCTTGATCCTGCCCAAGAACAAGACCATGTTCTCGGAAAGCCAGGTCCAGTCCTCATCGGAAATGGGCACCAGCTTCGCGTCGGCCTGGCTGTAGCCGTGCACCGGGCCGCGAAAGAAAATCCTGCCGCCGACCATGCCCACGCAGGGCCGATAGCCCAGAACATTGGTTGGATCCTGGGCCTCGTGCCCACAGATCACGGCGATGCCTCCGGCCATGAACTCGGCGAAATAGTCCCCGGCCGAGCCCAGAACCCAGAGTTCCGGGTGGGCGAACCGGGGGTTGTACTTGGTCATGGTCATGCCCCGGGAGCCGATGTTCCCGCCCACCCAGACCTTGCCCTGGGCCATGGCGTTGCAGGCTCCGTTGGTGGCATAGCCGTGAACCACGATCTCCGCGCCGGCATTCAGCCAGCCGATATCGTCCGATGCCGGGCCATGGATCTCGATGGTGGTGCCCGGTGACCCCATGGAGCCGGTGCGCTGTCCGGGTGAGCCGGTGATTTGCACACTGACCGGCTTGCCCTGGGGCTGAAAGATCCGTCCGCCGATGCCGTGCTGACCAAAGGCGGTGATCTCCAGATTGCAGGCCCCGCCGCGCACGGCCTCCTGGATGCGCTCCTCCAGAATCCGCGAAGACACCCGTCCAGCCTCATCCTTGCCGGCGATGTGCACTGTCTTTGCCTTACTCATGTATCTGCCTCTTCAGGTTTGTTTTCTCTGGAATCGCCATCGAAATCGTGATCGAAATCGAAATCGACTTCATCATATCCGTGGTCCGCCAGGCCTTCCTTCGCATAATACCCTCTTCCGCCTAACCTGCTGAGCATTTGGGCCATGCGATCCAAATCCACCTTTCGTTCACGGCTTTCGTTTGCAGCAAGCCTTTTCCCTGTCACCAGAACATCCTGGATCGCCGCGCATTCCAGGGCTGATCCGCGGGCGATTTCAAAGAATCGCCTCCGATCGGCCTCAGCCGTCTTGCCGTTTCCTTCGGCAATATTCAGCGGTATGGATTGGCTGGCTCGAAGCCATTGATCGCGCGCGGTCCGCAAGGTGGCGGCCTTTTCGAAAACCCACGCCACATAGTGTATCGAGAGGCGATAAACGTCGAGTTTTTCGTGTCCGATGGTCATTTTTTTCGATTTCGATTGCGATTTCGATTTGGATTTCGATGAAAGCCAAGTATAGGCGGCATCGCTAAACAACGTACTTGATCTGCAACCGCTCCGCGGCTGACCTGTCCGCGATGCCCAGGGCGTCGGACATGCCAATGGGCAGGGAGGTGGAGCGGCCCAGGGGGGCGACGATTTTTTTCAGCTCCGTGTCGAAGCCGACGTACATGTCCACGACCCGTTCAGCCACCTGTTCGGGATCCAGCCTGCGATACAGGCGAGGGTCCTGGGAGGTGATGCCCTTGGGGCAGCGGCCGATATTGCAGATGTTGCAGCGGTCGCCCTCGGAGCCCAGGCAGCCGCTGGCGGCCTGCATGACGTATTTGCCGATCTGGACCGCGCTGGCCCCGAGCATGATCAGGGCCGCGGCGTTGGCTGCCAGGTTGCCGTTCTTGCCCGTGCCGCCGCCGGCAATGATCGGCAGCTCGTTCTGTTTGCCCAGCTTGACCAGGTTCAGATAGCAGTCCCGCAGATTGGAGGCGATGGGATGGCCCATGTGGTTCATGGACACGTTGTAGGCCGCCCCGGTGCCGCCGTCCTCGCCGTCGATGGCCAGACCCGCGGCATAGGGGTTGCGGGTCAGGTTGTTCAGCACGGCCAGGGAAGTGCTGGAAGCCGAGATTTTCGGGTAGACCGGCACCCGGAATCCCCAGGCCATACTCATGGACTGGATCATTTTGGCCACGGCCTCCTCGATGGAGTACTTGGTCTGGTGTGTGGGCGGGCTGGGCAGGCTGACTCCCGGAGGCACGCCGCGAATGGCGGCGATGAGCTGGTTGACCTTGTGCCATTGGAGCAGACCGCCGTCACCGGGCTTGGCACCCTGGCCGTACTTGATCTCCACGGCGCAAGGGTCTTCCTTCATGTGCGGAATGGCGTGGACGATCTCGTCCCAGCCGAAATAGCCGCTGGCGATCTGCAGGATCACGTACTTCATGAACCGGGAGCGCAGCAGCCTGGGCGGGCATCCGCCCTCGCCGGTACACATCCGCACCGGCATGCCCAGCTCCTCGTTGAGGTAGGCCACGCCCATCTGCAGGCCTTCCCACATGTTCGGGGAAAGAGCGCCAAAACTCATGGAGCCGATCATCAGCGGGTAGATTTCCCGCACCGGAGGCATCCAGCCCTTTTCCCGTTGGGTTTTCAAAGCCTCGGCCGGAGGCAGGACGCGGCCGATCAGGGTGCGCAGCTCGAATTCATGCCGGCCGGCGTCCAGCGCCGGGTCGGTGAGCATGGAAATGCGCATGAACTTGATCTGGTCCAAGACGCTGTCGTCGGAGTTGCGCCGCCCACCGCGGGTACGGGGCTGCCCGCCCCGGTCCCGGTGAAAACGGAGCAGATCCGTGGATTCGGATTTTAGCGGACGGATGGCGTTATTTGGGCAGACCATGTTGCACATGGCGCAACCAATGCAGGCATAGGCCGGGTCCGTACGCTGGCGGATGCCGTAATAGATGCTGGAACTGGACGAGGGCTTGTGCTGCAGGCCCTGGGAGCGGTTGTCGGACAGCCCCAGGGGCGGGGTGAAGAGGGTTCGCTTGCGGAATGTGCCGAATTCAATGGCATTCACCGGGCAGACCGCGGTACACCTGCCGCAGAGCGTGCAGGTGTGGATATCCCAGTCGATCTGCCAGGGCAGATCCCGCTGGCTTAATGTAGATGGGGTAATGGCTGTGTTTGCCGGCATATGCGTACCTCCTGACAATCCGGCGAAACAATGGCCGTGTCCAGGTGCATGGGTTGAAAATCCTTGGTCTTGTCCCGCTCCGGGATGGCGGCGTCAAGGCCGCAGGCCTCGGAGGAAAAGGCGAACAGGCCGGGGCGGCCGCCGACAATGCCGGGGCGCAGCTTCTTCCGGTCCTGGACCATGAACATGGTCTTGTCCGGCAGGCAGCCGATGACGCAATTCGGGCCATCGATGATCAGCCGGCGACAGGCCTGTTTCATGGTGTACAGGACATCCCGATCCGGGTGCGCATGCATGTCGTCGTCCTGCAGCGGGGTGATCACGTGCTTGTAGGCCTCCAGGCTCAATCCAAGCCCCTTCAGGGTGAAGTGCAGGATATGGGTGAACACCTCGGAATCAGACTGATATCCCTCGTAACCAGGCACGCCCTGGCTCCCCAGGTATTCCTTGATGGGTACGAAGGCCGTGTTCTCCCCGTTGGTCATGGTGGAGACGCCCTGGATGAAGAAGGGGTGGCAGGCATAAAGGTTGATTCCGTAGTTGGTGTTCTGGCGGCCCTGGGCCAAAATCCGCCCGGCATACACCTCCTCCCGGTCCAATCCCAGGTAACGGCCGATTTCCATGGGATCGCCGACTTCCTTGATCATCAGCACGTCCGGCCAAAAGCTGAAGACAACCATGTCCTCCTCAGCCTGGCCCATATGGCGCAGGGCCAGGCGGGTCTTGGTCAGGAGCACTTCACGCTCTTCCTGGGCCAGACCGTTCCATGCGGAAGGCGGCTCAAAGACCTGGGACAGATAGACTTCCCGCTTCGGGGTGCCCGGAGGCGGGGTGTCCTGGGGGGCCAAAGTCAGTCGGTACTGGGGCGTAAAGCCTTGGCTGGACATGAACTCCTCCATCCGCAGCACTCCGGACTGGGTGAAAATACCGGAGAGGATAGGCAGATGCTTGGAATCCTGGAAGGGGCCGGCGAGGTCGGTCAAAAACAGACCGATCCCCGAACCGTCATGACCTTCCTTCATCACATCCAGCGCTTCGATCGCCCGCATCGGGGAAATCGGAACAGAGCTGGTCAGGGAGAACAAACGGCACATGGATTCTACTCGTGGGGCAATGAGGTGGGCGAAGGGCATCCGGAACCGGGTCCGGCGCAGTCCTGTATCAAAAGAAATGACATTTTTTTGCAATAGGATCGAAAAAGCCGTGCACTTTTTTTGCAATCATACAAAAATGTATTCTCAAAAAAGCAATTACGTGGGCAAGGGGCAGGATGTCAACGCTGAACCGCTGAAAAAAAAACATGGTCAGCTCTTGCGCAGGGCGACGGCAGGCCGCAAAAGTTGTGCTGAACAGGTATATCACTTTGTAAAAATATGATTTTTAAGTTGCAAGCAGGGAGCCGGTTCCCGGCGGGTACTGATGACTTGCCATTTTTGAAAGGTCTGTAATGAAAGCGCAAGGCCATGGCAAGAGAGGTGCAGGGCATTTTTGTTCTCACCGAATTTTTCTTGCAAAGACGGCTGGCTTGCCCTGTTTGGGACGGCTCGAAACTCCTTCATCAGTGTAACTTCTCAAAAACTCCGGGCAAATGAACACTTCTGAAAAGACCTGGATTCCGACTTTCGTCGGAATGGCTAGCAATATTAGCCTATTGTTAACAAAGTCATACCGGCGAAGGCCGGCGCTATCGCTATCCAGGCGCTGTTGCCCGGAGTTATTGAGCAGTTACTCATCAGGCATCAGTCTCGTAACATCAAGCCGTTGCACCATAAAAACAGGAAGTTGTGCTCTTGGCACCCGGCAACGGCTTGATGAACGATTCCTGGTTCAGTCAAACAGGCGAAGCCGGGCGATCCGTTCCAAACAGGGCAAGCCAGTCTGATAAATTACAAGTAGTTACGTGAGAACAAAATTGCCCTGTTGTATTTGCGAAGGCATGATGCTGGATGGGGATAAGCAGGGAAGATCAAGAGGCAGGCCCGGGGACCCGGGGGCGGTTGGGTTGGCGGGCCATGATTTGGATGCCCTGGGAGGTGAATTCCTTGATGCGGGCGATGAACGTCCCGGGATCGTCTCGGCCCTGGGCAATGTCTTCCAGGGCCTTTTCCCAGACATGGGTGACCTTGGCCGAGGTGAGCTGGGGCACGGTGGATTCCACGAAGTCGATCAGGGTCATCCCGGTGTCCGAGGCGATGAGCCGCTTTTTCTCCCGGTGCACGTAGCCACGGTCCACCAACAGTTCGATGATCGCGGCCCGGGTGGAGGGGCGGCCGATGCCCACGGTGGGGGCGGGACGGGACTGATCTTCCAGGCCCATGAGCGAGTTCAGCGCGGCTTCCCGGCCGGATTCGGAACCGCCTTCGCCGTGACCGTTGCCCGAAGCTTCGTCGCCTGCTGGCGGGCCCGGCGTGTCGAAATCTCCCCGTTCCATGGCCGCCAGAAGGGTCTTTTCCGTGAAATGGGAGGGCGGCTTGGTCTTGCTGGCCTTGACCTCGGTGCTGTTCACATGGATCGGGTCACCTTGAGACAGATCCGGGAGGACCACGTCGTCGCCCTTGCGCCAGGGTTCGGCCTTCAGCCAGCCGGAGTGCAGGAAGACCTTGCCCGCGGCCTGGAGCCTTTGGCCGTCCACCTCCAGGAGCATTTTGGTGTTGCGGACCTTGGCAGCGGGCAGGAACGCGGCAATGAGCCGTCGGGCCACCAGGTCGTAGATCTGTTTCATGCGCTGGTCCATGCCCGAGGAGGGGGTCTTGCCCGTGGGCAGGATGGCGTAGTGGTCCGTGACCTTGGCGTCGTTGACGCAGGCAAAGGAGGCGCCGGACTTCAGCCGCTCCAGGGCCAGGTTGGTCAGGGGACTGTAGCCTTTGGGCAACGCGGCCAGGCGTTGCGGCATCTCCTTGAAGATTTCCTGGGTGATGTACCGGCTGTCCGTGCGCGGATAGGTGATCACCTTCTCCGCCTCGTAGAGCTTCTGGGCCATGTCCAGGGTCTGTTTGGCCGAAAAGCCGTACCTGGCGTTGGCCTCCTTCTGCAGCGTGGTCAGGTCGTAGAGGAGCGGAGGGGCGATAACCACGTCCTTCTGCTCCAGGTTCGCCACCACCCCGTCTCGGCCATCCACCTTGGCGGCCTGGTCCTGGGCCGCCTGTTTGGTCTTGAAGCGGTCCCCGGCAAAGTCCGGCGGGACCAGGACCTGGGCCGGGAACAGGTCGCCCTGGGGCGACTTCGGGGAAGAAAGCGTGGCCGTACAGGTGAAGAAGGGCTCGGCAACAAAGGCGTCGATGGCCTTGCGGCGATGGACCAGCAAAGCCAGCACCGGGGTCTGGACCCGGCCGATGCTGAACTTGTCTCCACCCTTGATGGTGTAGGCCCGGGAAAAGTTCATGCCCACCAGCCAGTCGGACTCCGAACGGGCCCGGGCCGAGGCGGCCAGGTTGTCGAAACGGCTTCCGGATTGCAGTTCGGCAAAGGCCTTGCGGATTCCGGCGTCGGTGTTGTCCAGGATCCACAAGCGGCGAAAAGGCTTGGTGCACTTCAGGTAGTCGTACAGGTGGCGGAAGATCAGTTCGCCTTCCCGGCCCGCGTCCGTGGCCACGATGATCTCGCCCACGTCTTCCCGGGCCAGCAGGTCGCGCAAAATTGCGACCTGCCGAGTGGTGTTCGGCAGTTCCTTGAGCAGGAAGCGCTCCGGAAACATGGGCAGCGTGGCAAAGGACCACTTCAGCCAAGCCGGGTTCTGCTCGCCGGGATAGGCATAGCCCAGCAGGTGGCCGATCATCCAGGACACCACGTAGCGGTCGTCTTCCAGAAAGGGCACGGAGCGGGCCTTGGCCGGGGCGATCTTGAGCACCCGGGCCAGATCCCGGCCGGCGGAGGGCTTTTCAGCAAGGATCAGGGCTTTCATCACGGATGTCGCGGATTGTGGATTAATGGCCGGTCCATTTCAACCGATACAGATCCCGCCGCCGGCTTTTCATGTTCCGCACGCTGCCCTGGCGGCGCAGTTCCTTGAGCAGGTCCAGGTCCACGTCCGTGATCAGGGTGGTTTCCGTGTTCGGAGTGGTTTCCGCGGCAATGGCGTCGTGGGGAAAGGCGAAGTCCGACGGGGTGAATATGGCCGACTGGGAGTATTGGATGCCCATGGTCTCCACTTTGGGAATGTTGCCCACGCTGCCGGAGATGACCACGTAACATTCGTTCTCGATGGCCCGGGCCTGGGCGCAGCGACGCACACGCAGGTAGGCGTTCTTGGTGTCTGTCCAGAAGGGCACCAGGAGGATGTTCGCCCCGCGCTCCACCAGCAGGCGGGCCAGCTCGGGAAATTCGATGTCGTAGCAGATCAGGATGCCGATTCGGCCGATGTCCGTGTCAAAGGTCCGCAGGGATTCGCCGCCGGTCAGTCCCCAGGAACGATTTTCCTCGGGAGTGATATGCAGTTTGTACTGGGCGTCCCAGGTTCCGTCCCGGCGGCAGAGAAAGGAGACGTTGTACAGCTTGTGATCACGGTACTCCGGTACCGACCCGCTGACGATATTGATATTGTAGGCCAGAGCCAGGCGCATCAGTTCTTCCCGGAGCACTTCGGTGTATTCAGCCAGTCGGCGCATGGCCTCAGGCGGGCTCTCGTCCTCGTACTGGGCGATCAGCGGGGCATTGAACAGCTCCGGGAACAGCACCAGGTCCGTGCCGTAGTCCGAGACGGTGTCCACGAAGAATTCCACCTGCTGCTGGAAATCGTCGAAGGAGGCAAAGCGGCGCATCTGCCACTGGACCGTACCCAGGCGGACCACGGTTTTGCGTCCACCGATCAGCCGGGTTCGGGCCTCGTAATAGATGTTGTTCCATTCCAGGAGCACCGCGTTGCCCTCGGACTGGTGATCCGAGGGGTAGTAATTCCGGAGCAGACGCTTGATGTGGAAATCGTTGGAAAGCTGAAAGGAGAGCACCGGATCGTAGATTTCCTTGCGTTTGACCCGGTTGATGTACTCCTGCGGCGAGATTTCTTCCTTGAACTTGCGGTATCCCGGTATCCGGCCGCCGACGATGATGCCCCGCAGATTCAGCTTTTCACAGAGTTCCTTGCGGGCATCGTAGAGCCTGCGGCCCAGACGCATGCCCTGAAATTCCGGATCAACAATAATCTCGATGCCGTACAGGTAGTCTCCTTCAGGGTCGTGGTTGGCCAGGGTGCCGTCGCCCACCACCTGCATATAGGTATGTCGCCCAACGTAATCCGCGTAATCGATCATCATGGTCAGGGCCACGGCCACGGCCCGGCCCTTGTCCTCAATGCAGATCTGGCCTTCGGGAAAGCGCCGGATCATGGCCTCGATCTGCTCTTTTTCCCAGGGGGTGTCCACCGAACGGTAGACCCGCTGCATGATGGCCTGAAGGTCTTGGTAATCGTCACTGCGCAGGTTGCGCAGGTTCAATTTGTGGGAGACGGTGTTGGACATGGTGTGGAAGATTATCCTTGTGAAATAGTTTACGGTTGCGGATCAGCGTCTGCGTCGATATTCGTCGCTGTTCATGATGTCCTGGCGCACGCGCTGCTCGTCCCAGCCTTCACGCAGCATCTTGTGGCGATAGTTTTCCTGGCCCTGGCGGTCCGGCTTGCGGCGCAGCAGGTCGTCATAGGCCCGGTGGATGACCAGGTCGATCTGCCGCACCCGGTATTCATCACTGGCCCGCAGGGCGGCTCGAACCCGGGCTTCATCCCAGCGCTCGTCGATCATCCGGCTGCGAAAATGGCGCATACCGTCCTGGTCCGGCTGCCGTCCGAGAATGTCCTCGTAGGCCCGGGTGATAATCCGTTCGTAGTCCTGCGCATGCACCGAAAGGTCGGCCAGCAGGAACGCACCCGCAACAACCAACCCGACCAACAATCGCCGTGTGAACATATCTGCCTCCAACGTTGAGGTGAGCGCCCAAGAGGAACTGTTCCGGAGTTTTTCTCTGGCTTCCTTACAAAAGGACCGCTCAGCGGGCAAGGATGGTTTCAGCATCCAGCTCCAAAATCGAAATCGAAATCGAAATCGCAATCGTGATTGTAATCGGATCATGCTGGTGATTTGCAATGCAGCCTCCAAGTCAGTCATACTCGCGCAGGCGGGTATCCAGGGCGATGCTGCTCAGATGAGCTGAGTTGTTACCGCAATCTTTGAACTAGATGATCCCGATTTCGATTGCGATTTCGATGTGAAGAGGGGGGGAGGCTGGGTATCCTGAAATTGTCCGCTTTACTTTCCGTGGAAAGTGGATACTGTCTGGTTTCGCTCTTGCGTGATTGGAATTGAGTCCCTTCTTTCGTCATCTCCATCAGCCCCTTCTCGCTGATGTGAGCCCAGCCCGAACGAATTCTCGAGCCCAGAGCCTCAGCATACCTTGCCGATCTTTCGGCACGCAGCCCGTATCACGCCGTTTTGCGGACATTCATTTTTATTGTTTTGGAGTTTATTTTGAATTTTTCAGATTTTGCGCTGGATAAGCGCATTATGGTCGGCGTGTCCCGCGCCGGATACCGCATCCCCACCCCCATCCAGATCCAGGCCATTCCGCCGTTGCTGGAAGGGCGGGACGTTCTTGGTCTGGCCCAGACCGGGACGGGCAAGACAGCGGCGTTTGTCTTGCCGATTTTGCAGAAACTGCTCTCCCAGGCGGCTCCCAAGCAGGGTCCGGTTCGGGTTCTGGTCCTGGCCCCGACCCGCGAGCTGGCCGTACAGATCCACGAGAATTTCGTGGAACTCGGCGCGGAAACCGGGATGCGCTGCGCTGCCGTGTTTGGCGGGGTGGGCCAGACCCCCCAGGTCAAGAGTCTGGGCCGGGCGACCATTGTCACGGCCTGTCCTGGGCGGTTGCTGGACCTGATGAACCAGGGGCTCGTGGACCTTTCCCGGGTGGACACCCTGGTGCTGGACGAGGCGGACCGCATGCTGGACATGGGCTTTGCCCCGGACATCCGGCGGATCGTCTCCCGCTTGCCCGGCAAGAGGCAGACCATGCTCTTTTCCGCAACCATGCCCGAGGAGATCCGCAAGCTGACCCGGGAATACCTGCATGGCCCGGTGGAGGTCAGAGCTGAGTCCACGGAGCGCAAGGCGTCCATTTCCCATGCCTTTTACCCTGTTCCCGGCCACCTCAAGGCCGGGTTGCTGGAACAATTGTTGAAATCCACGGATCATGAAACCATGCTGGTTTTTACCCGCACCAAGCACCGGGCCAAATCCCTGGCCAGGAAGCTGGAGGGCAAGGGGTGGGCCGCCACGTTCCTGCAGGGTAACATGTCCCAGAATCGCCGCCAGGAGGCCATGACCGGCCTGCGCAACGGCAAGTACACGATCATGGTGGCCACGGATATCGCCTCCCGGGGCATTGACTGCGACCGGATCACCCATGTGATCAACTTCGACATGCCGGACACCACCGAGAGTTACACCCACCGCATCGGCCGCACGGGGCGGGCCCAGCGTACCGGTGAAGCCCTGTCCCTGATCACCCGGGAGGACGACGAGCAGGTCCGGGCCATTGAGCGCAAGTTCGGTGGTCGCATCGAACGTCGCACCCTGGAAGGCTTTGATTACGACACGCCGGCACGTGTGGAGCCGGAACGTATCCGGGAGCCGAATACGTCGCGGGGGCGACGACCGGAACGTGGCCGAAGCCGTGGAGCCCAGGGCGCGATACGGCGTGACGCACGGTAGATCTCCTCTCGAATTGCTCCGGGCCGGGACAACGCCGATTGTACCGGCTGTCCGTGGATTTCCTTGAATGTCCATGGAAGCTTTTCAGCTGTTCTTGAGGTGCCAACCACTGACGCCCCGAATATCCGGGGCGTTTTTTATTTTTTGGCAAGGGATATCTGAGTGTTGAAAACGTCCTTATTCGGCAGTCCGTTCAAAAATCTCAAGGGCACGGAACAAGAAAAGCTCCCCGGACACGTCCTGTGTTCGGCCCCTGCGGGCTGTGGCGTTGCCACATTTTCGATTGCCGTCCTGGCAATCGAATCAAGGTCGAAGCGTCGCTATACATACGTCAGCGGCTGAACGTTTTGCGGCGACGCAGCAATGGGGTGTTGTTCAATGGACGGATATGCGTGGCTGGTTACAGCACAGGTTGCGCAAGGTGGTTGTTTTTTTAGCACCGTCACGATACCTGAAAAACTGACAACTGCAGGTTGCCTTTGGAATGGAGCCCTTCAGAGCCAACGGAGTGTTGATAACATCCTTATCCACAGCCCGTTCCCGAATTCCAAGTGGAGGGAGCAATCCGGCACTTCCTGGAGCGTCTTGCATCGAAATACGAGAATGCGTTTTTGATAAAAGGAAGTGCCGGAGCAGTGACGCAGCAATTGGGAGTTTTGCGACGGACTGTTAAGGGAGCAACAATGCGGGATGGACGAGCCCTGCCGCGATGGGTCGCGGTACTGGTTTTATGTGTATGGCTGGCGGCGGAGAGCATGCCGGTTTCCGCGCAGCTGCCCTCCGCGCCGCACAACTTCGGTCAGGAAATGTTCCTGGGGCATGGTGCGGTCATGCTGCTCATCAATGGCCACACCGGGGAGATCATTGACGCCAACCGGGCGGCGGCGGAGTTTTACGGCTATCCCCGGGAGCAGCTGCGCAGCATGTCCATCGCGGATATCAATGTATCCAGCCCGGATACAGTGGAACAGGAACGGGCTGCGGCAATGCAGGGCCAGCGCAATATGTTCGTTTTTACGCACCGCCTGGCCGACGGGAAGACGCGAACCGTTGAGGTGACATCCTGGCCAATTTTCTATGGTGATGAGATTGTTCTTTTTTCCATCATTCAGGACATTACCGGAGAGGCCGAACTGGCCGCGGCCATGGAGCAGCGCAATCGCGTCTTCACCTGGTCCATGCTCCTGGGCATGGGCCTGCTACTGGGAGTCATCGCCGTGCTCATCCATGCCTTGCGGCGGCGCAAACAGGCTGTATCGGCACTCAATGTCCAGGCCGCCTATCTGCATACGGTCATCGATTCCCTCAATTATCCCTTCTATGTCATCAACGCCAAGACCTACGCCATTGAATTGGCCAATCGGGCGGCCTTGCCGGACGGCGGCCTGACGCAGGGACTGACCTGCCATGTGCTGACCCACAAATCAGGTACCCCTTGTCACGGAGAGGAGCATCCCTGTCCGTTGGCCATAGTCACCCGCACCAGGCAGCCCACGGTTGTCGAGCATGTCCATTACAATGCCCTGGGTGAGCCCCGGATCATGGATGTCCATGCTTATCCGGTTTTTGATGCAGATGGGGAGGTTGTGCAGGTCATTGAGTATTCCCTGGACGTCACGGAGCGCAGGCAATTTGAAAAGGACCTGCGGGAGAGTCGGGAGCGTCTGGCCCTGGCCACCAGCGGTACCGGAATCGGCATCTGGGACTATTGCGTGCCCGATGATCGGCTGGAATGGGATGACCAGATGTTGCAGCTGTTTGGAGTTCAGCCGGAGGATTTCCAGCATACGTTCGAGGAGTGGTTTAGCCGCGTCCACCCTGAGGATGTACAGCGGGCAACACAAGTGTTTCAGTCCGCGCTCCAGGAAGAGGACATGTTCTCCATCGAATTCCGGATTTTGCGCGATCGCGGCGGTCCGGATGAAGAAATTCGCTATCTGGCCGGTTCCGGAGTGGTGCGCCGGGATGCCCAGGGCAATCCGGAGCGGGCCCTGGGGATCAATTACGATATCACGGAGCGGCGGATGGCTGAGGAAGAATTGCAGCAGGCCAACCTCAGGTTACAGGAAGCCATGGCTCAGGCCAGGCGCATGGCCTTGGCCGCCCAGGCGGCCAATGTGGCCAAGAGTCAGTTTCTGGCAAATATGAGCCACGAAATCCGGACCCCCATGAATGGAGTCATTGGGATGACCGGGTTGCTGCTGGATACCAAATTGACCGAGGAGCAGCGCAGTTTCGCCGAAATTATCCGGAGTAGCGGGGAAAGCCTGCTGACGCTGATCAATGATATCCTGGATTTTTCCAAGATCGAGGCGGACAAACTGGATTTGGAGGATGTAAATTTTGACCTGCGGTCCGTGGTGGAGGATACGGTACAGGTCCTGGCCCACAGGGCTCATGAAAAGGGATTGGAACTGGTTTGCCGAATCGCCGCGGAAACTCCGACCCATCTGCGTGGCGATCCCGGTCGACTGCGTCAGGTCCTCTTGAATTTATGTGGGAACGCGATCAAGTTCACCTCTTCCGGCGAGGTGGTGGTTGATATTACACCGGATGACATCGGTGAAGAGGGAACCCTGATCCGGTTCGCGGTCCGCGATACGGGCATCGGCATTCCGGAACAAAAGATCGTGGAAATATTCGACCCGTTTCACCAGGTGGACGCTTCCACCACGCGCACCTACGGAGGCAGTGGTCTGGGGCTGACCATCTCCAAACGGCTGGTGGAGATGATGGGCGGAGAAATCGGCGTGCAAAGCCGGGAAGGAAGCGGCTCGACATTCTGGTTCACCGCCCTGTTTCACCAGCAGGAAAAGCCCATGCCCAAGGAGGAGGAACGGCTCTCGGTGCCGGTTGACGTTCGCAACATCCGGGTGCTGGTTGTTGACGACAATGCGACCAATCGCCTGGTATTCCGGGAACAGCTCACCAGGTGGGGGCTGCAGTGCACGGAAGCCGAGAGCGCCAAAAAGGCCCTGCAGAAGCTGCATCGGGCGCATGCCCAAGGTGATCCATTTCAGCTGGCCCTGGTGGATATGCAGATGCCGGGCATGGACGGTGAGCATCTGGGCATGGCCATCAAGGCTGATCCGCTGTTGCGCGCAACCATCCTGGTCATGTTGACGTCCCTGGGGGCGTACGGTGATGCCCAAAAGATGAAGGATATCGGGTTCGCGGCGTATCTGCACAAACCTGTCCGCCAGTCCCAGCTGTTCAATTGTCTCCAGAGGGTTCTCAGGGAATCGGTTCAGGTGGAACAGAACGCTGCCCTGCACAGCGACATCGGGTCCTCTGCCTCGGAGCCTGGGGCGCACAACCCTTGGCAAGCGCGGATATTATTGGCCGAGGACAACTCCGTTAACCAGATCGTCGCGCAGAAAATGCTTGAACGTCTTGGCTTTCGGGCCACCGTGGTGGCCAATGGACAGGAGGCCTTGGGAGCGTTGGCCAAGGAACCCTATGACCTGGTGCTCATGGATATCCAAATGCCTGTTCTGGACGGCCTGGAGGCCACACGGGAAATTCGCCAGCGGGAAGCGGCGGGAGAGCGGTTCACCAGGCAAACGGAACACGAAGCCGACATCGAAGACACCACGCCGCGCCCCTTGCCGATCATTGCCCTGACAGCCCACGTGATGCATGGAGATCGGGAGCGATGTCTGCAGGCCGGGATGAATGACTATTTAAGCAAGCCCCTGCAGCCTCCGGATCTTTTGGCAAAGCTGCGCACCTGGCTGAAGCATGACGAGCCGGCCGGCGTGGAAATATCCAGGCAAGCCTCTGAAGAGGCTTTGGAAACCTCTGCACGTAACGCTCCGAACTCTCCCGCCACCGTGCCGCTGATTTTTGATCGGGCGAGCCTGTTGCAGCGTATTGACCACGATACCGTGTTTGCCAAGGAATTGTTGTCCATGGTGCTGGAGGACATACCTGAGCGCCTGAAAACGCTGCATGCCGCCCTTGAAGCGAAGGATGCCACTTTGGTTCGGGATGTTGCGCATGCCACGAAGGGGTTGGCCTTGAACACCGGGTGCATTGCCTTGGGAGAGTTGGCTTGGAAACTGGAACGGGTTGCAGGCCAGGGCGATTTGGCCCAGGCCATGACCTTGATGCCCGAGCTGGAAGCTGCCTTTGAAAAATTGCAGTCCGTTATCCGGACACAATTCGCAAAATGGGATCTCGGGGAGGAAGAAAAGGGGGGGGGCGCAGACAAAACGGCCAACGGTTCATGATCGCCTGGGCCTGGGGCGCGAAAACACCATGAGGGGCCGTGAGCTGGTTTTGGAGCCTCTCGGAGGAAAAAATGTTTGGCAAATCCATCAAACTGTTTGAGGCATTCGGTTTTCAGTTCAAGGTCGACATGAGCTGGATCATCATTGCCGTTCTGGTCACCTGGTCCCTGGCTGTGGGTTTTTTTCCTTATGTTCTGGAAGGGTTGGAGCCGCTGACGTACTGGAAACTGGCAGTTGTCGGGGCCTTTGGCCTGTTTTTTTCCGTTCTGTTTCACGAATTCTGCCATTCCGTGGTGGCCCGGAAATATGGAGTGGAAGTTCGCGGAATTACCTTGTTCATTTTTGGCGGAGTCGCCGAGATGGGCCAGGAACCGAAAACGCCGCAGAGCGAATTCTGGATTGCCATTGCCGGTCCACTGGCCAGCCTGTTGCTGGCCTTGATTTTTCACCTGGTGCACATATCCGGTGACCGTGTGGGCATGGGCGAAGCCCTGGGCAGCGTGTTCATGTACCTGGCCCTGGTCAATCTGATTCTGGCCGTCTTCAACCTGATTCCAGCCTTTCCCATGGATGGGGGCCGGATTCTGCGGGCCGTGTTGTGGAAAATAAAAAAGGACCAGCGTTGGGCGACCCGGATTGCCACAAATCTTGGACTGACCTTTGGCCTGGTACTGATCGGCCTTGGCCTGCTGAACATTCTGACCGGTAATGTGGTCGGCGGTCTGTGGTACTGTTTGATCGGCGTGTTCATCCGGTTCGCCGCCCGGAGTTCCTATCGGCAGATGGCCGTCAAAACGGCCCTGGCCGGGGAGCGGGTTCGCTCCCTAATGAAGCGGCCCGTGGCCGTTTCCGGCACCATGACGTTACAGGAGATGGTGGAAGACTATGTTTATCGCCACCATCATAAATTCTATCCGGTCCAGGACGGATTCGGCGTCCAGGGGTGTATCACCACCCGGCAGGTGGGCGAGGTGCCCCGTGAGAATTGGCCGTCAACCCAGGTTCGGGAAGTGATGAGCACCTGCTCCCTGGACAATAGCGTGGACCCTGAAGAAGACGTCATGGACGTGTTGCAGAAAATGAACATGGGGGGCATGAGCCGGATGATGGTCATGGAAAACCAACGCCTGGTCGGGATCATCTCCCTCAAAGACATCATGGGGTACCTGACCGCCCGCATGGAACTGCATGGAGAGCAGGGCATCGGGGAATGATCATGGGTGGGGACTTGAACGAGAGCAGGGTCTGGGAGATCAGCTTTTCCCAGGAGCACGCCCTGGTGCTGCGGACTGCGCTGGAACTGGGGAAGGAGCTGTCCGCATTCAGGATCGAGCTGGTCTGCGCCATGTTTGCTCCTGAACATGCCGGAGACGTTGTCAGCGAACGGCCAATGGCCCAACGCTTCAACAGAGCCCCCGATGATGCCCATTGTGTCGCCCTCACGAAGGCGTTTGACAGGCTGGTTCAGCTTGGCCCCCTGCCCTCGCCTTCAGCCGGGGATATTGCCGATCTGCAGGCCTGCCGCGAGGCAATCGCGTCCGCGGTCTTTGCCGGGAATCAGTGGGCCTCAGTGACCCTGACCTCCCCGGACCTGTCCAGTCTGCGGGCAGCCTGCGAACTCCAGGCCCGGCTGGCCATCGGCCAAGGCTGGGCCGTGCCTGGGTACCTTGGCTGCCCGGAAACCGCCGCTGAAGCCGCGCGGACCTTTGACGCATGTTTCAGAAGGCTGTTTTTTCCCGAACTGCGCGGCGACGCCTACTACGGCATCAACAGCCAACTGGTTCACGACAATGCCCGCGTGGCCTGGGACATCCAGCAAGTACTCCGGCACCATCTGGCTTTCGAGGCCCTGGGCAAGGTTGTCGGCCGCGACAAACGAGACATCCGCACCATGAAAGGCCCGGAGTTCGACGCCCCCATGCAACGCTCGCGGCTGGAATTGATCCGCTGTTCGCCGCGAAATCCGTAGCTTTTCAGACCAGCACTGCGCTGCCATCAAGGCAAGGGGTGTCGAGATGCGCCGGGGCCAAGCCGACAAGGTCAACGGAGCGTGCGGCATGGATGAGAAGAGTTCTGTCATCCCGGCCCAAGGTCGAAAAATCTCCCTCTTGAAAATAGCACAACGCATACAACACATCCTGGACGGGTAGATCCGGCCAGAACGCCAGAGCGCCCTCCAACGGTATGGATGTGAATCGGCATGGAATAATGGCCCACCTATCACAATAATCGGTATAGAAAATTGACCCACCCCGGCAAGCCCTTCAAGATCGTTCAACTGAACGCCATGAAGAGAAGGTGAGAAGATGGTGACGGGTGGCATTGTGATAGATGTGGGCGGTTCGTCCCCACGTGTGCAGGGAACGCCGATGAATGCTGCCGGGCTCAGGATGTTCCTTGTCAATTCGGCATGGCCCGACTAGATTGATCAACGGAATTGACCCTCTGGGGTGACCAATATGATTCAGGTGAACATTGCCGAGGCCAAGGCGCATTTTTCCGAATTGATCCAGAAAAGTCTGTTGGGCGAGGAGGTTATCATCGCCAGGGATCACCAGCCGCTGATTCGACTCGTGCCCCTGGCGCGGCCCGAGGGCAAACGCAGGCCCGGTTCCGGGGCCGGGCTGTTGTTCATGGCCGAGGACTTTGACGCGCCGTTGGGGGATTTTCAGGAGTACATGCCGTGACCGTCCTGCTGGACACCCATGTGTTTCTCTGGTGGGTCGAGGGAGCGCCCCGTTTTTCCAGGCACGTCTTGGAGCTTGTCGAACAACCGGAGATCCCCTGCCTGGTCAGTGTGGCCAGCTGCTGGGGAATGGCCATCAAGGTCGGTCTGGGCAAACTGCGTCTGGCCGGGCCGGTGCGGGACTACGTTCCCCGTCATCTGGCGGCCAACAATTTCAAGCTGTGCCCGATATCCTTGTCAGCACGCGGCCAGGGTGGAGAGGTTGGAATGGCATCACCGCGACCCTTTTGACCGGTTGCTGGCCGCCCAGGTCCTGGAGGACAAAATGATTTTCGTGTCCAGGGATCCGGTTTTCGACAAATACGGTGTCCGTCGCGTCTGGTCGCCTTGTGCGTATTGCTCTTTGCTCCGCCCGGCATCCGGCACGGCTCAGTGGTTGTGGGGCAGGGCGTGGGGGATGAGGGAGTGGGGCTTCTCCTGGCCATGGGCAATCATCAGGTCTTCGTCGTTCAGGATGGTTTTGGTTGGCCCGTCAGCAACGATCCGGCCCTGGTCCAGGAGCACGACCCGGGTACAGACCTCCAGGACCAGTTCCAGGTCGTGGGACGCGATGAGCAGGGTCTGGTCGGACTGTTTGAGCAGGCCGATCAGACGGCGGCGGGTGCGGATGTCCAGGCCGGCGCTGGGTTCGTCGTAGATCATCACCTGGGGGTGCATGGCCAGGGCTCCGGCTATGGCCACGATCCGCTTTTCCCCTTCGGAGAGGTGGTGCACCGGACGCTGGGCCAGTTCCTGCGCGCCCACTATGGTCAGGACGTTTTGGACCCGCCGGGCCACCTGGTCTTCGGATAAACCCATGCTCCGCGGCCCAAAGGCCACATCCTCCCAGACAGAGGGACAAAACAGCTGATCGTCGGATTTCTGGAAGACCAGGGTCACCTGGGGGTTGAAGGTGCCGCTGACCACATTCTTGTCATGAACCAGGATCTTGCCGGAAGTTGGCTTGAGGATGCCGCTGATGAGCAGGAACAGGGTGGTTTTGCCTGCGCCATTGGGACCAATCAGTCCAACGCGTTCGCCCGGGGCGATGTGCAGATCGAGATGATCGAGCACGTGCGGCTTGTCCGGGTAGGAAAAGCACAGCTCGTTCAGGGCGATGGCGGGCGATGTGGTTTGGGACACGGGGATTGGAGCTAGAGAGCCAGTTCAAGCCAGATCAGGATCCCGGATAAGGCGCAGATTCCGGCCAGGGCCAGGAGGTCTTTCCGGTTAGCCGTGAATTCGCTCTGGCGGATTGGTGCGTGGCCGTATCCGCGCAGACGCATGGCGTTGTACACGCCCTGGGAGCGTTCATATCCGCGCAGGATCAAGCTGCCGGTCAACCAGGCCAAGGTGGGCAGGTTGCGCCAGGGGCGGCGTTGCTCCGCATGGCCGCGCAGGCGCATGGCGATCCGCATCCGGCGCAGATCCGCGGAGAGCACCTCCAGGTAGCGGATCACCAGCAGGGTCATGTCCGCCATGATGGAGGGCAGCCCCAGGGCCTGCATGGCCGTGATGGTTCTGAGCAGGGGCGTGGTTCCCAACAGGACCGCCGCCAGGGTGACGATGCAGAAAAAGCGCGTGGCCACGAGGATTGCGGCCTGGAGACCTTCCCTGGTGATGGTCAGACCGCCCCATTCCACGAGGGGGGTGAATCCACTGATAAACGGCAGCAGGGCGATCAGGCCCAGAATGACCAGTGATGGGTAGCGCAGCCGACGGAGCAGCAGGTTGAGCGGATAGCGGGACACGGCGACCACGACCAGGGTCAGGGCGATCATCACCGGCAGGACGCGCGGATTGGTGACAAAGGAGAAGGTGAAGGCCAGCAGGAGCAGGCCGATGAGCTTCATCCGGGGATCCCAGCGATGCACGAAGGGCGCTGCCGGAGAGTCGGTTGCGGAGTGGGCGATCATACGCCCTCAAGAATGGCTGGTTGGACCCGCAACAGGAAACCGGCCAAAAGACCGGTGAGCAGGCCTTCCATGACGGCCAGGGGCATGTGTGCCAGGCCCAGGGCCAGGATGGCCGAGCGTTCCGCCGCGGCGCTGAGATGGGCGGGGAGGCTGGTGAGCAGGATCAGAGCGAACAGCAGGACGGAAAGAACGATGCCCGAAAAGCCCGCCAGAAAGCCGAACACGGTGGTCCGCTTGGGAGAGGGCGGACCCATGATGCCGCGTGAGCGGCAATGAAACACGCCCGCCGCGGCCAGGGCCGGCAGACCGAGGATCATCCCGTTGACGCCCAGGGTGGTCAACCCGCCGTGACCGAACATCACGGCCTGGAGAAACAACCCGATCAGGATGGCCGGAAAGGCGAACACCCCCAGCAGCGCGCCCAGCAGGCCGTTGAGCACCAGATGGGCGCTGGTCGGGGGGATGGGGATGTGGATCAGGGAGGCCACGAAAAATGCCGACGTGAGCAGAGCGGCTTTGGGAACGTCGGCACGCGGATCCTGGCGGTTGTTGATACTGCGGATACAAAGCCAACAGATGGTGATCGAGACGGCGTAACCGCCAAGGGTGACGGGAAGGGGCAGGATTCCATCAGGGATGTGCATTGAATCAGGTATCCTCTGCGTCGAAATTGAAGACATGCAGATAAATTTGCATCGGGAAAATGCCTATCAATTCGGAATTGTTTGTGTCAAGTGCGCTGAACATGCTATCATTTTAAGATTTTTTCTCGCCCGAGCCTGTCTTGAAACGATCTGCTGACATTGGAAAGTCATACAATTCCAGAATGATGGCCGCAATGGCCCAGATTCTGGATGGTATCGCGACACGCAACGTTGGTGAAGGTGCGGGGAAAATTCAGCTGTTGATTTGGATGCACTCTGCATGGGCAGCTGGTGCAATGCTGTTTTGCAGAAATGCAAATTCAGTACGGTTTTGACATTGCGGCCGAATGGGGTAGACAAGGGGAAGATGGCGCTGCCCAACGTATTTTGGCATTGCATCTCCCTCATTTTCGCAACCAGGAGGTTTTATGGCCCAACCCAAAAACATCACGAACATTACGGAACTGTCAGACCTTGCACTGGAAGACCAGGAGCGTCTGCGTCCGGTCATGGATAAATTCGATTTTTTGTCCAATGAATACTACTTGTCACTCATCGATTGGGACGATCCGGACGACCCGATCCGCAAGGTGATTGTGCCCTGCGAGGAGGAACTGCAGGACTGGGGGCAACTGGATCCTTCCAATGAGAGCAAGTATTCCGTGATGCAGGGCGTGCAGCACAAGTATGAGAGTACCGCGGTCTTCCTGGCCAGCGACGCCTGTGGTGGTTATTGCCGGTTCTGTTTTCGCAAACGGCTGTTCATCCACCCGGAACAGCGGGAGTTTTTAACGGACGTGGACGCGGCTCTGGACTATGTTCGCGACCACCCGGAAATCAATAATGTCCTGATTACCGGCGGGGATGGCTTGATGCTGCCCACGGCCCGTCTGGAGCGGATCGTCGCCGGACTACGGGAGATCCATCACGTCCGGATCATTCGGGTGGGCACAAAACTGATGGCCTACAACCCCTACCGGGTGCTGGACGACCCGGATCTGGTCCGGCTCGTGGAGCAGTACAGCCTGCCGGATCGGCGGATGTACTTCATGCTCCATTTCAATCATCCCCGGGAGGTCACCGAACAAAGCATCGCGGCCTGCGACAGGTTGCTGAAGGCCGGGGCCGTGCTCTGCAACCAAACGCCCATGTTGCGTGGAGTCAACGATTCGCCGGAAGTTTTGGGCGAACTGTTCAATACCTTGTCCTTCATCGGTGTGCCGCCATACTATGTGTTCCTGTGCCGGCCCACGGTGGGCAACCTGCCCTTTGCCGTGCCCGTGGAACAGGCCCACAACATCTTCCTGGGGGCCAAGAGCATGTGTTCCGGCCTGGCCAAGCGGCCCCGGCTGACCATGTCCCACGCCACGGGCAAGATCGAGGTTCTGGCTTCCACCTCGGACCAGATGATCTTCCGCTACCACCGGGCCGCGACCCCGGAACAGAGCGCGGAGGTGGTGATTTGCAAAAAGAACCCGGAAGCCTACTGGTTTGACGATTACCAGGAGATCATGGAAGTGGTCAGCCTTGGGGATGGGTAGGACTCATCCACAACGCACAGGGGCACGGTACACCGTGCCCCTGCTGGAGGGGATCAGAGGAAGTAGTCGAAATCGTGTTCGCGCTTCATGGTTCGCTTCAGGGTCAGGATGCGTGCCGGGAGGGTGTGTGGGTTGAGTTCCAGGACGGGCTGGCGATTTTGCCAGATGAAGCGCTCGCCGCTGAGTTCGTCCTGAAGCAGAAAAGGGCGGCCTTCCGTCAGCCCCAACTCTTCCAGGGGCAGATCCAGTTGCCCGGTCTGGGGCTGGAACGGGTCCAGATTGACCACGATCAACAGCGTGTCCGCTTCGTCCGGCGAGGACTTCAGGTAGGCGATCAGCGCGTCATTGCTCACCGGGACAAACAGCAGATTATCCGTACGCTGCAGGGCAGGGTGGTTGCGGCGGATGCGATTGACCCGGGTGATCAGTTCCTTGAGATTGCCGGGCTGGTCCCAGTTCCAGCGGCGGCACTCGAATTTCTCCGAATCCAGGTACTCCTCCTTGCCGGGAAGAGCGTCGGCCACGCACAGCTCGAAGGCCGGACCATAGATCCCGTAGCTGCTGGAGAGGGTCGCGGCCAGGATCAGACGGATCATGAAGGCCGGGCGGCCGCCGTACTGCAGGTATTCCGGGAGGATGTCCGGCGTGTTGGGCCAGAAATTTGGCCGGAAGGAGTCTCGCAGCTCGGTGCATGTCAGCTCGGTCATGTATTCCGTCAGCTCGGCCTTGGTGTTGCGCCAGGTGAAGTAGGTGTAGGACTGGGAAAAGCCCAGCTTGCCCAGTCTGGCCATGATTTTCGGACGGGTGAAGGCCTCGGCCAGGAAAATGACGTCCGGGTGTTCGGCGCGAATCGTGGTGATCAACCAGTGCCAGAAGGCAAAGGGCTTGGTGTGCGGGTTGTCCACACGGAAAATCAAAACGCCCTTGGCAATCCAGAAACGGACCACGTTCGCCAGTTCCTGCCACAAGGCCTCCCAGTCCTGGGTTTCAAAATGAAAGGGCAGGACATCCTGGTATTTTTTTGGAGGATTTTCCGCATACTGAACCGTCCCGTCCGGCCGCCATAAAAACCAGTCCGGATGCTCTCGGACATAGGGGTGGTCCGGGGCGCACTGATAGGCCAAATCCAGGGCGAGTTCCAGGCCATGCGTTCTGGCCTGGGCCACAAGTTGTGCGAAATCGTCCCAAGAACCCAGTTCCGGGTGCAGCGCCGTGTGGCCGCCCTCGTCCGCGCCGATGGCCCATGGAGAACCCGGATCGCCGGCCTGGGCGGTGACCGTATTGTTTTTGCCCTTGCGGTGGTCGCGGCCAATGGGATGGATCGGGGGAAAATAGAGGACGTCAAAGCCCATCCGGGCGATCTCCGGCAGATGGGGAATCACGTCGCGAAGCGTTCCGTGCCGGTCCGGCTCCGGGGACCAGGAACGGGGGAACAGTTCATACCAGGTGCTGTACAGGGCTCGCTTGCGCTCCACATGCAGCCGCAACACCCTGCTGGAGCGGGTGATCAACTCCTGGTCCGGACAGGCATGGATTGCATCCAGCAGAGCCGGCTCCTCGAGCATTCTCAGGGCATCGGCAACTCCGAGACGGTCATTTTTTCCCTGGAGAGCAGGGTGCTTGCTCAGGTTGTCCGCTGTCGCGCGCAGGACCGCGGCCAGGTCGGGTCGGGCGGTGATGTCCGCCCGGTCGGCCGTGGTTCCCAACAGGGCAATGGCCGAGAGCAGGTCCACGCGGACATCCTGGCCGGCATCCAGTTTCCTGTGCATGCCGTGCAGCAAAGTGCCGTAATGGTCAATCCAGGCCTCCAGGGTGTACTCGTATTCTCCGGTCCGCTCGGGTGTGACCCGGGCCTCCCAGAGATCGTTGGGCAGGCTGAGCATGGGGTAGTGGTCCCACTGCTCCGCGCCGTGGGCCTTGAACAGCAGGCGGGCTTGAATCTGGTCGTGGCCGTCGGTGAAAATGTCGGCCCGGACCCGGAGGTCTTCGCCCTCAACGCGTTTGGCGGCAAATCGTCCTTCCTCGATTTCCGGGCGGACATGCTCGATGACCACGCGACGGCGACCATTGGTGGGATGCATGATGACTCCTTGTTCAGGTGATGAGGACCGGCAAGAGGATTCGCTCCCAGGAGGCGTCGGTCAGGTCGACGATGTGCAGGCAGCCATGGAACAAGGGAGCACGACCGCAGGCCAGGGCAACCGCTTCCCGGCACTGCAGGGACGCGATCAACCAGACGCAGGGGGCCAGGGTGCCCAGGGGAACTTCAGCACCCTGCGTGGGACTGCCGTCCGCTATCGGGCTGTGGCCGAGCACGCCCTGAAATATGCCCGTGTCCGGATCAGTGGGAAGCTGCGTGGTGATAAAGCCGGTCCAGCCGGCCACGGCCGCGCTGATCACGGGGATGCCGGCGTCGGCAGCGGCCTGGCGCAAGGCCAGTTTGGTTGGCAGGTCGCCCAGGGCGTCCAGAATGATGTCCGCTTCCTGGATGAATCCGGGCATCTCCGCCGGGCTGATGACAGCTTGCCGGGCGGTGAGGTCCACCTCCGAGTTTACGGCCTGGATCCGCTCCAGCGCTGCCTCGGCCTTGGGGCGGCCAATGTTCGACTCCAGGCTGAAGAGTTGCCGGTTCAGATTGCTGGCCTCGAAGACATCGCCGTCCGCGGCCTTGATCCAGCCCTGGCCCTTGCGGCTGAAGCCCATCCGGGCCACCATTTCCAGGAGCGTACCGCCCAGGCCGCCCAGGCCCAACTGACAGATCCTGGTGGCGGCCAATCGGTTCTGGTCTGCGTCCGAGAGGGTGGAACCGTTGCGTATATAGCGTTGCGCAAACGGGTCGGGCATGGCCTCAGCCCCCTCCAACAGCCGGAAACAGGCCAATACGATCGCCCTCCTGCAGTTCGTATTCCGGGCCGACAATCACCCCGTTGGCAAAGGTGATTTTGATTTCGTTCTCGGGGATACCCAGGAACGCCACGAGATCTCGAAGCATGGGGCGTGGTCCGAGATGAAATTCGTTCTCCTTGGGTTGGAACGTGGCCAGGGTGGCGTAACATTTCACTTCAAGCAGCATGGGGGGGTCCTTGGTTGTTGTTGATGCCAGGCTCTGGAGGCTATGAGGCGCGGTGAGGCAATGTCGGCCGCATTGTCATGTTTTTTCGTTCAAGACAAAAAAATGTAAAGAAGACGGGGCGGATGGTCAACCGTGGGCAAGCCGAAAGCCTGGGGAGCAGACCATGATCTGGCAGGAATATTTTGACATCCTGGCGTCGACAACCTAGATTCCGCCTCTTTTGCCTTCCTTCTTTTCACCTTGAGGTACTAGCACCATGCATCATATTGTTTTGGACGGCGATGCTCTGGATTTGGCTCTGGATTTGGCTCTGGAAATCGAGGCATCCGGGAATGCCGTGGACCTGGAGCGGGAGCAGGCAGCCATGGCGTCCCTGCTCGGTTTGGCCAGGGATGAGGACGTGTGCCTCTGGGTCCATCCGCATACGGTCACTGACAGGCTTTCGCGGTTGTCGGAGACTTCTTCCGGAGGTTCCGTAGGCACGGGCCAAGTGGCGGCAAAACTGGCCGCGTTGTTGGAAACGGTGCGCTTGCTGCCCGCTCCCGGTGTACATCTGCTTCAGATCCTGCATACCGAAAGCCCTGCTCCCTTGCTGGATCTGATCCGTCTCGGGGCCCGAGAGTACCTGGAAGAATTCATTCTGGTCGGTCTCCAGGAGCGCGAGGTGCATTCCGGCGACAGTCACCCGTCTCACATGACGACAGCGACGCCTCGAATGATGACGCCGGCAGACTGCCATGGCCTGGTCGCGGCAGAGCTGGAGTCCCTGGCAGATGCTTCGCAGCCTTCCGGCACAGTGCCCTTTGTGGACCTCAAGACCCAGCAGATGGGGATTTATCCGGTTTTGGAAGCGAACATCTTTCAGGTCCTGAAAAGCTGCAAGTTCATCCTTGGGCCCGAAGTTCAGGAACTGGAGCAGCGCTTGGCCGAGTCCACCGGTGTGGAGCACGTGATTTCCTGTTCCTCCGGTACCGAGGCCCTGGCCCTGGCCTTGATGGCTTACGATATTGGCCCTGGCGACGCCGTTTTCACCACGCCCTTCAGTTTTATCGCCACTGCCGAGGTGATCTGCTTGCGAGGCGCCACCCCGATTTTTGTGGATATCGACCCGCGGACATTCAACCTGGATCCGGATCGGCTGGATGCCGCGGTGAATGCCCTGGTCAACGGCAAGGGGGGGCACCCGTTGCCTTCTGGGGCGGCGGGGCTGAAGCCCAAAGCGGTCATCACCGTGGACCTCTTCGGGTTGCCCGCGGACCATGATCGGATCAACGCGATAGCGGCCAAGCACGGGCTGGTCGTGATCGAAGACGCGGCCCAGTCCTTTGGTGGGCAGGCGCATGGCCGACAGGCCTGTGCCCTGGGCGATGTCGGCTGCACGTCGTTTTTTCCGGCAAAGCCTCTGGGTGGCTACGGAGAGGGCGGGGCCTGCTTCACCAATGATGCGGCCGTTGCGGAATTGATGCGCTCCATTCGGGTGCACGGCCAGGGAACGTCGCGCTATGAGCATGCCCGATTGGGAACCAATGCCCGGTTGGACAGCCTGCAGGCTGCGGTGCTTCTGGCCAAGATGGACGTCTTTCCCCTGGAGCTGGAGCGGCGGGAGGAGTTGGCCGCCAGGTATTCCCGATTGCTGGAGCCTTGCGCGTTGGAGCCGCCGCTGGTTCCCGAGGGGTTTCGGTCGGCCTGGGCCCAGTATTCACTCCTGGCCAAAGATGCGGCGCATCGCGATGCCTGCCGTCAGGCACTGACGGATCACGGTATTCCCAGCGTGATCTATTACCCGATCCCGCTGCACTTGCAACGCGTTTTTCAACCCCTGGGGTACGCTCCAGACGCTTTGCCCGTGTGCGAAGCCGCGTCACGGCGGATTTTCAGCCTGCCAATGCACCCGTATTTGCAGCCGCGGACGCAGGAACGGATTGCCAGGATTCTCTGCGATATCGCTCCGCGATAACCATTTGCAGCGGAAACATCACTATACTGAGAGCATCATGAAAGATTCCCAACCACTCAAAGTCGGCCTGATCGGTGTCGGCAAGATGGGCCGCAATCACCTGCGGGTCCTGTCCTATATGAAGCCGGTAAACGTGGCCTTTATTCACGACCGCAACCGGGAAGCGGAAGTCCGGCTGGCTGAGGAGTTCGGCACGCGTCCAGCCGAAAATTTGGAAGAGGATCTTGCTCAAGTGGATGCCGTGGTTCTGGCCACGCCAACCTCCACTCATCTGGAGTATATCGAACTGGTCAGCCGATTCGTGACCAATCTGTTCGTGGAAAAACCACTCACGGACAGCCTGGAAACCACTCGAACCGCCGCTGAACTGGCTCGAAAGCGAAATCTGCGTCTCCAGGTCGGTTTCATTGAACGCTTTAATCCCGTGGTCACGGAACTGGTCAAGATCGTCGGCCGCTCCACGGATGTGGTCAGCATGGATCTGTCCCGCACGGACAAGGTTCCGGACCGCAACCTGGACGTGGACGTGGTTCTGGACCTGATGGTGCACGACCTGGATCTGGCCTTGCACCTGCGTGGTCCAGTGGAGCGCATCCAGGCTTTTGGCCACACCCAGAACGGGTTGACCGCCTTGGCCCATGCCGTATTGGTGCACAGCAACGGCACCATATCCCGGATTATGGCCAGCAAGATCACGGAAAAGCGGATTCGGCAGATCGCCGTGACCTGCCCGGAGATGTATGTCGAGGCGGACCTGCTCCAGAAGGAATTGGTCCTGCACCGCAAGACCGTGGCGCAGCGCTACGCGGATCTCTCATTGGCCTCGGTCCGCGAGGCGGTTTTCGTGCCCCATGAGGAAGCCCTGCTGGCCCAGTTGCTGGCCTTTGCCGGGTACTGCCGGGGCCGGGACTGCGCGGGGCCGGCCAATGTTCCCACGGTGGAAGCGGCCTTGGCCTCCATGGAACTGGCCGAGGTGATCCGCGAGAGCATTGTCCAGAACGCCACGGCTCCGGTTCCATTCCAGCCCATTGGATTCTGAGCCGTGGCCGCTCCCCAGGTCTGGCTGAACGCCTGCGAACCGTCGGGGGATATGCACGCCGCCAGTCTGGCCGGGGCGCTTTGCGAGCAAAGCCCTGGAATCCGGCTACGCGGCATGGGTGGCGACGCGATGCAGGCCCAGCAGGTCGAGCTGTTGCTGCGCATGGAAGGACTCTCGGTCATGGGCGTTTCCGAAGTTGTCGCCTATCTCCCCCGAGTTTTCAAAATGTGGCGGACCATTCGCAACGAGCTTGCCCGCCACAGGCCCGATGCGGTTGTGCTGGTGGATTCTCCGGATTTTCATTTCCGGGTGGCCAGGATGGCATCAACCCTGGGGATACCGGTCTTTTACTATATCAGTCCCCAGGTCTGGGCCTGGCGCCAGAGCCGAGTCGCGTTCCTGCGGCGGCATGTCCGGAGGATGTTCTGCATCCTGCCCTTTGAGCCGGAGTTCTATCGCTCGCGGGGAATGGTTGCGGACTTTGTCGGCCACCCCTTGGTGGAGGAACTTTCAAGTCCGGATCTTCTCGGCATTGCGCCGCGTTTGAACCGGATCGGCATTCTGCCCGGGAGCCGCAAGTCTGAGATTCAGCGGATGATGCCGGTTTTTGCGCAGGCAGCCGCCATCTTGCTTTCGGATAATCCGGACCTGGAATGTTGCGTGGTCAAGGCTCCCAGTGTGCAGGAGCAGGTGATCCGTGAACACTGTCCTGAGCATTTGCCTTTGCGATTCGTCGAGCCAACCGACCGTTACGCGATCATGCGTTCCTGCGCCCTTGTCCTGGCCACTTCTGGAACCGCGACCCTGGAATGCGCCTTGCTCCAGGTGCCGACCATCGTGGCCTACCGGTTTTCTCAACTGAGTTTCCTGGTCGGCGTCCGCCTGGTTCGCGTTCCAGCCATCAGTCTGGCCAACCTCATCCTCCGGCGGCCGGTGCTCCCGGAGTTTTTGCAGCATCAAGCCCGGCCGGAGACCATTGCGGCCCAGGCCAGGAATTGGCTCGCCAAACCGGAACAAATGGATCGCATTCGTCAGGAGTTGACCCGGCTCCCCGGGTTGCTGGCCATGCCCGACATCCCTTCCAAAGCACTTTCCCCCGGCACACCCCGACGTCCCGCAGCCCACCGGGTCGCTGAAATGATCCTCAGCGATCTTACCTGCTCAGCCTGATTGCCCCGATTCAGTCCGTCCTGGATAGGACCTTTATTCTGAAACTGGATTCCCGCTTTCCCGAGGATGGCGTGGTATTATATGTTGTTTCCGAATCAGTCATCCCCGGGAAGGCGGATTCGCGCCAATGCGGCCTATCGGTGTCCTGTCGGGGTCCTCTCGGCACTTTACATTGCCGAGGATTCCAGAGTAATTTTTCAGGTCATGGGGCTTTGAAACTGTCTCAGTTTGCGGAAGTGGGGACGCCCATTCACTGTGGTGCCATAGTCCTTAATCCATAGTCAGTTCAGAAGCCCAAGGGCAAGGAACAAGAAAAGTTCAGGTTCGAAGCGTAGTTGTTTCTACGCCAGAGTTTGAATTGTTTGCAGCGATGCAGCAACTGGGAATTTTTCAACTGACTGGTAATCCAACCTCAATGCAGGAGAACAATGCAATGCGACGATCAATGCTTCTTATGGCAGGCATTCTGGCTGTGGTCTGTATGGCTGCGTCTGGCCAGGCCCAGGATCAGGTGCCGGTAAAAATTCTTTCGGACAAGATGGAGTACGTGCAGGAGAACAATACCGTCGTGTTCATCGGAAATGTGCACGTAGACCGGGAGGACTTTCAAATCTGGAGTGACAAGCTGACGGTATTCATGGAATCAAGCGAGGGACAAGCCCAACAAGGCATGGGTCCCGATGGTTCCCAGGACATTGAAAAGCTGCTCGCCGAGGGGTCCGTGCGCATCGAACGCGACCAGCAGGTCGGGACCAGCGACAAAGCCACCTACTGGACCAAGCGTGGCGTTGTAGTCATGGAAGGCAATCCGGTTCTGCAGGATGGTGAGAGCTCCATCAGTGGCGAGGTGATTACCTACCATCTGCAAGATAATCGTGGCGTGGTGGAAGGCGGTCCACGTCAGCGCGTACAGGCCATTTTTTCGGCACCAGCCACACCGTAGTCAACGGGTATCCATTCAGCACCTATCGCTTGGCGCTTGATGGTCCTGCAAAATAAAACGGGCGCCCGTTTTATTTTGCAGGGAACGTCGCGAGGCGGCAGGAAGTGGTGGGGGTATCAGTAGTCTGCGCCCAAGCCATCCGCCGTGCGACGGATGGCGTTATCAAGGGCCCGCTCGCCCGCGGCTATGGCACTGGTGCCGCTCTCAAAAGTTTCAGAGTCGGAGATGTGGCCGGAGGACCAGATCAGGGAGTTGTCAAGCTGGCTGCGAAATTCGGTTTCCATGACCACCGTGGCCCGCTCTCTCAGGGTCTGGTCCTGTGCTCCGGAAAGTTCCGTGTCCGTGGTGAAGGCGATGATCCGCAAGACAACGTGGGCCTCGGCCTGGCTTTCATCAACCCAATTGATCTGGGCGCGCCGGGTGAACTCCTCGCGGAACCGGGAGCGGAGAAACGGATCGATCCAGGCCTCAAGCGTGGGGTTGTCCACTTCACTGATAAAAATGTTGGATACACCGCGGGGCAAGGTGATCGGGGCGCTGGCGCTGAAATGGTAACCACAGCCAACCATGAGGAAGGCGCAGAAAATCAGGAAAAAGATGATTCGATACATGCGAAGTGTCCTTTGCTCTGGAAATTGGGAAGGCGAGGGCGATTGGCGCACGGATAGGCTTATCAGTTGAAAAACTCCCAGTTAGCTGCGTCGCTGCAAGAAGCTCAACGTTTCAGGCATGATAACGACGCTTCAGCCTGGATTTTTTTGCTCCGAGCACGTGGGGTTTTTGAACGGACTGTTGTGTAAGGACTTTTCAACACGTTGTTCAAATGGCTACAAGCCGAGGCCCAGAAAATCTTCCAGGCCCTTGAGCGAGATGCGCAGTTCAAAACGATCTTCGTTTTGGGTCTGGGTGAAAATGAAATCCAGAAAATAGCATTGGTGCGTGAAGCCGACACTGAAAAGTTTTTCGATATCCTCCTTGGCCAACAGGTCCCGCTTGTAATCGGTGCGCACATGCCATCCCCTGGGAAGATGCAGGAGGCCTCCAAGGCGCAAAATTTCGCGTTTGCGTTGATTCTGCCGGCGGATGTCGTCTTGGACCTCGGCCAGGAAATCAAAGCCGAAATAGGCTGAGCCGATGCCAGGGTAGTATCCCCGGAGCATATGCTCATGTTCGGTAATTGCGTGCTCATATGGGGAATACCACGTGCGGTTGATCAAATCGACGTATTGTCCCGGGGAAAAGACCACATCCATCCGGATGTCTGAAAAGGGGCGACGTTCAAAGCGATCCAGGGCCTCATCGCGTTTGGCTTCTTCAAGGTTGTAGGACTGGTCCAAGCGAACCCGCAGAAAGTCGCGATAGGTCGTGACGATTCGGGTCATGTCATCAGTAAGCGGCTGGCCCTCGGTGCCAGTCCGCTGAACCACGCGATCCAGACGGCGGTTGAAGGTGTTGCGCAAAGAGTAGGAGAGCAGGTTTTGTTTTCCGATGCGATCGTCCCTTGTAAAAACTGGGTTGGAATCCTGGTCTATGCTGGGGGTATAGGAATAGGTCAATTCAGGCTCTATGGTATGCCGCATTCTGGACCAGGAGGCATTACCGAGGTTGTCCACCGTGGCGGTGAGTTCCCGTCCGGCATCGAGGTTATAGATGCTGAACAGCGAGGTGAAGGCATCCACGCGAAAATCGGGGATGCCCCGCTCGCTGAAGTCCTTGGATTCGTCGACGCTGTCGGGAATTCCGGGAACCTGCTCGTGTCTGTCGATGGCATAGAAGGTTTGGCGCCAGCCCATGCTGGGCGTTATGGTTCCGAATCCGGTGGTCCAGGGCAGACTTAACCGGGGGATGATATCCATCCGGGCCCCGGTGGTGCCTTTTTCGCGCCAGAAGTAGACGGCCTGATTACGGGCTTCCAGTTCGAACATGGATGAGCCGAGCTGGGTGCGGTAAAAGTCCAGGTTAAGTTCCGGCAGGTGCTGCAGTGTGGGGTTTTCCGAGCTGGGATTGTTGTCGGTCCAGTAGCGGAGGTCCTGGGTATAGAACAGCGAGCCGCGAAACCCGGCCTGCGTCCAGTTGCGGCTGAGTTCCACGGCGTTGCTGCGGTGCACGGAGTCGATGTTGCGCAATCCGCGGCCGAAATCGCGAACCATGTTGTCATGGGTTCGGGTATATCCGGTATAGCCGTGCTTGAACTCCCGGAGGTAGTTCTGGTCGGAGACCAGGTCCAGATCCAGTTTGGTGCGCCATAATGGGTTGCCCAGGTAGCCGTCGTATTTGCCGCGGATCCAGTAGCGGTTCGCGTTGGCTCGGGTCAGTCCGTCTCCTTGGAACTGGGGATCCTCATCAGCCTCCGTGGGAGCTGTCTCGGAGTCATGCAGCCAATCGGCCTGCCAGACCCCCTTGGAGTCCAGGTTGTTGAAATGGCGATATTCCGCTCCGACCATCAGGCCGCGATCACTCATCATGTTGGCATAGAAGGTGGCGTCCTGTTCTTCGTCAATGGCCCAATAGTACGGGAGGTTCAAGCCGATTCCGAGGCGATCGCTGTACGAGGGCTCGGGAATCAGGAATCCGCTTTGACGCTCGGTTTTGACCGGAAAAATCATGAAGGGCGAATAGAGGACCGGTGTGTTGCGGACCTGAAAGCGCGGGTGCCACATCCGGGCGTAGCCACCGGTGGTGACGTCCCCCTCACTGCTTCTGATGGACCATGCCGGTACCGGACCGTCACAGGTGGTGAGGTGCGCACCACGAAAGGCGAAAGTCTGTTCGCACTGCCGTTCCAGAAATGCTCCACGGATATAGACATGTTCCTGGGCCAGGAAAATCTCACCGTTGGTCACCCATCCGACACTGTTCACCAGGTCGAAGTCCGCCTGCTCCCCCACCATGATGTCGCCGTCCCATTCAATACGGACGTTGCCGTCGAGAAGGGCGAAACCGGTGTCTCGAAAGTAGCGGGCGGTGTCCGCCTGAATCCAGTTCAGGCCCTGGCGGATGATGACGTTGCCATGGGCCTCGAAGAGCTGTTCCGCACGATGGGATTCCACCCGGTCGGCCTCCAGGGTCCAGGGGGCATCCGGATCAACGGTAAAATCCTGCTGGAACAAGGACTGGGCCTGAACCGGCGTGAACCAGCCAAACCCAAACAGGCAACAGAGCAAGATGACAACGACCAAACGGGCCATCACCCCGATGACGGAGCAGGAATCGTTGGAAAACCAAAGAGAGGGGCATGGTTTCATCATGGACGAGAGACTCCTTCGCGGACACGGAACACGGAGAACAACGAGTTAAATGTGCCGTTGCAATAGAAATTTGAACAAAATTTCAAAAACCGGGTAACACTTTAC
>REDL01000034.1 GCA_007693505.1 Desulfovibrionales bacterium | reverse complement strand
ATTAATAAATGACTTTGCGCTTGATCGATTTCTTTTTTCGATGAATTGGCACAAGGACGGCAAAATAAAACGGCCGGGATGCACAGTGCATTCCGGCCGTGGAGAGCAAGGAGTGGGGAAGCTGGGTCAGAAGAGATCGGCGGGCGGGACGTCCCTCAGACGGGGTGCTTGGGTGTCCCGGGCTGACAGGCTGGGGGTTTTCAGGGGCCAATTGATGGCGATGTCCGGGTCGTTCCAGAGGATGGAGCGTTCCAGGTCCGGGGCGTAGTACTCGGTGCATTTGTAGAGAAAGTCGGCCTGTTCGGAGAGGACGCAGAAACCGTGGGCAAAGCCGGGTGGGACGTAAAGCTGGTGATGGTTTTCGTCGTTAAGTTCGGCCCCGAACCACTGGCCGAAGGTCGGCGAGCCTTTGCGGATGTCCACGGCTACGTCAAACACCGTGCCCTTGGTGACCATGACCAGTTTTCCCTGGGGCCGTTCGATCTGGTAGTGCAGTCCGCGCAGCACGCCCCGGGAGGAACGGGAGTGGTTGTCCTGGACTAAAGGATCGGGGATTCCGGCTTCGGCGTAGCGCTCGGCCTGGAAGGTTTCCAGGAAAAAGCCACGGGCGTCGCCAAAGACTTTGGGAGCTATCAGCAGGACGCCGTTGAGGGGGGTGGTGTGGACATTCATGGCCGACACACCTGGTCGGGGAGAAGTGGATCACGCCGGACCAGAGCTTCCAGGTAGCGTCCATAACCACTCTTGCGTAACGGCTTGGCCAGTTCCATGATATTCTCGGCGCTGATCCAGCCGTTGGCGTAAGCGACCTCCTCCGGACAGGCGATCTTCAGGCCCTGGCGCTCTTCCATGGTCTGCACGAAATTTCCGGCCTGGAGCAGGGAGGCGTGGGTGCCCGTATCCAGCCAGGCATAGCCGCGCCCGAGGCATTCCACGTGCAGTTGGTCTCGCTGCAGATAGACCATGTTTACATCGGTGATTTCCAACTCGCCCCGGGGAGAGGGTTGGAGGTTGGTGGCGATGTCCGTGACCTGGTGGTCGTATACGTACAGGCCGGTGACGGCCCAGTTGGACTTGGGGGCCGCGGGTTTTTCCTCGATGCTCCGAGCCCTGCCATGGTCATCGAAATCCACCACCCCGTAGCGCTCCGGATCGCTGACCCAATAGCCGAATACCGTGGCTCCGTCAGTGACCGTCATGGCCCGGCGCAGTTTTTCGGTCAGTCCGTGACCATAGAAGATGTTGTCTCCAAGTATCAAGGCGCAACCTTGACCGGCCAGAAATTCCCGACCAATCAGGAACGCCTGGGCAATGCCGCCGGGCTCGGGCTGGGCCGCGTACCGCAGTTGCAAACCCCACTGGCTTCCGTCACCCAGCAGTCCGCGAAAGGCCGGGCCGTCATCCGGGGTCGTGATGACCAGGATTTCCCGGATGCCGGCCAGCATCAGCACGCTGAGCGGGTAGTAGACCATGGGCTTGTCGTACACGGCCATCAATTGTTTGCTCGCGGCCCTGGTCAGTGGATACAGTCTGGTTCCCGACCCGCCCGCCAGAATGATACCCTTGCGTTGGTTTTCCATGGAGATCACGATTCGCTCCAGAAACGACGTGGTTGAAATTGTGCGCGATTCCGCGGTCACTGCCCGCTTTGTTCGGATTCCTCCAGAAATTCCCGCACAGCGGACTCGCGACGGGAGCAGACCTGCTTGGCGAATTGCTGGAGGTCTTTTTGGATGCGCGCCGGAGGTGGATACTCCGGAAAGACCGGAAGATCCAGCGCGGAAAGGTCGATGCAGGTGTAGAGCATGCCCCTGTCTCTGCCGGTGTCGCAGGAGGCTCCGGCGGCTTTTTCCATGGCACAGGTCGTGGCGTCGAGGCCTTTCACGAATTGCAGCACCTCACCGGGGGATTGTTCGGTGTTCAGCTTGGCAATCGTCTTGTTCAGTTTTTCGGCCCAGTCCTGAATTTTGAGGTATCCGCCGTAGGCGATCTTTTTTTTGGGGTGCGTGGGATCGTCCCTGTAGCCGCCGTGCAGGTACGCGTCCACCTCGGCATGGGTCTGGGTGTAGGCGGAGACCAGCAACTTGGAATACCTGCCTCGCAAGGACCAGGCACTGGGTTTGCCGAGCAGTTGAAAGATATCTCTGGCAGACGCTGCTTCAGGCTTGTCCGGACAAGGGATGTTCAGCAATCCGTAGAAATCCTGAATGGTTGGGGCATCCAGCAAAACTCCATGCAGGACCTTTTGCATCCGTGAAACCTGTTCTCCCAACTCCCTCACCTGCTTTGCCCGGATCGTGAACCGCTCCATTTCCTCTTCAAGGATTTTACGCTGGCCAAAGAATGTCTCCGCGGCCTCGGAGATGACTTCCGTAGCCAGCTCATTGGCCATATGTTCGATGTGATTCATCTCGCTGCTCCCAGGATCGTTGCATTTCAGGTGCACAGCTCCTCCGGGCTGCCAAGCCCGGACAGGGAAGCTCTTTCTGATCCCTCTTGTGATTGGATACGTATAGCATATTGATGCGTCATTCGCCAATCTGCAGCAAGCGCATTGACATTTGAAAAACACTGATTGTAGAGCTGGCAAGGAGACTATCGCCAGTGGACTGAAAGACAGACCAAGCGCAGTATGGCCCGGCGTGTATCTCTTTGTTTTTCAAGGAGACCGGAATATGACGTCGACCTGAATAGTGCCTCCCCTGAGCTGTTTGTCAGGGCTGGAGTGGAATGCGTGCCAGGCAGGATCTCCAGATCTGTTGATCCCACTGGTGGTTGGCCGGATTTTTTCTGCCGTACAGATGATGACCCAGGCTTTTCACTTGCCATTTCCCTCCCCAGGACACACAATGCCGCCCGAGCCGAAGGCAGGGGCATTGAACGGGGAGCATCACCAAATGGTGTGTTGCGGACAATAACGTGATGCCTATGACGCTGATTTGTTTGTTTCGGGGTCTCCCCCCCTGATGACACCATCGCCTTGCCATTTTATCAATAAAAACGGAAGCAACAAGATCATGAGCACAGTCAACTATGTCAAATGCTTTTTACGCGATAAGGACGTCGCCTCCATCACCCCAACCTCCCCGTTTGGGGTCAAACGGGTGTGCAAGAAGATCGACTTTACTCGGGCCAACGTGATTGTCGAGTACGGACCAGGGGACGGCGTTTTCACGGAATATCTGCTGAAAAAGATCCGGCCCAGCGCGCACATCGTGCTCATCGAGCGCAATCAGGACATGTTTAAGTGCCTGACAAAAGCGTTCCGTAACGAACGGGTTCACATCTTCAATGACAGCGCCGAGAATGTCGGGGCGCTGGTCAACGGGCAATTGCCCGGAAAACCGGATATCATCATTTCCGGTATCCCCTTTTCAAACATCGACCACCAGGCTCGCCAGGATATTATCCGGCAATCGCACCAGGTTTTGGCGGAGAATGGAAAGTTTTTGGCCTACCAGACCTTTTACCAGAAGGATGAACATCTTTTTGTCCATCTGAAACAGTATTTTCGGACGGTCAAATCCGAGTTTGAACTGTTGAACATCCCCCCAATGCGGATCTATGAAGCCGTGAAGTAATTCTTTTCGGCCACAAAGGAGGGACGGCGTGCGCAAGATCTTCATGGTCGGCATCAGCGCGATGGTCCTTGCAGCGACCATTCTGGTCCTGCTCTGGCGTCCCGGTGACGAGCAGCCGGTTGGCGATGTCCCTGTCGTGGTTGAGCCGCCAGCCTCGGACCTGCCGGACCGCGATGTCGCCCCTCCAGTCTTTTCTCCTGACATGTTCCCTGAATCCGCGTCCGAGGATGCTCTGGATACGGAGCAGGCTTGGCCGGATGACAGCCTGCCCGAAGATCCCACTGAGCTGTCCATCGACTCCCACAACGAATCAGAGGAATCGGCGGAAGTGGAGCCGTCTCGCGGACACCTCTCTGCTCCGGACATGGAGTCGACTGTCCTCGTCAATATCAGTGGAGCCTTTTTCGATGACCTGGCCGGGCAGCTCGTGGCCGGGTATCATCCTCCTCGCTCGCAAGACAACCCTGATGCCCAGGGGCTGCTCATGCTTTCGTTCTCAGCAGTGAATCGCCGCTACGGCGTGGATCTCATCGGCCTGGATCACCAAAGCCCCAACCTGCTCCAGGGTCGGGAGGAGATTTTTCGGAATCTGCTTCAGCCGGATACTCTGGAGATGATCCGGGTGCTCTTCACGCCCATGTTCCTCGAATCCCTGCATGATGCCCTGCAGGACGCGCGTCGCACCTTCCCGGCTGGCAATGCCCGGCCCGAGACACGTGGCCTCAGCGCCCAGGAACAGGAAGAATTCCATCGCCTGTTGTCCAACTTTTTTGCCTCCCTGGCTCAAGGGATACGCGGCTTCGTGGACCACGAAGCCGCCGTGGTCGTGACCGGCCAGTGGTTGCAGGCCCAGGTGACGGCCTACGCCGCCCACTCCCGTTACCAGCAGGCCGAAGTCGAACTGGGGATGGCCCAGCAGGAGCAGGTCGCGGAACAGGTCGATATTCTGGCGGCACGCCTGGAGCGGGATGCCGCGGCCAAGGGCATCATGCAGGCCATTGCGGCCAGAGAGCAGGCCCGTGAACGGCTGCTGGCGATGTTTGGTGAGGGCCCGGCCCGGCCGGCACTGGTTGACGCCGAGTTGATCTATCTCAGTGAATGGCTCTGGCGTCGTCTGCACGCCCATCCTGACCGCCGTGCGCCGATACGTATCGTGGCTGATAATCTTGAGGAGCTTTCCCGGCAACTGCCTCTTGATGGGCAATCGCGTTAGAAAGTTACTGCTATGCCAGAACCGTTCCAAGAGCAATTCTCATGGAGCCTCGGCCTGAAATGCAAAACGGGCTGGAGGGAAAGCAAAAAGCTTTCCCTCCAGCCCGTTTTGCATATGCATTCGCTGCTTTGTTGCTATGATCCGAGCCGTTTGCGGCGTTGCAGCCAGACCAGGCCGCCCAGGCCCAGGCCGAGCAGGGCCAGGGTGCCCGGTTCCGGGGTGGGCACGGGTGTCGGGCCGTCGTAGATGTAGCGCAGTTCCACGACAAAATCATTGAAGTCTCTGTCAGCGTTTGTTCCTCTCAGATCCTCAAAACCGACAATATAATGGAATCTGTTTTGGCTGTTCACCCAGGTGACCATGTGATCCAGACCGTCGCTGTTTGCTTCTGGATTGGAGCTCCAGGTCAGAATCGACCCGCTGGTGGTCGTCGAGCGGAGTGCCAGTTCAAACCACTGTCCGCTGGGCAGGTTGATTCCCAGTGGGGTGAAGTCACTCTCATTGAATCTGGTCGGATCAAAGTGCTGGCCCAGCCGGTGATAGTCCGGTGTGCCGAGAAGTTCCTGAAATAGTCCGTCCCCCGTCAGATATCCGAATACATTCTGATGCCCGGCATAGCTGGCCAGCACGCGGCCTTCGACAGCGACCGGCACATCAATGCCGTCTTCCTCGATCATTTTTCGCCAGAACATATCTTTGTCGTCGCTGACGCGTTCAAAAGATATACCCTGGGCCTCACCCATCTTCTGAACAATATGGACAAGGTCGGTGCTTGAAGATGAGTTGATTGTGGTCAGCGGGAGCGCGAACGCGCCTGCAGGACGAAAAAGGAAAGCCACTAAGAAGCAGCTCAGAAACCAAGTCCTTCGATTGAACAACGACATTGTCATCTCCTGATGTAAGATTCTGAAAAATGTGGATATGAGGTACCTGAGCCTGTCAGACATATTCTGCACGCATTGGCTTGACGCACCCAAGAGGGCGTCCGATTATTCTGGAAAGCTACACTGAGTATAAAAGTTCATGCACTATGTGTGCCAGTCGCTGGTCCAGGCCTGCGCCGCGATTTGGACCGGGTCCCAGGGGCTGCTCAGGGGTGGGGTGTAGCTCAGGTCCAGGTCGCTGAGTTGATCGATCTGCATGGAGTGGTAGATGGCTGTGGAAAGGATGTCGATCCGTTTGGCCACCTCGCCGGTGTAGTGACCGATGATTTGGGCTCCCAGCAGCCGGCCGGTTTTGTTGTCTCCGACGATTCGGATGCGCAACGGGTGGGCACCGGGGTAGTATTGTTTGTGATCCCAGGTGATGGTTTCCGTGCTTCTGGGGGCATAGCCGGCCAGTTCGGCCTCATAGGCTCCCAGTCCTGTCCGGGCGATGGCCGTATCAAAGACTTTGACCACCTGGGTGCCCAGTGAGCCGGTGAATTCCCTGCTGCCGCCCAGCGCGTTTTCCCCGGCAATGCGCCCTTGCTTGTGCGCAGTGGTGCCCAGGGGCAGGTAAACCGGCTTTTGGAGCAGGCGGTGCCACGTCTGGACGCAATCTCCCGCGGCAAAAACATGCTGAACTCTTGTTTCCATTCGCTGGTTGGTGCATATTGCGCCATGTTGATCAACCTGCGCACCGACGGATATGGCTAGTCCGGATGCCGGGACCGCGCCGACCGCCACCAGCACCATGTCGGCTTCTATGTGGAACTTCGGCGTTCCAGTGACCCGCATGCCATCACGCCCTTGGGAAATCTTCTGGATGCCGACACCCGTGACGACGGTCACGCCGTTGGTGCGCAGCGTTTCGGCGATGGCCTCGCCAAATTCCGGATCCACGGTCTTCAGCACTGTGGGCGCGTGCCCGGCCAGGGTTACCTGAAGGCCGCGACGTGTCAGTGCATCGGCCATTTCCAGGCCAATGTAGCCGCTTCCGATGATCACGGCCGATCTGGGTTTAGCCGTATCCAGATAATTTTTCAGCCGGAAGCCGTCCTCCATCCAGCGCAAAAGAAAGACGTTGGGACGTTCCAGTCCGCTGATGTTCGGGATTCGGGAAGTCGCGCCCGTGGCGATGATCACCGTGTCATACTTTTCCTGGACCGGCGTTTGGTCCGCGTTCGGCGCACTGGGGACTGCAACGACATGCTTGCGCGCAGGGTCGATGGCAATGACCCGGTGGTTTTCGAGCAAGGCGATCCCCAGGCCGTCAATGTCCTGGCGTGTGCGGTGGGCCAGGCTGCGCCAGTCCGGGGTTTCTCCACTGAGGAAGAAGGGAAGGCCGCAAATGCTGAAATTGGGGTACGCATCCGCCAGCAGAACACGAATCTGCGTGCCAGGGGCCAGCTCATGAATACGCAAGGCCGCGCTGATGCCGGCGTCGCTGCCGCCGATGATCACGATTTTTTTCATGGTGGATTCAGGCAGCGTTTTGCGGAGCCTGGGAGAGCGGGCAGCATAATTCGATGATTATCCTTGAAAGCGGTACCCGACACCACGAATGGTTTCCACCCATTCCGCGTAAGGGCCCAGCTTCTTGCGCAGCCTGCGGATATGCGTATCCACGGTCCGGGAGTAGCCGCTGAACTGGTAGCCCCAGACGGTGTTCAGCAGCTGGTCCCGATTCATGACCTTGCCTTCGCTGTGAACCAGTTCGGTCAGTAGTTTGAACTCCGTGGCCGTCAACTCTGTATCCTGGCCGTCCACGAAGACGCGGTGACTCTCTTCCTCGATGCGCAGCCCCTTGCGCTCCCAGACCGCAGGGGGAGAGGATTCATGCTGGGCCCGTCGCAGCACCGCCTTGACCCGCAACACGATTTCCCGAGGACTGAAGGGTTTGGTGACATAGTCATCGGCACCCAACTCCAGGCCGACCACCCGGTCCACCTCCTCCCCGCGGGCAGTGAGCATGATCACTGCCGTGGAACTGGTATGGGGATCATGTTTCAGCTCCCGGCAGACTTCAAAGCCGTCCAGGCCGGGAAGCATCAGGTCCAGCAGCATCAGGTCCGGTTGGTGCCGTCGAGCCAACTTGAGAGCCTCCAAACCGGTGGTCGCGGTGAAGACCTCATAACCATTGGCGGCCAGATGGTATTCCAGAAGCTGGAGAATATCCGCTTCATCCTCGACAATCAGAATTTTTTCTCCTGCCACGGTGCCTCCTGTTGCGGACAGCATAGCGAGCATGGGCGAACTCAGCCAGTATTTCCGGTGACAAATCAGTGAAGAACATGTGACAATCTGGTGAACAAGGTTGCCTGCGCTTGACGAGCGCAAGAGGATACGGAATGGAATCGACTTGAGAAATATGCCACCGTTCCTGTTTTCGCTATTTTCCCCCAGCTAACGAGTATCTCCATGCCACAAACCTCCCTTCGCCTGCGGATCATGCTCTGGTTCTGGGGCCTGCTTTTGGCGGTCTTCATTCCCTTGTACTTTTTTTTGGCCCAAACCGTGCGCACGGATCTGGTGAATCATGGTCAGGAGCGGGCCACGCGCCAGCTGGAAGCGTCCTGCTGGCTTTTTTCCACCCAGAGTTTTCCCGACGGGGAGGCCGGCATCCAAAGATGGCTGACCGAGCTGGGAGAACGCCTGGATGTCCGGATGACCTACACCATCAACGGCAGGGTTGCCGCGGACAGCCATGTCAGCGATATCCGCCTGCCCCAAGTGGAGGATCATGCATTGCGCCCTGAAATCGTTCAGGCCGCAAGAGGGCAGGTGGGCATGGATATTCGCCACAGCGCGACGATTGGCCGCGATTTGATCTATGTCGCGCAAAGCTGCCCCGCGCAGGGTGTCGCGGAAGGCGACAGCGTTCTGCGTCTGGCCCTGCCCATGTCCAATCTGTACGAGCAGTTGGAAACCCTGAAAAAACGCTTTTTCACGATTCTCGCCGTCTGTTTGCTGATCTCCTTGCTACTGAGCTTCTGGTTTTCCAAAAATCTGCTGGCATCCATCAAGAACCTGGTGCAATTGGTCTCCGCGGTGGGCGCGGGAGCCTATGACCGGAGGTTGCATGTTTCCCGGGCAAGTGAATTTTACCCCTTGGTTGAAGCCGTGAATACCATGGCCCAGGCCATATCCAGCCATATCAAGGATGTCCAGGAGCAGAAAAACCGTTTGCAAGCCTTGTTCAATGGTATGAGTGAAGCCGTGATGGCTGTGGGCCGGGATGGTCGAATTATATCGGTCAATCCGGCGTTTCGACGCTTTTTCCCGAAAATTCAAAGCATTGAGGGCAAAACATTGCTGGAGGCCACCCTGGAACCGGAACTGGGAACGGCCATGCAGCGCATCTTGCGCGAGCTGCCGGAGCATTCGGAAGGGCTGCTCTTGCGACGTTCAGGCGGAGCGGAACTGGAGGCCAGGATCAACACCTACGAGGATCCTTCCGGAGGGCTTCAGGCCGTGATCGTCATTCAGGATGTCAGCCTGCCCCGGCGCATGGAAAAGATTCGCCGTG
>REDL01000106.1 GCA_007693505.1 Desulfovibrionales bacterium | reverse complement strand
GGGTGCAAATGTCAAAAAGCGTCGGCAGGGTCATGGGGTTGGAAACTCCTTGGTTTCATGTCCGGCCCCTTCGGCCAGTGCCAGTCTGGCCTGACGTGAGGCTTGGTAAGACAGGGGATGAGGGGCATGGCTTCATGCTACGGGTTGCGCAATAATGCTGATGCCTATGGCAATGGCTCAAAGCAATCTCGACCGAACGTGTATGATTGAAGCACGCGATTTCTGTTGTCACGAATAAAAATCACCATGCCGCCATCATCCAGGGTTTGATCAAATTTTTCCCGCGCTGGTTCCCTGTCCCGCTCTGACAGATTCTCAATGTACTCGTGTGACGGGTATGCGATAACTTTTGCGCTATCCAGATCACATTCGATTATTGGACGTTCGATTGAATGTTTATCCCAGGCCAGCATGATAGTTGGCCAGAATACCTTGATTTGATCTGTATAGTCATACAGCATGCGGAGAATGGCCTAGGGCTTTTCGGAAGGGATTTTAAAGACAACTTTTGACGTGGAGATTGAACTTGGCGAAAATGAGCATTGACAGAAATATAAAATCATATCAACCAATCCTCCTTGCGGAAAATTGGCCGAGAGCCCTGAAAATCTGACTCCCGGCCATCATTGCCACTCACATATTTCCTACGCCAAACGAAAGCTCGTATTTCCGGCGTATGCTTCTTCGTAACGAATACACCGTAAGCCTCTTAATTCCCATCTTCTCAATAATACGGAACTCTGGCCAATCTGCAATGGTTTTAAGTGTCACAAATTCAAGCTCTATTGGCGTAAGAAGGTCAATAAATTTTTGCAAATCGAGATTGTAGATTGCCTGATCTTCGACTGAATCTGAATTATTGCATGACGCAATTTCTGCCATCAAACCATCTTGAAACTCATCGTCTTCAAATCTGAAAACAAAAAATCCTTCGCTCTTTCGGCGTTCACTGTCAACAGAAACGCCTTTCTGCTTAGAGCTTAGCATGCCCCATCGAGCGTTGTTTAAGAGATAATTACGAGGCGCTTCAGGATCAATTTTTAGTGCGCCACAAACTCCTAAAAGTGCTTCTTGCTTCAAATCGTCGTCATAGCCAACCATTCTGTTTATAGATCGTTCAATTTCTGGAAGTCTGGCTTCAAATGCGACGTTGACTTGCCTTTGTGTTTCGTCAGCAGTTAAGTAGCTCGAAGTAGTCGTTTTCATGATCCAATCTCCTTTGGATTTTTGGCGCAAAAAAAGCCCGTAAGCGTGAACTTACGGGCTAAATGCGCGGTTGTTATGGGAGTTCATAAACAAAGAAGCCCCTCAACATCGTGATGATGTAGAGGGGCTTGGCCGTGTTAAGCGGTTGTAGTTAGCCGGACGTCTACAGCGTCCACACCTTAACACCAGCAGGCTCACAGAGCAGAGAGCGCGGGGGCAGGGAGCAGGACAGAATGCGACCGGCGGGCCAGGGGGCAGTGGGTGCTGTTGATTTACCTCCAGTGTTGCTGTGTTAATGATGAGAAACCGGGACCGGGGTACCCGGAATGTCCAAAAGACACTGTCCAGGTACTCATATGAACATCATCCGCCCCACCGAACATGATCGGATTTCGCACAGGCAGCAGGAGCGCCGAGCCTGCACCGGTCGATCACTCTATGAGGTCTTGGCGCGGGGGCTTAGTCAGTGAAATGCAATTTCGAAAACGGTTTTGTTGAGCATGGCCGTTTTAAAAATTTTGGGAAAAATTTTTAAAACCGTTTTCACTCATAAGCAGCTTTGGGAGAAGGGGATTTTTCGCTAAGGTGGGGAATTAGGCAGGATGGTCGCACTCACAACTTCCGTAAGGCTCAAAGCCACTCGGGATGATTGGCTTTTAGCGATATACTTTTGGAATAATAGGTTAATTCCTGATTTTGCGGCGTAAAATGCAGGCGGGTTTGAGAATAATGAGAACGTGAGAACGATGGAATTAAATAATCTCAGGTGTTTACAGTTATGACTTTAAAAGAAGGGGAGACGGAGGGGTTGGGAGTGGGAGGGGGTGTTTGAGAACCAGGAGGGCCGGGTGACGACCCTCCTGCAACGTTCGAGCTATCCCTTAGACATCGAGCATACTCTGTTCATGTCCTGCATGAATTTCTCAGGCTCGCCGAGGTTTCTGAAAAAATTCGAAACGACATAGCCAACATGATTGCCATTACAGTCCTTCCAGGGCTCGATCTGAAGGTCGTCCTTGCTTTTTACAGACGCAACCTTGACATCACCGTCGCTCGCTATCGACAATGCCTTAATCCTTCGTCGGAGCCTTGCATTATCTTTCCTCAGCTTCCTGATGGTTTTGTCTTGGTAGTTGTTCAGTCTTTGCAAGTTTTCAGTTTCCATAGCCAACCTCCATGCAGTGTTAAATTGTTGGGCTTTCAACAGGCATAATGTGACCGGATAGCAATGCATTCGATTTCAATTGTTGTTCATTTCATTTCTCCTATTTTTATGGTCGTGTTGTTTGTCGTACTACACGAAGTGGTTCCTGTAATACGAAAGCTATTACTCCATCGTTACCTAGTTCAATGTCGCTTGCCTCGCTCCATCCGGGAAGCCATGCAGCACCCCAGCCTCCGAAGGGGATTGGATGTCTTGAAGCGCCAAATAATCGCTTTGCAGACCAGCCCAGCGAAATCAGTTGCTGGTATCGTGGGATTATCCATGATTTCGCAATTCTAAAATTCTTTTTATCAATTGGATTGACCCGTCTTCGCTTTTGTCCGCATGGCGGAGGGCCAGGGGGTGGCCGTGACTGGACATATTCAGCCGTCGCATCTCCGCGCTTCATTTTCAGGCGGCATATCTCTCGTATGATGGACAGCTTGTTCTTGATGAGATCATCAAGCAATCCGGGTGGCAGCTTATCAAGGTTTCGCCCCTGAAGCTCTCCATTTTCAACGCGGAGGGCGGCACCGCACTCCAGGACACGTTGGAGAATATTCAGTTGATGCTCACCCATTCCTGCTCTCCTGAGTCATCTCCCCCAGATATTGTAAAATCCTGCTTTGCCCCAAATGAGATGATCGAAGGCTCTGATCCTGGAACATGATGCTCATAAATCTGATCGGAATGCAGGTGCAGCACGTTGCGCCTAGTTCCGCAAATGGGAACCTTTTGAGTGTTTCGCTTATGTTCAGTGCTTACCAACAATCCAGAATTTTTCATCATTTTCCAGAGCTGAGTTTGAGTCACTGGTATGGATACGCCTTGCTCTCGTCCCAACTTTTGGATTGCAGCGAAGGTCGACTCTGAATCAAGATAGATGTCGCCGTTAGAGGATACCCATCCAATCCTTTCCCCCTTGGGGTAGAATTCCACATCCGGCTCTTCCTTTTGAACCCCGACTGCCACCCAGCCATAAAGTTCAGCATTGCAGGGAAAACCACCTGTGTTCTGATCCTCAAGATGGGCACGCCGCAACGTAAAGAGGGACTCAAGCAGCATAAAAAAGCGCTTAACCGGGTCCTCACTAGCAAGATAATCGCCTTGCTCCCCGGCCATCCGTAGCAAATCCATTTTGGCCGATTCAAGCCAACTATTTGCCTGACTTTCACTCATTGCCCCGGCATCGGTCGCAAACCGAACGAAAACCTCTGCGCAGGCCAGCATATCAGCGACTGCCGTTGCACATCGGGCGTGGCCGGCGACAGTCAGGCCTGTGCGAATCTCATGCTTACGCTTTGGGAAGGTCGTTTTTAGTTCATCTAGCCGTGACGCAGTCCAGCTAATAAACGCGGCGGCCACAGAGTTGAATATGCCCTCAGCGGCCAAAGCTTGGCCTTGGGAAAGAACTTTCGGATCGATCTCTCCAGGCTTGACCTCCCTGACCTGGAGGCGGGCACGCAACGAATGGCCGCGAGGGACGTCTTCTCCCGTACCTAGCACCACGCCACGAGGGAAATTGACAATGCGAAGAGAGCCGTCAGAATTCATACGCCCTCGGCCAGCACGGTTGCCTGCTGCACGAAGAACCCGCTCTGCGTCTCGGTGCATTCGCGAGATGTCGTTTGTTGTGCCGTTGGGTGCGAAGTCGTCGACCACAAGGAGAGCGTCTTTGGCCAAAAAAGCCAAGCGTTCGAGAGAGTTGCCGGTTGACGCCCAATTGGCGGGGAGATTGCGAGGGTCAGCCATTTCCTTGCCGAAGAAACTTTGGACAAGCGCGGCCAGGACGCTTTTGTAAACACCTGTTGATCCGGAGAGCCATCCAGAACTGTCAGGCGCGTCGGCTTCAGATAAAATCGCTCGGAAGGCAATCAGCAACAGCCAAGTGCCTAGCCCACACAGAAGCATTGCGAAAAATTCCAGAGTTGCAGAGAGCGCCTTGATTAACTCATCGTCAGTTGGCGGGACTGGAAGGCAGTAACGATCCAGCGGTCCAAGGTCTGTTTGGACCCCCTCAAAGGGTCCATCGGCCCCAATTGCACCCCCTGCATGAAGATATGCCCAACCAGTTCGCAACTTGTGCCAGCCTGTGAAAACGAAGCGCTCTTCACGAGTGACAATTCCCGAAACGGTTTGAATTGCCACTCGTAATCGGTCTTTCATGGCTTGGCCCGGTTCGATGATGGCTCCGGCTCCCAGTGTCTCGGGTGGCCAGTTCATTGTGGCGAATTCAGATGCTGGAAGCTGAAACTCCAGTCTTCTTCCACGCAGATGGGCCTTCATGTCAAAGATGATGCGCCTTTCGGCTCCGTCGAAGTGGATTATTTCCTGAGTAATCTTGACCTCAAAATTGGCCAATGGCACAGGGATAACCCCGTCCTTGGTAGACTTGTTCCAGAACAGGCCCGCCCTCGTGGAGAAGTAACTTGGCGTGTTCTCGTCTTCAGGTCCGACGGATTGGTTTTCTTGTGACTTAAACGTCTCAACCGTCCGGCCAATGGCCTTTTGGATGGTCAGGCTTCCGTAGGTACCAGAACCGCGCTTTTGGTTCCATTTTGGGCGATAAAGGCCGCTTTGACGGAACAGCCTGTCTATGGCAGCGGGATTCTTCCGGGTCCAGAATGCCAGGATCAAGCACAACGCAAGATCTGCCTCTGACTGGCTCTTGTACTGGGAAGTGTCGCCAGTCCACAGCCGGGAAAACTTGTCCCCATTGGCGGCGGCCCTGGCCAGCTCCAGAAGGCGTTCGTCGCTCAGTTCGGGGGTTTCCGAGACCGGTTCGGCGGCTTCGGTCTTGGCCTCATTCGGCACGGCGAAGTGTTTCTCGAAAAAGGCGTCAATGCCGGGTTGGTTGTGGTTCACGGTCCCGGGCGAAGCGGGAAGTTTGCTTCCGGTCACGGTCAGGTATCGGCCAGCCTTGTAAATTTCCCAGCGGCCCCCTTTGCGCCCGTCAACGGGAATTGTCCCCCATGCGAAGCCCCGAAGCCCAGCCCCAGAAGGCGAAATTTCACAATAGGAAGCTAGGCTTTTCGCGTCGGCTTCGGCGTCGGGGTCAAGGCTGCCTTGATCGCCAATACAATCGTCAATGTCCCAGCCCACAAGGCCCAGGTCTGCGGTCAGCACGAGGCCTACTCCGGCCAGCTTGGGGTTTTGCTCGTACGCTTGGGCGGCCTGTTCAAACGTCTTCCAGTTCTTCGAGGCCTGCGCGTCCATGTTGCCCCCGGCTGGCGTACATGGGGGTTTTGTGGTCTTCCCGTTCCGTTTTGCGTATTTCCAGTTGATCCACTGAGGTATTGACCTCAGCTCTTCCGGTATGCTATGGAAATTCCATAATTTTCGTGCAGACATGTCTTTAATCCTCCCCTATCTGCGCGTTGGGCCAGCGTTGGCACCTGCCCGGCGCGCATTCAATTGCTACAACGGCGCTCTAGCCACTCAATTAGACTCTTCAAGGGATATACGGTCTGTCGACCAAGACGAAACCTGCCTTCAGGACCAGCGCCTTGGGAATCGAAGTTTGCAACTGTTTTCCCGCTCACAGCGCCGCCAGTGAATGCCTTCACTTCTCCACGGGCCACGATTTCCGATGGCCACCTCTTTGCCATGTTCCTCAATTCGATTCGTTCCATGTGATTTTTCCTCCTGGTTTGTTTTCCTGATGTCGTTGAAAACAACCTTAAGGATCACCGGGGTAGAGTGTCAAAAGTAAAAACAATGATTTCAAGTATTTAGCATGCAGCTAAGAACGCAAAAAACCTACAAGGATTGATCCTTAAGTGTAGGTCATTTGCCTAGTCGGATGGGGTAAAACCCAGAGGGGAAGAGGGCTGGCGGGTTTCGTGCTACGAATCTAATAAGAGCGTGTGTCGGGGATTTTAAGAATCTTTCAGGACGGTGAAGGAAGAGTTTAGGCGGGTATTTGCGGCGGATTCCATCAACTGAATTTGATCGAGGGCGCGGCGACGTGCGTCGCTTTTCTGGTTGTTAAGGCCTTTGCCGGTCGCATTCGGCCAAAGCTCAGCGTCGAGCTTTTTCTTGCCGTCCAGGGCAGCCAGTTCGCGCTGGAGGGTTTGATGCTCTTTTTTGTTTCTCTCGTCGTATGAGCGCACAGCGGGGAGAGGGAACCCAACGGCATTCTGGATGATTTTGGACACCTTCATAACTACCTTGAAGGTAGCCGTTGGTCCTTCACCATGATCCTTCAGAGGGGTTGGTACCGTGAACGTGAGGCCATTGGCATCATGTCTGCGGTTTTGGGGTTTCAGATTTGAATCGATAAACGCATCAAGTATCTTTAATTGCTCATCACGTGAACAGGCGCAGTGGAAGTTGACGCCCATCTCGGCTGGATCAGCGTTCTGGGGCAGGGAGATTCTCAGAAAGCGGCCAAATGCTTGATCATCATTCGCCATCTTCAGATCCAGCTTGGACAGAAAATCGTTCCAGTCGGAGCAGGCAACCCGGATCGCCGCCGCCAGTTCTACCGTCGACAGGTCCGGCCATACGAATGGATACACGGTGCTGCTCGAAATCCAGGAGATAGGGATGTCCCAGATGTAATGCAGATGTATGAGAGGTGTGAAGCGGAGTTGATACAGGATGTCAGTACCTCCGAGAAATAGTGCCAGTGCCAGGGACGGGTCTTTGGCCAGAGCCTTGCGCGCCCGCTTGCAGTCAGCTTGAAATTCCTTTGACCTCCGTGCGTACTCCCACCATTTGGTGAGATCGAGCAAGCTGGCCTCGTTTTCCTTGACCTCGGCCATTGCTTCCGACCATCTTCCAGAGTCGAGCAGATCCCAGAGGCTGGGAGGGTCAGGGAGCAGGATCACAGCGGTTCCTTGGGGGGCGTCTCTCCTCTTGGTACTGATCCGCAGAAAAGGCAAAGTTCGCAGCCGAGCCTTGGTCCTGTCGCTCAGCTTGAACCAGGGAAGAGGATCGCCGGGAAGTACAGAACATCGCTCTGAGTAGTGAATCTCGTATTCCCCGCCAAACTGGTCATCAATGATCATGGCATTTGCACCCTTGGCGAGGGCAAAGAGAAATAATCTCTCTGAGGATTGGCCGGTCATCCCAGGGAAATCTGCCTCAGCAAAGACCAACTCCTTCCCGTCGACAATCCGGAAGTGGACCCTCACTCATCACCCCCGGCGGCCTTGGTCTGGCCAAACGGAATGACTTTTCCTGCGGTCTTCGCGGCCTGGGCTGCCGTATCGAGTCCTTGGACGGCTCTGCGTGCTTGGCCGGTCCCGACGTGAGAATAACGTTCGGTCATCTTCAAAGTTGAATGCCCAAGCAGTTCACGAACCACGTGAAGATGGACACCACCTTCCACAAGTTGGCTCGCGAAGGAATGCCGCAGACTATGAAATACAAGCTTGTGGCGGCGGTCGGTTATGCCGTCATTTAGCCCAAGGCTTGTCACTACGCGGTCAAAGGTATGGGATATTTCCTGTAGCTGGTTCCCGTTGGTGTCCTTGAATACCAGTTCACCCCCGGCGCTCCCAATTCGTGGTTGGCGTTTCAGCATGTCCCGAACTTCTGACGTCATGTATGCGGTCCGGTCCGGTCGAAGCTTTGGGTCACGGACAAGGAGTGTTCCTCGTGCAAAGTCTACGTCCGCCCATTGCAGGTTGAAAATTTCACCGGCGCGAAGCCCGGCACGTAGGGACAAAAGGCAAATGTCATGCAGTTGTTCGGAATGGTCCTTCACGACGGCCAATAGCTCTTCGGCTTCGGTGTGAGTCAGGAAGCGTTTTCGTTCGTTGGCCACCTTCGGCTTTTTCACAGAAGAAACGGGGTTTTTCCCGTCGTAAATACCCAGGTTTGCGGCTTGGTTGAACAGTTGCCGAGTCACGGCCAGGACATATTCACAGGTTCGGGGACTTCGGCCCTTGGGTCTTTGCGCCACGGCTTCGGCGGGGATGTCCTTTGACTTGACCAGTGGCGGCGCATCCAGGACGGAATTTTTCAGCCTCTCCACGTCAGCGGCTTTCACGTTTCGGAGAGGGATGCCCCCCAGGATGGGTTGAATCCAGTTTTTGAAAAGTTGCCCTTCATTCCGCGCGGTCTTCTCGGCCTTGTCCCGTTTGCATTGTGGAAAATAATGCGCGTTCCAAAACTCCGTGACTGTCACGTTTTCCCGCTTCGCCTTTTCTGCCTCCAGCCTGGCAGCTTCAGCAGCTGCGGCGACTTCGGCCTTTTCCCTGGCCACCCGGTCCCGTTCGGCGCGGCGTTCTTCGGCCTTCGTTGTCGGCCCGGCCCCCTTGGCCATGTTTTCACGGAAGGCTTCCAGCTTCAGCCAGGCGGCGGTTTCCGTCACCCCTTCACTTTCCCAGCCCAAGCCTATTGACTTCCGCTTCCCTTCCACCTGGACACGGCCACGAAAGTAGCGGTCAAACTTCACGCCATGCTTGCGGGAAGGATGGCGCTTAAACTCCAACCCCCTATGACCTGTCTTGAACCACGTTTCAGTTGGCATAACTTTCTCCAGGAACTGTCTCAAGTGTCCCCAAAAAATGTTGACTGTCTCGATTTAAAAAGGCTGGGAACCCTTGATACACAAGGGTTCGTCACGGTTGTCCCGATTGTCTCAGTTCGTGAGCATATAGGGGGCACACATGTTGTTTTGTGTGTTCGTCCATGGTTTCTTTTTCAACATGATCAAAAATTTTCTTTGACCATTCTTTGACCATTTTTACGGGGAAGTTTTTAGAAACTTCGGGAAACCTGGAAAGATGAAAGAAAGGATTTTTAACACTCTTGAGATGTCTATTATCTTGAGATAGCTTGCTTTGTCAATCTCTGCGGGAGGGGTCAGGAGGGGTCGGGAACACAAATGGAATCAGTCAATAAACAGATTCGTAATCAGCAGGTCGTCAGTTCAATTCTGATCGTCGGCTCCAAGAAATTC
>REDL01000126.1 GCA_007693505.1 Desulfovibrionales bacterium | reverse complement strand
ATGCTCGGATAATATGCTCGGATAATATTGACAAGTCCTTTTGTATCGGCAAGAGTGGCATCTCCAAATTAAGAGATAATAAGGAGCTCATTATGACATATTTGCAGGTCAAGGACTTGAAAAAAACGCGGGAGTTGTGGGGTCGGTTGGAGCGTGACCGTGAGCTGGTCATCACCAAGGATGGGCAGCCCAGGGCGATCATGATCAGCGTGGAGCCCGAAGATCTTGAGTCTTCCCTGGTTGAAATCCGGCGGGCACTTTTTTCAGCCGCGGTGGGGCGAGTACGCAGGCGGGCTGAGACGCTGCCATCGGCTGATGACGACATCGCTCAGGCCATTGAGGAAAGTCGACGAGACCGACGATGATCGTTGTCATGGATACCAATGTTCTTGTTTCCGGCATGATCAACCCACATGGCCCGCCAGGCCGCCTTTTGGATTTGCTCCGTTCCGGTGTTTTGCGCCTTGCTGTTGATGACCGGATTCTTGCTGAATACGTTGATGTTTTGCACCGCCAACGACTTTCGCGCTACTTTGCCTCTACGGATCTTGCACTGGTTATTGATTATCTACGGTGCGGCAGCATGCATGTACTGGTCAGGCGGCATATCAGAGATCTGCCGGATCAGAGCGATGCCCCATTTCTTGAAGTGGCCCTGGCCGCAAATGTTCCTCTGATAACCGGAAATGTTCGGCATTATTCGGATGAATGGCGCCGAGAATGTACCGTTCTTGCGCCTGCCGATTTTTTGGACGGCTTGGTAGATGGCTAAATAAAAATGCTGGGATAAGCAATGATGCTGGAATTCTGGAATACTGGGATGTGGCATGATTAAAGTCAGTAAGATGCGACTTTACTCATGAGTTTTTTCGATATATACTGATTTTTATCATGAATTCGGTCAAGCAGCGCTACCTCTTCGATCATGTCCTGGCGGATTTGAGCAGCCGGATGGTGTTTGTCGGCGGGCCTCGCCAAGTCGGCAAGACTACCTTTGCCCTTCAGTATCTTCCGGAGCCGTCCGTCACCCAGCCCGGGTATCTCAACTGGGACAACCCCAGGGTCCGTCAGGACCTGCTTCGGGGCGAGCTGCCGCCTGTGCATGGATGTGTGGTGTTCGACGAAATCCATAAATTTGCCCGGTGGCGCAATCTGATCAAAGGTTTTTTTGACACCCGAAAAGAAGATGCATCTTTCCTGGTCACCGGTTCCGCCCGGCTGGATTATTACAGCAAGGGCGGTGACTCGTTGCAGGGACGCTATCACTACTATCGATTGCACCCTTTTTCCCTGCTGGAGCTGAATCTGGATCCTGCCAAGAGCGACCTGGATCATTTGTTGCGTTATGGCGGTTTTCCAGAGCCTTGTCTGCGCGGTGAGGAACGTTTCTGGCGCCGATGGCAACGCGAGCGGCAGCAAAGAGTGGTCTACGAGGATATTCGCGACCTGGAACATGTCCGGGAGATCAGTTTGGTTGAGCTGCTGACGGAAGATTTGCCAGGCCGGGTGGGATCCCCGTTATCCATCAAGAGCCTCAAGGAAAATCTGCAGGTGGCCCATGAAACCGTGGCCCGCTGGTTGGAAATACTGGAGCGGATGTACTACTGTTTCCGGATAGCGCCTTATGGCGCTCCGAAGATCCGGGCAGTCAAAAAAGAGCAAAAGCTGTACCTCTGGGACTGGTCGCTGGTGGAAAGCAAAGGCGCGCGGCTGGAGAATTTTCTGGCCTGCCAGCTTCTCAAGTATTGCCATTTCATTGAGGATACCCAGGGCCATCGGATGGAACTGCGCTTTCTGCGCGACACGGATTTGCGTGAGGTGGATTTTGTCGTCCTCAAGGACAAGAAGCCGGTTTTTGCTGTGGAATGCAAATCCGGTCAGGACAATCTCAGCCCAGCCCTTGTGTATTTTCGGGAACGAACGCCTGTTCCGGAAATGTATCAGATCCATCTTGGAGCCAAGGATTTTGAAAAGCAGGGGATCAGGGTCATGCCCTTGATCCGATTTCTTAAGGAATTGCGGATGCCTTGAGAGTAATGCTGGGATGCTGGGATGAAGACATAAGAAATGCTGGGATGCTGGGATGCTGGGATGCTGGAATGCTGAGATGCTGGGATGCTGGAATAAAAGATGGTGAGATGCTGAACGGAAGCTGGTTTGGGAGATGATCAGGTCAAGATCGTGGCAAGCCTGGCTAAGACTTCATCCATGATTTCTTTCGGGACGCTCTCCAGTTTTCGGGCTTGACGCGAGCCCAAGTCAATGGCCCTGGGCTGGTCGCATCTGATAGTGCCGAAAGTTTTTGTCCCCGCATCAGCCAAAGATACTGCAAAACCAGCAGTGCGAGCGAAGTTTCCACCGGTGGTAACGGGGAGGACAACCGGGGTTTTCGTCAGTTCATTGAATGCCAAAGGCGATACGATCAATACTGGCCTTTTGCCCTGCTGTTCATGTCCGGCTGTCGGGTCCAGCGACACCAGGTAGATATCTCCCCTTTCCATCACAACAACTCTTTTCCGGTTGGCCCGCTGTCCAGCCAGGCCCGATCTTCTTCGTTAACCTCTTGCGAAGGATCGCACAGGGCGAGAAGCTCGTCCAAAGTGTAACGCGGCTTTTGTGCCGGTTTGACAAGCAAAGAGCCGCTGTCGACGGAAAGGCCGACTTTTGAGCCGACGTTCAGTTTCAACAAGTCAAGGATTACGGGAGGGACGGCCAACATTACCGAACCGCCGACTTTGCGCAGGTTTGTTGTATGCATTATTTCCCCTTTGCTGACGTGAATTATATTGAAATATAATCGGTGCGGCGGTCTCGGTCAACAATGCCACGGTTCGTTTGGAATTATTGACCATTGGAGATTCAGGGGGGGACGTATTGGCGTTCAACTTGCATGGCCTTTCCTGAATATTCCATCTTTAAATCCAGGAGGGACCATGAAAGCCGTCATCCTGGCCGCCGGCGTCGGCAGCCGTCTGGGGCGTCCTTTTCCCAAGTGCATGAGTTTGCTTCCGGATGGGGAGCAGATCCTTGGACGGCAAATTCGTCTTTTTCGCGAGGCCGGCATTCGGGAACTTATCGTGGTGGTCGGATTCAAGAAGGGCCTGATCATGGAAGAGTTTCCGGATGTTTTCTATACGTACAACCCCTTCTTTTACATCACCAACACATCGAAAAGCCTGCTGTGCGTCCTGGAGCACCTGGACGACGACGTGATCTGGGCCAATGGCGACGTGGTTTTTGATCGCGAAGTCGTTGAGGCCGTGGTGGCCCATCCCGGAAACGTGGTGGCCGTGGATCGCAAGCGTTGCGGGGCGGAGGAGGTCAAATACAGGGCCGACGGGCAAGGTCGCCTTTTGGAGATTTCCAAGCAGGTGGACCGGGCGCATGGCGAGGCCGTGGGGGTGAACAGGGTTTCGCGGGAGGATTTGCCCACTTTGGTTCGTTCCCTGACGGCGTGTCAAGATGATGACTACTTTGAAAAGGGCATCGAAGACTGTCTTGGTCTCGGGGTAGCTTTTCAGGTCTTGGATATTTCCGCCCACCGGTGCATTGAAGTTGACTTTGATGAAGACCTGCGGGAAGCGCGAAGAATGTTCGGTGTGGAATCCTCGCGGTCCGCTCAACCTTTGCCCTCGGAGTTTGTCCGGAGTGAGCTTCGAGGTTCCCATTCCGGATTGGAATTGATGCGCCGGGAACTATCCCTGGCCGCGTCGGCGGCCTGACAGTCCGTTGAAAAACACCAAATTGCCGCGTCGCTGCAAAAATTTCAAACTCTCACGTATCAAAAAATACGCTTCGACCTTGCACTGTTTTTGCTCCTTGCACTTTGGATTTTTGAACGGACTGCAACAATTGTCTTTTTGAAAACTCAGTTAACGAGGTTTGCTGCGGAGGGCCGATGGATTTCGCGATGACTGCAGACGCAACCGACGTTGACCTGCTTTTTTACGCCGAGCGGAGTCTGCATTTGTCTTTTCTGGAGCCGGTGCATGATTATTTTCAGCGCCGCTACCCGGAACTGCGCCTGGCCTTTTCCGCGCCGGACTTCCAGGCGCCTCGCGCCGACATGCCGGGATGGGGGCTGGAAGCAGCGACCGTCTCCCGGCTCCGCCAAAAATCGCTCTTCCTTTCATCGGCCCAGGCCGTGCGTCCGAGGGTCAGCGTGGTGGCCGATGCCTGCCACGTCAACCTGCCCCGGCATGGCAAGGTGGTCAACGTTGGCCATGGTTTGATCTGCAAGGGCATGTACTATCGACGAGACCCGGTGGTCCGGCGGGAAAATCTTTCCGACCTGCTCTGCGTACCCGGTCCGTGGCACAAGCGCCGTCTTCAGGACAACGTTTTCTCGCCGATCCGGGTGACCGGCTTCATCAAATCGGACCGGCTCTTTTCTCCCCAAGCCATGGGCAAGCGGGGGTTCTGCGCCAAGCACGACCTGGACCCCGGGAAACCGATGGTGCTTTTCGCCCCGACGTTCAACCCTGAACTCTCCTCCATTCCTCATGTCTGGGACAAGGTAACGACCCTGGGTGATGACCAGACGACCATCGGCGTCAAGTTGCATCACATGACCCCCGAGCCCTGGAAGGAACTCTACAGGCGATTGGCCGCGCAACGGGACGATGTGGTCTTTTTGAGCGACGCGGACTACTCCGGCATGATGCATGCCGCGGACGTGATGGTCAGCGACGTATCCTCCATGTTCCTGGAGTTTATGCTTCTGAACAAGCCGGTGGTGCTGTTCAACAGTCCCCAAATGGAAACATATGAAAACTATGACCCGTCCGACCTGGAGCACAAGGTCCGGGATGCCGTGCTCGAGGCGGATAGTGTGGGAGTCCTTCGGAGAAAAGTGGACACGGCGTTGGACCAGCCCGAGATTCTGGAAGAGGAACGCCTGCAGTATATCGAAGAGCTGGATTATGGCCGTGACGGCAAGTCCGTGCAACGTGCCGCCGAGGCTATTCGTGAATTGCTGGCCCGGTCTCAAAAACCTCGGTCTCGGCCCAGATACTCGGTACTGCTGGAGTTGGATCAGGCCGCGGACACGTCCGCGGAACGGGAGGCCGTCTCGGAAGTCGTGGCCAAGTCCGAAGGCTTGCCCATGGAGCTTCTGCCGGTGAAGGTGCACGCCGGAGCGGCGAGTCCAGGCGGCTTCGGGATTGGGCGTGGGAACTCCGTGCTTGGGGCTCGTCGACTTGAGCAGGCTTGTGCCGCGGCCAAGGGAGAGTGGGTGGTCCTGGTGCAGCCGGGCTGGGCCTTGCCGCGGCAGTGGTTGAAATGGATGGAAAACCATTTTCATTGGCACCGGCGTGTAGGGATGGTCAAGGCCCTGGCTGATTCAAAGCAGGTGCGTCGGGTTTATGATCTGCTGTTTCCCGGCCGCCAGTTTATCTCCGATAACGAAGATTTGGCCTGGAACTTCCGGAATTTCGGCATCGGCAGCGCTGCGTTCAACGACCGCCTTGCATCACCTTGCGTGATGCTGCCGAGGGTTGTTGCTCAGGCTTATGCAACTCAAGTTCCTGGGGAAATGGGTTGCATGCCGTTTATCCAACGAATGGATACTTTTTTAATCAAATCTGGTTACGTCAGTGTGACGTCATTTGAGACATATTTATATACTGCCTACCCAGTATTATCAGGGAGGAATTGTCGTGCAGGCTGAAACTCTTCTCGATTTTCTTCTTGAATCTGTTACAGAAAATCCAAATACAAAACTGGTTCGTGAAAAAGCATTAAAACTTATACAGGAAATCAGGGAAGCTGGAAACCATGAGCTTGCAGATGCATTGTTAAAGTGCATTAAGCCAAGAATGTCTCATCCGGATTTTGGAACATATAAAAATTATTGGAATTATCTTGCAAAAAACATGCTGCCTGACTTGGCTACAGGTGGCGGAAAAGACATGCATGAGCAACAGTACATTTTTTTGGTACATGAATGCGGTCTTCAAAAAGATGATTTATTCCTTGACATTGGGACAGGTTCGTTGCGTGGATCAAAAAAAGTAATTACATATCTTGAAAAGAATCATTTTCACGGCATGGACATATCTGAAGAAATCATTTCTTTTGCAAAAAAACGCGTCTCAAAAAATATTGACTTAATGCAGAAAGAGCCAAGCCTGGAAATTGATGACAGATTTCGTTTTTCAAAAGCATTTCCTGGAAAGTGTTTCAACTTTTGTTTTGCCAAATCTGTGTTTACCCATATTTATCCAGATGCTGTCTGGGACTGTCTTGTCCAGTTGCGAAAAGTCGTTCACAATTCGGGAAAATTTTATGCAACAATTTTCAAGGATAACAATGTCAGAGTGTACTCTGGTGATGTTCAAAAAATGTATTATAATACGGAATGGCTTGCTGAAACAAGCAATTTGGCAGGCTGGGGCTTCGAAGAGATCGGCGATACAAGAGTCGGGCAATACATGTGTCTTTTCAAGCCCATTCCGGTTCAATATTGCTCAATGTCTATAAATAAAGTCTGAGACTGTTGTGACGGGTCTGTCCGAGAATTCATTTCGTGTGCTCTTCTTTGTGGAGCGCAACCTGCACCTTCCTTTCCTTGAACCGATCCACGATTATTTCCAACTCCACCTTCCCGGCTTTGAGCTCGCTTTTGCCTCACCTGAATATTCGGAATCCAACCAAGGTTCGGTAGGCCGTGGACTGGATGTCCGAACCGTGGAGCGGCTTTCCAGTAAGGCTCGGTATGTCCGCGACATTCGGACCTATGAACCGGACATCACCGTGGTCGCGGACATCGGGGCCGCGTACATTCTGCGTGATTGCGGGCGGATCGTGAACGTGGGGCATGGGATGATCAGCAAGGGGTGTTTCTATACCCGGCAGCCGATCGTAAAGCGGGAAAACATTGCCGACCTGATCTGCGTCCCCGGGGAGTGGCATCGCGATATTCTGGCTGAGAACGTCTTTTCAGCCATCGTGCCCACGGGTTTTATCAAGGCTGATGGTCTTTTGGGGCCCAAGGCCTTTACCAGAGATCGGTTTTGCCACGATTGGGAGATTCCTCTGGACGCGAGGATTCTGCTGTTCGCGCCGACCTACAACGAAGAGCTTTCAGCCATCCCTTTTGTTCAAGAGCGCGTTGTCGAGCTTGCCCGCGCCGGGACGGACGGCGAGACGCATCTGGTGGTCAAGCTGCACGGCATGACGGATCGGCGGTGGATCGATCTGTATGCCGCCGCTGCCGAAGCCGACCCTCGGGTTCATGTCCTCCCGATCACCTATGATCTGACCCGGGTGATGGTCGCGGCGGACCTGATGATCAGCGACGTTTCCTCGGCCTTCGTGGAGTTCATGCTTCTGGACCGCCCCATTGTTCTGTTCGACAATCCTCGGAAGTCGGAGTTTCAACATTTCGACCCCCGGGATCTGGAATACCAGGTCCGTGACGCCTGCGTCGCGGTTTCCTCCTGGGAGGAATTGCGCGATGCCGTGGACCGTGAACTCCAGGAACCAAGTCGACTTTCGGCCTTGCGACGGCAGTATGCAGACCGGATGTGCCTTGGACGGGACGGACGCAGCGTGGAGCGGGCCGCCCTGGCTATTGCCGGCCTTCCGCGGATGCGTCACCCCGTTTCGTTTACGGTTGTGATTCCCTGGCTCGGCGGCGAGGCGGAGATGGTCGCGAAAACCTCGCGCACGGTGCGACATGACAACCCCGGGATCGACCTGGAGCTGGTCTTTGTCGGGCGACGTCCGGCTGACGCGTCTCTGGTGCCGGATGACCGGTGGGTGGACTGCGCCTATCCGACGGGTCGGTTCCTCGATCAGGCCGTGACCGAAGCCCGGTATGAGCATGTGGCCTTTTGGGACCCTCGGCTCGTGACTCCAGTGGGTTGGCTGCGACAACTCGCCAATTATTACTGCTGGGAGCCGAAAACCGGGGTGGTGCAGGCCATCGGCCCCGGCATGGAGCAGCGCGTTTTGCTGGAACACATGCTGCCCGGCGGTGGGAGGAAGAGCAACGCGGACGTGGCCTTTATCTTCCACCGCTTTTTGCAAGGCGGCGGCATGACCGTGGGCGGACTGGACACGGCCTGCTTTCTGATCCGCAAGGACGTCTACGCAGCTAGCGGAGGTTTCCCCCCCGATCTGGGCTGGGAGCAGGCCATGGAGCGTCTGGGGCTGGCTGTCCGGCGCTCCGGGTTGGGGTTGCGGCGTGCGGTGGAAACCTATGTTTATCCGCTCCACAACGTCATGGCGGGAATCGATCAAAGGACGAAGTCCGGACCAGTGATAGGCAATGAAGTGCTGCTCAAAACCGCCTCGGTTCCCGATGTTAGCATCATCATTCCCGTTTGCGGCAACATGAACCTGACACGGGACTGCATCCGGTCGATTCTGGAAAACACGTCGAACGTTTCCTTTGAGATCATAGCCGTGGACAACGGATCAACGGATGGGACCGCGGAAATGCTGATCGACTTGGAACGAGAAGGAACGTTGCGGCGTGTTGCCAACCAGGCGAATTTGGGGTTCGCCAAAGCTTGCAATCAAGGAGCGAAGGCGGCCAATGGGCGTTATTTGGTTTTCTTGAACAATGATACATTGGTCCAAGGGCGGTGGCTGGATGCATTGCGAACCTGCGCGGCCAGGGACGAGCGGATCGGCGCCGTGGGAGCGAAGCTGCTGTTCGAGGACGGCCTGGTGCAGCATGCCGGGGTTGTTTTTGATCACAAGCACAAGCCCGTACATATCTACAAGTTTTTTCATCCACAGCACCCGGCGGTCCGGAAACAGCGGGAGTTTCAGGCCGTGAGCGCGGCCTGCATGCTGGTGGGCAGGTATGTCTTTGAACGGCTCGGCGGGTTCGACGAAGAGTACGTCAACGGCTACGAGGACGTGGATTTCTGTCTGCGGCTGCGCAAGGCCGGGCACAAGGTGGTGTATTGCCCTAAATCCGTGGTTACGCATCTGGAGAGCAAAACCCCGGGTCGTTTTGACGCCATGAATCGGAACCGGGAGCTGTTGATGAGGCGCTGGGGGGATGTCCTGGTCTGCGATGAACGGGATATCTACCGACGGGATGGTATTGAATACGAATTGGTCGAAGAGCACGAGCATGGCCATGTCTGCGTCATGCATGACGGCAATCCCAATCCATACTGGCACCGCGCCAAAAAGCTTGCCGAGCAGGGGGCCGTGGACAAGGCCGTGGCGGCGTATCAGGAAGCCTACCGGTTCTTCGCATTTGATCCACGCAAGTACGATGTGCTGGAAGAATTGGCCGAACTGTCCGAGCGCAGCGGCATGCTGGATGAGGCGGAACACTACTGGCAGGGGCTTGTGGAGGCGGTCGGG
>REDL01000105.1 GCA_007693505.1 Desulfovibrionales bacterium | reverse complement strand
TCCATTGCCAACAACGCCGAGATCGACGTGATCTGGGAACGGTTCCAGGAGACCCTGGAGCCGTTACGCCAGAAGCTGAACGCGGCCCTGGGTACGCAGTGGGAGGAATGGGAGATTCCCCGCGAGGTCGAGGACACGTGGCCCAAGGAGGCCGTGGCCCTGCATGCCCGCTGGTGGGAGAGCCGCATTGCCCGGCAGAGGGAGATCGACGCCTCCATCGCGGCCAAGGCGGACTACGAATACCTCTACGACAAGCCCTACGAGGACAAGAAAAAGGTCCGCGTGGCCGGTCCCTTCACCGTGGAGAGCCTGTCCCCGCACCGGGTGCTCATCGTGGATCACGACGACGAGCTGAAAGACCCGCTCCAGCAGGTGGAGACCGTGAACCGGGGTGAGCAGGATTTCGTGGACATGATCCTGGAGAATCTGAAAACCTCCGGGGTCCAGCAGTCCCGCAAGGATGACAAGATCAGCTTCATCTCCCTTGCGACCTGGCCGGGTGAGTACATCTGCGCCGAGGGGCGGTATGTGGAAGGCGAAGATGCCGACGGTCAGGAGAAGCGGGCCGCCATCTTCATAGGCCCGGAATTCGGCACCGTCTCCCGGCCCGACCTGGTGGCCGCGGCCCGCGAGGCCGGAGACGCCGGGTTCGACGCCCTGATCGCCTGCGCCTTCAACTACGACGCCCACTCCGCGGACTTCACCAAGCTGGGCCGCATCCCCGTGCTCAAGGCCCGCATGAACGCGGACCTGCACATGGCCGACGACCTGAAAAACACCGGCAAGGGCAATCTGTTCGTGGTCTTCGGGGAACCTGATGTGGACATCCTGGAAGCCAAGGGCGGCCAGATACAAATCCGGATCAACGGCGTGGATGTGTTCCATCCCACCACCGGCGAAGTGCGCAGCGACGACGTCGAAAGCATTGCCTGCTGGTTTATCGACACGGACTACAACGAGGAAAGCTTCTTCGTCCGCCACGCCTACTTCCTGGGCGCCAACGATCCCTACAAGGCCCTGAAAACCACCCTCAAGGCCGAGATCGACGCCGAGGCCTGGGAAACCCTGAACAGCAACACCTCCCGCCCCTTCCCCAAACCCGAATCCGGCCGCATCGCGGTCAAGGTCATCAACCACCTGGGGGATGAGGTAATGAAGGTGATTCGGGTGGAGTGAAACATTTAATAAGGAGGTTGATCGAATGACCTGTCTGACTTTGCACCATGTTGACGAGCCCGTCATGGCTCATCTCAAAAATCTAGCCGAGGCCAATAGCCGTTCAATTGAAGAAGAAGCCAGCGAACTCCTGAGGATGGCTGTTTTGTTCCGCCCAGGCCAGAAGGGCTTGGGAACACGTATTTCCCAGCGTTTTTCCGAAGCAGGTGGATTCGATCTACCCGAAATACCTCGCTCGCTGCCTCGCCCAGCCCCTGATTTTTCCAGGAATGAGCAGCAATGATCCTCCTGGATACCAATGTACTCTCGGAGCTTATGCGCCCGGAACCTCCGGCCACAGTCGTAAATTGGCTGGATCAGCAGCCCGAATTTACTGTGTGGGTCAGCTCCATTACTGTGGCGGAGGTACACCTTGGCATACGACTCATGCCCGATGGTCGAAAAAAGCGTGGATTGTTCGCACTCGCTGAGGAAATGCTGGAGAAGGATTTTTATCAAAGGTGTCTTTCGTTCGATTCATTGGCTGCAAAGATGTATGCCCAAATCGTTTCCGAACGCCAACGACTGGGTCGCCCAATCAGTGTTGAGGACGCCCAGATCGCCTCCATCGCGCTGCATGGCAACCTGACATTGGCAACACGCAATACTCGGGACTTTGAATCCATAACGGGCCTTCGAGTGATCAACCCCTGGACGGCATAGAACACCGAGGGCATGGAAATGGAATTCCGTATCGCTGACACCTTCACCGACAGCCTGGCCAGGTTGAACGCGCAGGAGCAGAGAGCCGCCAAGACCACGGCCTTTGACCTGCAACTCAACCCGGCCCATCCAGGGCTGAAGTTCCACAAGGTCGAGTACGGCAAGGACCCGAATTTCTGGTCCGTGCGCGTCAGCGGCGATATCCGGATGATCGTGCATCGTTCGGAAGGCAATCTCCTGCTGTGCTACGTCAATCACCACGAAGAAGCCTACCGTTGGGCCGAAAAGCGCAAGCTGGAGCGTCACCCGGCCACGGGCGCGGCGCAACTGGTGGAATTGCGGGAGACGGTCCAGGAGGTTTTTGTTCCGGTACAGGTGCCCGTGGACGCACCGGCCAAGACAACTCGCCCTGTGCTGGCGAACCATACCCGCGAAGACTTGCTGCGCTACGGCGTACCCGAGGAATGGCTGGACGACGCTCTCCAGGCCACGGAAGATGGATTGCTGGAACTGACCGAACACCTGCCCCAGGAGGCTGCCGAAGCCCTGTTGGATCTGGCTGTGGGCAAGACCCCGGATTTGCCACAAGCGGTGCCAGTCGACGTCGATCCTTTTGAACATCCGGACGCTCAACGCCGGTTCCGGATCATGCGCGACATGGACGAACTGGCCCGCGCCCTGGACGCCCCATGGGAAAAGTGGTCCGTATTCCTGCACCCGGCCCAGAGCCAGCTTGTGGAGCGCGGTTACAACGGGCCGGCGCGTATCTCCGGGTCCGCCGGGACCGGCAAGACCATCGTGGCCCTGCACCGGGCCGTGCATCTGGCCCGCGCCCATCCGGACGCCAGAGTCCTGCTGACCACCTTTGCTGCGCCCCTGGCCAATTCCTTACGCTCGAAGCTGCGCGTGCTGATCGGCAATTCACCGCGTCTGGCCGAACGTCTGGAAGTGGAGTCCATGCTGAACATCGGCAAGCGCCTCTACCAGAGCCATTTTGAATCGCCCCGTATGGTTGCCGAAGACGAAATCGATCGGCGCATCGATCAGGCTGCCACGAATATCCAAGGGCTCACGTTCAGCAGGACGTTTCTGCTCGCCGAATGGGCGGACATTGTGGATGCTTGGCAGGTGGGAACCTGGGAAGAGTACCGCGACGCGATCCGCCTGGGCCGCAAGACCCGACTCGCCGAGAAGCAGCGTGCCCAACTCTGGCCCGTCTTCGCCCAGGTCCGCCAGGAGCTGGAAGCAGACGGCCTGATCACGGAGGCGGATCTGTTCAGCCGCCTGGCCGCCCAAATATCCGGGGGGGTTCATCTCCCCTTCGACTTCATCATCATTGACGAGGCCCAGGACGTGAGCATCCCGCAACTGCGCTTCCTGGCCGCCCTGGGCGCAAACCGGCCAGACAGCCTGTTCTTCACCGGAGACCTGGGCCAGCGCATTTTCCAGATGCCCTTTTCCTGGAAAGCCCTGGGCGTGGACATCCGGGGCCGCTCCCACAGCTTGCGCATCAACTACCGCACCTCCCACCAGATCAGAAACCAGGCCGACCGCCTCCTGGCTCCCAAACTGGCCGACGTGGACGGCAACGTGGAAGACCGCCACTCCACCCACTCCGTATTCAATGGCCCGAAGCCGACCATGATCAGCGCCGAAGATGAGGCCGGCGAAATCCAGGCCGTAGGAAACTGGCTGCGCAATCTCACGGCCAAGGGAGTTCCAGCCCAGGAAATCGGCATCTTCGTCCGCTCCCCGTCGGAACTGGACCGAGCACGACAAGCCATCGATGCCGCTGCACTGACCGCCAACATCCTCGACGAGCAGGTCCAAACCCGCCCCGGCTCTGTTGCCCTTGGCACCATGCACTTGGCCAAAGGCCTGGAATTCCGCGCCGTGGCCGTCATGGCCTGCGACGACGAAATCATCCCTCTCCAATCCCGGATGGAATCCGTAGCCGACAACAACGACCTCGAAGACATCTACAACACCGAACGCCACCTCCTCTACGTGGCCTGCACCAGAGCACGGGAATACCTGCTGGTTTCGGGCGTGGAGCCGGTGTCGGAGTTTTTGGATGATATGGGAGACCAGGGGAAAGGGTGAAAGGTTTTTTTTACAAATGACAGAAAATCATCTGAAGGTTTTTGCGAGATGTGCGGGCATCAGGTCATGGTAAGCCAGAAGGCGCATATCCTGACCGAAGGGCCGAAGAAGGGCGCGAACTTGCTGATACTTTGCCCTTCCTGCCACACCATCTTCGACACGCACATCAAGCCGAAAGAGAACCAAGCCCTGCTCGATGCCGGGGTGGAAAACATGCCCAAGTCCTGGGAGAAATCAATCTACCAGCAGGCGGCTGAAGCATCGAAGCTGGCGAGAACAAAGAGCAGCTCAACATAATACCCTCGGCAACTCCCTCCAATCCGTCGTGTACCTCGGGCTCAAATGCGCCTGCCGCATCACCCAGTGCTTGTCCGCCCCCGTTGCCACGCGCATGATCAACCTTGGGCTTCGTCCGGCAGCAGGACAGGGACAATACACTCCGGATCGTTGTTTTTCGGGCTGTTGACCCTTTACCCCAACGGCGTCATGATGCCTTTAGCCCCAGCACCAGCATTTCCCCTTACAAGTCTCCACATACCGGGCCCACGTCGCCTCCCTGAATTCTTCCGGCATGTCGCCGTAAATCCACCCGAACAGGTTCCCCATGTTCGCATGGGTCTTCACAACATGGACGGAGTTGTAGAGGGTCCCGGACACGGCGGCATCCCAGCCCCGCATGAACGCCTGACGACGACCTGGGTCCGGCGGCTTGCGCCGATCAACCCGGCCATCCCCCAAGACCCTGGCCGCGCCCTTGGGCAGGTCCACCGGATACAGGGCCGTCTCGATGCCCTGCTCCAGACAATACCACTCCAAATCGGGATTTCCGAAAGCACAAACAGCCACGCCCTGAACTGACGTCGGACTGAACTCGCGCCTGAACAATGCCACGCCCACCAGCACCTGGCCGATCACGGTCCTGTTGAGCTTCCGCTTGGCCTCAAGCACATGGACATGCTGGCCCTGTACGGCGGCGGCGATGTCGCCGCGGCTGAACGTACCCTGGGCGCGGACACGGCTCTCACCGCCAGGGATCAGCAGGCCATCAAGACGCCGTGGGCCGCAGTTCTCATCACCCTTACCGACCTCGACCTCCAGGAACAGCAGGCCGGGGTTGGACTCCAGGTAGAGGACAATGAGGCGGTCTTCGGGGGTTCTGGGAGTCCATTCGGTTGAGGGCATTGGCAGATGCCTCCGGCGACATTGCGGGAGAGGTCACGGTATGAGTGCCAGGAGGGGCCTGGGGCCGTGAACATCCTTTTCCCCCTGGCTGCGCCTGATCTCCAAGTTCAACATTCGGACAGTGCAACCGCTAGAACTTTGGGAGAGGGGTGGAGAACAATGTGGGACATAGCCTTTGACCTGATTATCTTCAATCCATCAATACCAGAGCGTTAAGGGCTGAATTTAATTCCTGACAGAACCGAATCAGTGTTCATCAACCCAGGGTTGGTTTTGATGGTTTTCCAGAAAAACGAAACAGACTGCTGAACCTTGACCAAATCAGCGGCGGATCATGCCGGGTTTTTGCCAGTGAGAAAAACTCGGATTTGGGTGGCTTGGTGGGTAAAGAGGTGGGTATGAAAATCAGACAACAAAAAATGGGTTACGATTTTCATCGTAACCCATTGATTTTCTTGGTGGGCAATGCAGGATTCGAACCTGCGGCCTTTGGCTTCTGAGGCCCAAAACAGGCCCTTTCTGCCCTCTTCTCTCACTTCCTCTTTTTTCCTCTCATCTTCCATTGACCTTTGATTTTAAGGGTCTAAAGGCTTGCCCTTTGGCCTTTCCTTGCCTATCCCTTACTCACGTTTTCTACGCGGTTTGTTGGGTTTTTTGTTGGGTTTTTCATAAGGCGGCAATCCATTGTATCCAATGACTTTGCTGTGATCGTGAGAATGGTCTTGTTGGGTTTTTCCCTGGAGGTGAGGATATGGCGAAGGTTGAGCGACACAAAACACGGTATCCCGGCGTCTTCTTCGTATGGGTGGAGAGGCGGCCCGGCCCTGGCCAAGAGAAGAGCTTTATTGTCACGTTCTGGAAGGATGGCAGGCTGAACGAGGTTCGAGTGGGCAAGCAATCGGAAGGCATGAGCGACAAGCAAGCCCAGATCGAACGAAACAAGTACATGACGGGTGAACGGTTGACCAAGGCTGAAGCCAAGGCCAAGGCAGCGGAAGAGGCAGAGGCGGCCCGGCTTGCACTGGAGCAGGAACGGAACAGGCCAACCTTGTCCTTTCTTTGGGAGAAATACCAGGAGCAGAAATCTGAGATCAAAAGTAATGCCCAGGACCGTTCACGGTGGAATAAGTATCTTGCCCCGGCCTTTGCGGATCGAACCCCCCAAGAACTGGTTACGTTGGACCTGGACCGGTTACGGTTGAAGCTGAAGAAGCAAGGACACAGCCCCCAGACCGTTAAACACGTCCTGGCCTTGTTTCGACGGATCGTGAGGTTTGCGGTTCTGCGCGGCCTATGCCCCCCGGTTGATCCCCAGCGGCTTCACCTGGAAATGCCAGAGGTGAAAAACCTCAAGACTGAGTATCTTGACCGGCCCGAGGTGGACCGGTTGCTTTCTGCCATGGAACGTTGCGAGGATTGGCGGCCCGTGGCCGTGTTGAAGATTGCAATGTTGACCGGCATGCGACGCGGTGAAATCCTGAAGCTACAATGGCGAGACCTGGACCTTGAGAGGGGCTTTGTCACTATCCGAGCCCCAAAGGGTGGTGACCCTGCCACTCTGCCCCTGAGCGAGGCGGCCTTGACCGTATTCAAGAGCATCCCCAGGCATGAAACAAATTGCCACCTGTTCCCGGCCAAGGACGGCCCCGGCCACTTGGCGGACATGAACCGGCCTCTTCGTAAGCTCAAACAGACGGCCAACCTTCCGGCTGACTTCCGGGTTTGCCATGGGTTGCGACATCATTTTGCCAGCACCCTGGCCAGCAAGGGGGTTTCCCTTCATGTTGTTCAAAAGCTTTTGAACCACTCCGATCCAAAAATGACCATGAGATATGCCCACCTTCAGGATGAAGCGTTGCGGAACGGCGCGACGGCAATGGCTGACGACCTGAACAGGCCCGGCAAAGTTATCCCCTTGGACAAGGGTTGCCAAACCCAGGGCGGCACGGAATAGGCTCGTTCCCTTGTTTATATGAGTAAAAGGCTATACTATGAATCCATGGACATTTGAATTCATCAATGCCGAGGCCGAGGAAGAGTTTTTGACCCTACCAGTTGACATCAAGGCCCGGCTTGACCGGATCATTGGCTTGATCACGGAACATGGCCTGGAGCGTATTGGAGCACCCTACGTCAAGCATTTGCGAGGCAAGCTTTGGGAACTCCGGGCGCATGGCCGAACCGGGCAGGCCCGAAGCCTTTACGCAACCATGACCGGGCGGCGTGTCATCATCCTGCGGACATTCACCAAGAAGACTGCCAAAACTCCCGAGAGAGAAATCACTCTTGCCCTAGCCAGACTGAAGGAGCTTGAACAATGACCATTCCCTATGAAAGGACTCGAAGAAAGTTTGCTGATGATCCCGAGTTTATCCGGGAGCGGGAGGCCCTTGAAGATGAGTTCATCGTGGCCGATGCCATGATCAGGGCACGGATTGCGGCGGACCTCACCCAGGCCCAGCTTGCCGAACGTATGGGTGTTTCTCAACCGGCCATTGCCAAGCTGGAATCAGGAAAATCGGTCAGCCTAAACACACTCAAAAGATACGCCCAGGCCACCGGGACCAAACTGAAAGTGGAGTTTGTCCCAAGGCCAGCATGACGATATTTCCCCTGCCCTAGGTCTGCCCTTTACGCGCAATTATTCCGCGAACACGTCTCCATAATCCACTAGCCAAGCCCCATAGCACATGTCTCTCAGTTTGCCGTAGCCCTTCCAGAGAGTTTGATGGCCAGGAGGCGGATCATTGTTCCGGTCGAGATGTGACTGTCCCTTTGCCATTTACAGGTTCGAATTTTTCATAACAGTTTGTCATTACAGTTGCTTTGAGCCTGAATTTTTCTGTTGCTGGCTGGGCAACATTTTTGATATGGAATCCAATAAAAAGGGTATGTTGATTCTGGTCCTCACGAAATTTCGGCCTCGTCAGCGATACCATTTTCTCTGTCTGGAAAATATGCGAGCAGGATGAATTTGGCATGAACGAATTGATCGAAGGTGTTGCCGCTATCATAGTTTTTTTTTTTTGGAATTTTTGGGAATTACGCATTCCAGGTTGGCAGGAAAGGACTTCAGGTTGGCATTGGCGTAGAAATGTCGCAATAAGAGACCAAGCTGTGCAGATTGTTGATAGGGGTAGTCAGAAACAAAATCAGAACACTGACCAAAAGAATGTAGAGCTATTTCAGAGGAAATTTTAATCACACAAGGGGCCAGATAATGAGCAACCTACCGTTTCCTCAGTCCAATATGTATTGGATGCCGCGAAACAATCCACACTTGGCAGTGCAGATGCCAGACGGTCTGGAAGCAGTGGAGGACCCGGAGCACTTCACCTGGATACTGGTGAACAACCTTCAATGGGAGATTCAACAGGACGAAAACCCGCTGGATGCGGCAAGGTATCTGGTGTCCGAGTGGGAGATGGCCGGGCTGATCGACCAGTATCCGGACCCGAGGCTTCTGGCCGATGGAGACAGCCAGGAGTGGGGACAATTGTTTCAGAGAGAAGACCTTCAGATGCGGATAAAGCAGGCACTGGGGAGGGTCCGGTTCCCGATAAAACTGAAGCCAAGCAGGGCAGCAAAGGACATGTTCGACGATCTGACGATGTACGACCGAGTAAACGCACTGATCGGTGAAATGTAGGAGAGCAAGAAAGGGGTTCTGGACGAAGCACTGAAATTGGAACATGAATGTGGCGGCTGGTATCCGAGAGGTAAAGGCCGGGATGACGAAACAGAAGTATGCGGAAATGCTGAACCTGATACCGCGTGAGGCGATGCGAGATTGAGCGGGCTTTTGATAACTCAACGCAACAAGGCAGGAACATGAATCGGAACGGAAACAACATTGAGACGCGGCTCTGGGGTGCGGCGGATGAGTTGCGGGCGAATTCGAAGTTGAAGTCGTCGGAGTATTCGGTCCCGGTGCTGGGGCTGGTTTTTCTGCGGTATGCGGATCACAAATTCCAGGTGGCTGCAAAGCAGCTTGAGGGTCAGGGTGGTGGGCGGCGTACAATTGGGCCGCAGGATTACCAGGCCATGGGTGTCATGTACCTGCCGGAGCAGGCCCGCTTCTCCTCGTTGATCCGCCTGCCAGAGGGTCAGAACATCGGTGCGGCCATCAATGATGCCATGCGGGCCATTGAGGCGGATAATCCGGACCTGAAGGACGTCCTGCCCAAGACC
>REDL01000029.1 GCA_007693505.1 Desulfovibrionales bacterium | reverse complement strand
CACGAATCCAAACCTAGAGGATGATCAATGAGCAACACCCTGACCAAAGCCGACATCATTGACGAGGTTCACGAGAGGACCGACCGCACACGCGGCGAAGTCAAAAAGCACGTCGAGTCACTGCTCGCCATCATGAAGGCCGCGATAGTTCGTGATCACGCCCTGCTGATTTCCGGCTTCGGCAAGTTCGATGCGTATGCGAAGAAAGTCAGGAAGGGCCGCAACCCGCAGACCAGCGAGGCCATCACCCTGGAGCCGCGCAATGTGGTTGTGCTTCGGCTGTCTAAGAAGTTTCGGGATGAGTTGAACTGAGGGGCAGGAGGAAGCGGGAATCTTTGAAAGGAGGGCTATGGATCATGCTAAAAGTTATTGCTGTCGGCTTATTGCTCGCTATGCCCGTGAACGGGAACGCGCAAATTTACAAATGCACCAGTGAGACGGGAACAATTATTTTTACACAGGTTCCCTGCGCGGAGGATGCCGAAATTGTTCCGGAACATAAGCTTAATGTGAATGTCCATGATCGCAGTGTGAGCACACCAAACGCCTATGCTCCGCCTCGTCAAGTTCCAGGAGCACGCCAAATGGCCACTCCTCCACCGCCCCGGGAGACTGCCACAAGAAAACCAGACCCGTATGAAATCAATACCCGTTATGACAATCTCATCAGAGAAGTCAGGGGGTTACATAACAGTCGAGATACGTTCGCACAATCACGCCTCTCAAATCTGCTCCAAAATATCGAACATCAAAGATCAAGAGCTCTGGCTGCTCAGTCCGTATCCAGCGACTGGTCTGCAATTAATACCCGATTTGACGGCATGGTCAGGGAAGCAAGGTCAAGTCTTCCTTCGCGCTCTAAAAACCAGGACTTCGACAAGATGCGCTTGGCAGGCCAATTAGTAAAAATTGAAGCATCAAGGGACGCTGCTTTATATGCCGTTGCTCCCCCAACATCAAACAGGCCTTCAACAAGTTCCAGTGATGGAGGCATGAAACTCCCAGCCCCACCAAGCCCTTCTGTGATCACAAATTGTGACGGTGCCGGTTGCTGGGATAACCACGGGAATAGGTACAACCGGGGTGCAGGAAACACTTTTTTCGGGCCTACAGGTGCCTGCCAGCAAGTAGGCAACATGATGCAGTGCCCATAATTCTCGCACAATGAACCTCGACTTTACCGGCCCCTTCACCTTCGCAGGTCCTGATTCAGTCTTTGATGCCCCCTGCTCGGCCTTGGCTGGCGTCTATCTGTGGGTGATCAGGAAGGTGGTGGTGTTCAGGCTGTCGAAGACATTTCGGGATGAGTTGAATTAGGGGAATCGCTTATGAGCGATGAGCTTGTCTTCACGGTCGAAGGGTCTATTGCCAAGCCAGCCAACCAAATCACCCTTGTCGAGGCCGGGCTCACGGAAAGGAGCCACCTTCAAGAGTGGATACTCGCGCACCCTCACATCCTGGGTGACGACATCCTGATCGTGACATTTGAGTTCGACCGCTGGAAATCTTTCTCCGGTCAACATGAGCGGGACCGTCTGGACATACTTGGACTCGACAAATCAGGCCGCCTGGTTGTGACGGAACTGAAGCGAGACAGAGCTCCAGAAACCGTTGAGATGCAGGCAATCAAGTACGCGGCAATGGCCAGCAGGTTCACCCCTGAAATCCTTGCTTCCCAGCATGCACGATTTTTAAGCAGTCGTGGCGACAAGACGGATGAAGAACAGGCTCTGGACTTGCTGAACGATCATGTGGATTTCGAACTGTCGGTCGAACAGATTAGGAAACCGCGCATCATGCTTGTCGCATCGGACTTCCCACCAACGGTTACGGCAACAGTTGTCTGGCTCACGGAAATGGGAGTGGACATAACCCTAAAGAAGTTCTTGGCGTACCGGACAGCAAACGAGACCATCATCACAGTATCGAAGCTTTATCCAGTCCAAGGTGTCGAGGAGTTTACAATCGCGCCCCAAAAAACCGTACCCCGTCTCACTGCACCAGAATATCCTGAAGTTAAATGGTCGATTGAAGACTTCCAGTTCCTCCGTGAGTTTGCAAATCAAACTACTCTTGCAGCCTTAAACCTCTGTTCCTCACGCCCTGGAGAACTTGTTCCCCTTCGTGAAATTGAAGCTGAATCCGGCAGGACACGATACCAAGCGCGGGCGGACCTTGCCATGCTCACAATGGCTGTGAAAAGACGGATGGGGCGTTCTAACTGGCCATTTAAGGCTTTGTGGGCGGCTGGCGGCGAAAAACAATTTTACTATCGAATGGATCAAGAGAATGCAGAGCTCTGGCTGGCCGCTACGGTTGAGAACGGTTCTTCTTTATCTGAGGATGCACAATGATCACCGGCGAACTCAAATCCAAGGTTGACCGCATCTGGGACACGATGTGGTCCGGGGGCATTTCCAATCCCCTCTCTGTCATCGAACAACTGACCTACCTACTGTTCATCAAGCGCCTGGATGAACTGCATACTCTCCAGGAACGCAAGGCGGCCCGTCTCGGACAGCCCATTGCAGACCCGATCTTCAGCCCGGACCTTGACCATCTGCGATGGTCCCGATTCAAGGAGACCGCGCCGGAGCAGATGTTCACCATAGTGCGCGACGAGGTTTTTCCGTTCATCAAGTCTCTGGGCCGCAATGGCGGGGACGAGGCCGAGGGCGACTCCACCTACAGCCACCACATGAAGGATGCCCTGTTCATGATGCCCACACCCAGGGTTCTAGCCAACGTGGTGGATCAATTAGATGGCATCGAGATGTCCCAGAGTGATACCAAGGGCGACCTCTACGAATACATGCTGGGCAAAATCGCCAGCGCTGGACAGAACGGCCAGTTTCGGACTCCGCGCCATATCATCAGGCTGATGGTCGACATGACCGTCCCCACGCCTAAAGACGTGATGTGCGACCCGGCCTCCGGCACCTGCGGATTTCCCGTGGCCGTGGCTGAATATATCCGCAAACATTACCCCGAGGTGTATAGCGATCCTCAATTGAGTGAGCATTTCAACCACGGTCTTTTCCATGGCTTTGACTTCGACTCCACCATGTTGCGCATCGGCAGTATGAACATGCTCCTGCACGGCATCCAGAATCCAGACATCCGCTACAAGGACTCCCTGGCCCAGGCCGACGAGTTGGAAGAGGAGATGTACTCCCTGATCCTGGCTAATCCGCCCTTTGCCGGAAGCCTGGACTATGAATCCACAGCCAAGGACCTGCTTCAGATCGTCAAGACCAAGAAAACCGAACTGCTCTTCCTGGCCCTGTTCCTGCGCCTACTCCAGACCGGTGGACGGGCAGCGGTCATCGTACCGGACGGCGTACTTTTTGGCTCTTCCAAGGCCCACAAGGCCCTGCGCAAAATCCTGGTGGAGGACCAGAAACTGGACGGAATCATCTCCATGCCCTCGGGCGTGTTCAAACCCTACGCCGGGGTCTCCACAGCCATCCTCCTGTTTACCAAGACCAATTCCGGCGGCACGGATCAGGTCTGGTTCTATGACATGCAGGCCGACGGCTTTTCCCTGGACGACAAACGCACCCCGCAACCGGACAAAAGCGACCTCCCGGACATCCTGGCCCGTTGGAAGAACAGGGAAACCGAGACCGAGCGCAAGCGCACGGACAAAAGCTTCTTCGTGCCCAAGGCCGAAATCGTGGCCAACAACTACGACCTGTCCATCAACCGCTACAAGGAAGTGGAATACGAAGCCGTGGAGCACGAACCACCCAAGGTGATCCTGGAACGGCTGGCACGGTTGGAGGATGAGATTGCGGAGGGGCGGCTGGAGCTGGAGGGGATGTTGGGATGAAACAGAGAACTTACGGGCATGAAGAGCACGGTGAGGAAGATAGAGGTATGGATCTCGATAAAATGTATAAATCCGAAGCGTTCGCGGCTATCCATGAGACCATGGAGGCTTTGCATGAGATTGGGGCTATTGATAAGGAGATTATGCTTCAATTCGATGTGGATTGTTTGAATCCTGTACAGGATAAGGTACCGGAAGAATAGAAGGTGTTCTTTTTAGTAGAGACAAATATTCAGTATCTCACGGAGAAGAGGGAGGATTTCAGGTGCAATGGCAGCAAAAAATGCTTGGTGAAATTGCAAGGCTTGATCGTCAATCTGTCATGCCTGTCAATATCCATGCGGATACTTCATATTTGGGATTAGAGCATATTGATAGTGATGGAAAAATTGAATTGTCAGAGAACGTTGCTTCCGCAGATATAAAGAGCAGCAAGTTCAAATTTTCTGAGCGGCATATTCTTTTTGGAAAACTTAGGCCCTATCTACGTAAAATTGCTAGACCAACTTTTCAAGGAGTATGCAGCACGGACATTATTCCAATTCTCCCTGGCGAAGAATTGTTTCGTGATTACTTGTTTTACTTTCTCAGAACTCCATCAATGGTCGAATTGGCGACAAGTCGCTGCTCGGGGGCGAACCTTCCTCGGTTAAGCCCAAGCCAATTGGCATCATTACAAATCCCCCTTCCGCCCCTCCCCGAGCAAAAACGCATCGCAAAAATCCTCGACGCAGCAGACGACTTGCGGGCCAAGCGCCGCGAGTCCATTGCCCAGCTTGACGCTCTGATCCAGTCCACTTTTCTGGATATGTTCGGTGATCCGGTGATGAATCCGAAGGGGTGGGAAGTGGTGAGCGTTGAGGGCGAAATAAGCTTTTTAACAAGCGGTTCGAGAGGATGGGCAAGCTATTACTCAGAAACAGGCGACCTGTTTATACGCATTCAAAATCTCAAAAAAGGTCAGCTAGATTTATCCGACACTGCTTTTGTAAAGGCGCCTGAATCGGCTGAATCAAAACGAACTCAAGTCCAACCAGGAGATGTCTTGTTGAGTATTACCGCTGATCTGGGGAGGTCAGCCGTTGTTCCTCATGGGATAATGAAAGCACATATAAATCAGCATTTAGCAATCCTGCGATTCAAAAACATGAACCCTGTTTTTGTCAGCCATCAATTAGCGTCAAAAGGAGGTCAAATCCAATTTGATCGTTTAAACCGAGAAGGTGTAAAAGCTGGGTTGAACTTCAACGATGTAAAAAGTATCAAACTTACCAAACCTCCCCTCGACCTCCAACAACGCTTCGCCTCTATCGTCGAGTCCATCGAACGCCAAAAGGCCCGGCTCCGCTCTCACCTAGCCGAGCTGGACACACTGTTCGCCTCGCTTCAGCATCGAGCCTTCAATGGGGAGTTGTAGACCATGAGTCTTGGCGTCTTCAATCCGGATGAGTTGCACGAGGATTTTGATCTTGAGGCGAAACGCGCTGGCGGGCGGGATGGTCGTGGGGCCTTGCCGCAAGACGTGTTTGAAACCTATTCCGCCTTTGCGAATACCGACGGCGGCATCATTCTGCTGGGAGTGACGGAGCGTGAGGACGAGACGCTCCAGGTTCATGGGATCGAAAATCCGGATCGCGTCATCAATGACCTTTGGGCGCAGCTCAACAATCCCCAAAAGGTCAGCAGGAACATTCTGTCAAACACGGCGATTCAGTCCCTTCCAACGGCGAACAATCGCTGGGTCATCAGGATCCACGTGCCCCGCGCTTCTCGCAAGGAGCGGCCGGTATTCATCAATGGCAATCCCCTGAGCGGCACCTTTAAGCGCCAGCACTCCGGGGATTTTCGCTGCCCGGAGAATGAAGTTCGGAGGATGCTGGCCGAACAGGTCGAGGATGCGCGGGACGCCCGATTGCTGGAAGGATTTGATCACACCGACATCGACGAGAGTACTCTGAAAGCCTACCGTAACCGCTTCAGCGCAGCCAAGCCGGATCACCCGTTCAGTAGCGCCGACGACATGGAATTCCTGCGCCAACTGGGTGGCTGGATGCGCGATCGACAAACCGGAGCGCAAGGGCTGACCATGGCCGGTCTCTTGATGTTCGGCAAGCAGGCCTCCATCCAGGAGGCGATGCCCAACTATTTCGTGGACTACCGCGAGCTGCCGCCGGACGGCTCGCGTAACAGCTGGGTTGATCGACTGACCCCTGACGGCACATGGTCCGGCAACCTGTTCGACTTTTATCGATTCACGATCCTGCGCCTTTTTCGCGACCTGAAAATTCCTTTCAAGTTGAATAAGGATCAGCGTGAAGACGAAACGCCGATCCACATGGCATTGCGAGAAGCGCTGGTGAATGCGATTATTCATGCCGACTACTCTGGCTCTCTTTCCATTCTCGTGCTCAAAGGGCCGGATTACTATGAGTTTCGGAATCCTGGGCGGATGCGCATTCCCGTCAATGACGCATTGTCAGGTGGAAACAGCGATTGCAGAAACCGCAACATGCAAAAGATGTTCGCCTTGCTCGGCCTGGGCGAACAAGCCGGTTCGGGCATTCCCCGCGTATTGGAAAACTGGAGGTCGCAACATTATCGTCCGCCTGAATTATCCGAGAACCGCGAACTGGACACCACCGTACTGCGCTTGCGCACCGTCAGTCTGTTGCCCGAAGACGCCTTGCACCGCCTGCGGCTGCGCTTCGGTCCAGGATTCGATCACCTGGACGAGCAGAACCGAATGACCCTCGCCACGGCTGAAATCGAGGGCTACGTGTCCAACTCCCGGTTGAAGCAGATCACCAAGCTTCATCCCAGAGACATCACGTTGCTGCTCAAAGGGCTGGTGGACAGTGGAATGCTCGAGGCTGACGGGAAAGGCCGGGGCACCACCTATCGGATATCCGGAGCTGAAGCCGTCGACTTGGCCGTCAGCTCCGAAGATTCGGCTTCGAGGTCCGAAGATACCATGCCGAGGTCCGAAGATTCAGCTTGGAGGTCCAAAGATATCATGTCGAGGTCCGAAGATTCAGCTTCTGCCATCGCTGGGCATCGCGGCCCGATGCTGGACAACCCGGAACAGGATGTACGCCTGCTCGAAATAGCCAAGCCTGTCAGAAATGCCCGTAGAGTCAGCGGAGACATTCTCCGTTCCTCGATCCTGAATCTCTGTGCCGGACATTTTCTGACACTTGCTCAGATTGCGAATCTTTTAAGGCGATCCTCCATCGACATCCGTCAACGGTTTATCAAGCCATTGGTTGATGAAGGTCTGCTGGAGCGCCGTTTCCCCCAGCAACCCAATCATGAACAACAGGCGTATCGGAGCACTGAAAAACAGTGATTTCCAACTGTTCAACTTTGGGAATAAATTGTTGAAACACGGCGTTGTTCAGTTCATTGACGCAAGGTTGTAAAGTTAATTTTCAGCAATGCCATTGGCAAAAGAACAATCAAATTTTTCCCCTCGTCCTCCGTGCCTCTTTGAGAGAAAAAATGAGCAACTTCGCCTTCCTGCCCACTGAATTTCAGACCATCGCCGACTCCGCGACCAAGGCGGAAGGCCATATCAAGGGCGATCCTCGCGCGGCCTGTTTTCATGCCCGCTTTGCCCTGGAGGCTGGGGTTCACTGGCTGTACCGCCATGATGCGGGGCTGCGCATGCCCTACGACCAGACTCTGGGGGCGCTGCTGCATGAGCCGTCCTTCCAGAATCTCCTGCCTCAGGCCGTCTATCAGAAAACGCGGGTCATCCAGAAAGTGGGCAACCAGGCCGTCCACAATGCGCGACCCATTCGGGAATTGGACGCCTTGCAGGTGGTCAAGGAACTCTACCACATCTGCCACTGGCTGGTGCGTACGTATCTGCCCAAGGCCCTGCCCCAGGGGCTGTCCTGGCAGGATGCCAAGGTGCCAACGCCGATCAGTGAGGCAGAGGCCGTTCCGCGTAAGGAACTGGAAGCCCTGGAAAAGAAACTGGCCGAGCAAGGCCGGGAAGCCCTCAAGCGTCAGCAGGAACGAGACGCCCTGGATGAAGAGTTGCAGGCCCTGCGTGAACAGTTGGCCAAGGTCCGCGCCGAAACACGCCAGCAGCCCGACACCCACGACTATTCAGAATCCGAGACCCGCCGATACCTGATCGATGTTGAACTGCACCGCGCCGGGTGGCCTTTGGATAAGTCCCGAGATCGTGAGTGCGAAGTGCAGGGCATGCCGAACAAGCAAGGCATCGGCTTTGTGGACTACGTTTTGTGGGGAGACGACGGCAAGCCCCTGGCTGTGATTGAGGCCAAGCGCACCACGGTTGATCCCGAGGCTGGCAAGCAGCAAGCCAAGCTCTATGCCGATTGCCTGGAAAAGAAGTTTGGTCAACGCCCGGTGATCTTCTACTCCAACGGCTATACAACCTGGCTCTGGGACGACACGACATACCCCGCAAGGCGAGTTGCTGGGTTCTACAAAAAGGACGAGTTATTCAGCCTTGTCTTGCGCCGAGCCAAGCGCAAATCCTTGGATGTGGCCCAGGCCAAGGACGCTATTGCCGAGAGATACTACCAGAAAAGAGCCATCGGAAGCATTTTTGAGCAGTTCATTCAGTTCCGCCGCAAGGCCCTGCTGGTTATGGCCACGGGCTCTGGAAAAACCCGGACGGTCATCTCCCTGGTGGACGTGTTGCAGCGGGCCGGATGGGTGAAGCGAGTTCTGTTCCTGGCGGACCGGGTATCCCTGGTTAAACAGGCATGCAATGCTTTCAAGACGCATCTGCCTGATTCCAGCCCGGTGAATCTGGTCACGGACAAGGATTCCGAGGGGCGGGTCTACGTCTCCACCTATCCCACCATGATGGGTTTGATTGATGAGACCGAGGGCGGCCAAGCCCGGTTCAGCGTCGGTCATTTTGATCTGGTGATCATCGACGAGGCTCACCGTTCTGTCTATCAAAAATACGGAGCGATCTTTCGCTACTTCGACTCCCTGCTGGTCGGCCTGACCGCTACCCCCAGGGAAGAGGTGGACAAGAACACTTATGAGCTTTTTGACCTGGAACCCGGCGTTCCCACGGACGCCTACGAACTGGAGCAGGCAGTCAAGGACGGCTATCTGGTGCCGCCCAAAGTCCAGCAGGTGGACCTCCGATTTCCCAGGGAGGGGATCGACTACGACTCTTTGAGTGATGAGGAAAAAGCTCAGTGGGAGAGTCTGGATTGGGGCGACGACAACGATGACGGCAAGCTGCCGAGTTTTGTCAATGCCAGCGCCGTCAACAACTGGCTGTTCAACACGGACACCGTGGACAAGGTGCTCAAGTACCTGATGGAGCACGGCCACAAAGTAGAGGGCGGGGACCGGCTGGCCAAGACCATCATCTTTGCCCGTAACCACGACCACGCCAAGTTCATTGAGGAACGCTTCAACCATCACTATCCGCACTATGCCGGACACTTCGCCAGGGTTATCGACAACAAGGCCAAATACCCACAAAGCCTGATCGACGACTTCTCCCAGAAAGACAAGTACCCGATTATCGCCATTTCCGTGGACATGCTGGACACAGGCATTGACATCCCGGAGGTGGCCAACCTGGTTTTTTTCAAGCCGGTCTACTCCAAAATCAAATTCTGGCAGATGATCGGACGAGGAACCCGGCTCTGCCTGAACCTGTTCGCCCCTGGTCTGGACAAAGAAGACTTCCGGGTTTTTGACTTCTGCTTCAACTTCGAGTTTTTCCAGGAGAACCCTGACGGGATCAACGCCATGGAAGGCGCTCCCCTGGGCGTTCGCCTATTCCGTTCCCGTGTTCAGCTTCTCGGGCATATTCAAAATACGCCTGACCTGGACCCGGATGCACATCTTCGCGGACCACTCACCGAAGGACTTTACGGTGAAGTCTCGGCCATGAACCGGGATAACTTCATCGTACGCATGCACCTGGAGTCTGTTGAGCGTTTTCAAAATCGTGGCGTCTGGGAGCAGTTGACTGACACGGATCGGCAAACCCTGGAATCAGAAGTTGCGGGGCTGCCCAGCGAAATGCCCACCGACGACATCGAATCCCGTCTGTTCGATCTGACCCTTTTACAGATGCAGCTTGCACTTTCAGAAGGCAATGCCGGTGTTTTTGAGAGCAAACGCAAGCGGGTCGTGGACATCGCCATGCTTCTGGAAGACAAGACTGCCATCCCTGCCGTGGCCCGAGAACTGGCTTATCTGGTTCGCCTACAGGAAAGTGAATTCTGGGAAGATATCGGTCTGGCTGGCCTTGAAGAAATACGCTTGCGCCTGCGCGGCCTGGTTCCATTCCTGGACAAGAAGAATCGCAATATTGTTTACACCAGCTTTCAGGACGAAATTGTCGGATCACAAGCATTTGAAGCGGTTCCCATGCCCCGGATGACCGGTCCCCAATACGAAAAGAAGGTCAAGGACTTCCTGCGCAACCACCTGGACCACATCGTGATCCACCGCCTGCGCACCAATCAGCCCCTCACCGAAACTGACTTGCAGGGCCTGGAGCGGACCCTGGCCGAAATCGGCGATGACGAGGGAGAATCCCTGCTCTCCAGCCTACTGGTTCGCAGTCAGGCACCGTCCCTGGCCTACTTCGTGCGCACCCTGGTTGGAATGGACAGGTCCGCCGCCCAGGCTGCCTTCTCAGATTTCCTGAACGACCGCAGCTTGACCGCGCAACAAATCCGGTTCATCGAGATGGTCATTGATCAGCTCACCATGCGGGGCACAATGGAAGCCAAGGCCCTCTACGACCCACCTTTCAGCGATATTCACGCCGGGGGGCCAGAGGAACTGTTCCTGGGTAAGGAAGAGGTTGTCGATGGGATATTCGATGCCCTTAGGGCAGCGCATAGCGGTGTGGTGGCGAGGGCAGCTTAATCGGATTCGGTTATCAGCAGACAAGCAGGAAAAGGCCACCCAGACAGTCTTGGAGCAGGCGGAAATGCTTTCAGCTGAGTGGCTGAGGCTGCGTAGTCAACAGTTGTCCTGAAATGCGTCACCCCAACTCCCTGATCACGCTCACCACCACACCCCACACCACGCACTCCATCTCCGGCGTCACCTCGATCTCCGGGTAGGCGGTATTGGCCGGAGCCAGGTACGCCTTCCCGTCCCGCTGCTTCAACGTCTTCACCGTGAACTCGCCGTGGGACAGGGCGATCACGATCTTGCCGTCCGTGGCCTGAACTGACCGGTCCACGACCAGCATATCCCCATCCAGAATCCCAGCGTCCTTCATCGAGTCGCCGGATGCCCGGACCAGGAACGTCGCCGCCTGGTTCCGGATCAGGTGCTCGTTGATATCCAGGCGTTTTTCCAAATAATCGCCGGCAGGTGACGGGAAGCCAGCGGCAACGGTTGACAGGTAGAGCGGCAGGCTGACGGGTCGCTTGGTGTGGTGTCTTGGCGGAGCTGGTCGATATGCGACTGGGGGATATGTCATGTGGAACTCCCTGACCCAGCGGATAGCCGGAAGCGACTGCGGGAACAAGCCCGCCTTTTCATGCGCCCCATAGAACACCATCGCCTTCGCCGTGGATAGAAAAGCACTTCCAACACGAACAAGGCCGCCTGCCCTGCTGGGATGGGCGGCCTTTCTCTTTCTGGCGCATGGCCATCCTGCAAGGCACGAGGTTGCCCTGTACGGGCTTCAACCCACGGCGGGCAGGGCTCGCGGGAGGCGGTCAGCGGCTGGGTGGATCGGGAGCGGGGGGCGGGACAGACGTTGCCATGTCCGCCAAGGCGCTTGCTGAGCTTGGCCTGGCGACTCCGAGGCGGTGCCCCCTGCCAAGGCACATCTGGAATGCCAAGGGCACCACACGCCTTGCGGCGCGCATGGGTGCCTCGTTTCCGGGCATGGTGTGGACTATGGAACTGGATGACTGGGTCGCAGTATGAGAAACGGCCAGGAAACCAACGACCGGAGCCGCCTCAGTCCTGGCCTCGGCGGGCTGGGGGCCAAGGGCGGCTGAGATGACATGGGTGGTCGGCTGGGCTGCGCGGGGGTGAGGGGCGATGCGAGGAACGCGGTCTGGATGGGGCTGGGCGAGGGCTCGGGGCGACCGGGCTGGAAGACATCCAGAATCGCCTCAGATGGAAATTCATGCCAAGGAAAATCTGAAGGCGAAAAAGTTGGAAACTGGCCTTGGAGGTTGGAAATAGGGTTGGAAAAGAAAAAGGGTTGCAAGCATGATTGCTTGCAACCCTTTGATTTTAATTGGCGTCCCCAAGGGGATTCGAACCCCTGTTACCGGCGTGAAAGGGCTGACTCTTTACGCCTGAGAAGTGGCACCACCCAATGTTTTCAAATAGTTGCAGATGCATAAAGATACATGAAAAACCTCAGAATACAGCAAAGTACTTCCAGAAGTACTTCCACCGGTACTTCCATAGCCTCCTGAAAAATCCCCCACCTCTCACCCCAAAAAAAAACTCCCCTTCAAAATTGATGATAAAGCTTCTCGATTTTCCCTCTCTCCATTCCTCCGAAAAACATCCTCTCTCCACATCGCCGTCCACTGATCCATCCCAAGCTCCCGCACCGTCACCTCACCAGCCTTTACATCCCCCGCCTCTCCTGCCTCTCTCGGAGTCTTCCACCCAAACGAGTTCTTCAGCACGAAAATCGCCCCCTGCACCTGCCCCGGTGTCGAGTCCATACTGACCAAAACCGACTCCCAGTATGCCTCAATGATCAACCGCGCCTTCTGGATCGCCGCAGAAAATTGTGATCTCGCCGCCGACTGTTTCTCCATGTAATCCAGGCTGCTTGCCTTAGTGAAACCCAAGGCCATGGCTAAGCCAGGCATTGTAGGCGGAATGCAACTTTCGTCACATTTGGCAAAGTATGCCTCTATCGCCTCTTCCAACTGCCTTCTATTCTTGAACTTTCGTGGCCGACCGCCTTTCTTCTGCATGGCTGCACCCTCCTTTCTTTCCATTATTAATTTCCTGAATCTTTCCCATAGCCTCCATCTATAAGTCAATGCTCAAAATTTTTCCAAAAAATTTTGAGCGGACGTTCTCCTGGAGAAAGCATCCTGGAAGTCGGTTTCTCAGAGCCAGGGTCTGGATACCAAGGGCCGCGCCGCGACCTCAACAAGCGACTGGCCTCCCCACTGAAGACCCCGGTGCTGCCGGGGTGAAATCTGGTCGTGTGCGGGGACGCGGAACCTTATTCATATAGGGGGTTCGATGGGACCCAACAGACATTCCCACCGGGGGTGGGGGGGGGTGCCCCTTTGAATCATCAGCGAGGAGGTAGCTGCAATGGACATACTTTGACCCCCATGCACAGCAGTCAACGAGGCTCAGGCCGCACACCCAGGAGGTGTCGCGGCCTTTTTTCGTACTGAACCAGTAACAGCTAGGAGTAGAAAATGTGCACAAATCAAATTCGTTACCGCGGCCAGACGCTTTCCTGCGGAGCCACACTCACACGGATGGACACCAACGGGGTTGTCCGTCGCGAGACGGTGCATTGTTTCGAATGCGTCAAGGAGGCGGCACTGCGCTGGAGCATGGCGAAGTGCGAGGCGTACCTCGATGAGTTTTGGGATCACGACGAGCACGTCGATCTGCCTGACTTTCAGGCGGCGTAGCGTCTTGGCCCTTTCGAGATGGCCCTGTCGGAATCAGCAACCGTTGTCAGCAGTCAATGTTTCCAGCCAACCGCTAACCACCGCATCAACCAAACACACAAGGAGCAAAAGCATGAAAATCGAAACGATCACCAATCCCGTCACCGGCCAAGTTGTTGAACTCTGCACCGCTCGCGGATGGACCGGCAATCCCGAGTTCTCGAAGTTCTATCCCGGCGATGAGAACAAGCGGAGCCGCTATGTCACCTATCTGCTGGCCACGGACGACAATACCGGCGAGCGGATCGTCCTGCGAGTGAATTTCTGGAACGGCATTGGCGAGGCGGCGCACAAGGCCTTGGAGGGCAGGAGCGCCCTCATCGAGCTGAATGGATGCCGTGTTTCGCACTACGTTGATCGCTACGGCAGTCAAAGGTTCAGCGTGAACGTCAATCGTGAAGCAGACTACACGGTTCTTGATTTCCAGCCGTTCGTAGCTGCCGGGACTGGCTTCAAGGAGATGGTGGACATGGCCAGACGGCCCGCTGCCGCCACCGCCGAAGAGACATCGGAAGTCCCCTTCTAACCAACTTCACAGCCTGGAGGCTAACAATCAGAGATCGAATCGGAACACATAGAACGCCCGTCGAGCCGCACAGCGATTAAGCTGGAGCGGTTTTTTTTGCGCCCAATTTCCGGCGCTGAGTCGGAGAAATCGACTTGTTGAAGGCCGTGCACGCTGGATTGTCCAGTGTGTGCGGCCTTCGTCGTTACAAACTCAAGGAGGCCGCCATGAATTATGTCGAAGCTCAATTCAACCGCTCGTTCTTCCGTCGCCCACGCGGTGGATACCCGAAGCCCCATCCCGGAGCGATTAACATCGGCAACGCGCCCATCGTCATCCGGTCCAAGGGCTCCAAGTCCTATCGTCCAGTCAGTCATCCCGTGCAGGTCACATCTTAGCTCAGCAACGAAAGGAGGAAGCATGCACATTTTTGGACGCGACGTATCTGACCTTTCGGTTGACGAAATCAACAGTCTGTTCCGCGAACACGCCAGTTCTCGCAATGGGACGGCCCCCTGCCGGTCCAGCGTCGTCGAGCAGGCTATCAATCGTGTCCAGCTGGATATTCTCCGACACATCGATTCCGCAGGCGGCACTGGGTATGCGGCAGTGCTCGAATCTCAAATTGAACAACTCAATGATCAACAAAAGGAGGTCCGATGACGAACACAGCACCGACAGTTCAGTCCCTATTTCACGCCTCGTTCCCGCCTGTGCCTTGGCCGGTCCGGGAAAAGCACTCCTGGCAGCAGTACGTGCCCACAGTCACGGATTACCGTTTTCGGCCCGAGGTCACGGCTGACTTCCTGGGCTGGTGGCAGTTCGGCGGCATGTCCTGCCTGATCAGCGGACCCACCGGCTCGGGGAAGTCCTCCCTGGTCAACGAGGTGGCGGCCCGGAGCAACGCCCCGGTCTTCCCGGTCACGGGACACAATCGACTTGAGCTGATCGACCTGATTGGCCAGTACGTGCCGAACGCCGGCGGGGGCTTCACGTTCGAGTACGGCCCGCTCCCCCAGGCAATGAAGTCTGGCGGCGTATTCCTGTTCGACGAGATCGACCTTGTGGACCCTTCAACCTTGGTCGGCCTGAACACGGTCCTTGATGGTCGTCCGCTCACCCTGTCTGTCAACAGCGGTGAGGTGATCCACCCCGAACCCGACTTTCGATTCATCGCCACTGCCAACACAACCGGCCAGGGTGACGGCGAGGCCAGCGGCTATTCCGGGACGCTCAAGATGAGCAAGGCCTTCATGAATAGGCTCAGGTGGACGTTTTTATTGGATTATCCAGAGCCCAACGTGGAGATCGACATCCTGGAAATGCTCCTGGGCAATCGGGACATCAGCGAGCAGATGGTGAATTTCGCCGGTGAGATTCGCAAGATGCACACGGCGGAAGAGAACCCGATCGCGGACACGCTCAGCACCAGGGAGCTGGTCGAGTGGGCCAAGGCGGCGCAGTTTTTCCGCAAGGTGCCCCGGATCAAGAACCCGCTGGGCCATGCCCTGAAATACGTGGTGGTCAACAAGTCCAGCACCGAGGGCAGGCCGATCTTCGCGGAGACCTTCCAGCGCATTTTCAACGCCGAATTGTAGGAGGTGATGCACAACCACCAAAACCACACCCCGAGGCAAGCGGGCGGTCAGTATCTGGCCGCCCGTTCGTTTTTTCTAACCCCTGACCACAGGAGGACCACATGACAACAGACCGCATCTTCGCAAACAGCTTGGGCTTGATTTTGGACATCAAAAGCTGGTCCGGCAGCAAGAACCTCAAGCCCGAGGACTTCGCCGGGGTCGAGCTTCCACCGGAAGAGCTTGTCAGCCTTGGCTCCAAACGCCTGCACAACAGGGAGGCGTTCAAGCCCATTCAGGCGGTGCGGACCAAGGCCGTGACCTACCTCGAAGGCGTGGCCCTCTCGCTCTACTCCGGCAAGATCTGGATTGCCCCGGAGGCCCGCAAGGCTGAGATCGAGGACGCACTTGGCGACCTGGCCAGGGAATTCCAAACAGAGCGGGACCGCTTCCTGGCGGACTTCCACCGGGAACAAAACGCCTGGCTGGAGAAGAACAGGCGCTGGGCGTCCATCTTGCGACCCTACCTGGAGACGCCGGCCAGCATTGAACGCAAGTTCGGCTTCACTTGGCGCTGCTTCAGGATGAGTTCGGCGGAGAATGACCTGGAGTTCGCCGAAGTCCTCACGACGGACCTGACCGGCACCATGCTTCGGGAGATCAGCATCCTTGCTGGTGAAACCTACAACAGCCTGCGAGACAGGGAGCGGGCCACTTTCAAGAACTTGAACCGCCTGGATCGTCTGGCCGAGAAGCTTCGCGGCCTGTCTTTCGTCAATCACGGCGTGTCCGTGATTGAGGCTGAACTTCAGACCTTCCTGGATCAGCGCGATTCCGGGGGAGCACTCACCGGCACTGCGCTCTTCAAGTTGACCCGCCTGCTGGTGCAACTGAAAAGCCCGGACGTTCTCAAGGACATTCTGGATGCCGCTGAGCAAGGGCGTGACTACACGTTCACATACGAGCAGCCCCAGCCTCGCGCCGACACCATAGCTCCTGCCCAGCCCGAGACTCCGGCCCCGCAGCCGGTCATTGTTCCTCCGGCCATCTCCCAGCCCAGCACCCAGCCCAGGCTCCCCGACGCTTGGTTCTGAAGGAGGTGTAAATGCTACAACACCATTCGGTAGAAGCAGAGTTGTCACGGCTGGCCGCGCAGGCCCAGGCCACACCGATGGCAACCCCAAAGGCCCTGACACCATCCCAGCTCGCGGTTCTTGCCGCCGGGCTGGGGAGGAAGCACGGGGTGAAGGTCGTTTTTGGCGGCAACGGCACTGCCAGCACGGACGGCCAGACCGTGGTCATGCCTCTGACAAGCAAGGAGAACTCCTGGATCGTCAGGGGCTATCTGGACCACGAGGTAGGCCATGTCCGGCTTACGAACCTCAACACCATCCCCAGGGAGAGCCCGCTCCAGAAGAGCCTTTGGAACATTCTGGAGGACGTGCGGATCGAGAAGGCCATGGCCGATCTCTACCCCGGCATGGCCACGAACCTCAGAGTCCTGATTTCCCAGCTACGCAAGACCAAGGCCGGAGTGTTCGAGCTGGACCCAGACGCTCCGCCCGAAGCGGTGATCACGGCTTACGTCTCGCTGGTTCTCAGAACACTGCACCTTGGTCAGCCCGAAGTCGCCGACCTGGCCCTGAAGACCAGGGAGCAGTTCCTCAAGACGTTCGGCCCGGAGTTGGAGCGCGATCTGTTCACCCTGATCAGCGACATTGAGACAGCAACCAGCACGGAAGACGTTGTTGCCATCGTTGGCCGGATCGTGGACCTGCTTCAGCAGAGGGCCAAGGAGAAACCGCCCGAGCCCGAACCGGAACCGGAACGTCAGGAGGACCACCAACCCCAGGAAGCGCCCCAGGACGCCCCTGAAGGCCCTCAAGGCGAGCCTGAGCCTGACATGCCTGGCGAGGACAAAGGGCGCGAGAACGGCGATACGGGCCAGCCTGGTAGCCCTGAGAGTGATGGCGGAGACGGCCAGGATGGAGAAGCCGACCATGGCCAGGGTGAGCAGGATGAACCGCAAGAAGACAGTGGGGATTCCAGTCAGCAGGAAAGCGATGGCTCTGGAGATTCAGTCGAGCAGGACGCCGATGTTGACGGCGACGGGACCGACCCCGCAAGCAGTCCAGGCAATGTGAACGCCGAGGCAGGAGACGTGGCTGACAGCACCGGTGGCGGCTCGGTCACAGTACCAGATGAGGATGCGCCCCTACCCGATCCAGTCCGGGAAGCTGTGATCCAGGCGCTGGAATCCCAGGATGAGCAGGCGGACCTTGGCGAGCAACTGAAGGCCCTGGTGCAACAGCGTGAGGCTGACCTTGGCCTTGATCCCGGCACCATCAGGATAGCCAGGCCCACGAAACAATCCACACTGCCTGACTTCGGCTACCGCAAGCATCAGGTCAGTCCATCGACGTCAGTGGTGGCCAAACTGTCCGGCAAGCTCCGTGGACTGCTCCAAGCCCAGGCACTGGATCACGCCAAACCCAGCGCGGCAGGCAGTCGCATTGCCCGGTCCCGGCTGCACCGGATCAGGACCGGCGAGTCGAAGCTGTTCCTTCGCAATGACCAGGTGCGCCAGGTGAATACGGCGATCCATCTGCTGGTGGACAACAGCGGCAGCATGCGCAGCGGGGACCGCTTCCCCATCACCCGAGACGTGTGCATGGCCCTGGTCAAGGCCTTGTCACCGATCCGTGGCGTGAATCTGGGTCTTACGGTCTTTCCGGCTTTTTACCGGAGCACCACATGCGATCCGGCTACAGGAGTGCCCGCTACTCAAGTTGATCCTGTACTCTTGCACGGCCAGAGACCCGCTTCGGCCTTGCCCTGGCCGCCCGCTGCTAGAGGCGGAACTCCGTTGGCAGAGTCTCTCCGGTATGTTCTGACCGAAATGGTCAGCCTGCCGGAGCCTAGAAAGATCGTGATCATCCTCACTGACGGCGATCCGAACGATGGCGAGAGCGCAGTGGCTGCGATCAGGGAGGCCACTGACCTCAAAATCGAGGTTATGACCTTGGGCATCGAGGACGTGCGACACCCTGAACTGTTCCCACGGATCGAGCTCCTTAAGGATGTCCGGGAACTGCCCGAGAAGGCGTTTCGGCTGCTGGAGGGGCTGCTCATCTCACAGTGATCAGCCCAGTTGCGTTCAAGCAGCAACGCGGCAGCAGCCATTACCTGCCCAGAAAACGACAACCCCGCCTCGGACATGCCGGGGCGGGGTTGATGAAGGAGGAAGCTGGTTGAACTATGCCTTGTTCTTGCGGCGGTATCCGTACAGACCCAGGCCGGCCAAGCCGATGCCCAGCAGGGCGATGGTGCCGGGTTCGGGGACGACATTAATCTGGTCTCCGGTAAGAGTGATGTTACCTTCATAGAGGTGATAATCCCAAGCAGAAGCATCTGCATCCCACCCATAAATATATCCACCAAACCAGATAGTAAGCTCAGGGATTAATAGATCATTTGGGGCATTTCCTACGTCTTGTCCCCACCATCCAGTAACTGGATCAATAAGTACATTAGCAGTAAAGATATAACTACTCCAACTAGCTGAATCGTTCAGAAGAATTCGTCCGTCTGGCCAGTCAGCCTCCCAGTCAGGTCGTTGATCTGTAATGTAGCCAGCAGGAGGAACTCCCCAAGGCCACGTTAGCAAGCTGGTATTCCAGTTAGCAGCAGCCCCTTCTCCTGAATGGCTTAACCATTCGGTAGGCTTGAAATCTTCGCCCCATCCAGCACCTAATCCATCCCAACCCCAAAGAGCAAATTCGTACAGAAAGTAATCATTTGCAGCATATTCATCCCAACGTTTTTGGAATGTTGTATGCTGGCTTGCAACATACGTCCGTGCGACATCTGCGTGGTTTGGATTTGCTCCGACACGCAACAATCTCGCGCCGTTGAAAAGATCGTTGTCAACCGGGGTGGAGCCGTCAGCGCCAGAAACAAAGACATTATTCAGCAGGTCTGCACCGGTGAATGTAAATTTGTACTCAAGAGGAGTTGCAAAGGCATTCCCAACCGCTAGTAAAAAAAACAAAGCGCAGGAAGTGGCCAAGACCAGAATTAATTTTTTCATGATTTCCTCCGTGAAAAAGTTTGTGGACTATAAAAAAGTTTCCAGATAACGCATCTTTTATTTTCATTAGCACATGCAGAGGAACATGCCGTAAAACCGAATAGTTTTAAAATATCAAACCAAACCTGATTAATTTAGTTCAGTATTGTGCACGTTTTCAACATACTAGAGCAAAAAGTGTGCCCTTACAATTAAGAAGGATAATTCAATCGGTTGTTGAAACAGTTCAGTTACTCAAACAGGAACATGTAAAGTATTCCGACACAATTCCAGCCGAAAGTGTTAACAATTCCGACAGAAACAACAGTCACATCTCAAAACCCAATGAAATCATTGGTGTTTCAAAAAAAAATATTTTTATACCATCTATAACAGTTTTAAACAAAAAAAAGACTCAATATTATAAAATATAAGATTTTTTTTGAATTGATCGTTAAATTTTTAGTGTAACATTTTCCGACACATCACTTTCCAAAACATGGTCGCTCAGGCTCGGTAGCCCCCCTTCCTCACTGCCAAGGCCCATCATCTCAATCAGATGGCGAGCCTTTCACTCCCCATCATAGTGAGGTTCCATGCACAAGGTTAGAGATCTTTTGGCGGAGCTGTACGCTGTCGAACCGGCCTGCGAGAATCTGTCGCATCCCGAGCATGTCGTGGTGAAGATGCTTCCGTACCGGGACAGGAAGATCGAATACTTCGTGCTCTTCCTGCTCGACAACAAGAACAACGTCATGGCCAGGCGGGTCGTGAGCAAAGGGACAGTTGACCAGACACCCGTCTACATCCGCGAGATCATGCGTCTCGCCCTTATGAAGCAGGCCTCCGGGATCATCGTCGCCCACAACCACCCTGGCGGCGACCCCAGCCCCAGCATCCCGGACCAGGAACTCACCCGCAGGCTCCAAAAGGCGGCCCAGGTGCTCGATGTACGCTTCCTGGATCATGTGATCATCAGTCGCACCGGGCATTATTCCTTCCAGGCTCAGGGGCTGCTGTAGGCCGAACCTGCTGTTCATCAAGCGTGCCGAGCCGTATCTCTAATCGGGATGCGGCCTTTTCTTTTCATCCACAAGGAGGCGACGAATGACCACCCTGATCGGAATCGAGGAAGAGATCGAAAACATCCTGGCTGTGAGCGAGGAACTCGGAGAGGACCAGCAGCAGGCGGCCCTGACCTATCTTGATGAACTGGCCATAGCCGAGGCCGAGAAGGCCGACGCGGTGGCCTATGCTGTGCGCAAGAGGCAGGCCGAAGTGGAATTTCTGAAGAGCGAGGAGGACCGCATCCGCTCCCGGCGCAAGGCGATGGAATCCAGGCTGATCCTGTTTCGGGAGTACCTAGCCGGAATCTTCCAGCAGCAGGGTCTTCAGCGGATCAAAGGCGTGAAGTCCACCCTGTTCCTGCGTAAGTCGTCGTCCGTTGAGATCGTGGACCTGCGGGAACTCCCCAGTCAGTTCGTGGAAACCCGGATCGAGTATGTGCCCCGGAAGTCGGTAATCCGCGACGTGCTCAAGAAGGGTCAGGCCGTACCCGGTGCACAGATCGTCGAGAAGCAGTCCCTCGTCATAAACTGATCCACATCCACAACCCCACGCGCGGCATCCGGCCCGTCGTTCACATTGAGCGGCGGGCCGTTTTGTTTCCAAAACCCCAAGATAAGGAGGCACCACATGTTCACACCAGCCAAACGGCAGCAATCCAAAATCCGCCTTGGTCTCATCGGCCCTAGCGGCAGCGGCAAGACCTACTCCGCCCTGCTCATCGCCCAGGGCCTCGGTGGCAAGATCGCCCTGCTCGACACGGAGCGCGGTAGCGGCTCTCTCTATGCGGACCTGTGTGCCTACGACGTGGCCGAACTGACGCCCCCGTTCGACCCTGCCCGGTACGTCAAAGCCATCCAGGGCGCGGCTGAGGCAGGATATGACGTCCTGATTATCGACAGTCTGACCCATGCCTGGGCAGGCGAAGGGGGCATCCTGGAGTTCGTTGACCGGGCAACGCAGGCTGTGAAGAACAACTTCGCGGCCTGGAGGGAGGCTTCGCCGAAGCACAATGCCCTGGTCGACGCCATGCTCGGAGCACCCCTGCACATCATCGCGACGATCCGCAGCAAGACGGCCTGGGAAGTCGTGAAAGATGAGCGCACGGGCAAGACCAAGCCTGTGAAGATCGGGCTGGCACCGATTCAGAGAGACGGCCTGGAGTACGAGTTCACTGCCGTCCTGGAGTTGAGTGTTGACGGCCACATTGCCACGGCCACGAAGGACAGGACGGGGTTATTCGATGGGAGTTACTTCACCCCTGGCAAAGAGACCGGCAAGAAGCTGATTGCGTGGCTGAACGGCGAGCCAGTTAACGGCAACGGTGACGACCACCCGGTCGATCCCAAACCAGCCCGGAATGTCGTTCAGATGCCCGCTCCGCCGAAGGTGGAACCACGGACGGAGAGGGGGACGTCAGTTGGTGACCTTTTCGGCGTGTTGCGGACTCTGGGCCTGGGGGGTCAGGTGGAGTTCTATGAGATGTATTTGGCCAAGAAGTATGGCCATGGGTCGAAAGATCTGACGCCCGGCGAGATCAGTGAGCAGTTCATCACGCTAAGCCGTTGCAAGCGCGATGCGAAGATGCTGAAACAGTTGACGGATTATTTCGCGGCGCTGGAGAATTACAAGAAAGCCGCTTAGACGAGGAATTGGCCGGGGAAGCCCTTAAATCGTAAGGGCTTCTCCGGTTAATGGCTATAGGTTGACACTAGTTGCGAAGACAAGGAAAAGGAATAAAACTTGGCACAAGATGAAAAATAGTATCGCTTTGCGAGGCGTGACCGGTATCAATTCACACCTAAAGGATGTAATGCCGATCATTGCTCGGATCTTCCTAGCACATGCACCTCTCTTCAAAAGCTTGTCGAAAAGGACATAGCTATCATAATCCCTCCTGCCTCTATGCTCAAACTCGAAGACCTCACCCCCGGCGCGGCCTTGCGCGGCATCCTGCCGGATTCCCTGGTTACCGTCGTTTCCGTGCAATGGTTCGGCTCGGATGCCCTGGAGCTGACCTACAAGAGTTCCACCGGCAAGGTGGCCAACGAGCTATTGTACCGCGACGCCGAGGCCCGGCTGGAGTTGGCGGAAAAAGGTCGGCCCTGGAGTTTTGACGGTAACGGCGAGATGTTTCGGCTGACGTCCGAGGCCTTGCGCATCCGGCTGGCCCATCTGTTCGATCCGGTTCTGGCCGTGCATACGTCCCTGGTGGACCCTCTGCCGCACCAGATCACTGCGGTGTACGAGGCCATGCTGCCCCGCCAGCCCCTGCGCTTCCTGTTGGCCGACGACCCCGGCGCGGGCAAGACCATCATGGCCGGGTTGCTGGCCAAGGAGATGATCATCCGGGGGGATTTGGTCCGCTGCCTGATCGTCTGCCCCGGCAGCCTGGCCGAACAGTGGCAGGACGAGTTGTACCGACGCTTCAACCTGCCCTTCGAGATTCTGACCAACGACAAGCTGGAGGCCGCCCGCACGGGCAACTGGTTTCTGGAAAACAACCTGGTCATTGCCCGCCTGGACAAGCTTTCCCGCAACGAGGACGTCCAGAACAAGCTCAAGGCCCCGGACTGCCGTTGGGATCTGATTGTCTGCGACGAAGCGCACAAGATGTCCGCCACCTTTTTCGGCGGAGAGGTCAAGTACACCAAGCGCCATCGCCTGGGCAGGCTCCTGTCCACCCTGACCCGCCATTTTTTGCTGATGACCGCCACCCCGCACAACGGGAAGGAGGAGGACTTCCAGCTGTTCATGTCCCTGCTGGACGGGGACCGCTTCGAAGGCCGGTTCCGGGACGGGGTGCACACGGCGGACGTTTCAGACCTGATGCGCCGGATGGTCAAGGAGAATCTCTACAAGTTCGACGCCACGCCCCTGTTCCCGGAGCGGATTGCCTACACCGTGCCCTTCCGGCTCTCGGACCAGGAAGCCCAGCTGTACAAGGACGTGACCGGATACGTACGCGAGGAGTTCAACCGGGCCGAGGCCCTGCACAACGACAAGCGGGCCGGGACCGTGGGCTTTGCCTTGACCGTGCTCCAACGCCGTCTGGCGTCCTCCCCGGAGGCCATTTTCCAGTCTCTGCAACGACGGCGGGACCGGCTGGAGAAGCGGCTGCGGGAGATGGAACTGCTGCAGCGGGGCATCAGCGTCGAACAGGCCATGGCCATGGATATGCGCCGCTATGATGTCGAGGATCTGGAAGACCTGGAAGACGCCCCGGAAAACGAGGTGGAAGCCGCGGAGCAGGAGGTTCTGGACCAGGCCACCGCCGCCAGTACCATCGCCGAATTCAAGGCCGAGATCGAAACCCTGAACCGGCTGGTCAAGCTGGCCAACAGCGTCCGACACAGCGGGGAAGATACCAAGTGGAAGGAGCTGGCCACCCTGCTCAGCGAGATTTTCACCCCGCAAGGACTGGGCAACCCTGCCCGGGAACCCAACGCCCCCTATGGCTCCGGCCCCATAACCAAGCCCACGGGCTCTCCGCAACAGAAGCTGGTCATCTTCACCGAGCACCGCGACACATTGAGCTACCTGCTGGAACGCATCCGCACACTGCTGGGCCGCCCCCAGGCCGTGGTCAGCATCCATGGCAGCGTTGGCCGCGAAGAACGCCTGCAGATCCAGGAATCCTTCAGACACGACCCCGAGGTCAAAGTCCTCTTGGCCACGGACGCCGCCGGGGAGGGCATCAACCTGCAGCGCGCGCACCTGATGGTCAATTACGATCTGCCCTGGAACCCCAACCGCCTGGAGCAGCGCTTTGGGCGGATTCATCGCATCGGTCAGACCGAGGTCTGCCACCTCTGGAACCTGGTGGCCGAGGAAACCCGCGAAGGGGATGTCTACCGGACCCTGCTGGACAAGCTGGAAGAGGCCCGCAAGGCCCTGGGCGGAAAGGTCTTCGACGTCCTGGGCAAGCTCCAGTTTGAAGGAAAGCCCCTCCGCGAACTGCTCATGGAGGCCATCCGTTACGGCGAGCAACCAGAAGTCAAAAGCCGGTTGTCCTGCATTCTGGATCACGCCTTTGACCCTGCCCAACTGGCGGAACTGCTGGAAGAACGCGCCCTGGCTCACGATGCCATGGACGCCGGTCGGGTCTATCGTATCCGCGAGGACATGGAACGGGCCGAAGCCCGCAGGCTCCAACCCCACTACATTGAGTCCTTTTTTCTGGAGGCCTTCAAGGGCCTGGGCGGGGCTGCCAAGCAGCGTGAACCGCGCCGCTACGCCGTTACCCACGTCCCCGCCACCATCCGGAACCGGGATCGGCTCATCGGCATGGGGGACCCGGTCCAGCCGCGGTACGAGCGGATCGTCTTTGAAAAGCAGCTCGTCGCCCCCCAGGGCCAGCCCCCGGCGGCTTTTGTCTGCCCTGGTCATCCCCTGCTGGACAGCGTCATCGACCTGACCCTGGAACGCCATGGCGATCTGCTGCGCCGAGGAGCCATCCTGGTGGATTCCACCGATCCAGGCACAACCCCAAGGGTGCTCGTCCACCTGGAGCATGCCATCCAGGATGCCAGCCAGACCCGGACCGGTGAACGGCGTGTTGTTTCCAAGAAGCTGCTCTACGTGGAGATCGACGCCCAGAGCCAGGCCCGCCACCTGCACTACGCCCCCTATCTGGACTATCGCCCCCTGGCCGAAGGGGAGCCTGATCCGGAAACCATTCTGTCCCATCCGGAATGCGCTTGGGTCGGCGACCAACTGGAGCGCATCGCCCAGAGTCACGCCATCGCCACTGTGGTGCCTGAACACCTCAATGAAATCCGGTCGCAAAAGTTGGAACTGATCGACAAGACCGAGGCCGCGGTCAAGGACCGGCTGACCAAGGAAATCATCTACTGGGATCACCGGGCCGAACAGCTCAAGCTCCAGGAGCAGGCCGGGAAAGCCAACGCCCGGCTCAATTCCGGCGAGGCCCGCAAACGGGCGGACAATCTTCAGGGGCGGCTGGAAAAACGCCTGGAAGAACTCAAGCTGGAACGCCAGATTTCCCCCCTGCCGCCTGTCGTTCTGGGTGGCACCCTGGTGGTGCCCCTGGGCTTGATCCAGGCCATGACCGGCCACCCCACAGCCGCTTCGATCCACCCCAAGGACACCCAGGCGTCCGCGGCCAGGGCCAGGGCCATTATCATGGATATCGAGCGTGGTCTGGGTTTCGATCCGATAGACCGGGAACTGGAAAAGCTTGGCTACGACATCGAAAGCCGCATCCCAGGCACGGGCCGCTTGCGCTTCATCGAGGTCAAGGGCCGGGTCACCGGAGCCGAAACCATCACCGTGACCAAAAATGAAGTCCTGTACTCCCTGAACAAGCCGGATGACTACATCCTGGCCATTGTGGAATTCTTGGACAAGAACACTCACCGAGTCCACTACGTGCGCAGACCCTTCCAGCGGGAGCCGGACTTCCGGGTGACAGACCTGAATTACAGTTTCGCGCAATTGCTGGAACTGGCGGAGGAGCCGAGATAGAGGAGCCCGGGAGCCCCCGCCGATCGTTCCCACGCTCCAGCGTGGGAACGCAGCCCCAGACGCTCCAGCGTCGCGAATGGAGAGAGTACAGGCATGGCTAGAAGCCGATATGTCATTCAGGAGCCGGACAAGCCTCATTTTTTGACCTGCACCGTTGTTGAATGGCTGCCCGTTTTTACACGTCCCGACGCGGTGCAAATCATTCTCGACAGCTGGACCTATCAGCGCCTGCATGATGGCTTACAGATCTATGGCTACGTGATTTTGGAAAACCACCTGCATTTTGTGGCCCAGGCTCCCCGTTTGGACAAGTGCCTAGGCAGTTTCAAGTCCTACACTGCAGCCCGGCTTATTGAATTGCTGGAAACCAGCAAGGCGGAACGGCTTCTGATTCGGATGCGGTTTGCAAAACAGGCACACAAGCGTGACCGGGAATACCAGTTCTGGCAGGAGGGTTCCCATGCTGAAATGGTGTACAGTGAAGACATGATGCGGCAAAAGCTGGAATATATCCATTTCAATCCGGTGAAACGTGGCTATGTCGATCTTCCCGAGCATTGGCGGTATTCCAGTGCGCGCAACTATCTTGGGCAGGAGGGACTGATCAAGATTGATCCCTGGTGCTGATATCACAAGGCGCTGGAGCGCCCTGGGCTGCATTCCCACGCTGGAGCGTGGGAACGATAAAATATCTGATCATGAGGACATCACGGCATGAACCCGTTCACATCGCTCCGTGATTATGAAAGATTTCACTCCGTACCGATTGTTCCCACGCTCCAGCGTGGGAACATAGCCCCCGACGCTCCAGCGTCGGGGATTGATATCCAGCGAAACGCGGCTTTATCGATCACCTCCGGGCATCGACGGTATTCCAGTGCACGCGACTAACCCGGTCAGGAGGGACTGATCAAGATTGATCCCTGGTGCCTGGTGCTGATAACACAGGGCGCTGGAGCGCCCTGGGCTGCATTCCCACGCTCCAGCGTGGGAACGATAAAAATGAGGAGGATAGTCGATGTTGCTGACGGTTGAAGGCATTCTTGAAGCTGAAGGACGGCTGCGGCTCCTTGAGCCGGTCGAAGTTGCCGGTCCGCGTCGTGTCATGGTCACTTTTCTCGACGAGAGTGCAGAGGATGAACGGACATGCCCCGCCGTTGTCAGTGAACCCGCTTTGGCCAGGGACTGGGAAAAACCTGAGGAGGTTGCCGCATGGTCACACTTGTCCCAGCTTCCGTCGTTGTAATCCCCTTCCCCTTTTCAGACCTGTCCGGAGCAAAATTGCGTCCCGCGGTGGCCTTGACTGAGACAGGTTACGATGACTGGCTGCTCTGCCAGATCACAAGCAATCCATACTCAGGCGCCTCCCTGCGCTTGACGGATGCGGAATTATCTCGCGGTACATTGAACACAGTGAGTTATGCACGTCCGATGAAACTGTTCACCGCCAATGCGGGGCTGATCGTCAAGCGGGTAGCCATCCTCAAAGATCAAACATTCGCCCAGCTTTTGACAATGATTATCCAGACATTGCAACGAACCATGCCGAAAGAAAACGGCTCTGCCATATCACATGGATAGAGGGTTATCCCGCAAAAGAGACCACAATGAAAACCAAGAAAAAGCTCATCGAAGTGGCCCTGCCTCTGGATGCCATCAACAAGGCCTCGGCGCGGGAGAAGTCCATTCGGCATGGGCATCCGAGCACGCTGCATCTGTGGTGGGCCAGGCGGCCTCTGGCCGCGGCCAGGGCCGTGATCTTCGCCCAGATGGTGGACGACCCTTCGGCCAACCCGGACCTGTTTTCAACGGAAAAGGCCCAGGAAAAGGAGCGGCAGCGGCTGTTCAAGATCATCGAGGATCTGGTGCAGTGGGAGAACACCACCAACGAGGAGGTCCTAGAGAAGGCGCGGGCGGAAATCTGGCAGAGCTGGCGACGGGCCTGCGCCGAGAACGCCGATCATCCCAGGGCCAGGGAACTGTTCGACCGCAACAAGCTGCCCGCGTTTCACGATCCCTTTGCCGGGGGCGGCTCCCTGCCCCTGGAGGCCCAGCGCCTCGGCCTGGAAGCCTATGCCAGCGACCTGAACCCCGTGGCCGTGCTGATCAACAAGGCCATGATCGAAATCCCGCCCAAGTTCGCCGGACGCCCCCCGGTCAATCCCCAGTCCCGCCGGGACAACCGCCTCCTGGAACGCCCCTGGAAAGGTGCCCAGGGCCTGGCCGAGGACGTCCGCTACTACGGCAAGTGGATGCGCGACGAGGCCAAGAAACGCATCGGGCATCTCTACCCCAAGGTGGAGATCACCCCGGAAATGGTCGCCGAGCGCCCGGACCTGAAACAGTATCAAGGCCGCAAGCTCACGGTCATCGCCTGGCTCTGGGCACGCACGGTCAAAAGCCCCAACCCGGCCTTCGCCCACGTGGACGTGCCCCTGGCATCCACGTTCATGCTGTCAACGAAAAAAGGCAAGGAGGCCTATGTTGAGCCGGTGATCGAGGGGGATGGGTACCGGTTTACGGTTAAGGTGGGAATACCGAGGGACCTTGCTGCGACGAAGCGAGGCACCAAGTCAGCAAGTAGTGGCAGCAGTTTCCTCTGCCTTTTGTCAGGGACGCCGATGCCGTTCAACTATTTGCGATCTGAAGCCAAAGCAGGACGCATGGGTGTGCGCCTAATGGCGATTGTCGCTGAAGGCGATCGCGGACGCGTCTATCTCTCGCCAAGTTCTGAGATGGAAGCCGTTGCGATGAGTGCGGAGCCGGGTGATGTGCCGGAAACCGATCTTCCTGCAAAGGCGCTCGGCTTTCGAGTGCAGGAATACGGTATGACCAAGTGGCGAGACCTCTTCACCCCCCGCCAACTCGTTGCCCTGACGACCTTTTCGGACCTAGTGGGCGATGCCATGGAACGTGTCCGCCAAGACAGCATCAAAGCTGGGCTACCTAACGATGACAAGCCTCTGCGTGATGGTGGGGCTGGTGTGAGGGCGTATGCGGAGGCTGTGGCTGTGTACTTAGGATTTGCGCTCGACAAAGTCACTGACCGAGGCTCCACTCTCGGGCGTTGGGACCCTACTCCAACGCAAAGTGGGGTTATCAACACTTTCAGCCGACAAGCGTTACCTATGACCTGGGACTTTGCGGAGTCGAATCCCATTGGTGATGCTTCAGGCAACTACGTCTCAGCAGCAGGGCTCGTTGCGAAAGCTTTGTCAACAGTTCCATTCTCTCTCATGTTAGGGAAATCTACCCAAGCTGATGCATCTACACATTCTTTCGTAAGCGACAAGATAGTTTCTACAGACCCGCCTTACTATGATAATATCGGTTATGCTGATCTTTCAGATTTTTTCTACGTCTGGCTACGACGTTCACTTCGGTCATTTTTCCCAGAAATTTTTGCTACCCTTGCCGTTCCCAAGGAAAATGAACTTGTAGCTACGCCTTATCGTCATGGCAACAAAGAAAAAGCTGAAGCATTCTTTCTTAAAGGCATGACTCATGCAATTCAACGCATCGCAGAGCAGTCCAATTCTGTTTTCCCAGTCACAATATATTATGCATTTAAACAATCAGAAACTTCAAGTGCTGTTGGCATATCGAGCACTGGCTGGGAAACTTTTCTTGAAGCAGTGATTTATGCTGGCTTTGCCGTTAGCGGTACGTGGCCGATGCGCACAGAGCTTGGCAACCGCATGATTGGTTCGGGCACCAACGCCCTCGCTTCCAGCATCGTCCTGGTCTGCCGCAAACGCGAGCCCTCCGCCCCCACTGCCACCCGTCGCGATTTCATCAACACCCTTAAGTCCGAATTGCCCGTAGCCCTGCGCCTGATGCAGCGCGGAAACATTGCGCCAGTAGACCTTGCCCAAGCGGCCATTGGTCCGGGCATGGGCGTGTTCACACGCTACGCCAGGGTCCTGGACGCCAAGGGTAATTCCATGACCGTGCGCGAGGCCTTGGCTTTGATCAACCAGATTCTGGACGAGACTCTGGCTGAACAGGAAGGGGATTTTGACCATGACACCCGCTGGGCCATATCCTGGTTCGAGCAGTATTGGTTTGGCGAGGGTGAGTTCGGCATTGCGGATGTGCTGGCGCGGGCCAAGAATACCAGCGTGTCCGGCTTGGTTGAGGCGAACCTCCTTGTTTCCAAGGCCGGAAAGGTTCGGCTGTTCAAGCCCGAGGAACTGCCCCAGGACTGGGACCCGGACAAGGAAAAGCGGCTTACGGTCTGGGAGATGGTCCATCATTTGATCCGGGAGTTGGAGACTGCCGGGGAGCAGGGCGCGGCCAAGGTTTTGGCCAAGCTGGGAGCGCGGGGTGAACCGGCCAGGGAATTGGCATATCGGCTCTACACTCTGTGTGAGCGGAAGAAGCGTGCTGCTGAAGCCCTCTCCTACAATGCTCTGGTCCAGAGCTGGCCGGATATCATGCAACTGGCTCAGGAAACGCGGACAATGAAGCAGGAACGGGGGAACTTGTTTTAAATGGTAAAAGTGGTGAATCGTCCTGCCCCGCTCGTTCCCACGCTCCAGCGTGGGAACGCAGCCCTGGGCGCTCCAGCGCCCCGTGTCGGCACGGAGTGGGTAGTCAATTCTCAGCGCCAAGACAGATCACGCAACGGTTCAGGGTCGCAAAATGTGCCAAATGCTCAAGTATTTCAAAAAAATAACAGCGTGTCACCGGAGTTCAATACGCGACGCTGGAGCGTCGGGTGCTGCATTCCCACGCTGGAGCGTGGGAACGAGAAGGAGAGAATCGTCCTGTCTTGATCGTCTATCGTCGTACTTTCTCCAGGAGAACAATATGCAAACCGAAGCCTTCGACCTGAACGACATCCACAACGAACCGACCGATGAGCAACTGCAGGCCTTGATGGAAGACGTGGCTGAAGAGGCTCGACGGAAACGTGAACTGGCTGCGATTCGACAATTGGAAATCCTGCGCAGCGAAATCGAAGCGGTCCAACGAAAATGGTTCCCGCAATGACCTCACAAGATGCGCCTCCGTTGATTGAAACCTACGGCCAGATCAACCCATGGGCGCGGGAAATCAAGAACTCCCTGATGGCTCAAAACAGCAAGGACTGAAACATGGCCCTGACAAATCATGAACGCGTCGGCAAAGCGATGGAGCTTCTGCGCCAGGGGCTTGGGCCCTTCGTGGAGCGCGAGGTGCAGGCCAGGATCAAGACCGGGGCCGTGAACATGGAGACGATCCGGCGTTTTGCCGACGACCCGATGCTGACCAGCAAACCCATTGTCCAGTGGGACGCCTCGGGCCAGCTCCGGTTGATGTGGGAGACCTGGAACGACATCTTCAAGTACACCCTGGGATTTGCCGAACGGAGCCTAGTGTCCGAGCTGCGGGATTGGCGCAACAAATGGGCGCACCAGGAACCCTTTTCCAGCGACGACGCGGATCGCGCCCTGGATTCCATGGCTCGGCTGCTGGCAGCGGTTTCCGCCCCCCAGGCCGACGCCGTGGGCAAGATGAAGATGGAGCTGCGCCGCCTGATATTCGACGAACAGGTGCGGGGCCAAAAGCGCAAGGCCGGAGGGGGACTGGTGGAGGCGTCCTTTACTGCCCTGAAGCCCTGGCGTGAGGTGATCACCCCCCATAAGGATGTCGCCAGCGGGCGCTATCAGCAGGCTGAATTTGCCGCTGACCTGTGGCAGGTGCACCTGGGGGAGGGAACAAAGGAATACCTCGACCCCAGAGAGTTCTTCCGCCGGACGTTCATCACCGACAGCCTCAGGCTGCTCCTGATCGGTGCGTTGTTGCGCATCTCGGGCCAGGGCGGTGATCCGGTCATCCAGCTTCAGACCAATTTCGGCGGCGGCAAGACCCATACCATGCTCGCCCTGTTGCACCTTTTTTCCGGGATCGCGCCAGGAGAATTGGATGGCATTGACGCGGTGATGCTGGAGGCCGGAATGAAAATCGTACCCAAGGCCCGCTGTGTGGTCCTGGTGGGCAACAAGATTTCTCCCGGCAATCCGGTGACCAAGGAAGACGGCACCGTTGTGCGCACCCTCTGGGGCGAGTTGGCGTGGCAACTAGGCGGGCGTGAAGCCTTTCAGCGTATCCAGGAAGACGACAAATTTTCCACCAGCCCCGGCGACGTCCTGCGCCAACTCCTGAAGGATTACGGCCCCTGCCTGATCCTGATCGACGAATGGGTGGCCTATGCGCGGCAACTCCACGATGCTTCCGATCTGCCGGGAGGGAGCTTTGAAACCCAGTTTTCCTTTGCCCAGGTTTTAACCGAATCCGCCAAGCTGGCGGGCAACTGCCTGCTGGTCGTCTCCCTTCCGGCTTCGGACACGGGCGGGTCTCCCCATACCAAGGCCGACGACGTGGAGGTCGGCGGCATCCGGGGCCGGGAAGCCCTGGACCGGCTGCGAAACGTGGTTGGGCGGATCGAATCTTCCTGGCGTCCGGCCAGCGCCGAGGAAGGGTTTGAAATCGTGCGCAGGCGGCTTTTCGAGCCGCTGATGGGCACGAATGCGTTCAAGCACCGAGACGTGGCCGCACGGGCCTTTGTTGATTTGTATCGTGCCCAGAGCGCCGAGTTTCCACCGGAATGCCGCGATTCAGACTACGAAAAGCGCATCCAGGCCGCCTATCCCATCCACCCGGAGGTTTTCGACCGGCTGTATACGGACTGGTCCACCCTGGTGAAATTCCAGCGCACCCGGGGCGTCCTGCGCCTGATGGCCGCGGTTATCCACTCTCTCTGGGAGAAGGGTGACCGCAGCCCCTTGATCATGCCGTCCACGATCCCCATCGACGACCCGCGCGTCCAGTTCGAGCTGACCAGATACCTCTCGGACAACTGGTTGCCGATCATTGAAAAGGATGTGGACGGAACCAATTCCCTGCCCCTGAAGATCGACGCGGAAGTGCCCAACCTTGGCAAACATTCCGCCACCAGGCGGGTGGCTCGGACCATCTACCTTGGCTCCGCGCCCACAGCCGGGGCCGCCCACCAGGGAGTGGAGGATCGTCGGGTCCGCCTGGGCTGCGTGGTGCCCGGAGAGACACCGGCGGTCTTTGGCGACGCCCTTCGCCGTCTGGCCAACACCGCCACCTACCTCTACCAGGACGGCTCACGTTATTGGTACTCCACCCAGCCCACGGTGACCAAACTGGCCGAGGACCGGGCCGAACAGTACAAGCGCAACCCTGACCCCGTGGTCATGGAGATGGACAAACGCCTGCGGGCGGACCTGCGCAACACCGGGGACTTCAACAAGATCCACCCCCTGCCCAAATCCGGTCAGGACGTCCCCGACGACACCGAAGCCCGGCTGGTGGTCCTCGGGCCGGATGCCCCGCATACCAAGGACGCCGAGAGCAAGGCCCTGGCAGCTGCCAAGGCTATCCTGGAATTCCGGGGCAACACCCCGCGCCTCTTGCGCAACACCCTGGTCTTTCTGGCCGTGGATCAGGCCCGCCTTCAGGATTTGGATGAGTCCGTGCGCCGCTATCTGGCCTGGCAATCCATACTTGATGAACGTGAATCTCTGGACCTGTCTCCCCACCAGGTCCGCCAGGCCGAGACCCAGCTCAAATCCGCGGATTCCACGGTATCGGCCAGACTTCCCGAAGCCTATCTCTGGCTGCTGGTTCCCTCCCAACCCACACCCCAATCCCCGTTGACCTGGCAGACCTCCCGTCTCACCGGCCAGGACGCCCTGGCCGTGCGGGTCAGCAAGAAGCTCAAGGGCGACGAGCTGCTGATCACCGCCATGTCCGGCACCATGCTCAGGATGGACATGGACAAGATACCCTTATGGCGGGATGCGCATGTCTCCATCCGCCAGCTCGTGGAGGACTACGCCCGCTACCCCTACCTGCCTAGACTGCGGGACTCCGGCGTACTGGCTGCAGCAGCCCGTGACGGCGTGGGTTTGATGACCTGGGAAGTGGATTCCTTTGCCTATGCCGACGGGTACGACGAGGCAGCCGGTCGCTATCAGGGTCTGCGGTGCTTCACCCAGCGCCTGCCCATCACCCCGGAAGATCCGGGCCTGCTGGTCAAACCTCAGGCGGCCAGGGAGCAACTCAAGGCCGAACTGGAAAAGACAGGCATACCACATCAGCCCGGCTCGCCAAATGACATCCCAATGCCACCGCAACCAGGAGATGATCTGCCGCATCCAAACCCAGGCGACCCGGCCCCCTCGCAAGCCAAAACCAAAAGGCGCTTCCACGGCACGGTAACCCTAAACCCCAAGCGCACCGGCAGCGACGCCGGACGCGTGGCCGAAGAAATCATCGCCCACCTGGACGCCCTCCAAGGAGCCAATGTCCGCGTCACCCTGGAAATCGAAGCCGACATCCCCACAGGAGTACCAGATAACGTCATCCGCATCGTGACCGAGAACAGCAGGGCGCTGAAGTTTGAGAGTCAGGGGTTTGAGGAGGAGTGAGAAATCGGAGACAAGCAGCGCGCTCCACAACTTTTAGGCCACGGCGGCGTCCCAGCCCCGCATGAACGCCTGCCTGCGGCCTGGGGTAGGCGCCTTACGCCGGTCCACCCGGCCATCACTCCGATCCCGGACCGACCCTTTGGGCAAATCCATCGGATACAGAGCCGTCCGGATGCCTTGCTCCCGACAATACCACTCCAGATCAGGATTACCGAAAGCACAGACCGCTACGCCCTGAACCGAGGCCGGGCTGAAGTCGCGCCGCAGCAAAGCCACGCCCACCTGCACCTGGCCGATCACCGTCCGGTTCAGCTTCCGCTTCGCCTCAAGCACGTGGACATGCTGACCCTGCACGGCAGCGGCGATGTCGGCACGGTTGTATGAGCCCTGGGCGCGAACACGACTCTCACCGCCAGGGACCAGCAGCCCACCAAGACGCCTCGGGCCGCAATTCTCATCGCCCTGGCCGACCTCGACCTCCAGGAACAGCAGGCCGGGGTTGGCGGCAAGGTAGTGGTCCAGGAGGCGGTCTTCTGGGGTTCTGGGGTGTCCACATGGGGGGGGTGCTCCGGGTCAAAGAGGATAGAGAGGCAGGCTGACGGTTCTCTTGGCGTGGTTTACCGGCTGGGCTTGTCGGTATGCGACTGGATGATATGTCATGTGGAACTCCCTGACCCAACGGATAGCCGGAAGCGACTGCGGGAACAAGCCCACCTTTTCATGCGCCCCATAGAACACCATCGTCTTCCCCGTGGATAGCAAAGCACTTCCGTCACGAACAAGGCCGCCTGCCCTTCTGGGATGGGTGGCCTTTCTCTTTCTGGCGTGGGCGATCCTGCAAGGCGCGAGGTTGTCCTGGGCGGCCTTCAGCGCATGACTGGGAGGGCGCGCGGCATGGCCCAGGGGCAGGGAGGCGGTCAGCGGCTGAGTGGGGTCGGGTGGCGGGACAGACGTTGTCATGTCCGCCCAGGCGCTTGGTGAGCTTGCCCTGGCGGCTCTGAGGCGGTGCCCCTGCCAAGGTTTATCTGGAGTGCCAAGGGCACCACACGCCTTGCGGCGCGCATGGGTGCCTCGTTTCCGGGCATG
>REDL01000058.1 GCA_007693505.1 Desulfovibrionales bacterium | reverse complement strand
CTGCGGGCTGTGGCTTCGCCACATTTTCGATTTGCCGTCCTGGCAATCGAATCAATGTCGAAGCGTATTTATTCATACGTGAGAGTTTGAACTTTTTGTGGCGACGCAGCAATTGGGAGTTTTTCAACGGACTGCTAAACCAGTACCGGAATTTGACGATGGCTTCCCGGTATGCGTGATATCGTTCCGGTGGGACACTGGCCTTCAAGACCTTCTCCCAGTCGTCAAAAGTGATCACGGTTTGATCCATCATTTCCTCCGAGGTTGGCTTTATGCCCCGTCCTTGTGGTGATTATATTGCTGCCGCATAAAGCTAAGTTCAGCACAAAGCATAAAGCTGACCTCGGAGTCAAGAAGGATTTGACAAGCATTTTTTAATACATTGAAATAAAATGGCAAATACTGACCATTTTTTCAAAAAGTGCTTGCCAAATCAGCAGGTGTTAAGGCCGGGAATTTTGGGGGGCGGATTTTTGTGAGTTCCGCATAATAACACTGTTAGCTGCTTGATGACAAAGTGCACACATTTGTGCTAGGCTTCTATCTATGAAAATCTACAATTGGAACCCTGATAAAAATCAGGCACTCATAGTCGATAGGAGCGTATCCTTTGAGGAGGCGATCTTTCACATTGAACATGGTGGTTTATTAGATGATATCGCCCACCCCAATGCTTCAAATTATCCCAATCAGCGGATTTTCGTCATTTGTATCAGGGAGTACGTTTATCTTGTCCCTTATGTAGAAAGGGATGATGAGATATTTTTGAAAACTATCATTCCGAGTAGAAAATTTACTAAGCTGTACCTTGGAGGTAGATCATGAGCAAGTCTAAGTTATCCGAAGAAGAGAAGGATCTCCTTGATGCTGTCGAGGCTGGGCAATTTGAGTCAGTATTAACTGAATCTCGCAGAGAAGAGCTAGTTGCAATTGCTAGTAATACATTTAAGAAAGATAAAAGAATAAATATTCGAATCTCCAACAGAGATTTAACGGCTATTCAGTCTAGAGCCACAGAGGAGGGTATTCCTTACCAGACCTTTGTATCGAGCATCATTCACAAATACATTTCGGGTTCTTTGCAAGATCTCACAGCTAACAAGCAAATGCAGCCGACGCAAAAAGCGCGCGGCTGATTTGGGCGTTAAGGATAAAGCAAAAAACGAGGTAAAGATATGCCATCAATTTCAATGTTTTACGGATTGATCGTCTACATGTATTTCATGGACAACAAACAACACAAGTTGCCTCATATTCATGTAAAACACCAGGATAATGAAGTAATCGTGCAAATCCATGATGGCACCGTACTTGATTAGTATACCAAACTCAAAAATGAAATTGCTCCAAGCCTGGATCGAACTGCATAAAGAAGAACTTGTTGCCAACTGGAATATTGCAGTATCTGGTGAGCAACCATACAAAATTGATCCTTTGAGGTAGCAACAATGAATCCAAGAGTTAAAAGCGTTTCTGCGATTGATGACTACAAATTGAAAATTCAATTTAATAATGACGAGGAAGGAATATACGATTGTTCCCACCTGCTCCATTTCGGTGTCTTTAAGGAATTGAACGATACTGTTTATTTCAAGCAGGCCAAGGCGTGGGATGGGACAGTAGTATGGCCCCACAATCAAGATATCTGCCCTGACACGCTGTATCTGGATTCAGTTAAAAATGTCTAACTAAGAATCCGCAAGACGACAATTCCGCTACAGCTCCATTGCCGCCAATGAACTTAGTCATTGGGCTGAAAAGAAATGATTCCGAGCATGAAGCAATGGAAGAATTGGAGCCTGCCAAGCAAATACACTACGGTAGGCCTGGTAATCGGCATTGTGTGTCTGGTGATCCCTGTTGTTTCTTGGATTTCAGGTGGAAATGATCCAGGGTGAATGACCGACATGAGAGGGGAAGTTGTAAAGGCTTTCGATGAGATACAGAAGGCTGATAACAAGAAAGACCGGGAGCATTACGTATTTTTTGATGAGCCTCACCCTTTTAGGCCGCCCCTTCAGGGCTGGATAAAATATCTCATTGATATCCCAGGGCGTTGCCCTGGGATATAACATGTCGCCCCTTTGGGGCTGAAATCAAGCCCTGAAGGGGCGAAACAAGCACAGCCCAGGGCAACGGCCCTGGGACAACGATGGGAAAGCAGGAAGAGCCCTGTAAGGGCGACCTACATCAGCAAACGCAGAATTATGTCATAAACGCGTAATGCTCCCAGAAAGACCAATTACCTAAAAAACGCCTCGCCAACATCAAATGGGTCGAGATCGTAGAAATTGGTGGCAAGCCAGCGACGCGAATCTACTACCACTCCTATTGGGAAAACACCCGTCCGCGTAACGCCACTACACGGCCCGCGTCGGGTGAGCTTTGACGTTGGAGGCTCATACCCGGTGTATATCCACCATATACATGCCGTCATCGAGCGGGCAGGAAATCAAACCCGGGGCGTTGAAAGGACCTAGCCAGGGGAACGGCCTTGTCCGTTTCGCGGCGCAGCCGGTCCAGTTGCATCAGGAACTTTTTGATCTGGCCGGAACAATCGGGAAACAGGCCCAGGATCCGCCACCAGGCGGCCATGGAGCGTTCGATGCAGATCAGGGCCACCTTGGCCGAGCCCTGGGCGTCGCTCTCGTCTTCCGAAAAAAACTCTTCGTTCCCCTCCACCACGTTCCACACGGCCCGACTGAGTTTGGTGGGGATCACGGTATGATACCAGATTATGACATCAATCATATCCTTCAGAAGAAGTTCATCCAGGGATGGATTGACGTCCAGGTGACCAGTGCTTGCCCGCGTTTCCAGGGCGTCGAACCATTTTTCCACCCCGCTCATGTATTCCTGAGCCGAGCGGACCAGGGGATGCGCATGGACTTCCCGTTGGCTGGCTCCCTGGCGCTCCTTTTCCGCTTCCCAGTCCACGGCATCCAGATCAACGCCGGCCTGGTCAGCCATATCCCGGAGCATCTCCATGGCCGAAGTCAGGGACTCGGCTATCTTTCCCCAAAAAACCTCATTGTCCGCATCCCCATCCCCAGCGTCATGGACTTCAGCCTCTTCCATGGCGTAAACGGCGCACCGCCGGGTCATCTCGCAGCGCTGACACCACTTGTCGCAGTAGTTGTGGATGCCGGAGACGATGTCGGGATTGTCACGGCTCGTGATAACCTTCACGTTGCGCTACCTCTAAAAACAATGGATGCGGAGGTTGGAGACAATCTCCGCCCGGCCTTTCAAGGCGGAGATCACGATGTCGGTGCCCAGGAGAAACATCAGAAACCGTCAGGGAAGCGTTGGCTGTTGCTTCGAGACGCCTTGATTTCATCTATGATGACTTCCGCCGGACGGTCGTCCTCCCAAGAGCCGGCAAGCTGAAGAAGCGTTTCAGCGGGTGAAGCCGCGGTTCGCTGGGCAGTGCGGGTTCCAAGGTGGTATTTGATCATCAAAATGGCCTCCTGACTCACGGACCTGTTCTCCAGGGCAGCTTGTCGTTTCAACTGGTCATAAAGTCTGTCGTCAATGCCTTTGACCTGCAGGTTGGCCATTTGCTCATTCTTAACCCGTTGTCATATCCGCACGGCATTTCACCGTCTCTCTACACCTCCTCTACACCACTCTTGCGAATCGCCGCCACACCTCCTTGCAGATTCAGTGAGTCCGTGATGCCCGCTTCTTTGAGGGTAATTTGAGATTCATAGGAGCGGCCCCCGGCGTTGCAGACCAGGACCAGGGGCTTGTCCCGGGGCACTTCGTCCAGCCTGGCCCCCAGCTCGTCCTGGGGAATATTCATCCAGACCTCGGGATGCTTTTCGAGGAACGGTTGGGCATTGGCGTTGCCGCGGCAGTCCAGGACCCGAAAATCGCGACTTGGGTCGTTCCAAAGTCGCTCAAATTCGGAGATGGTCATGGCCGCGCAGCGGCCTTCCAGGATGTTCTCCGCGGCGTTGGCAGCAGTGTTGACGATGTCCATGGCCGAGGAAAAAGGCGGCGAATAGGGATATTCCAGGTTGCCGATTACCGAGACATGCGGGTGGTTGCCCAGGACAGCGGCCACGGCCCCGACCCGGCCCACCAGACCGTCTCCCTTGGCGCACAGTCCCTGCACGCCTAGAACCCGGCCTTTTTGGGGGCCGCTCTTTTCCACGACCATTTCCAGGTGCATCAATTCGTTTTCCGGGAAAAAGTGGGCCCGGTCCGACTGGACCACGTGGGAATGGACGGCATCCAGACCGGCCTGCTGCGCCGCCTCCGGACACAACCCTGCCCCGGCCACGGAAATCTCGAATAGCTTGACCGCAAAGCTACCTACTGCCCCGAGGAATTCGGTCGCGCCGCCAGCAAGGTTGGTGCCGATCACCCGGCCCTGACGGTTGGCCAATGACCCCAAAGGGTAATACCCTGGTTGGCCCGTGACCAGGTTGGTGACCTGGACACAGTTGCCGCCGGCGTAAATGTCCGGGTCCGAGGTCCGCAGGTACGTATCCACGACGATGCCGCCCCGGGGCGACACCTCCAGCCCGGCGTCCCGGGCCAGCTCGGAATTGGGAATCACGCCCACGGAGAGGATCACCAGATCCGCGACCAGTTCCTCGCCGTCCAGCAGCACGCGTTCCACGCCAGTGTCTCCGGCAAACCCCTTGACCGTGGCCGACAGCCGGAACGTTACCCCCTTTTCCTGCATGTGGTGTTGGGCCATTTGGGCCAATTCCCGGCTGACGAAGCCGGGCAGGATCTGATCAGCGATTTCCACCACCGTCGTCTCCACGCCCCACATGTCCGCAAGCGCCTCGGCGATCTCCAGGCCGATGAACCCGGCGCCGACCACCACGGCCTTGCCCACTTTGCCTGCCTCAATCAGGGAGCGGATGCCTTCGGCCTCCTCCAGGTTGGACACGGCAAAAGTCCCCTTCAGGTTGACACCGGGAAAATCCGGCTTGCGTGGACGACTGCCTGTGGCCAGGACCAGTTTATCATAGGACAGTGCCATGCTCTCCCCGGAATCCAGGTCCCGAGCATGAACGACCCTGGCCTCCCGATCAATGCGCTCGGCCCGCTTACGGGTCAACACATCCACGCCCTTGGCCTCACGAAAAAATTTCGGATCGCGCTGCATATGGAAGCTGGTGGCTTGCAGCTCCTTGACATCCGCGACGTCCCCGGAAACAAAATACGGAATACCGCACCCCCCGTAGGAAACCCGGGATCCCTGGTCAAGGATGGTCACCCGGGCGGTCGGCATCAGCCGTTTCAAGCGACATGCCGCCTTGGGCCCCAACGCCACCCCGCCAATAATCACAACATGCATATTTCTGTCCTCTAAAATAAGCGTTGAAAGTTTTCAAAGGTCTCCCGAATCAACACCGCAGGGCAGATTTTTTCGAGCCTCAGGACATTCTGCATCGCTATCGACATCGATTTCTGACAACTCTCCGAGTTCGATAGCGATTTTGGTGGTTGCAGCCCAACCTGGGTACACCCCTGGACACACTGCAAACTAATATTTTGAAATTATTATTTTTAAAGAACAAATCAGCCCTGATCAGCACCATTAGGAGGTGTCATCCATACAGCTTACTGCAACACTTCGCAAAGTTCAAAGATGACTCCACACATCCAAATAAGCGAGGACCATCAAGGTAACTTTCTTGCTTATGTCCACTCCAGGGCCTGTTGTGCGCGATTCAAGCACCACGTGCAAAACTTGACACCATCGATCTGTTCATTACAGTTCCAAAAATTTTTCGGGAGGTGCGACGTGTCACGATTGACGGTTTTTCTTGGTTGTTTTGTCTGTATGTTTGCCATTGGTGGATTTATTCTCACGGAAATTGCCGAAGCTCAGAGAATGGGCGGAAGCCGGTCCTTTGGTTCACGGCCCAGCTACCAGCGTCCAGCGCAGCAACCCGCGCAACCGACGCAGCGCCAAACCCAGCAACAGCAGTCACAGCAGCAAACCGGCCAACAAAGTCAGCAGCAGAGCCAACAATCCGCGCAGCAGGCTCCTGCGCGGGGAGGCCTTGGCGGCATGCTTGGCGGGATGTTGGGGGGCATGCTTCTTGGCGGGCTGATAGGCTCCCTGCTCTTCGGGGGCTTGGGGGCTTTTTCCGGAATTAACTTCATCGACGTCCTGGTCATTGGCTTGATTCTCTATCTGATTTACCGCTTTATCCGCTCCCGTCGCATGGCTGCCCAGCCTGCCGGCCTGGTGACGGCCCAAGGGTCTGCGCAGGGTACTGTGGGGGAACGCCCTGAGCTGATCCTGCACCGCAATGCACCATCGGCCTCTTCCAGCACTCCTTCTGCTTCTTCACCGGGAAAAAGCGCCTGGGACGCTCTGAATACCGAACCTTCCGGTACACCATCCTCCGGCATCACCGTTCCCGAGGGATTTGACGTCGATGAATTTCTCTCCGGTGCCAAGACGGCTTACAGCCGCATGCAGCAATCCTGGAACAACCGGGACTTGGAGGATATCCGTAATTTTACAACCCGTGAAGTTTTCGCGGAAATCAAGCGCCAGCAGGGTTCAGCCCCCATGATGGGCCAAACCGAGCTCTTGAACGTCGAAGCTTCCCTGTTGGAAGTCCGGGAGGAGGGAGATGACACGGTATGCAGCGTGCTTTTCGACGTTTTGCTCCGTGAGGATGCCGGTGTGAGCCAGCCTTCCCAAGTCCAGGAGATCTGGCACTTCTCCAGACCTGCAGACGGTAGCGGCATCTGGTTGCTGGAGGGCATTCAGCAAGTCGACTGACCCCTTGAAACATATGTCGTTCATTCGGGAGCAGGTCCGGATTTTCAGACTCAGCACCGGAACTGCTCCCAATGTTTTTGCACGACAAAAACAAGGCCTCAAGGCTTTATAGTTCTTTTTCAAAAACTCTATAATTTCAAAACTGTAGATCGCAGTGTGTCCAAGAGCACCTTCCGGGTGGGGTTGCAATCACTGGAATTGGAATCGAAATCAGAATGTTACCAGAAAACGATTCGATACCGATTTCGATTGCGATACTGAGCAACTGTGGCTTGAGAAAAATCTGCCCAGAACGACCTCTGGCTGAATATTGCTATTCCCTGCCGAGGTTCGTATAATTTTCAATTACACTCAAGCCGATGGGGCTCGCGGCACAACAACTTTAGCGCAATGAGGCGCATTGCAAACACCTCCTGTTCGGCCAGTCTGATCTTTAGTCTGACAAGACATCTTGCCCATCTCTTGCCAACGCCGGCTGAGAACATAGTATCCGTTCCATTGCGCCAATCGGTTATCATCTTCACGGAGGGATCATGGACCAGAAAGATTTGGATTATTTTGAGAAAATGCTCAAGGATACCATTCAGGACATCAACCAGCGCGGTTCCGACACTCTGGACGACATGACCGACCACCGGGAAGTCCATGCTGATCCCGCGGACCGGGCGACCATGGAGACCGACCGTTCCTTTATGCTACGTCTCCGGGATCGGGAACGAAAGCTGATCCCCAAAATCCAGGAGGCAATGGGACGGATCCAAAACGGAACCTATGGGATGTGCGAGGATTGCGGAGACGATATCAGCATTGAACGCCTCAAGGCCAGACCAGTGACCACCTTGTGCATCAAGTGCAAAAGCGCCCGGGAAGAAGAGGAACAGTTGCGTGGCGACTAGGATGTGCGCCATGCGTGGGTATGTCGGAAACGGCCCATGCCCGGTGGCATCTCTTTCATGCATGCGTTCGCCGACACGTTGTCATAATTGATGGAGGCCCTGCTCTTCCGCCATGTCATGGATGAAATACGCCCCATGCTGGTGGGCAGACGATTGGAACGGATCTATGCTCCACAGCCGGGGTGGTGGACCTTCCGTCTGCAACCCTCTGATCATCCCCGGTTTCTCTTATTCAGCCATCACCCGTCCGCGGTTGCGTTGATGCTGGCATCAGAGGCGCCCAGAAATCCTGACCATCCCACGTCCCAGGTGATGCGCTTGCGTAAACAGGTACAGGGGCGCCGGATTCAGGAACTGCACTCCGATTGGGTCCACCGCTGTTTATATCTCGGCCTTGGTCACGGAGAAGCACCGGTTTGGCTTTCCCTGGACGCCCGACATGGTGTTTCCGTCATCAACCGGATACAAAACTGCCCCCCCCCGCACACATCCGGCATCCGTGGGCTTCCCCCGGATAAATCCGCGACCGGGACAAGACCCAAGGAGTGCGTCTGGCCATCCTGGGAAGAGATCCGTTCCAATCCGAATATTTGGCAAACCCATCCGCATATTTCACCACTGCTACGCCATACCCTGGACGTCCTGGCCGAGGAGCAGGGCCGCTCTCTGCTTGACGATCTGCGATCCGGCGGCCCTCCCGAAGGCTACTATGTCTACCGCGCAGTATCGCAAGCCCGAAAACCGCTCATTGCGACTCCCTGGCCTCTGCCGGATCGTGTCCGACAGAACCAGGTGGAACAGGTGTGTTCGTCTGCGTTGGAGGCAGCACGTCATTTGGCCGAGGAACTCTTTTTTTTCCGGCAAAGCGCTCCAGGAGCCTCGCACCCAAATGCCCTGGAACACAAACGCATGGTCCGGCTGCGGCGCAACCTGGAGGCTGACGAGCACCGACTGCGCGGATACATCCAGCTGGCGGCACAAGCCGAAATGGTCCGCCACCACCTCTATCAGCTTCCCCTGCAGCAGTTGACGCCGCGATCCAAGGTGGAAAAACTGATCTTGACCGATACGCAGGGACAAACCATTGAGTTGGGTCTTGATCCCAGGGTGACGATCCTGGAAAACATGCAGCGCTGGTTTCGGTTGGCCGAAAAAGGCCGTCGCGGCTTGGTCCATGTCCAGCACCGACGCGAATCTCTTGAAAAAAAGTTACTGGAGGCGCAAGGCGAATCGCTGCCCCATGGGGATCGCGATGCGCAACCGACTCGCCCCCTCCAACCAAACTCGACCTCTGGGAACCGAAACAAGAAAGAACGCTCCTTGCCCCTGCATCGCTTTTTGAGTAGCGACGGCTTTGTCCTGTTACGCGGCAAGAATCAAAAGGCCAACCATCAGCTTCTGACCAAACTTGCCAGCCCCTTTGATTTCTGGTTTCACGCCGCAAACGGGCCTGGAGCGCATCTGATCCTGAAACGCGACACACCCTACCAGGATGTTCCGGATCGATCCCTGGAACAAGCCGCCGCACTGGCCGGGCTGGCCAGTCACTTCGCGGCTGCCGGCCAGGCCTCGATCATCTGTGCCCAGGTCAAGCATGTTCGGCCGGTAAAGGGGACGCCGGGCATGGCAATAGTGGACAGGGTCCTGAAGACCCTGCATGTCCCCCTGGACCCTGACCTGGAGAACAAACTGCGGATCGCATCGTGACCTCAGCTCCTTTTTCACGATTCCCCCTTTTCCCCGGACAACACGCATGACGCTTCTCTCACCTCCGGTTCAGCACAGCGGCCTTCCAATATCCGAAACCATGATCGACCATCATGGCCGTAGCATCAATTATCTCCGGCTGAGCATCACGGACAGGTGCAACCTGCGCTGTCTTTACTGCCGCTCGTCCTGCTCAGATCTGAAAATGCTGCCCCACGATCAAATGCTCAGCTATGAGGAATGCCTCGAATTGATCGCTGTGGCCTCGGAACTGAGCATATCCAAGGTGCGTTTCACTGGGGGTGAACCGTTTATCCGCCGAAATTTTTTGCATTTTTTAGAAAAAGTCCTGCAACGCCACCCGCACCTGGACATGCGTCTGACCACCAATGCCACACTGCTTTCCGGCAAGATTTCCGCGCTCAAGGATATTGGCATCCAGGGCCTAAACATTTCCCTGGATACGTTGAATCGGGAAAAATTCCACCGGATCACTGGTCGAGATTTTTTCCCTCAAGTGCGTGGTGCCATTGACCAGTGCCTGGATCACGGACTTCGGGTCAAAATTAATGTGGTGGCCCTGAAAGGCATCAACGACGACGAGTTGCCGGCCTTTGTCCGGTTTGCGGAGCAGTTTCCCTTGGACTTGCGGTTCATCGAATTCATGCCCGTGGGCGAACGGACCGTCTGGCATCCGGAGCAACTTTGGACGGCAACGGAAATTCTCCGAGACGCCGGTGAAATCGTCCACCTCGATCCAGTTGTCGGCCTGGAAAAGCGACATGGTCCAGCGCGGATGTTCACCATTCGAAACGGTCAGGGCCGGATTGGGGTCATCTCCCCACTCAGTTCACATTTTTGCGGTCAGTGCAACAGATTGCGCATCACCCCTGACGGTCGGCTGCGTACCTGTCTCTTCTCGGATAAGGAATATCGTCTGCGACCGATTCTGCGTTCGCCCAAGCTGGGCCGGGAGCATTTGCGCCGGGTGATCATCCGGGCTGGAAAAGTCAAACCAATGGGTCATGAAATTTTGGCTGCCCAGGGCCGGGATCGCTCCGTTTGCCGTAAAATCATGTCTGCCATCGGGGGATAGCCCGCCATGTCCATTGAACGTCGATTGGAGTTCCAAAGCGCTACTGAGGCGCAAAAATTGTTTGGCCCGCATAATGCGCATCTGCGACAGCTTGCGGATTTGAGCGGAGTCACCGCTGACAGTTCCGGATCCGTTGCCGTGCTCCGCGGGGACGATCAGCAGACCGTGGATCTGGCGGCCAACTGCCTGGTGCAACTGCACGCCCTGCAGCGCACCGACAAGCTCATCCTGCCGCAGGACGTGGATCATGCATGGAGGATATTATGCCGTGATCCCCAGGCGGACATCAAAACCGTTTTCAAGGATGTCGTCTTTGCGGTCTCTCCCAAACGGACAATCACGCCCCGGACCATCAGTCAGCGCAGCTACCTGGAGGCTATCCGCCGCAACGACCTGGTTTTCGGCATTGGCCCCGCGGGCACCGGCAAAACCTATCTGGCGGTGGCCATGGCCGTATCCGCCCTGACCAAAAAAGAGGTCAAGCGCTTGGTGTTGACCCGGCCCGCAGTGGAAGCAGGAGAAAAGCTGGGTTTTCTGCCCGGAGACCTGGTGGAAAAGGTCAACCCGTACCTGCGCCCTCTGTATGATGCCCTTCATGACATGCTGGAATTCCGAAAGGTCCAGGAAATGGTGGAAACCGGCGTCATCGAGATCGCACCCCTGGCGTTCATGCGCGGACGCACGTTGAACGACGCGTTCATCATTCTTGATGAGGCCCAGAATACAACCCAGGAACAGATGAAGATGTTCCTGACCCGCTTGGGCTTCGGCTCCAAGGCCGTGGTCACCGGGGATATCACCCAGATCGATTTGCCGGTGCACGCCCGGTCCGGTTTGGTCCAGGCGGAAAAAGTGCTTTCCACCGTATCCGGGCTTCAATTTATTCATTTTCATGAGGAAGATGTGATCAGGCATCCCCTGGTTGGCCGCATCGTCCATGCCTATGACCGATACCCACGCCAAGACGCCCACCAGAAAGGCTAACACCAAAACGTCGCCGCCCTTGTACTCCAAGGTGGGACCGCCTCCAGAAAGCCGATTTGGCAGTCTGTTGGTATTCATGGGCTGCATGCTTCTGGTCGCCGCCCTGTCCGGTCTGAGCATCGAGCCGGGTGGTCGCATCTACGTGGAGGGAGAGATTGCGGCCCAGGACGTTACCGCGCCCCGGGATATGCTGATCGAAGACCAGGAGTCCACCATGGCTCGCCGGGAGATGGTGGCCCAAAGCCAGCCCCCGGTTTTTGATCTGGCCCAGATGCCTTTTGCCCAGATGGCCCGCAGAATCGTCAACTTGCTGGACGTCATCGCCTCGGCCACTCCGGAAACAACGCCCCAGGTTCAAAACCTGGTTGCCGAGGATTTGAACATCCGCATTCCTGCTGGAATCTGGAGCGAATGGAGCCGGCAGCCCTTTCATAACCTGCTGGTGCTGCAGATTCTGCCCTGGCTGGAAGAGACCTATCAACGCGGCGTACTGGCTGATCGTCGTTTTGCCTCGGACATCACCTCCGGGATGATCGTTCGCGACCTGACCACGGAAAACGAACAGCTTCATCTCAGTCCCGCGGATTTTCCAGACCTGGATGGATTGATGCGCACCTTGGACCTGCACCTGCGCACCAGCTTGAACCTCCCAGTCAATGTCCGCCGCGCCGTGGAAGAGCTGGTGACCCCCCTGTTGCGCCCAAACTTGACGCCGAACCAGGAAGCGACCCAAGCGAGAATGGCCAGTGCGGTCCAATCCGTGGAACCGGTTTTCTATCAGATCAAAAAGGGCGAAATAATCGTCCGCAAAGGCGAACGCGTTACCCCTGAACAACAGCAAAAAATGCAAGCCGTCTTTGCCGGGCGTGACGGCGGCTACGACTGGGATCGCTTCAGCGGCGTGTTGCTTCTCTCCCTGATTTTCAGCTTGGCGATTTTCCAGACCACGGGCAAAGCACGGCATCGCCTGACCACCAAGGATGCCCTGCTGCTGGCTTCGGTAATGTTCACCGTCGCGGCCATGGCCAAATTGGTGGCCATGTACCGATTTCCCCTGAGTCGCGAACTGCTGACCATGACTCCGGACATTTTCGTCTATAGCCTGCCGGTTGCTGGAGCAACCGGAGTGCTTGCCCTGTTTTTCCCATTGCTGGTCTGTATTTTTTCCGGCGCGTTAATGGCCTTCCTCTGCATCCAGATGCTTCAGGCCGGTTTTGATCTTTTTCTGTTCTATCTCATCGGAGCGGTCGGTTGCGCGCTGCTGCTGCGCGGAGCCCAGACCAGAACGGACATCCTTCGCTGCAGTTTCCCCCTGCTGGGCCTCTTTCTGGGCACCTGGGCCGCCCTCAATCTCCTTGATTTCCAGGGATTTTCATTGTTCGTCGCCGGCTCGTTGTTCAGTGTAACCGGAGCGATTTTGTCCATTTTGCTGCTTTTAGCCTTCAGCCCTGTCGTGGAATACCTCTTCGGTTACACATCACGATTCAAGCTGCTGGAAATGATGAGCCTTGACCAACCCTTGCTCCAGTCCCTGATGGTCAACGCTCCGGGAACCTACCATCACTGCTTGATTGTGGCCAACATGGCCGAGGCCGGGGCCAAAGCCATTGGTGCAAACCCGCTCTTGGCCAAGGTCGCGGCTTTGTATCATGACATTGGCAAGATCAAGAATCCGCACTACTTTATCGAAAACCAATTCGGGTGCGAAAATCGGCATGACAAATTGGCTCCGTCGATGAGTGCCCTGATCCTGATTTCCCATGTCAAGAAAGGCGTAGAATTAGCCACAGAGCACAAGCTGGGCGCGGAAATCACGGATCTGATCCAACAGCACCACGGTTCCCGGCTGATTGTCTATTTTTACCAGAAAGCCCTGAAAATCTGTGAAGAAAAAGGTATGGAATGCGTTCGTGAGGACGATTTCCGCTACCCTGGTCCGAAACCACAGTCCAAGGAAGCCGGGATCATCCTCCTGGCTGATGCCATTGAGGCCTCCAGCCGAACTTTGGTTGATCCGACGCCCAGTCGAGTGCGCAATCATATCCAAAACCTTGTGCGCGCTGTCTTTAATGAAGGTCAACTGGATGACTCAGACCTCAGTCTGAAGGACCTGAGCATCCTCAGCGAAACCTTTCAGCGCATCCTGACCGGTATTTTCCATCAACGCATCGATTATCCCAAAGTTGGAGCCCATGCCGCGCCCTCGCCGCCCAGGCCCGAAGCAGCGAAAGGGATTGCCCCGCGCCTTGCGCCGGCCCGCTGAACCCACTGTGCTGGTCGACACCGCGGCCTTACGCCATCCTGTTTTGCCCTTGAGCCGTTTGGTGTTGCGGGATATCATAAATCGGATTTTCGATGCGGCGAATCTTTGCGCTGGATCCAGAGATGCATCCAATCTGGAACTGCGCGTCACTTCGGACCAGGTCATCACAAAGTTGCACCGCCAGCATCTCGGTGGAGCAGGACCGACCAACGTACTCAGCTTCCCAGAGTTCCAGGAAAACGCCTCCGGCACGACTTGGAACGCATTCTCCGGTGCCATCGTGATCAGTGTGGACGCTGTACTCCGGGAAGCCATACTGTATGGCCAGGCTCCCCGTGAGCATTTCATCCGCCTCCTGACGCATGCCATGCTGCACTTGGCGGGCTTTTCCCACAGCGCCGCCATGGACGAATTGACCGATCAGGTGGTCGCTCACTTCCGGGAACATCCTTTTTCCTCCTCTGCCTCAAGCCAACCATGACCTCGGAAACCACGCTATGCGCATCGCCCTGTTGCAAATCAACTTCATCGTCGGCGATCTTGATGGAAATGCCCGCAAGATATCCGATGCGGTCCACAGGGCCGCGGAACACACCGCTGACCTCTGTGTCTGTTCGGAACTGTCTCTGCTGGGCTACCCGCCCCGAGACCTGCTCCTGAACAAGGGGTTCATCGATTCCAGCTGGCAGGTTCTGCGTTCTCTGGGCCGAGAGCTTGCCGTCGCCCCACCGGTCCTGGTCGGGCTGGCCGAGGTGAATGCCACCTGCCTGGGACGCCCGCTCTGGAACAGCGCGGCATTGCTGCACCAGGGCGACGTTCGAGACGTTTTCCACAAAACCCTGTTGCCCACCTATGACGTTTTTGATGAAGACCGATATTTTGAACCCTTTGACGCGCCGGGATGGTTTGAACTTTTGGGACGACGGATCGGGGTGACCATTTGCGAAGATATTTGGAACGACAAGGATTTTTGGACATCCAGGCGCTATCGGGCCGATCCGGTGGACCTTCTGGCGCAACAGGATGTGCACTGCATCGTCAACCTTTCCGCCTCTCCCTTCCACCTGGAAAAACATGCCTTCCGGCAGCGCATGCTTTCGGAGATGGCTCTCAAACACCGTTTGCCGCTGATCTATGTGAACCAGGTGGGCGGAAACGATGATTTGATTTTCGATGGCCGCAGCTGCGCGTTTGACCCGAATGGCAGCCAGATCGCCGCCGCAGCAGCCTTTGCCGAGGACCTTGTTCTTGTGGATATCGCTGCTTGGACCAGTACGAACCCCTTGGTTGAAAGTGGCCAAAGCACCGAGAGCGCTCAGGTCAACCGGATGGTGCGGCATGGCCCGCGCAGTGTGGGGCCGGAATGCCTTTCCCTGACGCCGCTTCCGGCGCGAACGGTCCGTTTCCACGGTTGTCATCCCGAGTCACGAGAAGAGGAAACCTGGAACGCCCTGGTTTTGGGTGTACGGGATTACCTGGGCAAAATTGGCTTCAACCAGGCCTTGTTGGGGTTATCAGGGGGGATTGACTCGGCTCTGACCGCGGCCATCGCTGCCGAGGCGTTGGGCGCGAAGAACGTTCTGGCCGTTCTCCTGCCCTCGCCGTATACCAGCCAGGCCAGCATTGACGACGCTCTCGAACTGGCCGCGAATCTTGGCATCGCCTACCGCATCCTGGCCATTGACCCCCTGATGCAGGGCTTTGCGCAAAGCCTGGCTCCAGCCTTCAGCGGGTATGCAGCGGACGTGACCGAGGAGAACATCCAGGCCAGAATTCGAGGCAACCTGTTGATGGCCCTTTCCAACAAGTACCGATCCATGCTGCTGACCACGGGCAACAAGTCGGAGTTGGCCGTGGGCTACTGTACCATGTACGGGGATATGGCCGGAGGGCTGGCGGTCATCGCCGATGTACCCAAGACTTTGGTCTACGCCACATCCCGGTGGCTGAACAACTATCGGGGCCCGGTCATACCGGAACGTATCTTGACTCGACCACCCACTGCGGAACTGCGTCCGAACCAGACCGACCAGGACAGCCTGCCGGACTATGATATTCTGGATGCGATCCTGGAACGCGTCGTGCAACTGCACCGCTCCAGCGAGGAAATCATTGCGGAAGGCTTTAGTCCGGAAGCGGTCCATAGGGTGATCGGATTGATCAAGAATGCCGAATTCAAGCGCCGCCAGGCCGCTCCTGGACTGAAAATTACCGATGTGGCCTTTGGCTCAGGCTGGCGAATGCCCATTGCGGCTCGCTGGCCGATTTAGCAATGCAAAATACCCAATTGCTGCGTCCCTGCTCCGGCGCCGACTTGCTTCGAAAATGTACATTGTATTTCGATCGGAACAACTCATGCAGGTGCCGGATTGCTCTTTGGCCTAGGTTTTTATCTGTTGTGGAAGAAGGACGTTATCAACACGCACGTAACGGAACCCCCCAATGCATCCAGAACTTCAGCATGTTGTAGCGGGCATCAGCGGCCATCTGCTGGGCAAGGACCGGGAAATAAAATTGTCCTTGGCCTGCCTTTTGGCAAAAGGCCATCTGCTGATCGAGGATATTCCCGGTGTGGGCAAGACCACGCTGGCCGAGGCCATGGCCCGGATCCTCGGCTTGAAGATGCAGCGTATCCAGTTTACCAGCGATCTTCTGCCCGCGGATATCCTTGGCATCTCTGTCTACGACCGCACGCATGAGCTGTTCCACTTCCACCCTGGCCCCATTTTTGCGCAAGTTATCTTGGCTGACGAAATCAACAGGGCCACTCCCAAAACCCAGAGCGCCCTGCTGGAAGCCATGGAAGAAGGTCAAGTGACCATGGACGGTCAAACCCGTGCATTGTCGGTCCCATTTTTTGTCATCGCCACCCAAAATCCCCTGCACCAGATCGGCACATACCCTTTGCCGGAGTCCCAGTTGGACCGTTTTCTGATGCGGATCAGCCTGGGATACCCGGATGCGGCCACGGAGCGGGATCTCCTGCGTATCGGGGACACCCGAGAGAATTTGCGTGAAGCACCGGCCGCCCTCCAACCAGAGCGTTTGATCGATTTGCAGAAAGAGGCCCAAAACGTTCTCGTCTCCGACGCGTTGCTGGATTATGTCCAGTCCCTGCTCTTGACATCTCGTCGCTCAACAACATTCCAGACCGGCTTGTCGCCACGAGCCGGCCGCGCACTCCTCCATGCAGCTCGCGCCTGGGCCTTCCTGGAAGGACTAGCCATGGTTCTGCCGGAGCACGTTCAGGCTGTCCTCCCGGCTGTGGTCAATCACCGCCTGCAATCCGCTTTTCTGCCGGAGTCCGGCCCCCTTGCCCTGGACGGCCCGTCCGCTGGCAGCGTCATGGACCCGGCCACCATTCTTTTGCGCACCCCCTTGCCCCATCCGTGACCACACCAGGTCAGCCTGTATGCTGTCTGAACGATTCTCCATTGCCGGGAGCGCATTGACCAGTAAAAATCTTTTGTTTACCTCCTCTGGATTTCGTTTTCTTGGCGAATCCACCACCTAGCCAGATGGGAAGGAAGTATGAGCATTCTGATCAAGAACGTATTGCATGACGGGTCACTTGTAGACGTTGCCATCCAGGGTGAGGAGATTGCCCAGATAGGACCGAATCTCTCCTCGGTGGCCGCGGAAACGGTTATTGACGGCACAGACAAAGCCATTGTGCCCTCGCTGATCAACGCCCACACCCATGCGGCCATGACCCTGCTGCGCGGGTATGCCGACGACATGGAACTGCATGAGTGGCTCCAAAACCATATCTGGCCCATGGAACACAAGTTGACCAGGGAAGATGTCTACTGGGGAGCAAAGCTGGCCTGTCTGGAGATGATCAAGACCGGAACCACGTTTTTTTGCGACATGTACTGGCATATGGGCAGCACGATCCGGGCCGTGGAAGACATGGGCCTGCGAGCGATGCTCTCCTCGGTGTTCATTGATTTCGGGGATCCCAAAAAAATCGCCCATTTCAAGACCCGGACCAGGGAGTTCTTTGCACAACAGAATACATCCACGTCTCGAGTACAGTTCGCCCTTGGCCCGCATGCCATCTATACGGTGTCCAGGGAATCGCTGATCTGGCTGGCTGAATTCGCCCGGGAGCATAATCTGCTGATCCATATCCATCTCTCCGAAACCAAGCGGGAGGTGGATGACTGCGTGGCCGCCCATGGCACAACCCCGGTCCGCTATCTCAGGGACATCGGCTTTCTCGGCCCGAATATCCTCGCGGCCCACGCCATCTGGCTGGATGATCAGGAAATGGATCTCCTGGCCGAATATGACGTCAAGATCGCCCATCTCCCTATCTCCAACACCAAGCTGTGCTCCGGTTCGTTCCCCTATCGCCGTCTGCACGCCCGCGGCGTGTGCATCGGCCTGGGAACGGACGGCTGCTCCTCCAACAACAACCTGGACATGTTTGAGGAAATGAAGTTCGCCACCCTGAAACGCAAGGCCATGACCAACGATCCCACGGCCATGCCGGCGGCCGAGGTCTGGCAGTGCGCCACGGTTAACGGTGCCCGGATTTTTGGCCTGAATGCCGGACGCATTGCCCCGGGAATGCTTGCCGACTGTCTTCTGCTGGATCTCAACCATCCCCAACTCGTCCCGAACCACAATCTCATCTCCAATATGGTCTACGCTGCCAACGGCGACTGCGTGGATACCACCATCTGTGCCGGTAAGATCCTGATGCGTGACCGCCATGTACCCGGAGAACGTGATATCGTTCAGGAGGTCAAGGCCCGTGTCGATGCCCTGCTTCGCCGATAGCCCAGCCAGGAAATCATCGCGGCCCTAACAATTGCCCTCAGGATGCTTTGTTGACCGAGCACGCCCCCCCACCTGCTCCCACCCTTACAGGCAAAATCGCCCGGAATGCCTCGGTGGTTGCCGCGGGTACCGTAGCCAGTCGGATTCTGGGTTTTTTACGGGACATGACCATTGCCTTCGCCCTTGGTGCGGGCATCTGGGCCGATGCCTTTTTCGTGGCTTTCCGACTGCCAAATTTGTTGCGCAGACTGTTCGCCGAAGGCTCGTTAACCTTGGCCTTTATTCCGGTTTTTTCGCGAGCCAGGCGGGAAAAAGGCGATCATGAAGCCTTTATTCTGGCCCGGTCCACTCTGATTTGGCTACTCCTCATTCTTTCCATCATCTGCGTCGCGGCCATCATCTGGGCCGAGCCGTTGACGCTGCTCATTGCACCGGGATTTGCCCGAGACCCTGAAGTGCTGGCCGGGACCGTAGCCCTTGTCCGCATTTGTTTCCCGTACATCCTCTTTATTTCGGCCGTGGCGCTGTGCATGGGAGTCCTCAATTCCATGGGCCATTTCTGGGCTCCGGCAGTGGCGCCGTGCGTCCTGAACCTGGGGCTGATTATCTCTGGCCTGCTGGCCATGGTCATGGGCTGGGATGTGGCGTTGACCCTGGCCTGGGGAGTCTGCCTGTCCGGGGTGGGACAATGGCTGCTCCAACAGCCGTACCTGCGCCGTTTTGGCCTATCCTGGAGCGGCCCGGTGGACCTGATGCATGCCGGCGTCAAACGGATCGGCGCCCTGATGCTGCCCACGGTGTTCGGAGCCGCAGTTTATCAGATCAATATTCTCATCGGCACCCTCCTGGCTTCGCTGCTGGCGGCCGGCAGTATTTCCTATCTCTATTACGCGGATCGCTTGGTGCAATTGCCTCTTGGGGTCTTTGGCGTGGCGTTGAGCACTGCCGCGCTCCCCAGCCTGTCCCAGCTTGCGGCGGGCAAAGATATGGAAGGATTTCGCCAGACCCTGAGCACCACCCTGAGCATGACCCTTTTCGTTTGCCTGCCGTCAGCCGCTGGCCTGGCCGGTATGAGTCTGCCAATTGTCGATGCGGTTTTTGGGCGCGGCGCTTTTGGCGATGAGGCCGTGCGGGCTACAGCTTGGGCCTTGGTGGGGTACAGCGTCGGCTTGCCGGCCTTCGCGTGCGTCCGCCCATTGATATCGGCCTTCTACGCCATGGAGGACACCCGGTCCCCGGTCCTGGTGGCCGCGGTCTGCATGCTGATCAATGTTGCCCTGAGCCTGGTGCTGATGCGTGTCTTGTCCCACGTCGGCCTGGCCTTGGCCGCTGCGGTCTCGTCCTGGGCCAATGTCCTGTTTCTTGGAATCATTCTGCGTCGGCGTATCGGTCCCTGGTTGACCGCTGGACCGCAACTGAACCGAATGATCGTGCTCAGCATTGTCCTGGGTGGCGCTGCCTTGGCTGCCTCTTCGCTGGGAAAACCAGCCATACTCCTCATCCTTCCAATGGCTTGCCTTTATGGCGTCCTGGCCCTGAAGTGGAATATCACCGAAGCCCGGATGACCTGGAACCTCTTCAAAAGCCTGCACGGAAAACTTCAACATCGCTCCAAGAACAAACAATAATCTTTGCCAATTTTTTTGGTAAATTTCGGCGACACCCCTTGCGGATTTTGCTTTTCTTTTCTCACCCTTCTGGTCTGGCGAAACAATGGTTTCTATAGTACCGTTTAAGGCTAGGTGGCCTCAAGATGCATGGCGGTTACCTTCGGTCGTCCAACTTTATAGTGACTTACCCATGAGACCCAGTCATAAAAACAAGGAATTGTTGTCAGTTATTGGTTGTTTGTTAATTGGTCTTTCTGATAACAAATAACTGATAACTGGGTTGCGGGCATGGCCCGCGGTAGGCAACCTTTTGGCAGCTGTCGGGCCGCTGGCTCTTCTTTGACGGCAATGAAACACGCCCCCTTCTCCGGGACCGTGCAAAATGTATCGCAATCTTCAGTACATGGTGCACCATGGATACCGCCCCCCGCGACACTCCGCTGATTCTGATTATTGACGATGATCCAACCAATCGACTCATCCTTGACCGCATTCTCCGAACTTCAGGGTTTGCAGTAATCCAGGCCGAGAATGGGACCGCAGGCCGAAAAAAAGCCAGGCTGGCCACTCCGGACTTGATCATCCTGGACATCATGATGCCCGGAGAAAGTGGATTTGAAACGCTGCAGCAGCTCAAAGTGGACACAATGACTTCCGCCATCCCGGTCATCTTTCTCTCCGCATTGGACGATCTGGGGTCCAAGGTTCGAGGGTTTGAACTGGGTGCCGTGGATTTTGTGACCAAACCCTTCGAGCCTTTGGAAGTTCTGGCCAGGGTACGGATCAACCTCAAGGTTGTGCAGGCCTATCGCATCGTTATTGCGGAACAGGCTGCACGTCTTCGCCAGATCGGTGAGGCGCAGCAGGCCATGCTCACCAAGCCGGAAGACCACCCTGAGGCCCGATTCGCCGTCAGCTACGAACCGGTTCTGGAAGCCGGAGGCGACTATTATGACGTTTTTCCGGTCAGCGGGGGGTTTGGCTACATTGTCGCGGACATCAGTGGACATGACCTGAAAACCTCATTCATCACTTCAGGTATCAAGACATTATTACGTCAGAACACGGGCCCGCTCTTCACCCCGATGGAAACCTTGACCACCATCAACAAGGTCCTGCACACCGTTCTGCCTCAGGGAACATTCTTGACAGCGACCTATGCCGTCATCAACCCTGGACGGAATCTGCTCACGATTCTCTCTGCCGGACACCCTCCGGCAATTTTTCTGGGAGTGAATGGGGAAGTGGAAATACTTCGCGCTGAAGGTGACATTCTGGGACCCTTTGCCGATATCTTTCTCAACCAGATTTCCAGGCCAGTCGTCGCGGGGGATCGGATTTTTCTCTACACCGACGGCTTGCTGGACACCCACCAAGGGAAATCAGGCACATCCAGCACTGCTATCCGGGAGCTGATCCTTGCATGCGAGGCAAGTCGCCCCGATCCATTGGCGGCATGTCCGGAACAAATCCAACGACGGCTGACTACCAGTCCCAAGGCCAAAGATGATGCCGTACTGATGGTTGTGGAGGTCTGACCAATGCAGATTGCAACCCAAAGCGATCATGACCTGAACATGCGGTTGCCATCAACGCTGGAAAACGTGGATCAGGCCGCGTTGTTGGCTCAGGATTTTTTGCAGGAACGGCTGCCTAAAAAAGATTTTTTCCATGTCCTCCTCGCCTTGCGTGAAGCTCTGACAAATGCCGTGATTCATGGCAACAAGAAAATACCCTTGAAGGTGGTGGACTGTCATATTAGCATCAGAAAGGATCTTCTTGAAATCATTGTGAGTGACCAGGGTGCGGGCTTTCCCTGGCACTCCCGAAAATGGGAGCTCCCCCCCCCCAACAGTGTGTCCGGCAGGGGCTTGGAAATCATGCGGAACAGTTTTGACCAGATCGCATTCAACCAATGCGGAAATCAAGTCACCCTCCGAAAGCGACTCAACCCTTCAGGAGTGAATACGATGCTGCAAATCGAACACCAAGGACCAAAAACCGTGGCACGCGTCACCGAGAATATGATTGGATCGCGCATTGATGGATTGCGTGATGCCTTGAACGACGTGATCTCCGGAGGACACACCGACGTGACCATTGACCTTCAGGGTGTGGAAATGGTCGATTCCCTGGGTATGGGACTGCTGGTGGCAACGCACAATTCCCTGAAAGCCAAGCAGGGCCAACTCAGCGTTGTCAATGTCCATCCGGATATCTACAATGTCTTGACGACCATGCGTCTGGACAAGCACTTCACGATTAGGCAATCCGCCTGACTATGTATTGAAAAGTCCATATCCATAAGTCCGTGTCGGAGCAGCGACGCAGCAATTGAGGTCACTGCAAAAAGTCCCTTTTCCTGCGAAAGCGTGTGATGTGATTTTGCTCAATACCTTGGAAAGACTGGATTCCGGCTTTCGCCAGAATGACGAATTTCAAGGTTTTGCGACTTTCTGCAGTAACATCAGCAATTGGAAGTTTTTCACCAAACTGGTAACACGCATTGCCGAGGAGAGACACCGCCATGTCCGATGACTTGATGTCCGCATTTATCGAAGATTCCAAGGAGCACCTGGAGTCTATCGAATCCGACATCATGGCACTGGAGAACCTCAAAGGGGCATTTGACGAGGAGTTGGTCAACCGGATTTTCCGCACTGCCCACTCCATCAAGGGCGCTGCGGGTTTTTTCGGCCTGGAGGCCATCGGCCGTCTGGCACATAAACTGGAGAACGCGCTGCACTTGCTCCGCGACCAAAAGCTGCGCCCGGACCACCAAACCTGTCAGGTTCTGCTTGAAGGCTTTGATCAACTCTGTACAATGATCAATGAACCGCTTGCTGGGGAGTGCCTGGACATCACGAACATTCTTGAGTTGATTCAAGGACTCTTGACTCCAGCCAGCAAGGTCGAAACAGAAACGCCGTTACAGTTGTATTCAAAGCACGGCTACTCCATCTTCGACGTGGACATGTTTACCCTGGACCAGGGGCTTAAAGGTGGAAAATTTCTTTATCACATCGAGTTCGACCTGATCCATGACATTCACCGCAAGGACAAAACCCCCTACGACATCATCAAAACCTTGCAGGATACCGGCCTGATTCTGGACTGCAACGTGGATATCGAGGCCACAGGTACCTTGGAAAGCGGTTTTGCGCAGCGCATCCCTTTGAATGTCCTCTTTGCCTCGATCATTGACCCGGAGGTGATCGGAGCCCTGGTCGATGTTCCAGCAGAGAGCATCAGAAGGTTGGAGCGCTCCATGTTTCAGTTCCATCCCAGTGCGGAACAAACGGCCGCTTGCCCGGTGGATGAAGTTGCTGTTTCCAACGGGAACTCTCCATGGAGGGTGACCAATGATCAGGCAGTTCTGAGTCTAGGTGAACAGTTCGGCCTGATCCAGGCACAATCTTTTTGCCGCCTGGTTCTTCATCCGCCCAACGACGTAGCGCACTTGCGCATCGACCTCAGCGGGACCCAACGCATCGACATTACCGGCCTTCAAGCCCTGGTCGCGGCTCTGCGGACCTGTGCCGGTCATAAGCGAAGCATGAGTCTTGTTTCCACGGAACATCTCCGGGAACAATTTCAGAATCTTGGATTTGCATGGCTGCTGGGAGATGCAATATGAGCGGCAAAATGCAACTGTTCATTGAAGAATGCCGGGAAATGCTGGCGGAACTGGAGAGTGCCCTGCTGGAACTGGAGGACGAACCGAATAATATCGACGGTATTCACCGCATTTTCCGCGCCCTGCATACCATCAAGGGCTCTTCGGCCATGCTTGGCCTGGAAGATATCCGGGAGCTGACCAATGACCTGGAAACCCTCTATGATCGGATACGGGCCGGGAAAACTCCCTGTTCCCAGGCGATCATCACCCTGTCTTTTCGCTACAAGGATCTTGTCCACGACTACCTTCGCGCCCCGGAACAGGGACTGGCCCTGGAGCAAACCCAGATGATCCTGGCGGATTTGGAACAGGTTCTGAAGGAGGAAACCCAGACCAGACGTTCTGAAATCCACGCACCGGGCCAGGACCACCTCCCGCGCAAGAGCATGCCCCAAACCGAGCCTGTCTCCGCAACTCCTCCCTTACAAACGGATTCCTTGGACTGTTCGCCTTGTCGCCAAAACGACAGTGAAAACCACGATATTGACCTCAGGCTGTATCACCTGCGCTACCAACCCCTGCACAAACCCCTGGATACCGTTGACCCCCAAATCTTCCTGGACCAGATTCTTGCTCTCGGCAGTTGTGATATTCTCGCTTCGTTGCGGCACATCCCTGCCCTGGAAGTTTTGGATCCAACTCGGTGCTGGACGGTATGGGACGTGATTCTCGAGACCAATGTCAACGAAGAAACAGTCCGTGACACATTTCTTTTTCTGGACGACCCCGGAGACGTGGTCGAGTTTCAGGAAATCAACGCGGCTGAAGCCGCTGCACTGCGTCACGCGCACCGTCAGGAAGCGGACAACCTTCTGGCCGCGGCCTCCTGGGCAAACGTCTCTGCCCAGGTTGACGCTGGCGCTCCATCGGAACAGGTCGAACAACATGCCCTGACAACACCACGATCACCGCAATCGGAAAAAAAACTCACACCTGCGGGTCTTGCGGCCAGCTCCGCGACTCCCGACCCCTCCGCCCCATCTGACAATCCTGAATCTCCCTTTTCCGAAGCTCAGCAGCTCCCTCCGGTTGGATCCGGTTCAGGAAAAAGCGAGGAGATCGCCTCCATCCGGGTCAGTGCGCCCAAGCTGGACGATATGGTGGACCTGGTCGGCCAGTTGGTCATTGCCCAGGCCCGGCTGAAACAGATCGAATCCGAACTCCACAACCCGCTGTTGACTTCGGTCAGCGAGGAGATCGAACGGTTGAGCAGCGACCTGCGGGAACGAACCCTTTCCCTGCGCATGGTGCCCATTGGCACGACGTTTAACAGATTCCGCCGCCTGGTCCGGGATCTTTCCACGGAACTGAACAAGGAAATTGACCTGAAGACCCATGGCGCGGAAACCGAGCTGGACAAGACCGTCATCGAAAAGCTCAGTGATCCTCTGGTGCACATTCTCCGCAACAGCATCGACCATGGCATAGAAACCGCAGAGATCCGGCGCGAGCGGGGCAAGGCAGCCAAAGGCAAAATCACGCTGTCCGCAATGCAGAGCGCCGGACAGGTCCGGATCATCATCGAGGACGACGGTGGCGGCATCGACCCGGACAGGATCTACGCCAAGGCCCTGGAGCGTGGTTTGGCCAAATCCGACACCAGGCCCTCTGATCGGGAAGTCCTGCAGTTGATCTTTCACCCTGGTTTTTCCACCGCAGAAACCGTTACCGCCGTATCCGGAAGGGGCGTCGGCATGGACGTGGTCAAACGTTCCCTGGAATCCCTTAAAGGCACGGTGGAAATCGACAGCCGCCCTGGCAATGGAACGACCATCAGCATCGGTCTTCCTTTAACATTGGCGATTATTGAAGGTTTGCTGGTGAGCATGGATGAGGAATACTACGTTATTCCCCTCTCCGACGTTCAGGAGTGTGTTGAAATACAGCGCGGACCGGCAGAGCGGAATCGTATTGCCAGGGCCTATGACGTTCGCGGCGAACTCTTGCCCTGTCTGATACTGAGAAACTGGTACAGGTTGCACACACAGGGGCCGGAAATCGAACAAGTGGTCGTGGTTCAGGCCGGAACCCGACGTGTAGGCCTGGTCGTGGACAATATTGTTGGCCAACTCCAAACCGTCATCAAAGGCCTGGGCCGGGTCTTCAACGGAATGCAAGGCCTTTCCGGAGCCACAATCATGGGTAACGGCGCGTTGGCCCTGATTCTTGATGTGCCCTCCCTGGTCACTGAGCTGGAAAATCAGGAAGCATTCAGGGGTTCCAATGCCTCCAGGTCCTTCTGACGGTCCGGCAGGACATCTGGAAGGCCGCTTCTCCCCACCAATGGCCAACACCTGGAGCAAAAAGCATTGTGCACACGCTCCTTGCCGGGCCGTTGCCGGGTGCATGGCCCTGGTTTCCAGCTTGAAAGGGCTTGTCGTGGTTGCGAAACCGTTCCAGTTTCTCTCTGAACCGCTTCCCCGCGTCCATTGACTTTGCCCCCCTTGCGACTACCATGAGGTTCGTTGCAACGACAACCATTCCATACAAATCACTTGCCAATTACGGCACGTAACATCGAAGACCAGGCATCCCAAGGAGGAGACATCGTGGAAACAGCCACAGGATCCGCAAGCAAGGAAGAACGCAGGGCCAAGGTCATTGAGGTCCTGAACAAGGCTCGGGCCATGGAACTGCACGCCATTTCCCAGTACATGAACCAGCACTACGGCCTTGATGACATGGATTACGGCGAATTGGCGGCAAACCAGAAGTTGATCGCCATTGACGAGATGCGCCATGCGGAAATGTTCGCCGAGCGGATCAAGGAACTCGGCGGAGAGCCGACCACTGACCCGGCGGCAAAGACCCAGCGAGGTCAAGATGTGGAGACCATCTTCACCTTTGACGCCAACCTGGAAGACAACACCGTTGATGTCTACAACCAGTTCCTGCTGGTCTGTCGTGATAACGGCGACAGCATCAGCATGAAGCTCTTCGAGCAGATCATCGACGAAGAACAGGCCCACTTCAACCACTTCGACAACGTTGCCGACCACATCAAAACCCTGGGCAACGTCTACCTCTCCAAGATTGCCGGCACCTCCGCTTCCACCGGCGGGTACGGCAAAGGCTTTGCCCTCAACCAGGGCGCGGCGTAAGCATCACAGCCCCAAATGCGGCCCGATCCCGGGCCGCATTTGTTCGCATTTTCTCCTCAGTATCGAATCCAGGTCTGGATACGGGGCCCAGGGGTATCGTACCCTCGCAAACCGCACCTACTGGGCTCTTGCGCTTTCCAGGCGATCCAGCACGGCCTGAAGTCCGGGGTCAAGGGGGTGCCGGTTCGCCAAATTGCGGGCAATGGCCCGGGCCTCCACGATCCGGCCCTGGGCCTTGTAGACCAGGGTCAGGTTCACGCCCGCCTGGAGGTCATACGGGTTCGCCCGATGCAGCACCTCCAAAAGCTGCCTGGCCTGCTCAAAATCCCCCTGGGCCATGGCCCGGGCCGCCTGCCAGCGGGACAAAATCTCGCCCTTACGCAGGCTCGCCAGCTGATTGTAGGCCATGTCAAAAGACGCCCAGTTCCCGGCCCGCAAGGCCAGTCCCAACTCTTCCTCCAGAACTCTGACCGTTGTCATATCCGATGATGCACTGGTGCGCACGGAGATATGCACCTCTGGCAACTCCGGAGCCTTTCCATCGACAATGCCCCTTGGGGTCCCCCCTGGATGCGTCACATGGCCTTCCCCCGGCAGGAATGCATCCAGGCCTGGTTCGCCATCCGCCCCCATGGTCTTTGCCTGATCTGGAACAGCGTTGGACGCTTGACCCCCAGATGTGTCGGTGGTGTGGTCCAAGGCGGCCAGGAGTGTCGACAAGCGCAGATTCAACTCATGTACGACCCGCTGATCCAGTATGAACGGGGATGCGTCCAGTGGTTTGTCCCTGACACCATCGCTGGCGCTCACAGCCAGCGATTGAACGTCGGCCGGGGCATGGGGTCGAGGCGGGGCTGGCGATGGGGATGATGCGGTTGGGCGGGATACAGGCTCGTCCCGGACTTCCACGAACTGCACGATGGGCTCGCGGACGGCCCCTGCCGCTTCAGTCGTTGTGGAAGCCGTTGACATGGAGGACGAGGTGACCTCAGGGTGGTTCCCCGCTCCCATTCCCCCAGGAGGCATTTCTGACATCGGCCATATCTGGACGATTCCCCATGCTCCCAGGCTGAACAGCACCAGTCCGCCCAGCAACAATCGGGTCCGGCGGGTTAAAAGACCGTGCGCCGATCGACGCGGGGCCTCGGGTTCGGGCAAGGACCACGGCGCGGTCGGAGTCGTCGTGGCGGCTGTATCCCGGCGATGTCGCTCGAGGCTGTCATGCAGAATGCTCAATCCACCACCCGAATATCCATGATGATCACCAATTCCGATATGTTGGCCTGCCCGGTGTTGACCCCGGTAAGCGGAAAGCGGGACGCTGCAATCAAGCCGCTGCGATTGCGGGAATCGGTTTTGCCGATCAACCCTCCCAACACCACGGTATCCCCATCCCTGGCCCGGACATTGGTGGTAATGTTGCGCACGGAGACCTCAGGCAGGGTGATGCGGTCTCCGCTTCCCGTGATGTCCACCAGTTCCAGGCTTGCCGGATTGACCTGGCTTTCCACGGGATAGACATGCAGATCCACGACACCGTGGTCATCCACATACGGCACCACGCCGAGCATGATGCCGTCGAAAAGACTGCGCACTTCCACGCTGAAGGTCTCCCGGTCCACATCGATGGCCCGATCCCGGGACAGGCTGTGGACATAATTCTGGGTGCGACCGGATGTGAACAGGGCCGGCTGGCCGTGCTTGACCCGGACATGCGGGCTGGAAATCAGGCTGACCTGGCCGAAGCGCTCCAGGGCCTCCATGGTGGCCGAGGCCGCGGTGGCCTCATTCCCAATGGTTGACGCCCCGGCCACGAACATCGGGGACTGTCCACCCACGGGCGCGTTCCAACCGGCTTCCAGCCTCACCCCCCGCAAATTGGACAGCCAATGCGTCAGGAGTTGCCAGTCAACACCCAGACGGTACTCCGATGAAAGGCGTACCTCCACCATCCAGGCGTCGATGACGACCTGCCGGGAGACCTTGCGCTTGATGTTGCGGACCAGATCGGCCACGGCCCGATGCCGGGACGGCGTGGCCCGGACATAGAGGGTTCCCGCTGTGGGGTCCAGAGTGAAGTATTGGCCCGAGGCGTCCTGATTTCCATGCGAACCGATAATGTCCTGGATGTTTGAGTGCAGCATCCCGTACAGCGAGTTGTCCGTAATGCCCTGCCCCATGCTGGAGGAAATCTTGAAGGCATTGGTGCCTCTGCTCTCGGATCTGCGAGTATCACGATCATTTCCGCGGCTCATGAGGTTCGTGTTCCCGAGAATATCGCCCCCGGCATCCAGGGAGACCTTAACCTCCCGATTCAGAAAGCCCAGCTCGTAGGCCTGCTCGATGTATCGCTGGATGACCAAAAAATTGTCCCGGCGCTCATAGGCCACGTCATGGGACGCCAGCAGGCTGTCCAAAACCGTGGACGCCGGCGTATCCACCAGCCGGATGGTCACCCTGTCCGCGAGCCGAACGTCCGGGTTGATCACCAGGCTCAGGCCGACACTGTCCGCCAGTGCGTAAAGTACGTCCGTAAGCCGCTGGTCCTGGGCCGAAAGCGTGACCCGCATCCCGTCCAGCGGATCGGCCACGGGCAGGATTGGCTGCAGCGGTTCGGCCGCGCTCCGTCCTTGATTCAGGGCCTGCTGCCGATCCCGCAGGGCGCGGATTTCCGCCACATGCTCCACAAGGGATGCGTGGCCGCCATCCGCGGGGATGGGTTGCTGCGCGGGCGAGACGCAGCCGGATGCAATCCAGGCCAGGAGAACCATGACGATCAGCTGTCCAAGGGGAAGGCTCCGGGTCAGATCTAATTGGGGCTTACGCATACTTCCTCCCTCTATGGCGAATCGATGCGGCCCGACGGGGCCGCCAGTCGGCGTGTCCGGCCTTGTCGCTCCAGGATGACGCCGTCAGCCTGGATGCTCAAAACCCGGGAACCGTCCCGGAGCACATCCCCTGGACGTGTCAGTCGCCCGGAAATGATGGCCCGGCCCTGATCCCCGGCGGCAATGATCATATCCACGGCAAAGGCCATGGGCTGTGGCGCTGGAGCCCGTGTTGCAATCGTAGGGATCGGCATAACCGGTGCCTTGACCGTGAACAGGGCGGACAGTTCCGGGGCCGAGGGCGCATTGCGCACACTTGCCATGCCGTGGGCCACAGCCAAAAGGTTCTCGACCTGCTGCAACTTCTTGTCCCGGTCCTGATCCATCACGGCGCGCCTCGTGTTCTCGTCGGCCAGGGTATTCCAGAGCATGGCCGAGGCCAGTCCGGCACAGACCAGCATCATCAGCCAGCGCAGGGGAATCATCCGGCGAAAAAATGTCATGGCCCGACCTCCAACCCCGGTCCGGCAGAGGTTCTGCCTCGGATATCCCTGCCCAGGGCTGCGGTGACCGTGAACATCGCTTTATCGGACGTCAGCTCCAGCAGCCGTTCCTCAACCGTAAACCCCTGTGCAGACAATCCCAGAAGAAACCGCTGAAACACGGCTCCGGCATCCTGAGCTCCAGAGGGTACACCGGCTGAATTTCGTGGCCTATCCTGGGGCAGGCCTCCGGAGATCCGCAGAAGCAGGGCGTCCGGGCCTTCCGTGATCACGATTTCGGAAATCCGCCCCAGCCCCTGATTGGCCGTGGCCAATCGGGCCAGTGCCTCTCCGGCCAGGGGGCGGTCCAGAGCCGGGCCCACGGCTGTGGAGAGCCGGTGCAGCTCCGCCCAAGATGGATGGGCAGCCAGCCCCTTTGCCGGAGCATCACCGGAGGAAACACCCTGGACAGGTACGGACACCCGTTGCAACTGACCGCGCAGAGCGACAGTCCGGGTTTCGATCTCCGCGGCCTGCTCCTTCTGCCAGTACCCAACCCCGAACAACATGATCCCGGCCATGGCCATGAGGGCCCAGGCCAATGGCTCGGCACGCTCCAGAGGCCGATACAGACGTTCTTCCCTGGTGATGGGATTGCACCCCAGGGGCAGCTCGGGAAACAGGGCCTCCAGGCTGGAGAGGAATCGGTCCTTGCCCAGCAGAACCTCACGCGTTGGCCATTGCCGCGCATCTCCAGGCAGAACCGTGGCCCCGGAATCGTCCAGAGCGCGGACCAGATCGATGCCGTGAATGGCCAACTTTCGCCAGGCCGCCTCGGCCCTGATCCGCTCCAGAACCGGCTCGAGCCGGCCATCCTGCACCACCATGGGCACCAGCCAGTGACAGGTTCGACAATCCCCGATACCTACCACCGCGGAACCTGGTGTCAGCACGACCACGCCCCGTGCCCTGCCGGGGCGACACCCCTGAAGGAGCCCCAGGACCACGGATACGGCATCGAACAGCGCCATCCCGTCGATATGCTCGTCCCGAACCAGGGTCAGGGCATTGTAGCGCTCACCGGAAATGATCCCATACACTGCCTGCAGGCGGTCACCCATACGAACCACCCGATAGAGCAGAAGCCGATCGCCCTCGGTCAGCTCCCGACGCTCACGCAACACGCGACGGACCAGCGGCTCGGCAAACTTCAGCGGGCCCTGAACCTCCAGCACGCCGAAGCTCCAGTCCCGGTCATGCGTGGTAAAGACGTGGGCAAAGCCCTGTCCCCAGGTCTCCACTGGCAGCAACCGGCCCTTGTCCATCTGATACCGGGCACTCCCGGTTTCCAGATATACCCGGGCCATCAAGGCCCCTCCAGGGGTTTACTCCAGGCCGGAACCGGAGCGAAAACCACGGCCTGCAAGTCCACGAAGAACTGCTGGCAGGGTTCCAGGCCGCACTCCGGGCGCAGGGTCAGGGATTCTGTACGCAAAATGGTCCAATCCTCCCGCCGGCCCAGCAACGCCAGAATCCTGCCCGTCTGCTCTTGGTCCAGCACGGCTCGCGTCACCAGGGGGAAGCTGGTCCAGGCCCCTGGAACGGGCCCCAGGCCGCTCAAAACCATTCCGGCCTGGTCCAGGCGCCTTTGAGCCGTTTCCAGAGCAACACGCTGGCGCTCCATTTCCGCAAGCTCCAGCTGAACCCGATCCAACGCTGCCTGGGCCCGGGCCTGATTCCGATAGCCGGACTGGGCAAAAAACACCCCGGCAAAAAGGACACCCACGGCCAGTGCCGTGCAAAGGGATCGGATCAAAAGGCCGTGCATGCCAGGTTCTCCATTGCCGGTATCCGTATCGCCATTGAGATTGTGATCGGGTCGAAATCGCTCTCGAAATCGGAAAAGTTAACGAAAATCAGCCCTGGCTACATTCCCCCCAGGGTCTGGTATATCGGGGCCAGGAAGCCCAGAATGAAAAAAGCCAATAAAAGGGTAAGCACTACAAGCAAGATTGGTTCCACCATCTTGGAAAGCATTTGCACCGAATGGCTCAGTCGTCGCCGATATTCCGCAGCCGCCGCCTCACACTGCTCCTTGAGCCGCCCGGTACGCTCCCCGGCATGCAACAGGCGAACGGCAGCATCGTCAAAGCCCTTGCTCCGGGCCAAAGCCGTGGACAGGGGCACTCCGCCGCTGATCAGACGGCGGGCTCGTTTCAGTATGTCCCGGTAGTGGGCGTTGTGCGTGGCCTTGCAGGTCAGATCCAGGGATTTATCCGGCGCCACTCCATTGCCCAGCAGCACCCCCAGGAGCTCCAGAGCCCGGGCTGCCGCGGCCTGGGCCACAACGGGCCCCACAAACGGCAACCGGATCGACAGCTTGTCTCGCCAGCCACGGACCAGCGTTGACTTTTTGACGGTCAGCCAAAGCAGTGGCACGGCCAGTCCCAACGCCATGGCCAAGGCCAGGCCGTGCTCGTGCAACATTGCTGATACGCCCAGCATGAACCGCATGGTTCCGGGCAACTCCCTGCCCAGATCCTCAAAAGTGCCTGCCAGGGCCGGAACCACCATCAAAACCCAGAACAGAAGCACCCCCAGCAGCACGCTGAGAGTGATTACCGGGTAAACCAGGGTCCGCCGGGCCAGCTTGGCGATCTCCTCCATATGGCGCAGATGCTCCGCCGCTGCCCTGATTTGGGCCGACAGTTCGCCCACTTCCTCGCCCACTCCGACCATGGTCGTCGTCACCGGACTGAAAATGTGTTCGTGCCGGGCCATGGCCCGGCTCAAGGCCACGCCGGAGCTGACATCCACCAGCAGATGTCCGAGAACCTGGCGCAACTCCGGTTCCCTGGTTTGGGTGCGCAGGTCTCCCAGCGCGTCGGCCAGGGCAATACCGCTGGCCAGGTACGCGGCCAGGGTTTCCAGGCATTGAGCAGTCTCGGAGCGGGAAACGCCCTGGAACCCATAGACACTCAGCCGGGCCCAGAAGCGGAACAGGGCGGGGACAGGGGTCACCTTCAGGACCACGGACCCGTCCCGTTCCAGATATTCCATGGCGGTCACCGGATCGCCGGAAGCCAGCCGCAGCATTCCCCGTTCGGGAAGTCCGGCTGCCGTCAAGCGATGAAACCTATACGAAGCCATTATCCGCCTTTCCTGCCTGCTTTCCATTTCAAATTCCGAATCGATACAGCGTCGGCGTCGACATAAAACGTGTCATGATTGCCTGTCTGAATCCCGATGCCAATTCCGATTCCGATTCCGACCGCGATGAAGCCTGGATTACCCGGGTGGCGAGGCATCAGCTGTACGCCCCAAAACCCGGCGCAACTCCTCCTGGGTGGTTTGGCCCAGGGCCACCTTCTTGCGACCGACCTCAAGCATGCCCAGGAAGCCACGTTGTCGGGCCGCGGTCACCAGATCTTCCGGAGACGCGCCGCTGAGCACCAGGGCCTTGAGTCCGGCATCAAAATCCAAGATTTCATAAATCACCGTGCGCCCCTTGTAGCCGGTACCGGAACAGTCCGCGCATTCAAGAGCGCCCTCGTTTCCCGCTTCCACCACATCAGGAGCCGGTTGCTGGTACCCGGATCGTTTGGCGCCACATCGCGGACAGGGAACCCGGACAAGACGCTGACTGACAATGCTGACCAGGGTTTCGGCCATGGTCAGCGGGTCGATATCAAACGTGCGTAGCCGGGCCAGAACCCCGGCAGCCGTGGTGGCATGGACCGTGGTCAGAACCAGGTGTCCGGTCAGGGCCGCGGTCATGGCCGTGCGGGCCGTGGCCGTATCCCGGATCTCCCCAACGAGGATCACGTCCGGGTCGTGGCGCAGAAACTGGCGCATGGCCGTTTCAAAGGTATACCCGGCCTCGGTATTCACCTGGGTCTGCCGGGCCATGGGCACCACGTGCTCGATGGGATTTTCCACGGTGAGCACTTTCAGGGCGGTCAGATCCAGGGAGCTGAGACCCGCGACCATGGTCGTAGACTTGCCTGCTCCAGTGGGTCCAGCCAGAATGACCACTCCGGCCGGTTCGCGAAACGCCGTCTCCAGGCGGTTGCGGTCCTCGGGAAAAAAGCCCAGGGAGGTCAGGGTCAGGGCGGTCCGCCGCTTGGGCAGCAGGCGAAGGACCACGTCTTCGCCGTAGGGCGTGGCCACTGTGGAGACGCGGACATCGTAGCCCTTGCCGAAGAGTTCCACGGAAAAGCGGCCATCCTGAGGCAGACGCTGCTCACCCATGTCCATCCCGGCCCTGAATTTCAAGGCGTTGATCATTCGGGCCAGTTCCGCCGGCAGGTGCAGGCGCTGCTGCAATATGCCGTCAACACGCAAGGCCACCCCGATGCCGCTGGGCATGGGTTGGAAATGAATATCCGTGGCCTGGCTGGTGGCAGCCAGATGCAGGATGGCGTTGATGCACTCGCCCGGAGCCCGGGTCTGGCTCTCGTCCTCGGCCAGGGCCTGGATTTCCCGACGCAGCGTCTCTTCCAGGGAAGCCTTTTTGAAAGCCACATGTCCGGCCAGAACGTCCTCGAAAACGGACCGAGGGGTCAAGGCATAGGGCGGCACTCGCTGGTAGGCCGAGGCCAGGGCCTCGCGTCGCCTCTCGTCCATCAGTTCCGGCCCGACCACCGCGGACTTGCCGTTGATCCGGACCGGAGCCAGACCCAGGGACAAACAGCGCCCCTTGCCCAGCCGCTCCACGCCGTCCAGGTCCAGCATGTCCCGGGCCAGCTGGACCACCGGCAGTCCGTGCTGGCGACCCAGCATGGTGTAGACGTCGTTCTCAGCCACCAGCCCCAAGGACGACAACACCTCCCCGATCCGCTGCCGGGTGGCCTCCTGAACCACCAGGGCGTAGGCAATGTGCGACGGTCTGGCCAGCCCGGCCGCCACCAACATTTCACCCAGTTTGCGTCGAGGCTCGGTGCTCATGATGAATGATTCCGGGATCGGTTGAAGGCATGGTCAATGGTGGGTAGCGGGCGGTTCCCTCTTCCTGCCTACTCAGGACAATACAGGGGCTCCGAATGGCTCAGCCCCGGCCCTGGCGTTTCCAGATACACCGTGTCCGCGAAATACCGGTAGTAATGGTTGGCCAGAGCCTGGGCCTGGTCCTGAGACAAACCCCGCCCAAGTTCCAGAACAAATCCCTTTTGCCCCTGGGATTCGCGGGGCACGACACAGACCTCCAGCCCCACATTGCGAACCCTGTCCGCCATGCGCCGGGCCTCCTCGATCCCTTCCGGAGCATCCACCGTCAGTGTGGAGCCGACATCCCGGAGCTGAGGCTTTTCCTCTGCCCTGTCGATCATGGCCAAAGGTTGCTCCAAGCCGACCGGCGACCGCTCACCCAAGAGGGATGACGCCCCGCCCTGGCCGATGAACCAGCCAAGCAGCAGGGCCGCTACGGCCGTCAGTATCGTGCCCAGCCCGCGAACAGCGCTCAGACCGGTCCTGCGTGTTCGTTTTCCGGCCATTGACCTGGTCTTTGAAACTGATCCCGAGCGACAGGCATCCAGGTCCATGATCGCGGCCTGCATGATCCGCTCGTCGATCACGTCTCGCCCTCGGGCCACCATGGCGTATAGACAGCGCTCCATGAGCAGGTTTACGGTCCTGGGGTTGCCCTGGGCGGCTTGCCATAACAATTCCAGGGCCCGGGGCGAGGGCCGAATCTGCGATCCGGCCTGGGCCAGTTTGAATTCCACATACCCGCCGGTCTCGGCCCTGGACAATGCCGGAAGATCAGCGGCAATACTGATTCGGCTGGCGAATTGACGCAACCGAGGGGTTCGCAACTCTTCCCGCAGTTCCGGCTGACCACAGATGACCACCTGGACCAGCTTCACCCCGCCGGTTTCCAGATTGGCCAACATGCGCAGGGATTCCAGGGCCTCGAATCCCAGATGATGGGCCTCGTCCACCAGGATGACGCAATTTCGCCCTTTCTTAAAGTGATGCAAAAGAAACGTGTGCAGAACGATCAGCAGGTGGGACGTGGTCAATCCGGGCCGGTGCTTCAAGCCGAAATCCGCGCAAATGCTTTCCAGCAGCTCCCGCTTGTCCAGCAGGGAATTGACCACCATGGCCGTGACCATACCCCGGGCTTTCAGCCGGGCCAGCAACCGCAACAGCAGGGAGGACTTCCCCACCCCCACTTCGCCGCTGAGCAGCAAAAACCCTTTGCGGGTCTCCGCACCATAGACGATCAGCTCCATGATCCGGCGGGTGGCCGCGGTTTCATAATAGCTGTCCTGGTTGATGGCAATGGAAAACGGATTGAAACCCAGGCCCAAAGACGCCAGCAATCTGTCCCTGGCCTGTTCCGGCCCAATGGATTCTGTCGCTCGTCGCGCCTGTAACATGCCTGTGCCGCCTGGATATGCGTTTAAAGGAGGTCGCCCGGCGGAAAACACTGCCGGTTTCCTCTGGAAATGCACATCCAGTGCCAGGAATGACTGAATTTGAACGAGAAAATTGTCCAAGAACAATTTTCCTGGCACCCTCAAGTGACAGCTACCCTTGAATCACTTGCATGGCCATCCTGGGCAGGGAGTTGGCCTGGGCAAGCATGGCCACCGCGCTTTGGGTCAGGATCTGGTTGCGGACAAAGGTAGTCATTTCCAAGGCGATATCGGCGTCGGATACTCTGGATTCAGCGGCCATCAGGTTTTCAGCCTGGATGGAAAGGTTGGTGATGGTGTTGGCGAGCCGATTCTGCATGGCTCCGAGG